>NZ_JBSWYW010000008.1:0-173587 GCF_056161305.1 Ekhidna sp. ABH4_415
TAACTCAAGGTGACAAGGAGTGAGCATGACAAAAATTATTAATTGTCACCCTGAGCCTGTCGAAGGGAAACGACAATTAGTAATTCAAACGTTTTTATGAATGGGTTCACACAATGTCTATGTTTCGACAAGCTCAACATGACATGGCGAGCTGGAAAGTGAAAAAGATACGTTCATTTGTCTAATGCTTCGAGTCCCGGCTTGCAGCCGCCTCAGCATGACAAATGGATTTATGTAGCACCTTACGAATCAAAGCGTAGCGAATGGATATACTCCCCCTTAGCAAAGGGGGGTGAGATGGAATGTGAGGTTGGAGGGGGATGTGTTAGCTAACTCACTCCTGACCAACCCCCTGACCCCCTAAAGGAGGAAATAAACCGACATTGCAATGAATGAGGAACGAATGAAGAAACAATCTCATTCCGCCTTCAGCTCACATACTACCAAACAAAAAGCCCAGGCCCATTGCCACCACGCCGATCACCACCTTGTCCCGTGTGTTGCGCCAGGCAAGCTTGCGATTGGTCTTACGTAAGCTTTTGATCGTGTCATCCATGGTAGCAAGCTGATCCTGCAGGGCCACATTATTGGTGGCCAGCTCTTCGTTGATGGCCTTCAGGTAATCAATGCTTTGATCCAGCTGCGCCAACAGCTCCAAAAGGTTGCCATGCACCACCTGGTGGTCCAGCTGCATCCGGTGAAGGAGTCGGGCCGTCATGGCTTCTATGTCCTGTACTTTATCCAGCAACGCTTCATGCGCCCGCAGCACTTCCGCATGGGTCTGCTGGGCGTGTCTGAGCGCCATCAGCTTTTCGTTGAGAAGCTGCGCCTGCGCCATGCTCACGATGAAGGCACTGTCTGCCAGGATAAGCACCCGCTCCCCCTGGTATGCCTTCATGCGGTGCTGCGTGGGCAGAAAGGAGCGATCCTGCGCGGCATAAATAGAGGAAACACCGGCCAGCCACCAAATGCAAAGTAGGAGCGCGGCTTTCATGGCGTAAAGAGTAAGGAGTCAATGGAATGGGAGGGTAGCGCATACCCTTCCGTATGATAGGTGCGCAGCAGCGCCTGCAGCTCGGACTGAAGGGCGCTCACCTCTTGCTGATGATCCAGCGACAGGCGTGTAAGCTCATCCTGGGCACGATGCGCCCGGTGATGGGAGCGGAGGAGCTGAATGTGAAGTTTTTGGTAATGCTGATGGATACGTTCGTAACGGGAGGCGATCTGCTCCAGCGTATCCAGCCGGTGCTGAAGTTGCAGCGTTAGCTGCTGCACCTCCTGATGGGCGTGGCGTTGCAAAAACAGCTGGTACCCTACCAGTGCCACCAGGGTTAGTATGCTGAGGGGTAGTATGATGGATTTCATGATTTTTTTGATTTTGATCGTGGAAAAAAGGAAAAGAAGGCCTTACCCGTATCACCCATACACCCTTCACTGCCGGGGCATGACCTTCACGTTCAGGTTAGCCGGCATCAGCTGGCTCACTGGTATCTGTGATGCCATCATCGGCTACCTTTTCATAGGAGACAAGAGACATACGCTTGCGCAGCAAGAAGCTGGGTCTGAAGACCACCTTAAAGCGCTTGATCTTCTGGCTGTCAACCTTCTCAGGCTGGTCTGCTGCACTACTGCTGATAGACGGGTAGAACGACCCCAGCTGGCCCAGGTCTATGGCCCTGCCATTGGTGAGGTGATAGTTTACCCGTGAAAGAAAAGCCTCTAATACCGCCAATACAGAGCCTGCATGCACGATGTTTAGCTCGGCTATGTCTTCCAGCAAGGTGCGCAGATCTACTTTCGTGCCACGCACGATGGTCGCATAGTACTTCGGGGTGCCACCGCCAGCCACTCCCGGCTGACCTTTGGCAATGGATTTAAATTTTACACTCATGATAATTACTGTTTAAAAATTTAACATTGATTTTAAAGTGCAAGCGGGAAGCTGTGCATGAGCGGATCATGCCGGTGCAGGAGCAAACGCGTGGCTATGCCTGCCTGGGGTTTTGCAGTGTGAAAACGTACAACATGAAGGTGCTTTGCTTACCGGTGCTTAGGGCTGGAACGTGCCTGATGCGCGGCTTGTGCTTGCGGGGTGTCGGGGGTTCCTTACCGACGATCTTAAGACACTGAAAAAAGTGCAATTATCATTCCGAAAAAATGGGAAACAAGGCGTGGTTGATGCTAAAAAATGTTAAAAACACAGGCATGTTTTAGGGGTTGGTTGGAGCATATACAGTGCCGTTCACGAACCACGTGTGGTTGCGGCTTCAAGGACGTGTGGTTGAAGGCGTAAGGACGTGTGGTTAAAGGCTCAATCACGTGTGGTTGCTGGCATGATGTAATTCGTCCGTATTTTCACGGATATTATACAGACGGCTTGAGTTATAATTAATGGTTTGTTAGCTTTATGAAACCAACGAATTATTATCACCAATAAACCTGTATGGCAAAAACAGCTACGCCCAAGAAGCAGAAGTCAATAGAAGAAGCCCTCTGGGATACCGCCAACAAGCTCAGAGGAAAAGTAGAATCCTCAGAGTACAAGCACGTAGTGCTGGGCTTGATCTTCCTCAAGTTTGCCTCTGACAAGTTTGAAGCACGTAGAAAGGAGCTGATCGAGGACGGAAAAGAGAAATACCTGGAGATGAAGGAGTTCTACAACATGCAGAACGTATTCTTTCTTCCGGAGGAGGCTCGCTGGTCCTACATCATGCAAAATGCCAAACAGGAAGATGTTGCTCTAAAAATTGATACAGCCTTACATACCGTAGAGAAGAACAACCCTTCCCTCAAGGGTGCCTTGCCGGATAACTACTTCTCACGCCTCAATATGGACGCAAGCAAGCTCTCTGCTTTGCTGGATACCATCAACAACATTGATACGATTGCGGATGAGAAGGAAGATGTGGTAGGCAGGGTCTACGAATACTTCCTGGGCAGGTTTGCCTCTGCCGAGGGAAAAGGAGGTGGAGAGTTCTATACGCCTAAGTGTGTGGTAAACCTCATTGCGGAGATGCTGGAGCCGTACAAAGGCAAAATCTATGACCCTTGCTGTGGTTCTGGGGGGATGTTTGTGCAGTCCATCAAGTTTGTGGAAAACCACAACGGCAACAAAAAAGACATTAGCATCTACGGGCAGGAATACACGGCCACTACCTATAAGTTGGCTAAGATGAACCTCGCTATTCGTGGGATTGCCTGTAATCTGGGAGATGTACCGGCAGATACGTTTTTTAAAGACCAGCACCCTGATCTCAAAGCAGACTACATCATGGCTAACCCACCCTTCAACCAAAGTGGATGGAGGGGCAAGAATGAACTGGTGGATGACCCACGCTGGAAAGGCTATGAGGTTCCCCCTACGGGAAATGCCAACTATGCCTGGATCATGCACATGCTTTCCAAGCTCTCTGAGCGAGGCACGGCAGGCTTTGTGCTGGCCAATGGCTCCATGAGTTCCAATACCAGCGGAGAGGGTGAGCTGAGACGCAGCATGATTGAAAACGACCTGGTGGACTGCATGATTGCTTTGCCCGGACAGCTCTTCTACACGACGCAGATTCCGGTGTGTCTGTGGTTTATGACCAAAAATAAAAAGGAAGATCCCGAACGAGGCTTACGAAACCGGGAGGGAGAAACGCTCTTCATTGATGCACGTGAAATGGGAACGATGATTGACCGGGTCCATAAGGACTTGACCGATGAGGATCTGGACAAAATTACACGGACCTATCATGCTTGGAGAGGGGAGGAGAAAGACGGAGACTATGAGGATGTAGCTGGCTTCTGCAAAAGTGCCACCCTCAAAGAAATAGCTAAGAATGATTATGTACTCACGCCCGGAAGGTATGTGGGCATGGCTGAGCTGGAAGATGATGGGATTCCTTTTGAAGAAAAGATGGAAGGCTTATCCGCTCAGTTGTTCGAGCAGATGAAAGAAGGCGAAAAATTAGATGTCGCCATTCGTGAAAACTTAAAAATGCTGGGGTATGAGGAATGATTGGGCTACCATTATTTTAGGTGATATATCTAACTTCTCTTATGGTAAAATGCCGAAGAAGGAGTTGTTAGGAACTGGCGATTATCCAACATTTTCAGGTTACAAATACCAATACAAATACCCTGATTATAATGTGGAAAAGGGAGATTTAATTATTGTAGCAAGAGGAGTGGGCGGTACAGGAGATGTCAAGCTGGTAAAAGAAAGGTGTTATCTAACTAATTTATCCATAAAGATTGAATCTGATCAAAAGCAAATTGACAATCAGTATTTCTATTACAAGTTTCTACTTAGAAACTTAAAATATTTAGATACAGGGTCTGCACAGTCTCAAATTACTATTTCTGATCTCAAATCCTTGCAAATAGAAATACCCTCTCTCCCCGAACAAAAAGCCATCGCCCACATACTTGGCACCTTAGATGATAAGATCGAGCTGAACCGGAAGATGAATGAGACGCTGGAGGAGATGGCGCAGGCGCTTTTCAAGAGCTGGTTTGTGGACTTTGATCCGGTGCTGGACAAAGCCCTGGCAGCTGGTAATGAAATCCCTGAACCGCTACAACAAAAAGCCGAGCAGCGCAAGGCTGTCCCCAACGAGAAAAAGCTCATCCAGACCAACCCCGAGCTGGTTGCAGCTTTCCCGGATCGCTTCACCTTCACAGAAGAACAGGGCTGGATTCCGGAAGGGTGGGAGGTGAAATTACTTTCAGATTGTACCCTTGAGTTGAGAAGAGGCATATCTCCTAAGTATATTGAAGAAGGTGGGGTTAGAGTAGTCAATCAAAAGTGCATTAGGAATCATGAAGTGGATTATTCTTTAACAAGGAGAAATGATCCTGATCAGAAAAAGGTAGAGGGTAGATTTGTGGATAAAGGTGACATTTTAATTAACTCTACTGGAGTTGGTACATTAGGTAGAATAGCCCCGGTTTGGGAGATTGATGAAGAAACAGTTGTAGATTCTCATGTCACTCTTGTAAGAGCAGACGAGTCTTTTTCCACTGGCTTTTTTGTCTATGCAATGCTTTCCTTAGAGGCTACTATCGAGGCAATGGGCGAGGGAAGTACTGGTCAAACGGAATTAAGTAGGGCAAGGGTTGGCGAATTAGAAATTGTGATTCCCTCAAAGCGACTGCAATCATATTACGATGATGTTGCTACTCAAAACCTAAATAAGATGGCCTCAAATAGAGTAGCAAATACAAGACTTATTGAGTTAAGAGACACCCTTCTCCCCAAACTCATTTCTGGAGAGCTACAGGTCCCGGAAGCTGAACAAATCATTGCTGAGCATGGCTAAATACACGGAGGCATCATTGGAGGATAGTTTCATTGCCCTGCTGCAAGAGCAAGGGATTAGCTACCATCATGGAAGTGAAGTCCGTACCCAGCAGGGCGTAGCAGAGGCCAGTGAGAAGTACGGCCATAAGGTTTCGGAGGAGGTACTAATTAAAGACGAACTACGAGCATACCTCTCCAAACGCTATCAATCAGCAGGGATCACAGATGCGGAGATTGAGCGTCTTATCCGGGAAGAACTTGAAAGTCTGCCGGCCTCTGACCTCTACAGCACCAACAAGGCCATCATGAAGAAGGTCAGTGATGGGTTTACTTTTGAGCGGGATGATTTTCAGCAAAAAGACCTGTTCATCCAGTTCATTGATTACTCGGAGCAGGATAACAATACTTACACCCTCGTCAATCAGCTGGCCATTGAAGGGCTGGAGATGCGCATCCCGGATTTGATACTTTATATCAATGGATTGCCATTGGTGGTCTTTGAATTGAAGTCCGCTACCCGTGAAGAGCCACGCATCCATGATGCCTATAAGCAGCTCACTAATCGATACAGAAGAGACATTCAGGAGCTATTCAAGTACAATGCTTTCTGTGTCATCTCAGACGGCATCAATACCAAGGCAGGTTCTTTCTTTGCTCCGTATGAGTTTTTCTATGCCTGGCGTAAAATTACCGGAGATGAGTCCATCGAGAAACAAGGGATAGATTCTACCTACACCCTTTTAGAAGGGCTTTTTAAGAAGGAACGTCTGAGAGATGTCATCCAGAACTTCATCTTCTTCCCAGACTCCAGCAAGAAAGAGGAAAAGATCCTGTGTCGGTATCCACAGTACTATGCCACCCGGAAGCTATTCAATAACATAAAGGCCCACCTGAAACCAGATGGAGACGGAAAAGGTGGCACTTACTTTGGAGCCACGGGGTGCGGCAAGTCCTTCACGATGCTCTTTCTCACCCGGCTACTCATGCGAGCCACAGAGTTGTCCAGTCCTACCATTGTACTCATCACCGACCGCACGGACTTAGACGATCAGTTGTCCGAGCAATTTGAAGGAGCCAAGGGATACATTGGAGACAATGAGGTGCGCAGCGTCACCAGCAGGCAACAGCTAAGAGAACTATTGCAGGGCAGAAACTCAGGGGGTGTTTTCCTGACCACCATTCACAAGTTCACAGAAGATACCCAGCTGCTCACTGAGCGGGAGAATGTCATCTGTATTTCCGATGAGGCACATAGAAGCCAGGTCAATCTGGATCAGAAAGTCAAAGTCTCAGAGGACGGGGTAAAGAAGAGCTACGGCTTTGCTAAGTACCTGCATGACTCCTTGCCCAATGCTACGTATGTGGGCTTCACTGGAACGCCTGTAGATGCCACGTTAGATGTCTTTGGGCCTGTTGTGGACGCTTACACGATGAATGAGTCCGTAACGGATGAAATCACCGTGAGAATCGTCTATGAAGGCCGTGCAGCTAAAGTGATATTGGACAATGAGCAGCTCCAGCAAATTGAGAAGTACTACGAGGAGGCAGCTGAGGCAGGGGCCAATGAATACCAGGTCGAAGAGAGCAAGAAGGCCACCGCCAAGATGAACACCATCATTGGGGATAAGGATCGTTTGCAAGCCATTGCGGAAGATTTTGTCAAGCACTATGAAGAGCGGATAGCCGAAGGATCTACAGTAAAGGGAAAGGCCATGTTTGTATGCAGCAGCCGGGAGATTGCCTTTGAGTTGTACAAGAAGGTTATCGCCTTGCGTCCGGAGTGGGCAGAATTAAAAATTGCAGAAGAGGGTGCAGAACTAACGGAAAAAGAAAAGAAGAAGCTCAAGCCGATGGCACGGGTCAATATGGTGATGACCAGAGGGCAAGACGATGACCGGGAGTTGTATGATTTGTTGGGTTCAAAAGACGATCGAAAAGAACTGGATCGTCAATTCAAAGAGGCCAAGTCCAATTTCAAGATTGCCATTGTAGTAGATATGTGGTTGACGGGTTTTGACGTACCCTTTCTGGATACCATGTACCTGGATAAGCCCTTGCAAAAGCATTCGTTGATTCAAACCATCTCAAGAGTTAACCGAAAGTTTGAAGGAAAGAACAAAGGTCTGGTCGTGGACTACTTCGGGATCAAGCGTCAGATGAATATTGCCCTGGCGATGTACTCCAAGGAAGATGAGCAGAACTTTGAGGACATTCAGCAATCCATCACAGTCGTAAGAGACATGCTGGATGTACTGTCCAAGTACTTCCATAAGTTTGATACATCTGCTTACTTCACAGGCTCGCCTAAAGAGCAGCTGGAGTGCCTGAATAAAGCCGCAGAGTTTGTTCAACTCACTCAACAGCAGGAGAAGCGCTTCATGGACTTGGTAAAGCGTCTGAAAGCCTCGTATGACATCTGCTGTGGTAACGAGACCTTTACGGATGATGAACGTGATCATGTGCATTTCTACTTGGCTGTCAGGTCTATTGTCTTTAAGCTCACAAAAGGAGATGCGCCGGACACGGCCCAGATGAACGCCAAAGTAAGAGACATGATCCAGGAGGCCATCAAGAGCGATGGGGTGGAGGAGATATTCAAACTGGGTGATGACCAGACCAGCTCGTTTGACATCTTCGATCAGGACTACATGGAGCGCATTGATCGGATCAAGCTACCGAACACCAAGATCAAGCTCCTACAACAGCTTCTAAAGAAAGCCATTGGAGACCTAAAGAAAACCAACCGGGCAAGAGGGATTGACTTTACAGATAAATTTCAACGTCTGGTAGATCAATACAATGAGCGCAAGGAGCAGGATACGCTGGAGGGCCGTGTGTATGATGAGATGGCAGAAAGCCTCACGGAGATGATCATGGCCATCAAGGAAGCCTACAATGAAGGAGAGGAGCTGGGTATCTCCTTTGAAGAGAAAGCCTTCTATGACATCCTGAATGACTTAGCTCACAAGTATGACTTTGTGTATCCGGAAGAGAAGCTGATCCCATTGGCTCAGGAAGTCAAAAAGGTCGTAGATGACAAAGCCAAATACACTGACTGGTCCAAGCGCAACGACATCAAAGCAGAACTAAAAGTAGACCTCATTCTACTCCTTGGGGAGCATGACTACCCTCCGGTTGATCGGGATGAGGTCTATCAGGAAATCTTTGCCCAAGCGGAGAATTATAAGAGGAATAGGGGGTGAGGCTAAATAGGTGAGTATGGGTGAACTATTATCAATAAAGGACAAGAAACCTAGAAAAAAGATTTCGTTATTAATTGGGTCTGGTTTTTCCATTCCTTTCGGTATACCTGGTGTTTCAAAACTAAATAAGCGTCTCAGAAAAATAGATCATTCAGAAATTGCAATTCACACCGATTTACATTGCTTTTTTTTAAATGGAAGAAAGGATCCAAGCCCATGGAATAGTCCTTACGATAAGTTGTTCATTCAAGATTTCTTAGACTTCTATTGTGATAGAATCCTTAAAAGTGAAGAGGACTTTAATTATGAGGTATTCTTTGATTATTATTCCTTGTATAGAAGAAGAGGTGAGAATAAGGAAATTGAAGTATTTGTTGAAGAATTTAAGGAAAAGTATAACCCTCCATTTGAATACAATGCGAAACAATGGTTGTACAATTTTGATAGGAATTTCAATCAGTTGATCTCCAGTCAGCTATTTGACGCGAAACTGTTTAATGATGTAAGCTATTCGAATTTTCCTCCATATGATAGTTTCATTGGTTTTCTTTCAAATATTTCCGACTCATATGATATAGACATCCATTCATTAAATCATGATTTGTTGCTGGAATTTTTAGGCTATAAGCATTCAAATCTATATGGGAAGTTTTCTAATGGTTACACGACAAAGGGATCACCTATTTATGGTAAAGTAATTGTTGATTTTCATCATCACGATCCAGAGGTCCACAAAGAATATGATATTCGATTGCCATACTACTCTGGTGAATACCCTAATCCTATAAGCCTATATAAGCTTCATGGAAGTATAACAACAAAGATTATTCACAATACGAATAATTCAGCTGATGTGAGACTTTTCAGAATTATGAATGATTATAATGTGCAAGACTACTACATAGAAAATACAATTGAAGGTAGAATTGATCGCTCTTATGCTATTGATAATGTGGAACCAGAATTTCTAACAGGTACAACAGAGAAAATGTCTAGATACCTCGAGAACCCGCACTTTAATTTGCTCTTAAAGCAATTTGAGGAGAGCTTGAGTTTAGCAGAATCTCTTTTGGTGATAGGTTATGGTTTTAATGATAAAGGGATAAATGATAGGATCGAAAAGTACTACTCATCTAGAGGAAATCATATTAAGGTAATTGACATTCGAACACCCGAATCAGAGTGGTTAAATAAACAACATTATCAACTAAAGAAAATCAAGAATAATCTGTCTGAGATTTCAGTAGAGGACTTTATTGAGTTTTTAAGAGGATAGAATTATAAACTAATATGAACAAGTTTAAACCAGGTGATTCTGTGAGAGTAAAGCCTGAAAACCTTAAGGGTAAAGTAGAAGAGGTAAGTAAGGAGAATCACACACTTAAAACTGACCATGGAGATGAAGTTATGGGAAAGCCAACTTGGTATAAGATCGCGATACCATTGAATAAGCCAACGGGAATAATTTGGGCTAAAGAGAGTCAAATCGAGAAATTATAGATCCGTGATTATGATTTTAGTTTCAGATTAAATGAGTTTTAAATGACATTTAATGAATTCATATCAATCTTAGATCCAGCCTATGTAGAAGAACAGTGGGATCATCTCCGGGATAAGGAGCTGGACAATGCCAAGGGCACAAAATACTATATACGTAGAGGAAAGAAGGAGCAACCTTTTAAGGCGTTCGTTTATCACCTTGCAGGTTTGAAAAATGCAAAAGTTGATTTTTCGTCTGACGACTCTACGCGATACAGATTTTGCGAAGCTTATGGATTTGATATTGAGGAGCGAATTGAAATTTATGATCAGACAGAACGTGCTCAATTAGATGTCTTCATTAAAAAGCTAAGCGATAAAGAGCTGTTTAGATCTTACATGCTTTTTTGCAACAAAGTGCTCAGCAAAACGAAGATTGATCCTTATCATGTTCGTTTTACCATAGCTGATGGAACAAAGGCACGCATGATCATTGGCCAAAGAATCGTTCTGAGCTTTCATGATAGTAAGGAAGGGGTCAAGGTGTCTTTTATGCTGGACAATCAATCGAGTGAAAAAATAGATTCAGCCGTTTATCAGCAAACCTTTGAGTTTAAAAGTGGGGGAGTGATTGATGCCATTTTTGCTACCATCACACTATCCAATTGGGATGATCTACCAGATCAGATGGAGAACGAGTCAATGGCGAGCATAAGGCGATATTACGATGCAGTCAGTGGTGGGAGAATAACCTGGGGTACAGAAGCCAAAACCACCAATAGTGCGTTGAAACTGATGGCTTTTGATCACAATGTGCTGTATACATTCATCAATCAAGTGAACTACTATCCATTGGTGATTGAGTACATGGATTATCTGAAAGAAGATGAATATGCGACATCCACTGTCCGTGTTTATGGTGAAAACGTGCAGCCAGCTATTCAAAAGGTTGTTGGTAGAGATGATCAATGGCTCAAGGAGGAGCAATACAGTAAGGAGATCATACTACAGCTCTTGGCAGATTTACCTGCTGGTTTTAAAGGCGCTGGTACCTTTCGAGATTTTTTGGAGGATAAACTATTGCGCATGCAAGATCTAAACAGTGTAACCATTTGGAAACTTGGATGCAATTGGGATTCCGGGCTAGAAAGTTTCTATCCATATTTAAAAGAGCACAACATATTGCTTGGCGTAGAGGAATATCGCTTTAAGAAGGGAGATTTGGTATTAGTAACCGAAGGCTATCAAGCTAGAGCCATCGCACAGGTATCTGAGGATATGGTTTCCGTATTAACTACTCCGGAACACCACGATCCATTCAAGTCTTATTCCATTCCAATCGAAGACTGGCTGCTGGTAGCAAAAGCAAAATGGAGAGAACTGAATAAAGATGAGCAGTTTGAATACAAGCTACAGAAAGGGATCCGAGCTATTCAGCAAGAAAAAACGAAAAAGAGAGTAATCGAATTATGGCAAGGCTCTCATGGTGAAAAGAATAATGTATCGGTAATGAATAAAATCACAGAACCTCTGAATCAAATACTTTATGGTCCACCTGGGACTGGTAAGACCTACAACACCATCAATAAGGCAATTGCTATATGTGATGCTGATTTTGATTTGAATCAAGACCGTTCAATTGTGAAGGATCGATTTGATGAATTACAGAAAGCCGGTCAAATCTTGTTTACCACCTTCCATCAGAGCATGAGCTATGAGGATTTTATTGAAGGTCTCAAACCTTTGAAACCAGAAGAGGGAGATGAATTCGTGAAATACGAAGTGGTACCAGGTGTCTTTAAAAAGGTCTGCATAGAGGCGGCCTTTTCAATAGCAAGGGAGAAACTCTCTTTGGAAACAGAAGATATACTCGATTTCTCTTTGGCCTATGATTCATTCATGGAGCAAGTGGAAGAACAGCTTTCCGCTGGAGAAATGAAATTGAAAACAAAAACTGGAGGTAAGGTTTTAGTGGATAGCGTATCCGATCGTGGCAATGTAATAATCAAACATATCGATGGTTCCAGGTCATATACGGTCTCTAAACAGCGATTAACGAAGCTCAATGCTGAGATAAAAGATTTAGATGACGTATCGAATATCAATGATCAGTTTAGAGAAATCATTGGAGGGAGCAATTCCACGGCTTATTGGACGGTCTTAAATGCGATTCGAAATCAATCAGATATACCTAAGGCTACCGAGCGTAAGCGGACTTATACTTTTGAGGAAAAGGTTGAGGTAGTTAAAAAAATGGACTGGGATGAATATCGCGAGTCTCAAGGCAAGCCTTACGTTTTGATTATAGATGAAATCAATCGAGGCAATGTATCACAAATTTTTGGTGAGCTTATCACCTTAATCGAGGAGAGCAAGCGAGCGGGTAAAAAAGAAGCCTTACAAGTGCAGTTGCCGTACAGCAGGGATTCGTTCTCTGTTCCTCCTAACTTATTCATAATAGGAACCATGAATACCGCAGACCGAAGCGTGGAAGCATTGGATGTAGCCCTGCGCAGACGTTTCAAATTTGATTTCTTAGGTCCTAATTATGAACTGGAAGGGTTGCAACATAAAATTGAAGGCACGGAAAATACGCTCGCGGATTTACTCAAAGTGATCAATGAGCGAATTGCATTTTTGAAGGACGAAGATCATCAAATCGGGCACAGTTACTTTTTAGAAAAGCACCTTCCGGTTGATCTTTCGGATACATTCAATACCAACGTTATTCCTTTATTAAAGGAATACTTCTACAATGATTACGAAAAAATCAGTCTGATTCTAGGAAATGGCTTTATTGAGAAAGTAGAGGATTGGAAGCCTCGCTTTGCAACTGATGATGAGGTAATGGAACGATCGGTTTATCGTGTGAAGAAGGTGCGTGAGTCAGAGATCATATCGGCAGTAATGCAATGTATTGGTGAGTAAAAATCAAACCATACAAGTCTTTGAATGGGGAAGGTTGAAAGTGGCGCAGACCTATGAAGGGGTTATGTTTAAACAGCGTCATTTGGAGGCGCTTGCTCGATATGCAGAGACCACTGATTCCTCATTTTATACTACCTTTTTCAAGGAAGTTAGATTCAATCAGCATGTAGGCGTTATCAAAGTAGGCGATCTGACCATTGAAGTATTACCCAAAGTTGATAAAGGGACTGATAATAAACGCACCTGGCAAAATGTGCTGCTTCAAATGCTTTTGATCTCTTTTCAAGTAGAAGTTAAAACCACCAGCCAAGCCAGCATTAACCTTAGAAATCACAGTGTTTTAGATGCTTACCTGCAATTATTCTTAATAGAATCAGAAAGGTTAATTCATCAGGGATTAGTTAAAAAATATCGAAGCACGCAGGGGAATCGGACGTCTTTAAAGGGCAAGCTGCTTGTACACGAACAAGTCACGAAGAATGCCACACATTCTGAGCGTTTCTATGTGGAGCATCAGGTATATGACCAGGACAATATATTCAACTTCATTTTAAGGGCTACCCTTGAGGTTGTTGATGCCATTGGAAGCACAGACTTAAAGCTGAGGGCTCAAAGTCTACTATTGTATTTCCCGGAATGTGACCAAAAGACCATTAACGAGCGATTATTTGATCTCGATTATGATCGTAAAACGGATGGATACAAGAGGGCTATTACACTGGCTCGTATAATTCTACTGAACTTTCATCCGGATTTGTCAACCGGGAAAGATGATTTACTTGCAATCATGTTTGATATGAATGACTTGTGGGAAGTCTATATCTACTGGTGTCTAAAAAGAGCGTGCAGATCCAATAAATCTATGCGTGTGCTGTTTCAACAAAGTAGGAATTTTTGGAAACCTTCCCTGGGTAGCAAAATAACCCTACGTCCTGACCTTGTGGTAGAGGACCTCTCTCTCAACAAACGATGGGTGCTAGACACCAAATGGAAGTATGAGTCAAAAACATCCGTGGAGGATGTAAGGCAGTTGTTTACTTATGCACAATACTTTGATTCGAAAGAAAACTACCTGGTCTATCCAGCCACTTTGGACGATGAATCTATCAGAAAAGAAGAAGGTGATTATTTTTCTATTCAGCAAAACCAATCTGCTTCAGATCTCAGATGTGGTAGGCTGTTTGTGGATCTCATTGATAGAGAGAAAAAATTGAGGGTGGATATTGGAAGAGGTATTTTAAACAAGATAGAGTTTTAAAAAGCTAAGACCAGCAATATTCGTATCTCGTTTTAATAAGCTTATGAGATAGGAAAACCTCTGTTGCGTGCAGATGTCTTTTGAATTCTAATTCATCAATTTTTTCTATTTCCTTTTCAAATAATTCGAACATGACATCTTGAGCTTTGTCAATGCTTAATTTGAAGTGTATCTCTTCATCATCTAATGTTTGAATTATCAATTCATTTTTTCCAAAACGGAAATTTTTTACTGGCATTATGTTAGGCTTTGGTAAAGGGTTTTGGGAAATCATTTTTGGAAGGTTTTTCGAGTGAGAGTGTAGTGCCCAAAAGTGGATCCATTCTCCATTAATTAGATCGACAGATAATGGATGAATACCGTGGTGCATAGAGTATTGGTTTTCTTTTTCCTTTTTCAGTATTCTGGCCGTTTTAAACTTTTTAAGCTTTTTGCTAGTGCTATTTAAAACCTTTCTTCTTTCAATGAAGTAGTTATTATCTAGAAACATTTCATTCAAAACGTTTACGAGCTGATACATGGCAGCAAAACCTGTAGTCCCAAATAATTGGGATTGTTTTGGATGCATTAGAGTGTTTCTAAGCTTAATTGCCAGATTGTAATTTCTCTTTAGGTTTTTGTCTGGTTCAAGTCCGTCTAACTCATTAACGATTTTTTGTAGTGGCCTGTCACCGGTTCTTTTTTTCAATTCTATCCCGTAACTCTCTGCTCTTTTCTTAATCGCCATTTCCAGAATCCTCAGCATTTTGTTGAGAGCTTCATCAATTAAAGGATAGTAGTAGTAAGCATGTGCAAGCAAGTACTCAACAGTCTTAAAATCTTCGACAACCTCTTCATCTACCTTTGAGTGGAATTTAGCTTGGATAATATATTTTGAAGCATAGCTATCGAAATCTTCACATCCAAAACTTTGCCACCTTGGATCAGGTGTATGATACGCTAGGGATTTCGTCATTTTTTAAATTTACCTTATACTGAGCGGATATTGATAGGAGAGATATTGGGTCAGTTATTAATAGTTGGATCAATGTAATCTGCTTTTTCTAGCGCCCACTTAACCCATGCTTCATCTCTTGATTTTTGTACTCCAGAATCTTTAACATAAGCTCTAATCAATTCTGCTTGGTGCCACTGGGAGGTTTCATTAATTAAGGTATCAAATCTCTCTTTTTCAATCCTTACTTCGTGTTCTTTAGCCTCTTTAATTAGTCGTTGTTCTTCCTCAATCTTACGTCTTTCTGAAATTTCTTTTTTCCATTCAGTTTCACTTTGTGCCCTTAATTCCAGATATGCCATTATCCGCGGAAACTGTTCTTCTAAACTCTTACTTTTATCTGTCCACTCTTTCTTGAATAGCTCATCTAAGGAAAAGCACAATATTCCTGAGGGATGATAATTATGTGTGTCATAAGGTTTATTGGAAACCTTTTCTCGTGTGTATTGCTCCCTCAATCGGATTTTAAAAACTATATCGCCAATTTCAATAATGGTGTTGGAATCACTTAGAACTATTTGATGACCTCTTTTTTCGGCAAGGTTGGTGAAGGCGTTAAAAACATTTAGCGCTTTGGTAAGTAGAGGTTTGGTAACCTGAATACTTAAATACTTTTCTTGTCGATTGTAAAGAATGCCGGAATATCTTCCGTAACTCTTATCCGCTTTTGATAGAGCCTTCTTGGTCTGACTGACCAATATGTGTGGTTTTGTCAGTTTGTCCTTTGGCGTGAAGTAGGAAGGGTGTAAATCAGTGATTTCCTTAACTCGAGTATTTAATGCGGATAGGTTGATACTGTACATGGTTATTGATAAAAAGTAATTCTTAATTGGAATGTAAAAAATTGCTGAAAACTGTAAATTGAGTAAAAGCATTTAACTCATGTCATCTTACGAGGTTGTTTGGACCATAGGGATCATTCTTTGCATTGTTGGAATTGTTCTCTTTATGTTCGGGAAGGGGGATGGATCTCTTTCTTTATCAGTAAAAGATATCGGAATTGAAGGACCGGTTTCCATAGTCCTCTTTATCATAGGAATTGGTTTAATTGTATGGGCTGAAAGTGATCCACGATTCGAAAAATCAGGTGGTAATGCACAGAGTGAAATCAACCCCCCGATTACAACTCCATTCAATGATAGTTATCCCGGAATCATTGAGTTAGAAAATGGGGAATGTGTCATAAGCTTTGAAAGCACTATCTACAGCATAGATTACACGATCAGACTCAAGGATGGCAATAAATTCATCTTAAATGAAAGAGGAAGCAATCAATCAGGAAGAAGTAATGAGTATGGTCTCAAGTTAACAAATAAACCGCGATTGCTTATAGTAAAAGCTAGTTTCAATCAATTTCTTCAAGGTACAGAAACAGCAAGAATTGAAATTAAGATTAAGGACAGGAATACTAATAAGGTGATCAAAAAACATTCGATTAATTCCTCTGATTCTAACAAGGAAATCCAGCAATGGCTTATAAGAAAGTGAATAAAAAATAGTGACTAGAATCGCACTCAATAAAGAAGGGTCGATGAAGGACGTAGCTTTCTGATTGCAAGTGAAGTTTAAGTTGGAAAACCCGAAGCGTGGTATAGTTTCAGGGTACAGTTTTTTCCAATTTTTTCATGATTAAATCCGATTAATGGCTTATAGAGGCTGATTTTAGTCATTTTAACCTGTCTTGTAATCAGTAGGTCGTTGGTTCGAATCCGACTGGGGGCTCTAAAACACAAACCCCGACCATTAGGTCGGGGTTTTTTGTTTTAAGGAGTTGTGAGTTCGAACCAACGACCTGTGCAATAGAACATTCCGGTTCGAAACCGCTTTGCGGTTCACGAGAGGAAGTGCGGCATGGCTTACGGGTATGAGATAAATGCGAAGCATGAGATTGAATTCATGAGGGGATGTGCGGCATGGTTGTGCGTACGAATAATCCGACCTGCCTGCGGCAGGCAGGCTGAGAGCTCCACAAACCCACTCAAACGAGTGGGTTTTTTTATGTCTTTACACGGATGAGAACCAACGACCTGTTGGTGAACATTCTGGTGGATATATCCCCCTTAGCAAAGGGGGGTGCGATGGAATGTGAGGTTGGAGGGGGATGTTTTAACCTATGGTTTTTTTCTCTCAATCTTTTGCTGGCAACCAGTAAATTGTACCTTTACATCAACTCTGGTATAGCAATATACAAACCTGAGAATTTTAACTTAAATGGATTTGTTTGGCGCGCTAGATCACGCCCACTATGGGGATCATCGAATGTGCTGACTGATTCATAATCTTTCTTTATAAGAGGTTTGATATATGTGTGCCAGAGTTTTTTTGTTTCTGATACTTGATCCCACCCATTGAATTGTTGTAGTTTTAATAGTGATTAAAACATTCATGCATGAGATTCAAAACCTTAGCTGTAATTTCCCTATTGATCGTGTCCTATTATGGACAAGCACAAATCTGTAAGTATGTCGTCAACGATAAGGATCCATTAACAGATGACATCATCCGAACAGTCAAAACCCGTCTGACCGGACCTACTCCGTTTTATTACATCAGCTACATTAGAAATGGAGACGATTACAAATTTGAAGTCGAGGTGGGTGATTACGGTGAACTCAGTGATGTGATTCCTCAAGGTAGTGAGCTCGTCATGCGAACAGGCAGTGGAGCAGTGGTGCGTATGAATTCCTTAAAAGAAGCTAAGCCCGTAATTATTGATGATTTTGGCAGCAAAATAACTGAATATCATATCACCTTTCAGATGACTGAGGAAACGATGAAAGACATTGCTAATAGAGGACTTGTTTTTATTCGGATCAAGGCTATGAAGAACTCATTCAGTGATCTGGAGATCCCAACCGGTGTAGTTGAGATCACTAAATCAAATGCTGAGTGTATTTTTAAGTAGTCCTAAATCTCTTTCTCTAAAAGCTCCTCCCATTCAATATCGAATAGTTTCTCTTCAAAACCTTCGGGCAATGGGTAGGAAAGAGCTCCTTCTATTCGGTTTTTCGAATTGGGATGGGTAGCAATGATCTCCAGATCATCCGGATAGGTTTTTTCTTCTGCTTTGAGTTTTGTGAAGAAGTGAGCAAGGCGTGCGGGGTTAATCTGTACTTTCGTCATCAGGTCATAGGCAAATTCATCTGCTTCTCTTTCCTGCTTTCTATCAAAGCCAGTAGAAATCAAAATCTTGGAGATTTCTGAGATCATCACGGCATCTCCTCCGCTAAGCACTGCTACTAACACACTCAATCCCAACTCTTTCATAAGTCTGTCAACCAGATCTCCATTTTCATGGTGGCCAATCTCATGCGCAATGATACCCGCTACCTGCTCCGGGTTGTCAGCAAAGGTTAGGAGGCCGGAAAACACATAGATGTGACCGTCTATTGTGGCGAATGCATTCACTTCACTGTTGTTGTCAATGAGGTGAAATTTGTATTCATATTTTTTGGATTGCAACGAATCCAGCAACCGGGTGGTAATAGGGGATAATACATTTTCTACCGTACTGTCCGGATAAAATTCGAACTCATCTTCCAGGTCTTCCATGATAAGTTCAGCCAAATCTTTCTCCCTTTCCTTGCTAAGGCGGAAGTCAGAATCCGGAAGACTCAGTGGCCGCCAGGTAAATGCCAGCCAGATCAAACCAAAAATCAACACAAGGATCAGCAGCTCTCGCCAAACTTTCATTGAGGAGGTAAATTTTGAATTTTACTTTCTTCTACATTCTTCTTTTTAAAGACCATCTCATATGAAAGTCTACCAAAGAAGAGGAAATAATACATCCGTCCCTTTTTGGCTTTTACCGCACCTACTATGCTGAATACGAAATAGGCGAGGTTAAAGATGATCGCCATGATCACGTATCCTTTGAATGTGTCGGTAAGCACCCAATCGAAAAAGTAGATTCGAATGGCCCAAAAAACACCTATGGCATTGATGATGGTAGTGGGAAGCTGACTAATAAGGGATTGTAAAGAATGAAAATGTACAAACAGGCCCTTCGACCTGTTTGTAAAGTAATACACGATAGCAGCGATGAGATTGATGATGGGCAAGGGAAGTCCTATGGCCACCGATGCAAACATCATGAGGTAAGACCCCATGGCATCATCTCGTTCTCTTTCACTTAGTTCGTCTGGTTGCGGTATTTCGTGATACACTTCGTTACTCATGGTTTTCCTGAAAATGGAGGGTAATCATCTGTCATAAAAGACATATAAACGTTTACTCTGGTAGCCCATCGCAGTGTGCCTACATTAAATTCATGCCAGCTTTGAGGATAGTTGGCTGTGAAAAGCACCACCCACCAGGCAATAAATTGGAGCACCATAGATGCAATTGACCGGAAGAACAATAGAAACATATGTGGAAGAATCACATAAATGAAACCAAAGAAAGTTCTAAGAAGCAAAACACCTCGGCTTAGTCTTTCCGGGTATGGAATTTCCAGGGTGACATAATCATCCTTTGCATTGATTCCGAAAGGAGGGTAGCCATCACATAAGTTATACAATCGGGCATTTAATCTCAGATTCCAGCGATACAGGCCCTCTTGAAACTCGAAAAAGCTTTGGGGATACTTTCCTGTAAATAGCACAATCCACCATGAGATAAATGATAGAACTGCACCCCACAATGAGACGAAAATCAAAAGAAACAGGTGTGGTAATGCAATGTAAATTGCTCCGAAAAGGGTTCTCAAAAGCAACTCTCCTCGAGAGTATCGCTCCTGATACTTGATGTCTAATTTCATTTAAGTTAAGGTTAGGTTTCAAAGCAATTTAATTACCTAAATGGAATTAGAAAAAATAGAATGCTCGAGAGGTATAAAATCATGCTAAACGTCTCATTTTGCTTTTGATAGGGAGGAATGATTAAAGGCTTATGACTGGTAATAAAAAAGCCCTGAATCTCTTCAGGGCTTATTCTATCGTTCTCTTAAAATGCTTAACCTAATCGTATTATGAGAGAGGTGATTTCATCAGCTGTTGGCGAATGGATATCACATGATAGAACACTGCCATAGGCAGCAAAATAGATGCCAGAAATATGTATGGCAGCCTGACAAACTGAAAATTTTCGCTCATTATATCTGAGAAATAGTAAGAGGAAATAAAGCTGAAAACTGTTAAGCTTAAAATGGCAAGTGATAGGATATTCCAGATGAGTATTCCCTTAGATTTAAGAATGCCTTTCTGAACTAATGCTCCGATAATTAACGCAGATGCACCAACCAGAATATCGTAATTAAGTCCTTCAAAAGTGGCTTTCTTTGGGAACACCTCATTCAAGAAACCTCCATAAATAAGCAATTCCACTGCTATTCGAAACGATTGAATATAGATGATTTGGTGATCCTTTACTTTCAAGATGGAATCCTTTACCCATTTTTTAGAAGTGTAGGAAATAATAAATAGAATAGCCGGTATCACAATGAGTAAAGGCACCCTGGGAGGAAAACCAAAATCATCCAGCCAGCCCCTGTTGGATAGTATGGTTATATAAATGAACCACATAATAATAATGACTGAATAAGCTCTTTTTCTTTTCGGTGGATCATCACTTTTCTGAAGGATGATCAATGGAGTGAATACCATTATGATAGTCAGAATGTAAAAGCCTGCCTCTACCATTGTTTTATCGTTAGTAGTTCATTGTTATAAATTATATCGTATCTCTTTTTATCATTCACGATTTGACATGAAAAAGAGTAGGGGTAGGCCTTGTCATTATTTGGAATCCAATCCTTTTGATTATAATCGATCGTAATGAATAGCCCTGTTTCCCACCCAATCGCGGAAAACCGCTCTTGGTCGCCACTAAATTTGGTTAATCCGCAACTTTTATTCAAATGCTCATAGATCACTCTCACGTCAGAAACGGGTAGCCCGATTTCACTGATGTGTTGGAAGGATGAAGCATCAAAGTTTCGTGTTGATGGTATGTTGAGATTCTTTCGAGCGATGAACTCCACAATATTTCCGGCAGGGTCATAGAAGTAGAGTGCTTCAGCATTCCAGTTTTTGAAGTCTACAATTTCATTTCCATGAAAGGGGAGAATGGTTGTTTTACTCTTAATCCAGGTCAGAGCATCCTTAATTTGATGAGAGGGAATGTTAATTGCAAAATGATAGTAACTCGACTCTTCGGTATGTATAAAACGAAGAATGGTACTTCCAATCTTTAAGCTTACAGAATCCCTGTTTTTTTCGAGGGGCTCCACTTCAAGTAGCTCTGTATAGAAGGAATCTACAGCCCTGAGTCTGGAGGTGTAAAGTGTCAGTTGTTGGATTTTCATCCATTAAAAGGTACAAAAAAGCCCCGAATTGCTTCGGGGCTAGATCTATCAGCTCTTAAAATAGTTTAACCTAATCGTATTATGAGAGTGGTGATAGATTTGTCGTTATACGTAAATAAACATCAAAAGGTTATCATTTGATAAATAAAAATGAAATTATTTATTTACTCTTCAATTCCTTCCAGGTCGAGAAGGAAAGCATATTGCAGCGCGGTTGTTTTATAACGCTTAAATCTTCCTGATGCACCACCATGCCCGGCTTCCATATCGGTATCCAATATCAGGGTGTTGTCATCTGTTTTCATATCCCGAAGTTTTGCTACCCACTTAGCCGGCTCCCAATACTGAACCTGAGAGTCAAAAAGCCCTGTTGTAACCAGCATGTTTGGATAGTCCTGAGCAGAGACATTGTCGTATGGCGAATATGACATCATGTACTCGTATGATTCTAGCTCTTTTGGGTTGCCCCACTCGTCAAATTCATTAGTGGTCAGCGGAATCGATTCATCCCACATGGTAGAAACCACATCTACAAAAGGTACCGCAGCTAGGATGCCATTATAAAGCTCTGGAGCCAGGTTTACCACAGCACCCATTAGCAACCCTCCGGCACTTCCCCCTTGCGCATATAGATGCTCTGGTGAAGTGTAGTTCTGCTCGATCAGGTACTTGGAACAATCAATAAAGTCATTAAATGTGTTCATTTTCTTGAACATTTTCCCGTCTTCATACCATTGCCGGCCCATTAACTGGCCACCACGAATATGTGCGATCGCAAAGGCAAATCCCCGGTCCAAAAGACTTAATCTTACTGAGCTAAAGCTTGCATCGATGGTTGCGCCATAGGAGCCATAGCCGTATTGAAGAAGCGGGCCGTTTCCATCTTTCTCAAATCCTTTTTTGTAGACAATGGAAATGGGCACTTTTTCACCATCTCTGACGGTAGCCCAGATTCGTTCGGTTACATAATCTTCCGGGTTATGTCCCCCAACCACTTCCTGACGTTTCATCAGCGTTTTTTCCTTTGTCTCCATGTTGTAATCGTACGTGGAGTTTGGTGTGGTCATGGAGGTATATCCAAATCTCAAGATTTTGGTATCAAACTCTGCATTGGTAGAGATGTATGCATTGTAGGCAGGCTCACCAAAGTCAAGGTAATGTTCATCCCCTGATTCTTGGTTGATTATTCTCAGATTGGTCAACCCATTTTCACGCTCATCTACAACCATGTACTCGTTGAATAGTTCAACCCCTTCCAGAAGTACATTGTCACGGTGAGGAATGACTTCTTGCCAATTGGATTCATCCATGTTGTCTACCGGTGTTTCCATTAACTTAAAGTTGGTTGCATCTCGATTGGTCACGATGTACCACTTGTCTTTGAAATGCGAAATGCTGTATTCATGTGCATTTTCATCTCTCGGGATGAACTGCTGAAAATCTCCTCTTGGGTTATTTGCGTCAAGCACATGGTAATCGCTCACCAACGTGCTACTGTTCCAGATGATCACATAATCATCTGATTTTGATTTGTACACACCAATGTAGAAAGATGGATCTTTCTCATGATACACCATCACATCCATTTCCGGTTGTGTTCCCAGTTCGTGTCTGTAAATCTTTTCAGATAGGAGAGATACCTTATTCTTGGCAGTGTAGAAAAATGTTTTGTTGTCGTTTGCCCACGCACCACCACCGGTAGTGTTTTCAATACGATCATCCAGGTATTCCCCTGTTTCCAGGTTCTTAAATCGGATGGTGTAGATTCTTCTACTCAGTGTGTCTTCAGCAAACGCGAGGATTTTGTTATCCGGGCTTACATTCAATCCACCGGCAGCATAGTAGCCATAGCCCTCTGCCATTTCATTTACATTCAAAAGAATTTCTTCTTCCGCTTCTAAGCTTCCGTTCTTTCTGCAATAGATCGGGTACTCACCACCTTCTTCATATCGGGTATAGTACCAATATCCATTGGATAAATATGGGACAGATTCATCTGTTTGCTTAATTCTTCCAACGATCTCATCATACAGCTTTTGCTGAAGGTCTTCCGTGTGCGACATCACTATTTTAGTGTAGTCGTTTTCAGCATTAAGGTAGTCAAGCACTTGCTTGGTGTGCTCATCCGGATTTTCCGCACGCTTTTGATCGTCGGTCAGCCGCATCCAGAAGTAGGGGTCTACCCTTGTTTGTCCGTGCTCTTTTAAAATGGTATCAGCCTTCGCTGCAACAGGCGCATCAGGTCTCATAGTTTTTTCTTCAGATTTTTGATTGTTACATGCTCCAAGCAGGACCAGTCCTGCGAGCATTACTAGTGATCGGATGTTTTTCATTTGAGTGAGTTTTAGGCTGGTTAAGTTCCAATATCATGCGAAATTATCCTAATATGATTACATGATCGGTATTTGAGTATCCAAGTATGCCGATTACTTTATAATTCATGTGAATTACACAGTGAATTAACCCAAATACTAACTTCGGATTGATTCGATTTTGTCAATGCCTAGCTTCATGTGAAAATTAAATTCTAATCACATGAAAAATTTATTCACTTTGTTTGGCTTTATAATTTGGATTTCGCTCCATGGACAAAACGTAAGTTATCCTAACAATGCGGGCAATAACGATAGTGGCGATAAGAACACTGCTATTGGATGGGAATCTGGCTTTAATCTAGACAGTCTAAGTAATCAAAACACTTTCCTTGGATTTTCTTCAGGCTATTACAATACCTCTGGAGAGTCCAATACTTTCCTGGGGCATATGGCTGGGTACAATAACACTACAGGAAAATCCAACCTTTTTGTGGGTAGTGGAAGCGGAGAATCTAATACAACTGGGGATTACAATGTGTATCTGGGTACAAACAGTGGTATTAGCAATCAAGTCGGTGAAGCAAACGTCATCGTTGGGTTTAATGCTGGATTTCATTCCAGCTCGTCCAATTCAGTATTTATGGGGTATCTCACTGGTGTAACCTCAGAGGGCAATGACAACACGTTTATCGGACATGTTAGCGGAAACCTCAATACCACTGGAATCAACAATACTTTTATAGGATCAGAGTCGGGACAGAAAAATACCATTGGAAACGATAATGTATTTATTGGAAAGCGGGCAGGACTACATACTGACAAGAATCAAAATGTGATCATTGGTGCTTCAGCTGGTGAAAACAACACTGCCTCCGGCTCGACATTTATTGGATTTGAAGCAGGTTACACAAATGAATCCGATTTTAACACTTTCGTTGGTAACCGTGCGGGTAGGTTAAATGCATCTGGCAATTCAAATACATTCATTGGCTCCTCATCCGGAGAAAATAATTCAACAGGTGCTAAAAATACTTTTGTCGGTAATTCTGCAGGATTGAATAATGTCCAGGGAGTTGGCAACACCTTCATGGGTGATGCCGCCGGACACAACAGCAAAGAAAGCTGGAATACAATGATTGGTGCGAATGCAGGACTGGATAAGTCCAAAGGCCATAGCAACACTTTTCTTGGTGCCCAGGCAGGTGAGCATAATGAAGACGGAAGCAGTAATACATTTATCGGAGAAGGAGCGGGAGAAAACAATAGAAATGGAATCAACAATACCTATCTGGGAAGGAGAGCTGGAGCCTATGCTACTTCTCATAATGGTATCTTCATTGGTAGTGGCGCGGGACACTATGAAAGGGATGACAATAAACTACATATCTCAACAAGTTCTCGTAAATCATTGATTTATGGAGACTTTCTCGAAGACCATGTGGCTATAGCGGCCATTACTACCCCTGCACAACAAGCTGCTTATACGCTCTTTGTCAATGGAGATGTGTACACAACCGGAACATACCTTCCTTCAGATAAGCGGTATAAGAAAAACATCCAAACCATTGAATCACCGCTTCAATTAGTGAATCAAATTGAAGGGAAATCATATGAATATAAGCAGGACGTGAAAATGGGAGGAAGTGACGAAAAGGCTTCAACAAAAATGCCAGGTGGCCAGCAGGTGGGCTTCATTGCACAGGACTTGAGAAAAATCATGCCCGATGCTGTAAGAGAGGATGGGGAAGGCATGCTTTCAGTGAATTATACGGCGCTTATTCCGGTGTTGGTCGAAGCGGTCAAGGAATTGACTAAGGAGGTTGAACGTCTTGAAAATCAACTATCTGCTTCAAATGACAACTTCGATCAGCTTACATCTGATAAACTGGACTTAGGATTAAATTCTGAAGATTTTGGACTAGAGCAAAACTACCCGAATCCTTCAAGTTCGACTACTTCGATTCGCTACAGTTTACCAAATGATTTTACCGGAAATGCTCGACTGGTAGTATTTGATCTTCAAGGGAAAAAGGTGAAAGAGGTAAGCAACTTAATGAGAAGCAATCAGATCGAACTCACAAAGAGCGAATTGGGTACAGGAATCTTTACGTATGCATTGATCGCCAATGGAGAGGTGATCGCGACGAAAAAAATGCTGATTGAATGACCCGATTTTCTTTACTACTGTCTATAGTAGTTACCTAGTAGTAGCCCCTTGAATCAGTTCAAGGGGCCTTTTTTCTTATTTGAACATTTCGCTCACCACCAGATCTTTCGATCCTGGCGTGTATTTGTAAAAGCCTTCTCCGGTTTTTGCACCCAGGTATCCGGCAGTCACCATATTTACCAGTAGGGGACAAGGTGCATATTTCGGATTGCCAAATCCTTCATAAAGTACGTTCATGATAGAAAGGCAAACATCCAGTCCAATGAAATCTGCCAATTGCAATGGACCCATCGGGTGCGCCATTCCAAGTTTCATTACCGTGTCGATTTCTTCTACGCCGGCAACTCCTTCGTGTAGGGTGATGATTGCTTCATTGATCATGGGCATAAGGATTCGATTAGCTACGAATCCAGGGTAATCGTTTACCTCTACAGGAACCTTCTTCAGATTCTTACTCATTTCCATGATCGTACTGGTAGTCTCATTTGAAGTAGCATATCCACGGATTACCTCAATTAGCTTCATGACCGGAACCGGGTTCATGAAGTGCATACCGATCACTTTATCAGGTCGCTTGGTAGCTGCCGCGATTTTAGTGATAGAAATGGATGAGGTATTGGTTGCCAGGATTGCACCTTCAGGTGCATGAGCATCCATGGTTTCAAAAATCTTCTTTTTGATGTCGAAGTTTTCAGTCGCTGCTTCTACAACCAGGTCAGCATTTTTCACACCTTCTTCCGTAGTAGTGAAGGTTGTGATGTTTTTCAATGCTGCTTCCTTGTCTGCTTCCGAAATCTTTTCCTTTTGGACCATACGATCCAGGTTTTTTGCGATGGTGGCTATCGCTTTTTCAAGTGCCGCTTCATTGATATCTATTAAAGCAACATTGAATCCATTTTGAGCAAACACATGAGCGATACCATTACCCATGGTGCCGCTTCCGATTACTGATATATTTTTCATTTTAATTCTTTGATTTGGTCCTTAAACAGGATGAGGAATAATCTTGTTCTTGATTCTTTAGATTATGTAATACAAAAAAAGACCCTGGACTAAGTCCAGGGCTCAATTAAATCTTAGGCGTTTTTACCTACGCAGTTCAAGTCTTCAAAGGCAATTTTTAATCGCTCCACAAAAGATTTTTCTGCTTCTCTGACCCAAACACGAGGGTCGTATTTTTTCTTGTTTGGTTTATCATCACCTTCCGGATTACCTATCTGTCCTTGCAGGTAACCTTCGTTTGCCTGGTAGTATCCTCTTACGCCATCCCAGTATGCCCACTGCAGATCAGTATCGATGTTCATTTTAATTGCACCGTAAGAAATTGCTTCTCTGATTTCTTCACGTGAAGAACCTGATCCACCGTGAAAAACAAAGTTGACCGGGTTGTGACCGGTATTGTGTTTTTCTTGAATGTGATCCTGAGAGTTCTTAAGGATAATAGGAGTGAGCTTCACGTTTCCTGGTTTGTATACACCATGCACGTTTCCAAATGCTGCTGCTATGGTGAAGTTATCACTGACTTCTTTCAATTTCTCGTAAGCGTAAGCAACTTCTTCCGGCTGGGTATAGAGCATCGAGTTATCCACTTCTGTGTTATCCACTCCATCTTCTTCTCCGCCTGTAACACCTAGTTCTATCTCCAATGTCATGCCCATTTTATCCATGCGCTTGAAGTATTCCACACAGGTTCCAATATTCTCTTCGATAGGCTCCTCAGAAAGGTCTAACATATGTGAAGAGTAAAGCGGCTTACCTGTTTGCTCGAAATGTTTTTCTCCGGCATCCAGTAGTCCATCAATCCATGGAAGTAGTTTTCGGGCTGCATGATCCGTGTGCAGGATAACCGTAACTCCATATGCCTCAGCCATTTGATGTACATGGTGAGCGCCAGCAACACCACCGGCGATTGCAGAAGCCTGACCATCATTTGACAATCCTTTTCCTGCCATAAATGCAGCTCCACCATTAGAAAACTGAATCATCACAGGTGAATTGATATCCCGAGCAGCTTCCAATACCGCATTGACGGTGCTTGAACTGGTAACGTTTACCGCGGGGAGGGCAAAATCATTTTCATTAGCATAGTTGAGAAGGTCTGTGACTTCCTGTCCGGTAAGAACACCAGGTCTGAATTTCATTGTGTAAGGGTTTGAAGGTTATTAACAGAATTTTGTTCCGCAAATATAACTTCTACCTCATGGAATGAAAACGCATGATCACGCTTCGTGGTAAGCCTGCTGAATCGTTTGGGTATCTATCTGTGGATCGGAATCAATAAGCTGAGATTCCTTGTCCCACTTGTAAGCGGCTACAGCGAATAGGATGATCAGGTAAAGTAGTTTGATTAGGATTTTCCACTTCATGACCTTTTGGACACAGCATCGAACCTAAAGGTTTAAAGGGTCTGTAAAAAATGACGGTTTGTGGACGAATAGCCAATATTCTTCGACGAATAAAAAATGGCGCAACTTATTGAAATTGAGTTTATTGACCTTAGAGTTGCGCCATTAGTCCTTGCATTATTATTCGTCGATTTCTTTCTTCATTATCGCATAATAAATAAGGAATCCAATTGCGATGCTTACTGCTTCAATTCCGTATGTCATAGCTTCATCACCATCCAGACCCATTGAGTCAATGATTATTAAACCAAGCCCTCCGCATAGGACAATGATTCCCCATTTTAAAGCACTGTGTCGGTTGTCCTTTTTTGTGAAAAGGTTTGCGCTTTCAGAGTTTACCATGTCTTTATCAATGAGTTTCTTTTTTAGCGAATAATTTGTAAGTGTTGTTACAAAGAGAATCACCGATCCGAAAACGGAGATGATTGCAATAATTGGTATTAAATTTTCCATAATGTATGTAATTTATAGTTTGAACATCTTCTCCCGTTGGACAGGGGAGCGCCGGAGAAATGTTGCACTTTAAAAAAAATATTTTTTCTGAATGCAACATTCTTGTCACTCTCACTGACATATAGGTATCCATGCAAGAAAAAGAACTGGTACGTCAGGTATTGAGTGGAAGCGATTCCGCTATTCGGTTGCTCATTGGCAAGTATGAGCGACTGGTTGTGCATATGGTAGCCAGGGTAGTGTCAGATGATATGGATCGGGAAGAGTTGTGCCAGGATGTTTTTGTAAAAGTGATAGACAAGCTGAGTACATTCCATTTTGATTCTAAACTATCTACCTGGGTAGCGACCATTGCCTACCGCATGGCAGTTAATTTTGCAAAGAAGAAGAAAATGGATCAGGTAGGTTTGGATGAAGTGCAGTTTAAAATAGGAGCCGTTTCTGAGATAACCGAAGAGCAGGATATGAAACGATTCATTCTAAAATTGGTTGATCAATTACCGGTTAATTACAAATCGGTACTGACACTCTTTTACCTAGATGGATTTAGCTATCCGGAGATAGTGGAAGTGACAGGAATGCCGGAAGGAACGGTGAAAAATTATATTCATCGAGCCAGACAGAAACTTAAGAAAATAATAGAAGAACAAGCAAGTAAGGAGGTAGCATTGCTATGAAGAAACAAATAGAAGATTTGATTGATGAGGCACTGAAGGCAGAGCCATCGTTTCAGTTAAGGAAGGATTTCAAGGACAGGGTAGTGCAGGCGATCAAAAGGAAGGAGAAGGCTAGCCAGCGAAGACTTTATCTGTGGATGGCATTGGGAACACTGGTGATATTTGGTTTTGGGTATGCAACCATATCTTACTTTATGCCAACCGTACTGGAGCGTTTCGGAGGTGTGACCAGCATACTGGAACAGATTGTTCCTATAGGGGTTCTTGCCGGAGTACTTATTTTCACCATTCAATACCTTGACAAGAAGCTGGTAAAGGATCGGATGCTTCACATTTGATGGTTAAAGAAACGGCTTATCTACAGGTTCCCAAAGTTCAATTTTGCGACCTTCCGGATCCATAATCCACCCAAACTTGCCGTATTCGTATTCTTCTATTTCACCAACTACCTGCACCCCTTCTTTCTTTAGTGCTTCCAATAGTTCCACCAGGTTTTCCACCCGGTAATTGAACATGTACTCTTTGTCGCTAGGGTTGAAATATTCGGTATCCTTTGAAAATGGCCCCCAGGCTGTGGTACATTCCTTTTCCTTATCCTCGTAATCACGCCACTTGAACAGACCTCCATATTGATCAGATTCGATACCCAGATGGTCGCTATACCACTTTTTCATTTTCTCCGGATCATTGGTCTTGAAGAAGATGCCTCCAATTCCTGTCACTCGCTTTTTCATAAGAAATTGTTGTTTGTGTCAAATAAAGTTGGAAAAACATCCCAGAAAAAATGAAAAACAAAAATCACCCGAAAGGGGGAGGGGCTATTTGCCGTCTTTGCACTTCAAATACATTTCCATCGCTCTTGCGCTTCTGCCTGTGCCATAGTGGCTTCAGCAGCTCTCATTCTCGCAAGCTCTGCTTGCACATCAGCTCTTTCCTTTTCCGCCAATGCTTCTTGCCGCGCCAACTCAACTTCCATTGCTGCTTTCTCTGCTTCATCCGCTTTGATGAATGCATAGGCAAAAAAGAATAGGGTAGTGAAAGCCAGAAAAACGATTACAACGTTCTTTTTCATTAATGTATCATTTAGATGATTTGCAATTTGCTAAAGCTTGCTCGGCTTCTTGAATTGCTCTTTTTGCCTCTGCTGCATTGTCAAGTGCGAGCTGAGCTTGCCTCTCAGCTTCCGCCTGAGCATTTTTAGCTATTTCTCTCTGCGTTTGAGCTTCAGTGGCCGCCTTCTCTGCTTCATCCGCTTTGATAAAAGCAAAGACAAAAAAGAAAAGTGTAGTGAATGCCAGAATAATAATAATGATGTTCTTTTTCATGAATAAGTTATTTTGATTGACAATCCCTTAGTGCTCTTTCTGCTTCCGCTTGTACCATTCGTGCTTCAGCTGCGGCATTCAATGCTTGTTGTTTGAGTTCATCAGCAAGTGTTTGCAACTCATTTACCTGAGCCTGGAGCTCGTATGCTTCATTAGCAAATCTTTCTGCTTCATCTGATTTGATGTAAGCGTGAGCTATTAGGAATAGGGTTGTCATTGATAGAATGATAATGAGTATGTTCTTTTTCATTTTGATTTTATTTTGACCCTTCGCAATCAGCAAGTGCCTGTGCAGCGAGTGCGGCTTGCTCTCGCGCTGCTGCTGCCGCAGCTTCTGCTTCCTTTTGAAGTGCCTCAGATTTTTTCATTAGCCTTACCACTTCGTTTCGTTGCATTTCCGCTTCCATTGCTGCTTTCTCTGCTTCATCCGCTTTAACGAAGGAATAAATTAGAAATGAGATACTGATCAGCCCCAAAAGGCAGAATGTGATGATTTGAGTCGTCTTGTTCATTTGTTTTCTGATGATTAGTCGGTCCAGTAAATATATGAATGCCAATAGCGTGGCAAATAGTGCGGTCAATGGTGATTCAAAGTAGGTAGCAGGGAGTAAAGCAATGACGCCCACCAGTTTTAGGTAGTCCACCCAGTGCCGATCTTCTCGTGCCTGAAATCGCTGGAAGTAGACAAACGCTAGTAAGGCAGCCATCAATGCAGGTATCCAGTTAGGAATGTTTTCATAATACTCGTTTCTCAGGCCGATGGAAATCAGCCACAGAGCAAATGCAATCACTGTTTGCTTACTCCATGGAGAGTGAGGATTGTCCAACACGAAATAATAGATAACAAGAACTCCCAAAAGCATGACCATCAGCGAGTCACTGATATGATCACTAAATATCTTCTGACTTAGAATAAAAAGAGCTGTGAATAGTATCCAAGGAAGACCATATTTGAGCAAGTCTTTCATTTGCAGTAGTGATTAGGTTAAATTTTATTAAAAATACTGGTTTTGGCGCACTCTTTGAACCACTCACAAAAAAACTGCTATTTTTAAAATCAATCTTTTCAATATTGCGTTGAAAGAATACGTCTAAAATTTAAGTACATGAAATGAGCATGATTGAAATCTCATATAAAGTAGATATTCTATCATGCGAATTCCATTTGATTATTATAAATCAATTAAAAGCAAATGAATAAGTTGTTGTTGATAGTTGGGTTTGCACTTCTCACCTCATTCGGAGTTTCTACCGAATACAGTGAAGACATTCAGTTCTTCATTGAAGGGGATACGCTTAAGACACTAGCTCCAAAAGAGGAGCACCCAAGTGAAGCATATGTAATCACCAATCTTTTAAAACGTATCCATTATCGTAAGCTCCCGCTCAATGATTCCATTTCATCAGTCATCTTTGATAACTATTTGGAATCACTCGATCCCAATAAAGCTACTTTCTATGCTTCTGATGTGGAAGGGTTTGAGTCTTACCGCTATAAGCTGGATGACCAGATTCCGGAAGGTGACTTACAATTCGCCTATGATGTATTTGATATATATCGAAAGCGTTCACTGAGCCAGATTGACTATGTTTTCGAATTGCTGCAAACAGAATTCGATTTTTCAAAGGAGGAGCACTATATCTTTGATCGTGAGGATGCCAACTGGCCTCAAACCCAGCAGGAGCGCAACGAGATATGGAGAAAGATCATCAAGAATCAGGCACTCAGCTATAAGCTGGCAGGCAGGGAATGGGATGATATTTCTGAAAGTCTCACAAAAAGATATCAACGCATTCAAAAGGCCATCTATCAATATAATAGCGAGGATGTATTTCAGAGTTACATGAATGCCTACACAAATGCATACGATCCTCACACGGATTACTTTTCTCCGCCGGATGCAGAAAATTTCCAGATAGACATGAGTCTTTCGTTAGAGGGAATTGGCGCACGCCTTATGCAAAATCTGGACTATACCCAGGTGGCTGAAATCATTCCTGGTGGACCGGCCTATAAGAGCAAACAGCTTCACAAAGACGATAAAATTATCGGTGTAGCACAAGGAGACGATGGAGAGTTTATAGATGTGATCGGATGGCGATTGGATGATGTAGTTGCTAAAATACGAGGTGAAAAGGGGACGGTAGTTAGGCTACAAATTCTTAAAGCCAGCGAAGGTGTCAATGCACTCCCAGATACCCTGAGACTTGTTCGGGAGAAAATCAATCTGGAGCAACAGGCTGCTAAATCGGAAATGATCCCGATTACAGAAGGAAATACCACTTACAATTTAGGGGTGATCACTGTACCGAGTTTTTACCTCAACTTCGACGAATTGCGAGATGGGAAAGAAGACTATCGGAGCACGACAAGAGATGTTAAAAAATTGCTCACAGAACTAGAAGCTCAAGGGATGGATGGGTTACTCATCGACCTCCGTTTCAATGGGGGAGGTTCTTTGCAGGAAGCCATCGAAATGAGCGGACTCTTTATACCAGACGGACCCGTCGTTCAGGTACGTAATTATGATCAGTCTGTGGACAAGATGGATGACGAAGATGGTGGGGAGGTGTTTTATGATGGACCGCTAGCCGTTTTGGTGAATAGAGGAAGTGCCTCTGCGTCAGAGATTTTCACAGGAGCAATCCAGGATTATCGCAGAGGGGTGATTATTGGTGAAAGCACGTTCGGTAAAGGAACTGTTCAAAACATCATCGATTTAAGTCGATACATCAGAAACCCAGAATTAAACTTAGGGCAACTAAAAATGACGCTTGCTAAATTCTATCGGGTTACCGGAAGCAGCAATCAACGCGTAGGCATTGCGCCGGATGTACAGTTCCCATCCATTTATTCTCAAGAAGATTTTGGAGAGGCTAGTCGTGAAAATGCGCTTCCGTGGGATGAGATCAGCAGTGCGAAATTTAATCCAACAAATTCTATTTCGGAGGAAATGCTGGATTACCTGAATGCACTTTACCGAGAAGATTTAAACACCGATCCCGACCTGAAAAAATTGGTTCAAGATATTGAGAAGGCGAAGGAAAATAGAAGTAGGAAGTCAGTATCTCTGAATTTGGAGACCAGACGGGCCAATTCCAATAATGATGAAGATGATCTGGCTACCGCTGTAGACAATACTGATGTAGCAGAGAAAGACGAAATCGATGAGAAGTTGAAGAAAGACCCATACCTGAAAGAAGGTTTGAGACTTTTGGCAGCAATGAAGAAATATAAGATCGGCTAGGCAACCATTTCAGGATTTCTTCATCATTATATCAGAACCTAATTATTATAAATACATGAAGAAATCAATTATAGCTACTCTTTTCCTGATAAGTTTTTCAAGTTTGGCCCAAAATACCCTTGCTAAGGCTGAGCTGGAGGCTGAAAATGTTGATGAAGTCCGTATCGAAGGATCATTCGTCGATGTGTATGTCAATTCAGGTGACAAGTTGTACTTCAAAGGGATAATTACTGGTAATGGAGATGAAGGCGATTATCGATTCGAAACGGACATTGTTGGCAAGACACTGGTGATTCGTGTGGATAGAAAAACTAACAGAAGCTGGCGCAACTATCGAATCAACGAATCCCGAATTGACATAACAATTACAGATGGAGTAAAGCTGGATATTGACAATTCGTCAGGCGATGTGAATGTAGCTAATCTTAGAGCTTCAGAATCCCGAATAGAAGCTTCTAGCGGGGATATAACACTAAGAAGCATCATTGCTAATTTGGAAGTTGAAACATCCAGCGGCGATATTGATATTGATGGGTTAACCGGAGATTCTGAGATAGAGTCCACCAGTGGAGATCAGGAAATTTACAATACCAGAGGAAATATCGAAACGAGGGCCAGTTCTGGTGACATCACCGTTTCCGGCTTCAATGGAAAAATTGAAATTCAGGCAACATCAGGAGATGTGGATGTCAGGAAAGGGGTTGGAGCTTTGAAAATTCGAACCTCATCAGGAGAAATTGATGGGTATGGCATTGAGGTGAATGATAACTGCTACTTTGATGCTACTTCGGGAAACATCGAAATAGATTTTGTGAATGATCTGGATGAACTAAGTTTTGATTTGACTGCCACATCTGGCGACCTTGAAGTTGGTAATCGATCCGGCGAGAAACGACTGGTGATTGATCGGGGAGGTATAAAAATAACGGGAACCACCTCCAGTGGTGACCAGGAATATGAATAAAGAAAGACTGGAATTTCCAGCCTTTCTTTTACTGACCAATCTGAAAATTATGCTGTCTCCAATTCCGGAGCAACTGGAAAGTCAATGTCCGTCTCAGCAATGTGGTTTGTGTAATTTGTTATCGTATTAACAGCTATAAAGCCAATTAGCTCAGCTAAAGCAGCTTTATTGTATCCCGCACCAAAGAATTTGTTAATGTACTCCTGATCTGGATTTCCTCTGGTAATGGTCATCTGTTTTGCCAGATCTGATAATGCTTTCAGTTTTTCATCATTGATGTCGCCTATTCGAATTTCTACCGTTTCATCTTCTGAAAGACCTTGCATTTTGCCCACAGTAGTATGAGCGGCCAGGCAATAGTCGCATTCATTAACCTGAGCAACGGATAGCGCTATTGTTTCTACTTCTTTTCCGTTAAATTCTCCATGTGAGAGTGTATTATTTAAGTCTAAAACACCTTTCAGGGCTTTGGATGAGTTGCCGATCGTCGCATAGACATTTGGTACATTTCCCATTTTTGCTTCTAAGCCTTCAAAGATTTCTTTGGTCTCGTCGTTAGCCTGTTCCAGTGTTAAAGGTTCTAGATTTTTCATATTTTGTTCATTTATTGGATATTATATTAAATCGTATCAAATAAACAAGGCAGCCGTCGTGAAGTTCTCTTAATTCAGGGCAAATGGAAAGCAATGTCATACCCTTGACGATCTCACTATTTGTGTGAACTATTCGGAACTTACCGGTAGGGGAAGAAAATCCACTTTTGTTTAATAGCTGTCAAATAGACATTTTTGCCGGTGACGAAATTTTAACCTAACCCAAAAGCACATATGGAAAAGCCATATATTGATTCTAACACCAGCTTACCGGAAATCACCGTAAAGGCAGTTTTTCTAGGAGCAATCTTATCTGTTGTACTTTCAGCTGCTAACGCATATTTTGGTTTGTTTGCAGGACTTACCGTTTCAGCGTCTATTCCAGCAGCAGTTATTTCCATGGCCCTATTGAAGGTCTTTAAAAATTCAAACATCCTCGAAAACAACCTTGTGCAAACAGCTGCTTCAGCTGGAGAATCATTGGCTGCAGGAGTGATCTTCACCATACCTGCCCTTGTGATTATGGGTTATTGGGAAGAGTTTAATTACTTTGAAACAATGGCTATAGCCATGTGTGGTGGTGTGCTGGGTATCTTGTTCACCATTCCGCTCCGAAGAGCCTTGATCGTTGAAGAAAATCTAAAATTCCCTGAAGGCGTTGCAACGGCGGAAGTTCTCAAGACCGGTGAAGAAGGAGGCAAGGCAGTCAAGTACCTTATTTGGGGCTCAGTCATTGGTGGGCTTTTCAAGCTTTCAGATTCTGCACTGAATCTGTGGAGCGGCTTATTTGAACGAGCAACGCTGATCGGTCAAAAATTTTATGGTTATTTCAGCCTTAATCTTTCTCCTGCACTTGTGGCAGTTGGCTACATTGTAGGACTCAATATTGCATTTCTTGTCTTCTTTGGTGGGGTCATTACCTGGTGGATTGCCATGCCAATCTACATTGGTTCTGAAGGATTCGAAGCAGTAGCAGCAGAGCTGGTTGCTTTAGGTAGCTTTAGTAGTGTGAGCGATGTGAATGTAGATAATATGGGAAATGCGCTATGGAGTGCTAAGATGAGATATCTGGGCGTTGGAGCTATGGTAGTAGGTGGATTGTGGGCGCTTTTAAGTCTGGCAGGCTCACTTGGAACGGCATTTAAAGCAGGAATTTCAGCTTTCAAGAAAGGTGGCACTTCTATGAAGGATCAAATCAGAACCGAAATGGATACTCCAATGTCCTGGGTGATTATTGCCATAGGTGTTTTGATCGTTCCAATATTTTTGATCTATCAATCTGCACTTGATGATGTGACGGTAACTACTACGATGACACTCATTATGGTAGTAGCTGGTTTTTTGTTCGCTGCGGTGGCTGGCTATATGGCTGGTCTTGTAGGTAGCTCCAACAACCCTATTTCAGGAGTTACCATTGCAACCATTCTTTTTGCATCTATCCTTCTCCTCACTTTAATGGGTACAGGAAATGAAATGGCGGGTGCAGCAGGTGCTATCTTAATCGGAGCAGTGGTATGTTGTGCAGCAGCTATTGCTGGTGATAACATGCAAGATCTTAAAGCAGGACATATCCTGGGTGCAACTCCATATAAGCAGCAAATCATGCAGGTAGTTGGTGTAGTGGCAGGTGCTCTTGCGATTCCAATCGTACTGAATATACTTTTGATTGGAAATGGTATCGGTGCTCCAACTCCTGAACAGCCTGAAGCATTAGCGGCTCCACAGGCCACATTGATGATGAGTGTCGCACAAGGAATCTTTGGAGGAGGACTCCCATGGAATATTATTTATATCGGCGCGGGTATTGCCGCTGCTATTATTGCGTTTGATCAATACCTTAAATCGAAAGGCTCGAATTTCAGAATGCCTGTACTGGCTGTTGCTGTGGGACTTTATCTACCATTCGAGCTGGACTCCTCCATTTTTGTTGGTGGTGTGCTTGCTTATATGTTAACAAAAGCGACTAAGTCCAACAAAAACGTAGAAAGAGGAAACAATGCTGGATTGCTGCTTGCCTCAGGTTTGATCACCGGAGAGGCATTGATGGGGATCCTTATCGCAGGTCTTACCGTAGGTGTGATGAAGTCCGGAGGTGACCCGAACGCCATGCGCATATTTGAAGATGTTTCCAGCTGGCCTGGCTTAATCATCTTTGGCTTGATCATATACTTCATATATAAAGTGGTGATCAAAGTATCTAAAGAAGAAGATTAGACTGTTCGGAAACGAACGAGAATAGTGTACACCTGGCTTCACTTTACAATGTGGAGGCAGGTGTATTTTTTTGTAAATCAGATACTTATATAGTCTGGCATGGTTTTGATCTGAATGAATGTGTAAACCGAATAACCCATGCTTAAGAATTATCTTAAAACAGCAATTAGAAACCTTTCACGTAATAAGATCTATGGTATCCTGAATGTGTTGGGTTTAGCGCTAGGAATTGGATGCGCTCTGGTGATTTACAAAGTTATTGTCTACGAAAATAGCTTTGATAAGCATCAGGAACATTTCGAAAACATCTATCGAGTGGTTGGTCAGGGTATTCGGGCAGGTGATGTTTCAAAAGGTATGGGCACACCTCACCCTGTTGGTCCTGCTTTAAGAGAGGATTATCCGGATATTGAAAATGTTGTTCGTACCCATTATGATTATGGAGATCAGATCAATGTAAAAGACGGGGTTGATATAAAAAAATTTCTGCTTGAAGAAGGGGTTGTTTATACTGAGAATGCTTTCTTCAAAATATTCAGCATTGAATTTCTGGCTGGAGACAGCAAGACAGCTCTTACCGAGCCAAACACCGCAGTGATTTCTGCATCTCAGTCCCGAAAACTTTTTGGATTAAGTGAGGGCGAGGAGTCCAAAGCGATGGGCGTAACTTTCAATGTTGGTAATCTAATTGATTACAAGGTTGTAGGAGTTATCGCTGACCCTCCTGAAGCAACTAACTTTCCTTTTACTGTTCTTTTGGAATATAATGGGCAGGCTGCCAGCAACCCCTATTTTGGTGAAGGGAAACGATGGAATTCAACGGCTTCAAATACAAATACATACATTCTTGTAGGAGATGATTTTAACCAGGAAGCATTCGACACCAAGCTAATAGACTTTGTGGAGAAACATTACGAAGAAGAGGCCTCTGAAAGAAGAAGGTTTGTCACTCAGCCTTTGGCTGATATTCACTTCGATGATGAATACGGAAACTATGTATATTCCACATCTCCGGCACTCATAAAAGCTCTTGGTATCATCGCCATCTTTCTGGTGTTGACAGCATGCATCAACTTTATCAACCTTGCTACCGCTCAGGCGGCCAATAGATCTAAAGAAATAGGCATTAGAAAAGCAATAGGAGGCTACTCGAGACAGTTGGTTATTCAATTTTTTACTGAAATAACATTGATCACCCTGGTAGCATTATTTTGTTCACTGGCAATCGCTGAGTTTTTATTTGTTCAACTGGAAGACGTTATCAGCACGCGTTTAACATTGGATTTATTTTCCGGATTTGAAACCATCGGTTTTCTACTTATTCTTTTGGTTTTGGTCAGTTTTCTCTCAGGGTTTTACCCATCCATCTTGCTTAGCGGGATGAATACGGTTAAAGCTTTGAAAAGTAAGATCACTGCCAGGGAGCATTCCGGAGGACTTAATCTTCGCAAGGCCCTAGTGGTTGCTCAATTCACCATTTCCCAGTTTTTGATCATTGGCACGGTTATCATTTCTGCACAGATGAGATATTTCATAGAAAAAGATCTGGGTTTTGAAAAAGAGGCAATTATAAAAAGCTATCTACCTGAACGCGACGAAGTAAAAAACGCTCGGTTTAAGGCTATGATGCTCGAAAATCCCTCCATTCAAAATGTGACTTTTTCGTTGAGCTCACCCACCGGGAACTCGAATTCTCATTCAAATTTCAACTACCCACCTTTGGATATTGAAGAGGACTATAATGCCAGCTTCAAACCAGCAGATGAGCATTATATGTCTCTCTATGGATTGGAACTTCTTGCAGGTAGAGATCTTCGAAAAGACGATAGCTCGAATTATGTTATTATCAATCAGCAAATAGCTGATCTAATGGGTTTTAAAGACAATTATGAAGGAGCAATTGGAGAACGACTTACTACCGGATGGAGAGGAGATAAAAAAGTTATTGGAGTGATGAAGGATTTTCACTCTCAGGATTTGAGCGAAGGGTTTCAGTATGTGATGCTCTTGAGAGATCCCGAAGTGTATTACGAGGTTGCTTTTAAAACGAAAGATGGGGTCAATGTCAAGCAAGCCATCACGCATTTTGAGGATACATGGGAGAAGGTGTACCCCGAGTATGTGCAGAACTGGCAGTTTTATGATGAGGAGCTGGCTGAAAACTATGAGCAAGAACAAAGTGTGGCGACACTAATGACTACTTTTTCTGCAGTATCCATAATCATTGGGTGTTTAGGATTGTACGGGCTGATTGCCTTTATATCTGCAAACCGAACCAAAGAAGTGGGTATTAGAAAAGTACTAGGGGCCTCAGTGCTTGGAATCATAGGGAAGTTTACCAAAGAAGTTTTTGTACTTGTGATTGTTGCATTTTTGATTGCAGCTCCTGTCGCTTATTATATTCTAAATCAGTGGTTGAACGATTATGAATTCAGGATTGAAATAGGATTTGAATTCTTTGCATTGGCATTTCTAGTCACGTTGCTAATCGCAGCATTGACTGTGAGTCATCGTACAATCAGTACGGCTTTAATCAATCCGGCCACTACATTGAAAGACGAATAAATCAGGTTTTAAGGACAGTCTGGTGAATGAAATTTCATCAGGCTGTCTCTTTATAAAATTTGACACAGTGGCCTGCCAAACTTTCCATATATTTGACGGATTCGCAATTTTGCAACACCTGATATATGAGTAAAGAACAGTTTAGTAACCGATGGGGCATAGTGCTTGCTGCACTAGGTATGGCCATCGGTGCTGGGAACCTCTGGCGCTTTCCGAGACTAGCCGGTCAATATGGTGGCTCCTTCATTCTACTATGGATATTGTTTTTGTTTATTTGGTCCATTCCTCTTTTACTTTCTGAGTTTGCAATTGGTAAAAAATTTAAAAGTGGAGTTATAGGAAGCTTCGCTCAGTTTGCCGGAAAGAAATATACATGGATGGGATTTTTTATTACCATCTGCACTTTGGGAATTGCCTTTTACTATTCGATCGTTACTGCCTGGTCCTTTAGATACCTGACCTTTTCATTAGGAAACCTCTTCAAGGAAGCAACGCTTCAGGAGTCGCTGCAGGCGAATCCCGATTACCTGGCCAACTTTTGGAATGGGATTTCCAATGGCGATTGGATTACAGTCATCGTGTATATCTGTGTGATATTTCTGGCAGCATTCATTTTGATACGTGGAGTGAAAAATGGATTGGAAAAAGCTAATAAACTACTTATTCCGAGCCTCTTTATTTTGCTTATCATTATCGTAATCGTTTCCCTAAATATGGAGGGTGGTGTCCGTGGGTTAGAATATATGTTTGCGATCGATTGGACCCTGTTTAGCAACCCGACAATCTGGATTGAGGCTTTGTCCCAATCTGCATGGAGCACAGGAGCAGGCTGGGGGCTCATGATGACCCTTTCAGCTTTTTCCAGAGATAATGAAGATGTGACACTCAATACATTCATTGGAGCCTTCGGCAATAATACTGCATCACTGCTTTCAGGAATGGCAATTTTGCCTGCCGTATTTGCCTTAGCTGCATCAGATGCTGAAGCTATTTCTTACTTACAGACCGGAAATCAAGCATTGACATTTACCATTATTCCAATGCTCTTCGCCAATATACCCGGAGGTGACTACCTGTCTGCACTATTCTTTTTGGCACTTTTTGTAGCCGCTTTTAGCTCATTGTTGCCTATGATCGAGCTGTTTCTGCAAAATGTTGCTGACTTAAATATTTCTAAGAGAAAAACACTAGTTGTAGTGATCGTTTGCTTCATTGCATTCGGTTTCCCTTCGGCATGGTCACTCAATTACTTTTCCAATCAGGATTGGGTATGGGGTGTTGGATTAATTGTTACCGGCTTGTTCATTTTGATAGGAGTGGCAATGAATAGCCCAGTAAAATTCAAAGAATCAACGATTGATGTCGGATCAGATATGATACTCCCTTCCGGTTTTTTTAAGTTTGCAATCTTCGCAAATATCGCAGTTGGCTTTTTTCTTATTTACTGGTGGTTGTCTCAGGATTATAGTTCCACATGGTTCAATGAAGAAGGTCAATGGGATCTCTTTGGAGTATATAGCAATGCATCTACCATCACCCAGTGGGGGATAGTGATTATCGCAGGATTGATTTTAAATGGATATTTATACAAGAAATTTGTGAAGCAATGAGCACAGGAGCAATCATCAGTATGATCGTCATACTTACGGTAGTCGTAGGTGGCTTCCTTTATTTTTTAACCAGAGCAATCAAAAAAGAACGTAATATCAATGGATAAAATTGACCCGCTAAATCAGGTAGCAGATTTTCACAGAACATTCAGACATCCTATTCTAGACAATCCACAAATTCCTTCGGCAGACCGATGCAAACTTAGGGTGTCTCTCATAGCTGAGGAACTCAAAGAACTGCAGGAAGCAATTGATGATAATGACCTGGTAGAAATTGCTGATGCACTATGTGATATTCAGTATGTACTTTCCGGTGCGGTCCTTGAATTTGGTCTTGGCGATAAATTCAAAGAGCTATTTGAAGAAGTGCAACGCTCTAATATGAGCAAGGCTTGCAAAACAGAGGAGGAAGCTCAAAAAACCGTGGAATATTATAAGAAGGAAAAAGACACTGAAGGATACTATGAAAAAAGAGACGGTAAGTATCTGGTCTTTAGAAAAGGTGATAATAAAACGTTGAAATCAATCAATTATTCACCGGCTGATCTAAAATCTATTTTAGAAAAGTAGGGGGTCTGCAGTAACGATTGTTTATAATTCGTTATGCGAAAGTCACTTACAGTTGTACTGCTATCTTTAATTGTCTTTGCAGGTAATTGTCAAACGATCAGGATCCTATTTGTTGGCAACAGTCTGACTTACACTAATAATTTACCCAACCTGGTTGAAAAGGAGGCAAAGAAGCGAGGATTCAAGCTTAAAACAACATCACTTGCGTTTCCCAATTACGCCATCATTGATCACTGGAACGATGGCGAGTTACAAAAACGTATCATGAGCAAAAATTATGATTACGTAGTGGTCCAGCAAGGGCCATCATCACAAGCCCAGGGCCGGAAAATGCTAATAGAAGATGGAGCGAAACTGAAAAAACTGTGTGATAAATACGATGTGAAGCTGGCGTACTTTATGGTCTGGCCGTCCCAAACATATTATCACACGTTTGATGGAGTAATTAAAAATCACCGAGATGCCGCTACGGAGAATGATGCGATTCTTTTTCCAGTAGGTGAGGCATGGAAAGCATACCTTGAAAAAAACAACGATTACTCTCTATATGGAGCGGATGGATTTCATCCTTCTCCCAAAGGGAGTCGTTTAGCCGCTCAAGTCATAGTAGATACACTTTTTGGAGATGGATAATTTGAAAAAGTTTGCAGACTTGCCAATTAGATTGGCAGTTGGATTTCATCTAATCTACGGCACTCAGGATAATGTGTTTTCATGGGATAGGATGCTGGAGTTTAGAGATTTTCTTGAGTTATTCGGATTTCCACTACCCTTGGTGGCGGCGGTCACCTCTGTTTATGCCCAGTTTATATGTGGAATACTCTTCATTGTTGGGTGGAAAGTGAGAGAGGCAGGTGTTCTTATGACTTTCAATTTTCTGGTAGCCATCATGATGGTACACTTAGCCGATCCTTACCCGAACGTTTACCCAGCCATCTCGATGCTGGCCGGGGCTGTATTTCTTATATTAAATGGATCGGGAAATTTAAGTGTTGAACACTGGCTTAAACAAAAAAAGACGACTAGCTAAAGTCGTCTTCTGTAGAGTAGGTGATTTAGTGTAGTCCTAGTTTACTTTGGTCATGTATACGTTTCTATCCCGCTCATGTTCATCGCTAACAAGAATGCCATCAATTAATTTCCACTCATCATCATCTGAGGTGATATGAAAATCGTCATCATCGTCTTCAATATCATCAATGATAAGATACCCTCGTTTGTTAATGTACCAGGAACCTCTTTCAGTCTCTGTTTCACCGTAGGCGTTTACAGTTATTTTCAGGTCATTGTCTGATTGGAACTCAAAGTAGATTTCAATATCCTCCATGATTCCTCCAACAAATCCTGAAACCGCTTTAATAAAAATCTCTTCCAGCATCGAATCGGCATCCTCTGCCTCCTCTTCCATTTCCTCTTCAATATCAATGACCAGCTTCCAGGTTCCAATGATATCTTTCTCTTTTACGCGTTGTGCATCTGCTATAAATGCGATGCAAAGAGCGAATACAAATAATGCAATTGTCTTTTTCATTTTGGTTGTATTTTGTTATGCAAGGTACTAGTTATACTCAAATGACTTTAAAAGGTTTCGTATGCCAGGAACTATCTACTACTGATCACTATTTTATACCTTTGCAGACGGATTTTTAAAGAGAATTATGTTTGATAGTTTAAGTGTAAAACTGGATCGAGCGTTTAAGACGCTAAAAGGGCAAGGACAGATCACCGAGATCAACATTGCTACCACGATTAAGGAGATCAGAAGGGCGCTGGTAGATGCCGATGTAAACTATAAGGTAGCGAAGGATGTAACCGATAAGATCAAAGAGGAAGCACTTGGTCGTGATGTATTGATTGCTGTTTCACCGGGTCAATTACTCACAAAAATTGTTCAGGAAGAGCTCACCAAGTTGATGGGTGAGACCAACGTTCCCATCAGTGCAGAAGGAAATCCAAACACAATTCTTATATCCGGACTTCAGGGATCGGGTAAAACCACTTTTAGTGGAAAGCTAGCTAATCACCTCAAAAAGCAAGGGCGAACCGTCCTGCTGGCTGCATGTGATATCTATCGTCCGGCTGCAATCGATCAGTTAAAAGTCTTAGGCGAGCAGATAGGAGTGGAGGTTTATGCAGAGCCGGAAAACAAGGATGCGGTAAAGATCGCGAAGAATGCCATTAAATATGCCAAGGACAATGGAAAGAAATCGCTGATCATAGATACAGCGGGTCGTCTGGCGGTAGATGAGCAGATGATGAATGAGATATCGGATCTCAAGGAGGCTGTGAAACCGGCAGAGACACTCTTCGTTGTTGATTCCATGACAGGGCAGGATGCGGTGAATACAGCTGCCACTTTCAACGAACGATTGGATTTTGATGGAGTAGTTCTTACCAAACTTGATGGTGATACACGTGGTGGTGCTGCTCTATCAATTAGAAAAGAGGTAGAAAAACCAATCAAGTTCATTTCCACTGGTGAGAAAATGGATGCGATTGACTTATTTCATCCCGATCGTATGGCTAGCAGAATCTTGGGTATGGGTGATGTGGTCAGTCTGGTGGAACGTGCTCAACAAAACTACGACGAGGAAGAAGCACGTCGTATCAATAAGAAAATCCGAAAGAATCAATTTGGATTTGATGACTTCCTGGCTCAGATGGAGCAGATGAAGAAGATGGGTAGCATGAAGGATTTGCTAGGAATGATCCCGGGGATGGGTAAGGCTATCAAGGATATTGATATCGATGATGATTCACTGAAACCCATTGAAGCGATCATTAAGTCCATGACTCCTAAAGAACGTACTCAGCCAGAAATTCTCAATGGCACGCGAAAGCAACGTATTGCTAAAGGTAGTGGTACTTCTATTCAAGAAGTAAACCAATTACTAAGGCAATTTGAACAGATGCGAAAGATGATGAAAATGATGAATAAGTCAGGAGGGAAGCGTGCTCTAGCCAACATGCTTGGTGGCATGAAATAATTTTTCATTCTGACCAAAAGCACCTTCTGTACTGATATATATCCTATTTCAGGTACCTAAGACTTGGTAGTTTGGGGACATAACCAACTTTCTGAGTCATGAAGAAGATTATAGTACCCACTGATTTTTCGAAGCTATCAGGATATGCCCTTGAATTCGCTCTTAAGATAGCTAAACCGCTAAGGGCAGAGGTTAAAGTATTGCATCTTGAAGAAATTCCTGTAGGAGATTTATCCTTGCACCTTTCTGGAGAGGCCGGGGGAAGTCACGTCTCTGATGATGCATTGTATAATGCTCAGTTGTTTAGATCAAATAGACGAAAGCTTGGCAAGATTGAAACAGATTATACATCCGAAGATGTAAATGTAAGTTCAAGTCAATATGGTGGTGGATTTTTAAAGGGCTTGGTACATTACATTGATAAACATGGAGGGGATCTTGTAGTAATTGGAACAACTGGTGAAGAAAGTATTCAGGAGTTTTTTAGTGGAAATCACACTGAACAACTTATTGAGCACTTGAGTGTACCGATCATTTCATTGCAGGACCAGCAGTTTCATAACATCGAGGACATTGTACTTGGGCTGGACATTGAAGATGAAAAATATACCAAGCAAGTATTTGAGCAAGTCAAAGTGATAACAGATCCTTTGGGAGCATGCCTACATATTGTGGACATAACAAAATCAACCAACGATGACCAGTTACTACAACGCCTGAACAAGATTGCCAAAATCGCCGGTCTTTCAAACTACATGGTTGATGTAATAGAGGATAACAAAGCTTGCGATGCACTTCTTAATTATGCTGATGGAACTGATGCAAGTTTAATTATCACTCTGACAGAGGCAAGGTCCGGATTTCATCGCTTCTTACAGCACTCGTTTGCAACAAGGCTTACAAAGAAGTCTTCTATACCTGTGATGACAATTAACAAAGCAAAGATTTAATTATTGAAATGGTTGGACATCTATTAAGCTGTTAGGGGGTTTGACCGAATGAATATGTTCTGAGTAGTTATGTGCTGGAATATAAGTACTTCGTCGAAGTTACAATCCCCTTTTAATGAGTCTTTAGTATTTTCGATTCCTATTGAATTTTTTAATGAATCCCCGCCGTGCAGAAGGCTATTTTGTGTTGTTTTTATGGGTTTCTTTCCCTCATTCAGTCGTATTCTTTTGGTCAGGAATATCGTCAGAATATTCTTAATGTTTCTTCAAGAGGTGGACTTTCTCAGAATACAACTACAGCTATCGTTCAAGATTCACAGGGATTTTTATGGGTTGGCACACAAGACGGCCTCAATCGATATGATGGATATGAGTTTAAGGTCTTTCGATCAAAAGAAGATGACACAACCCAACTGACCAATAATTATATACGTACGATAGCCATTGATGCAAATGAAGATTTATGGTTAGGTACACAAATAGGTCTTAATAAATACGACAATAAAAAGGGCATTTTTCGTCATTACTTAACAGGGGATCATTCCATAATGGAAGACTCAAGGTGGGTCATTACGGATATTATGCTGCAAGGGGATGAACTTTGGGTTGGGACGGAAAAAGGGTTGTTGCATGCATCTAGCCTGACAAATCCAGATTTCAAAGTGTATAATCAAATTCCTGATGATTCTGAGATCATTGATATGGTCATGGATAAATCAGGATACTTATGGATCGCAACAGGAAGTGGTGATATTTATGCAATCAGCGATACTAGCGCCTACAGACTAAAAATTGAGCAATGGAATCGTAATCTTACTATTGGGTGTATCAATGTCTTTGACAATCAGATTTGGATTGGAGCTAGTAATGGGCTTTGGTCTATTCCACGAAATGAGATTTTTCTGAAAGAAGAAAAAATAGTGGTGATACCTCAAAGCAAGGTAAAGGGATATGTACCACCAGTAGGTGTATTTGATGTTCAATCAGTATTCCAGGATAGCTACGGAAAAGTTTGGATTGGTACACATTTGGAAGGAGTATGGCTACTCGATCCAAAAAGAGAAAGCATCACACCTGTAAAGGATGATCAAAATAGCCTTGGACTTTTAAAAGGAATATCTGTAAACGAAATATTTGAAGATGCATATAGAAATATTTGGGTAGGGACAGTTGAAACGGGCCTTTTCAAAATCCAGCAAGTAAGTAAAAGATTTGGTCTGCTTAGATCAAAGTCTGATCAGGAATCAGGTTTAACGAGCAATCGTATTCGAGGATTAATGGAGAAAGATGATGCCCTATGGGTTGGAAGCTCTAAAGGCATAACTATTTTTAATCGAGACCTAGAGAATTTAAAAACTCTTTTTAGCGATCCAAATAATCCAAACACCCTCAGTAGTGATGACATTAAGGCTATAGAAAACGACCGATTTGGAAATGTTTGGGCGGGCACCAATAACGGGCTAAACAGAATTTCAATGCCTAATTATCAAATTCAAAGGTTTTATGCAAGTGACGAGCAATTGAATCAATTGATTTTTGAAAACCGAGTTCGATGTATTAGTTCTTTAAGTGATGGAAATATTTGGGTAGGTACTTACGGGGGTGGAATATCCGTTATTGATCCTGCTAATTCTCAATTGTTGTCTAGATATTATCATGACTCAGAAGACACGACTTCCATTTCGAGTAATAATATTATGAATATTTATGAGGATTCTCGTGGGACCATCTGGGCTTCAACTTATGGCGGTGGGCTGAATTGGTTAAATGACAAAGGGGATGAATGGTATCAAATAGGAAATAAGAAGAAAACGAAGTTCCCACAATTGCTATCAAGTATTAATGAAGATAAAAAAGGCTTTCTTTGGATAGGAACGTATGGAAATGGTGTCATCAAATTGAATATAAAGGATTTCACCTACTCAATTTTATCAGAGTCAAATGGTTTGAGCAACAATGTTACTTATGCTGCTATTCCTTTAAAAGAGCATGTGTGGATTAGTACAAATTTTGGAATCAATAGGTACCATCAGTCAACAGGCACATTTACCACTTACAATGTTACTGATGGCCTTCAAGGGAATGAATTTAATACCAACTCTTATTTATTAAGTGATTCAGGTGAAATTTTCTTTGGTGGTATTAATGGGCTAACGTTTTTCTATCCCGATAGTATTACGGAAAGCAAATCAACACCTGATATTGCATTTACTGACCTTCTAATATTTAATATGCCCGTTGCTCCCGGTGAAGTGATCGTTAAAGGAGAGCCTCCGATTAAACAACTTATTCGAGATTCGACGGATGTGGTTCTTAGTCATTATCACAATGTATTTACCATTGAGTTCACTGCACTGGATTTTGTGAACCCAGAGGACATTAGATATGCGCATCGGCTGGTTGGATTTGAGGATAATTGGATTTATACTAAAACAGATCAAAGAAGTGCTACTTATACGAATCTTAAACCTGGCACATACGAGTTTCAACTAAAAGCATCAAACAATGATGGAAATTGGAATCATAAGCCCATTACACTCTTTATTAAAATCAATCCCAGTATTTGGGAAACCTATTGGTTTAGGTTTTCACTTGTTGCTTTCTTAATAGGAATAAGTGTGATGATTATATCGAATAGAATTAATAAAGTCGAGAGAAGAAAAACGTTTCTGGAAGAACAGATAGACAAGCATACAAAAGAGATATCAGAGCAGAATAAACAGCTGAAAAGATCATCCGATCGATTAAAAAATTTGAATCGGAAAAAGGATCAAATGTTTTATCTATTGGCTCATAATGTGCGAGCTCCACTAACTACTCTAAAGGCACTTTTCTATCACTATACTTCGAATAAAAATAATGGATTGAATGTATTAGATGATTTTCTTGATGGTCTAAATCAGAATGTATCCGAATCCATCCAACTGCTGGACAATACCTTCTATTGGTCAAAGTTGCAATTTGATGATCTTTATATCACCAATGAAAAAATAGTATTAACAAAACTCATTGATGAGGCACTAAGGAATTTCGATAAGCAGTTGGTCGACAAGAATATTTCAATTGTAAATACATTGGATGAAATCGAGCTAAGAAGCGATCGTAAAATGCTATTGGTGATCATAAATAACCTGATTAAAAATGCAATCAAATACAGCTACCCTAATTCATCCATAAATATAAAATCGGAAATAGGCACAGTATCTATCAAATTGAGTATTGAAGACCATGGGATAGGCCTGACGGAAGAAGAGGTAAACAATGTATTCAATGAAGAACGGAACATCAATCGCTTAGGCACTACCAAAGAAAAAGGAACCGGTCTTGGCTTATTACTTAGCTATAAATTAGCCCAAAGATTAGGGTGTAACTTAAGTGTGCAAAGTGGCAATACCCTGACTAGGTTTTCTTTGGAAATACCAAAGTAATTACTTCTGATAGGTTACGGCTTTAACTGCTTCAATGGTTCTTTCTACGTTTGGTAATACCTCCTCAATTAAGGTTGGAGCATAAGGTAGAGAAACATCTTTATTTGTAATTCTGTGAATAGGTGCGTCTAACCAATCAAAAGTGTTTCGCTGTACGTGATGACTGATTTCAGAAGAAATGGAAGACAATGGCCATGCTTCCTCCACAATCACCAATCGATTGGTTTTCTTTACCGACTCAACGATGGTGTTATAGTCGATTGGTCTTACAGACCTCAGGTCAATCACCTCAGCTTCTGTTCCTTCTTTAGCAAGTTCCTCAGCAGCTTGATTGGCCACTTTCATCATTTTACCGAAAGAAACGATTGTAACATCAGACCCATCCCTTACCACATTGGCCTGACCAATTTCAAGTAGGTATTCTTCTTCAGGTACTTCACCCTTGTCACCATACATCAACTCTGATTCCATGAAGATAACAGGATTGTCGTCCCTGATAGCAGTCTTCAAAAGACCTTTAGCATCGTATGGATTGGATGGTACAACTACCTTGAGTCCTGCTGTATTGGCATACCAGTTTTCAAAATTTTGTGAATGCTGCTGACTTAGCTGTCCGGCATTTCCGGTAGGTCCACGAAAAACGATTGGTACGTTATATTGTCCTCCGGACATGGACAGCATTTTTGCTGCACTATTGATCACCTGATCAATCGCAACAAGAGAAAAGTTGAACGTCATGAATTCGATAATCGGGCGAAGACCATTCATGGCAGCTCCCACACCAACACCAGCAAAGCCAAGCTCAGTAATTGGCGTATCGATTACACGCTTAGGCCCAAATTCATCCAACATACCCTGGCTTACTTTATAAGCACCATTATACTCAGCTACTTCTTCACCCATGAGGAAGATATTTTCATCTCTTCTCATTTCTTCGCTCATAGCTTCACCAAGTGCTTGTCTAAACTGGATTTCTCTCATTGTGTCAACCGTCGTTTTTTCGGTGTGCTAAATTAATGATGAACGGGCGATTATCTGCTCATTTTTTTAGGCTTTTCATGAATGTTAAACGCAATAGGGCATAAAAAAACCCCGCAAATGCGGGGTTTGATTCTTTAAAAGAAGGGTTGAATTACTTAACCGCTTCGTTTACTGCGTCTGCATAGTTTGTGAACTCAAGATCGTTCAATGCCATATCCTTGTAAGATGGTTCAGCATCAACTGCTTTCTTAAGGTTTGATCCTACTTCAGAAGCGTTGTTTTGTCTTGCGGCAGAAACAGCTAGTAGATAGTAAGCATCAGCTCTTTCAACTTGCTTGAATTCAGCGTCAGCCATGCTGTAGTCTCCGCTTAGCAAATGTGCAAGTCCTCTGTCTACCATTACGTTATCGCTGTTAGTAGCAGATGCGAATGAAGCTTTTGCTTTGTCATACTCAGCCATTCTCACTTCAACAGCACCTTTCATTGCATTTACTCTTCCATTGATGTCATTAGACGAAGAGCTAACGCCATTAAGCGTTTCATACGCAGCAGCATAATCTCCTTGAAGAACCTGAACAGCAGCCATGTTTGACTGAACCTCGGGAGCAGAGCCCATTTTGTTCATTGCAATTTCAAGTTGAGTAGCAGCACCATCAAGCTTAGAAGCATCACCTCTTTTAGCCATCTCAATGTGAGCAGCTGCAAGGTTATTGTGTGCTTGCCACATGCCTGACTTATCAGCAGCAGCCTTGTAAATAGCAGCTTTTTCTTCCAGAGAAGGAGTAAGCGTAGCGCTGAACATCAACTCTTCAATAGAAAGAGTATCAGCGTCTGCCTCACCATTTACGATAGCCTTAGCTAGTACAGCAATCTCTGCATTGGACTTCTTAGGCTTAACTGTCAAAACTTCAGTTTGAGCAGATCTTAAGCCTGGGTAGATGTCTTTGAATACTTTCTTGTAAGTAGAAAGTTTCTGCATCTCTTTCTCTTTCTCTACGAAAGAACCAGATCCATTGATGATGTTTGTGTACTGACCTTTCTCATCATCGCTAATGCCATCATATGCAGCTAGAGCAGCTTTGAAAGCACTCCAGTCCTGGATAACAGGCTTGAGGATAAAGTCGATAGAATCAGCTGCACCTTTATAATCGTATCGATCCATTCTGTTTCTGTAGAATTTCTCGATTTCTTTCGCACGATTTTCAGATAGATCGCTGTTGATTGTTTCAGAACCTTCTGGTGAGTGAGTACCTGTGATGGTAACAGTTCTGGTAACGTTTTTCTCAGCAATAAAAGCACTCAGCTCATCTCTCTTAGCTCGGTTTGTTTTTCCATCGTAAGAAAGAGATGTTCTAAGGTTTGATCTTCCCTGATCAAAGTAGAAGTTAACATTGGTAGGAATCAATTCCTCTTTGTCATTGTAACCATGCTCTGCATAAGAGACCATTGCTATGTCCTTAACCCATTGAGAAGTCATAACCAAACCTTGAGCAACTGCTAGTCGTTCGGTTTCTTTGGTTTTTCCATTTCTCGTGTCAGTAGCAACGCCTTGTACGTAAAGCGTACCCGGGTTCATACCTTCCTGGTAAGGGAAAGAAAAGTTTTCAACTTTTCTGGAAGTTGTGCTAGAGCTATTAGGGAAGTCCGAAGCTTGGAATTCAATTGACCCAACGCTTACTTCCTGATCACCATATACGTAAATGGTATTTAGTGTGAAGCTTGTATTTGCTGGAAGAATTTTTGGAGGTAGAACAGCGCTCATTTCAAACGGAACGTTTCCACCGTGTACCTCAAGTGGATTAGGGTCTACCTGAAGATCATTCTCCTGAGCCAATTTTATCATTTTGTCGAGCTTACAACCAGAAAGCAAGATTGCTCCGGCAGCAAAAGCCATGGCTAGGTTAAATTTTTTCATTTGATTCAGTTTTTTTAATTGTACAAACAATAAATAGTATAATTCTTAGTTATAGTGCTCGCAAAATTAATCGAAATTATCATTTAAATGCACTAATAAACCAACTATCTAAAAGATGTATTGTTTATCTTTGTAATAGTATAGCAAATCGTATGCAAGACTTTTTAGAAAAATATGCTTTTGGTGTTTGCACCCGCTTGGGTGAGAAGTTTCGCATACCAACATCGAGCATCAGACTGTTTTTCATCTATGCGTCTTTCCTGACATTCGGTTCTCCGGTTATTATCTATTTGGGGCTTGCGTTTATTATGAACTTTCGCAAGATACTGAGAAGAAGAAATAATACACTTTGGTACTACTAGAGGTCGCTGTAACGCTTATTCCTCTTGAAATAATACTCTAGAATCATAAGCTTAGACTTGGGTGCAGCTGATGTAAACTTTCGCTTTCGGATGTTTCTCCCCAGCCGTGTCACATTTGCTAAGTGAGCTTTGAAAACTGCAATCATGTGCCTTGGCTTTCCCTCAAATAGAAACTTGGTGGCTGCCACCCAGTCCAGAAAAATCCTGACGGGTACTTTCAGGAATAATTTGCTAAGAGGTAAATTTTTTATCAGAAGGCTCAGGCCATTTCTAAAATTAAGGTAAGTTTTAAATGGGCTTGTTTTATTCAATGTACCCCCTCCTACGTGGTAGACTACTGATTTAGGAACAGATTTGATTTTATATCCTATGCTGTTAATACGCCAGCAAAGGTCGATTTCTTCCATGTGGGCAAAGAAATCTTCATCAAAACCACCTGCTTCAAGAAATATTTTACTTCTAATCAGCATGCATGCACCTGATGACCAGAAAATATCAATGGGTTCATTGTACTGTCCTGAGTCAGCTTCCAGGTAATCGAAAATTCGGCCTCTGCAGAAAGGATAACCCAGGAAGTCTATAAAACCTCCACAAGCACCCGCATATTCGAATAATGCACGATGATTGTAGTCTTTAATTTTTGGCTGACATGCAGCATACATTGGATTTTGATCTAAAAACTGCTCTAAGGGATCGATCCAGTTTTCAGTGACTTCAACGTCGGAATTCAGAAGCAAGTAATATTCAGCTTCGACTGATTTAAGCGCCTCATTGTACCCTCCTGCAAAACCATAATTCTTTTCAAGAATAATAAGCTTTACTTGAGGGAATGCTTGTTTTAGGTACTCAACTGAATCATCCGTAGAAGCATTGTCGGCGACATAGATATCTGACTTGCAAGAGTGCTCAATGACTCCAGGAAGAAACTTATCAAGGTAAGTTCTCCCGTTATAATTGAGTATGACAACCGCTGTTTTGGTCATTTACATCATGCCTGACAGGTCCATGCCTGGAATATTTGGCATGAGTCCTTCTGTTGACTTCTTGATATGTTCTTTGGCCTGGATATCCGCATTGGCCACTGCCTTATTTACTGCGGCAATGATCAGGTCTCGCATCATATCTTTATCGTCGGTATTCACCAGTGACTCATCAATTTCCAAACCAATCAACTCTTTGTTGCCATTTGCAGTGGCTTTGACCATCCCACCGCCGGATTCACCCTCCGTTTTGATATCTTTTAGTTGATCCTGGGCCTCTTTCATCTTGGATTGCATCTCCTTCACCTTGCCCATCATTTTCATCATATCAAACATATCCTTCCTATTTTTTAATTAATGCAAAAGTACCTTTTTGTGTTCGCATCTCACCACTCGCTGTTTCAAAGATAATTTCATAGAGATAAGTTCCCTCTTCCACCAACGAGCCATTAAGTGTTCCGTCCCAACCAGTAGTTGGTACGTCTGAGGTATATATCAGTTGACCCCACCGTGTATAAATGTTCGTGGTGGCGGTTTCAGTAGGTAATCCGAAAAGCTCCAAGGTGTCATTCAATCCATCACCATTTGGTGTGAATGCATTAGGCACGTAAATGACCAATTCATGACGTACTGTAACTGCATTAGACCTAAGAACCAGATTGTCAGGGTAGGTGGATGAAGCAGTAACGAACTGTCTTGGACTACCATCTTTTGCATTCAGCTGAACCGAAAAATCTGCCTGATTGATTTCTCCTGTAGTTTGAGAAAAATCATTCCCCGTTTGATACTCATGTGTGGGTGAATCAGTGAGTGAATTTACGGGTGGTGTAAAAACAACCCTGTATTGATTGAGTCCTTCTTTTTCAGTAGCAACAAGTGGAGGATTTGTTTCAGCGCTATACAACACCTGTTCGCAGCTATCTACATAATCTATTCTATACGCATATCTTCGTCCATTAGAACCTATGGGGTCTGTAAATGATGCCGTCTGATCAGAACGAAATTCAAAATCATTATCCTCTAACTTTCGGTAAACTTTAAAGGTCCCAAGATTAACCGGGTCCACATTGATATAGATACCGGAAGAATCATAAGTCGAGTATAACGACTCAAAGGGGGAAAGTGAAAGTTGTGTGGTCTCAGCACAATAATCCTCACCGAAATCAGATGTATTATTGCAAGGGTCGTACGCCTCAACATTTAAGCAGTAGTCGTCATTCCTGTCGAATGGTATGTCAGAAAGGATAATTGTATTTTGTTCCAAATACCCATCAAATATTTTTGAGTTTGAACCCTGGATTAGATTTACTCGGTAATTGGTAAGTGTATCAAAGCTTGCGAGCTCCAGGTAAAGACTAAAAACATCTCTGCACGATTCTTTAATTAATGCTTCTTGTATTTCTGGAGCGCTCAACACCGGAATGGGGGTGATTTCATCAAAGTAGGTTGTACAGATTTCATCCGCATTATTAAAGAAACCTTTTAGCCCGATGGCTTGTGAGTCATTTGAAGCGAAAACAAATGTTGCAGTCTCATTCGAAAGGAGTGTAACAGAGTCATTAACGGTGAAGTACACACGAACACTATCGTAATAAGTGTCTTCAGATGTAACAGACAACTCCAACCCATTGCACTTCCGGTACACAACCTCAGGTTTAAGCGGCTCCAGGGCCTCAACAAAAAGTGTATCTGATTTTTCAACTCCATCCTGACCAATGACCTGCACAATTTGATAGACTCCTGCATCCTGATAGGTAAACGTTTTATTGTTAGTTATGCTAGCCCCCTCAAAGAAGTAGTACTGCCTGGTGATATTCCCAAAAGAGTCGTGTTCACTGATATTGACTGTCATGGGGGCACACCCCCGATCAAAATCGACAGAGAATCGGCCTTTGCTACTAAATACCTGAGCACCGGCAATGATTGGTGCAATCAAAATAAAAACGATATGTAACCAGCGGTATATCAATCAGCTTTTACGAACAAGTATCGTAAAGTTAACCTTTAAAAAGCTGGATTATTTCATCCACTTTCATCGGTTTTTGTTCTCCAGTCTGCATATTCTTCAACATGTATTCCTCTGTCTCCATCTCATTGTCTCCAATAATGAGGGAATAGGGAGTCTGAATTTTATCAGCATAATTGAATTGCTTTTTGATTTTATCGCTAGCTGGATAAAGGTCTGCTTTAATACCAGCATTACGAAGACTCATCACAATCTTCTGTCCGTGTATGAGGTTTGTATCACTGAAATGCACAATCAGGATATCTAAGCGTTGGGAGATTTCATCAGGGAACAGGTCAAGCTCTTCCATTACATCATAGATTCGATCCAGCCCGAACGAAATACCGATTCCGGAAATACCATCCAGACCAAAAACCCCGGTCAGGTTGTCGTACCTGCCTCCGCCACAGATACTCCCCATCTTCACACTGGTAGGTTTTACTTCATAGATCATACCGGTGTAGTAGGAGAGGCCTCTGGCAAGTGAAAGGTCTAATTCTACCTTAAGGCCCTTTTCAGCAAACTGATCAAGACCATCGAAGTATTCAATGACTTCACGAACACCAGGGTTTTCATTATTGATCTCATTTACCTTTTTGATTAATGTAGACCTATCTGATGAAGATAGCAGCTTCATGACTTCAGAAAGCTTCAGCTTGTCTCCACCAAGGGATAGTACATTTTCAATAACCTTATCACTACCGATTTTATCCAATTTATCTATCTCAGCACAGAAAGGAATTTCTTTACCTTTCAAACCAACATAATCTGCTAGCAAGAAAAGGATTTCTCTATGATTGACTTTAATAACATAATCTTCGAGACCCAGATCATTGAATACATCATTGATTAAAAGCGTAAGCTCCATCTCATTCCAGATGGCTTTACCCCCAATAATATCCGCATCGCATTGATAAAACTCTCGATATCGGCCTTTTTGCGGACGGTCTGCGCGCCACACCGGCTGAATCTGAAAGCGCTTGAAAGGGAATGAAATTTCATGCTGATTCATTACCACGAAACGGGCAAAAGGAACGGTGAGATCATATCGAAGACCCTTATCAGCAATCTTTGTGGTAAGGTGCTTGCTTCCCTGAGAATAATCTTCTTCTGATGTTTTGCTGAGATAGTCCCCGGAGTTTAAGATCTTATAAAGTAGCTGGTCACCCTCATCGCCATATTTACCAGTGAGGGTGGAGAGATTCTCGATAGCTGGTGTTTCCAGCTGACTAAAACCATATTTGATAAAGTTGTGCTTGATTTTATCAATGATATAGCTGCGTTTAGCAGAAATTACGGGACCAAAATCACGCGTGCCACGAGGAAGTGTTGGCTTACTTTTAGACATTGAGAATTCGTTTTGGACAAAACTACATAATCCCCTAAATTTGCGGCTCATTTCAGATAAGAAGACCAAGAAAATGGCCGTAACAAGATTAGAACGAAAAGGAAGGAAAAATAAAAATGTCGCGAAGAACCGAGTTGCTACAATGAAGCGACTAAACACGGTTCCTACTATCAAAAACGTAGACATTGAAGAAATAAAAGCTGAATTTGCTAAGAAGGCCAAGGCTAAGAAAGAAGAGCCTAAAGCTGAGAAAGCAACTGCTAAGAAGGAGGAAGCTCCTAAAGCAAAAGCTGCTAAGGCGGAGACAAAAGCAGAGCCGAAGAAGGAAACAAAGAAAGCAGCTCCTAAGAAAAAAGCAGCTCCTAAGGTTGATGCTGAAAAGAAGGAAGCAAAGCCTAAGGCAGAGAAAAAAGAAACAAAGAAAGCCGCACCTAAAAAAGCTGCAGCGAAGAAAAAAGAGGATAAGTAATTATCCTTTATTATCAAGCCAAACAGCCCTGATGGTAACGTCAGGGTTTTTTTGTGCATAAAAAAGCACCGACAAATGCCGGTGCTTGATTAGGTAGATTAAGTGTATTACTCTTCTGTGATGCGTTCTCTGATACGTTTTACCTCCAGTGTAATGTCTCTCATTACATCCTTGGTTAAAACAAAGTCAGGATCGCTTTTCATCTTTTCTTCTATTTCCTGTAAGTCACCTTTATAAAGGCGGTCAAGGATGGACAACTCAGTAATCATGTCGGCAATAGTATCATCAAATGGAAGATCGTTAAGTACCTGAATGATATCCAGTAAAGCCTGCTCTTCACCTAAAACGATTTTCACTAATGGCTCTAAAAGCCGTTCGTTTTCAGGAGTATTGGGATATGTTTCGATGGTGATCACTGCCTGGTAAAGCCCCTCTACAAAACTGCCAGTGAGTGCAAGTCCTGCCATGGTTAGATGGTGATCTTCTTCCATCTTTACACTAGTTTCCAGAAATAGTTTACTTAGAATTTTGGCTATTTCTTCTTCATTTTGATTAGAAATATGCCCTCTAAACTCATTAAGATCATCTTCATTGTAGATAGCAGAATCCCCAAGAAACTCAGCCATTTCATGTGATGCTCTTAAGTAATCGATGCAGTCTTCTTCATGTCCATATGCAGCCAGGTAGCTGATGTCCGAGGCATAAACGCCCATATTAAGTGCCATCTTGTCTCTATTGCTCATATAGCTTTCTATATTATCCAGAGAGTTGATATGCTCTTTGTCAAATCCAGCACCTATGGATTTGAGGGTAAAAGGAACTAACGACGGATCGGGAAGGTCTGCCATCAACTTCTCCAAATCGTGAATGGTCTTTTCTTCTGCTAGTTCTTCTTTTGATTTCTCATTCTCTCCGGAAGAGGAGCTACTGGTGCAGCTATAAAGAAATACTAATAGTGCTATAAGAGTGAATATTTTGCTAGGAGACTTCATAGGATATTGCATCTAAACGTATTCAAGTTTAATGGTTTTTGATTTAAAAAATTCGGAGTTATCAATTTAATGTGAGTAAATGGTCAATTCACATTATACACCAATATCACTTAGAATCCCAGGCAGATCTCGCAATTCACCATCCAGGTAAACCTCTACTTTTGCGTCGATTGTCTGGGAATCTGTGTTAAATGAAAAACTTTCTAAGCCTTCATTAAAAAAAACAGTCACTTCTCCTGGATTGAGAACAATATCCACCATAAAGTCACCCTGATTTACGTTCTGGAGTGGTAAGACACCTTCAGTTTCAATTGTAGCCTGTGTACTCCAGTTCATCACGTAAGTTAACTGCTGGCCTTTGAGTTTAATCATAAGGTCTTTAAATGGCTCCTCGATACGGAAGCTAAACCATGAGGGACCATCGGAATGTAGATTACTAAGTGTACTTCTCCTCTTACTGGCCAGATTATTCAGCACTTCATCAGGAATGTAGGAGCCTTCTGATCTTTTATCGAAAACTACCTTGCTTTTGCCTGAGTTTTCACTTTCACTGCTTGTCGTTCCGCATGCAAACAGCACTACGCCAAGTACCCAAATACCTATTTTTTTTATCATAGAGGAAAGTTAGGCAGAATCTATTTCCTCTTCAATATCAGGGCAGAAATTAACGTAACAATTAATCCAAGGGGTAATATTTCCATCAGTGTCATGGGTACCCGATACAACGGATTTTGATACAGCTCCATCCACTCGTCCATACTAGCTTTTTCTGAGGCGATTTCAGCACTTGAGAGACCTTGCTCCTCCAGATTGGAGATTAAATAGGCCGAATATTTTTCTCCAAAATCAGCCTGAAAGTTAGGGTAGTAGATCTCCCAGCCCAGAACATAGATGAGTGAAGCAATGGATACGATGACTAGTCCTTTCAGAAAAGCCTTTTTAAAAGTGATCTGGCCATTCAATTCTTTGTCACGATATGATTTGATACCAAAAAAAACGGTAGAGAGAGCAATAAGCATGGCGGTATATCCAAGTGTCTCACCCAATGAAAAATCAAAATCTTCCCCTTGAAAAAGGGCATCTAAGACAACCCAACCAATGATATTGATCATGCCTGCCAGTAAACCAAAATAGATAAGTCGTTTCATGTGTTTTATTTTTCGCTCAAATCACCACATTTTTCATCGTTTTGCACTCATCCTTTTGGGTGATTTCATCTAAATCACTCTTTTGAGGGATGAATGAGCGCCATGTCACGGGCCTTTTGAATGGCTTGTGTCCGGCGTTTAACATTCAATTTGGAGTAAATATTTGAAATGTGTGTTTTTGCCGTGTTCAATGACACAAAGAGTTTATCTGCCACTTCCTGATTTGAAAATCCTTCTGCAAGCAATTCCAGAACTTCTACCTCCCGTTTACTAAGTCCCAACTGTGCAGGGTCAAATACATCTTTGGTCTTACGATTGTATAGGTTTGTCCCGACCCAAATACCCATCGAAAGAAACAATAGACCAATGATTGCACCATAGATTTCAATATCTAAATCCCTTATAATTGTTCGGTATTGGATTACTTCCAGTATAATCATCAGGAGACCCATCAAACCACCATAAATCCAGTAGACATTATTGAGTTTCTGAAGCTTTCTCAAAATATTCCTAATTTTCGTCCTTTAAAAATCACTCCTATGTTACGAAAAATTGCTTACATCATTGCGCGTTTGGCAGCAGCTTTTATAATGGCTCAGACGCTTTATTTCAAATTTACTGGATCTGTTGAGTCTGTTTATATCTTTAAAACGGTAGGGATGGAGCCTTGGGGACGATGGCTCATAGGTATCCTCGAATTGATTGGAGCAGTGCTGTTGATTATACCAAGAACAGCATGGGCTGGCGGAGTTTTGGCTGTGGGTCTTATGGTTGGTGCCATCGGAATGCACCTGACGATATTGGGAGTTGAAGTAATGGGGGATAAAGGACAGCTGTTTTATTATGCTCTGATCGTTTTTCTTTGTGGGTTGTATGTTGTCTTTAATAATAAAGACAAGATCATGAATGAAGTTTTACCTAAAATTTTGAAAAAGTAATGAATAAGAAAATTTGGATTTTGCCATTTGTTATTGGCGCTTGCGGAGGTTCAAATTCTGGTGATTCTGCAACTGTAGAAGGAAGTCAAATACCAGCTGGAGCCATCGTTCAGGACTACCCGTCCATTCCTGGATTGCAAAAAGCAATAATCAAATCGGGAGAAATCACTATAGGTGAAGGAGATTTTCTTAATGAGCTATATCATGGAACATGGACCAGCTACAATACAGATGGTAAAGTACAGTCAATAACAACCTATTTTAAAGGTAAAAAGCAGGGTGTTCAGCTCATTTTTGATAATGTCGGATATGTGGAGACTAAGGCATCCTATAACAATGATCAGGTGGATGGCGAGTATCTAAAATACAAGCGAAGAAAGATTGTGGAGCGAAAAAATTACTCATACGGTGTGTTAGATGGTTTACAGCAAAAATTTTATGTTGATGGAACGGTGATGGAGGAGTCTAATTATGTAGATGGCAAGATCCATGGGCTGGCGAAGTGGTATGATCAGGAAGGAAATCTAACCATTGAGTATGAGTATGACATGGGTGAGCTGGTGGAAAAATAGCTTCAACTGATTAGTCTTTGAAGGAAGTCACCAACAAAATAAGATAATACAGCCGCTGCTCCTCCAAGGAGCAGCGTTTCTAACACACTTTTAAGTTTTCTGCTACCTGTAACTACACTTTTCAAAAACCCAATTCCCACAAAGCAAACACCGGTTAGGATGGAGGAGACCAGGAAAAGGTTGGATTGAATGGGGTTTATATAGTCGATTACGTAAATGAGAAGTGGAATAAAGCCGAGAAGTAGAAAACTTAAAAATGTCACCGCCCCCATCTTGAAGGGCGATTTGGTTTCCTCTGCCATTTCCAGCTCTTCCTTCATCATTATATCTACCCACCGGTCTTTGTCTTCGGTGATAACTTCAACTACTTTTTCAAGTAACTCCCCTTCAAATCCTTTTGCTGCATAAATTTCTCGAATTTCTTCTCTCTCTTTTTCCGGAAGGTTGTCTACCTCCCAATATTCTATTGATTTGTGCTTGAGGTAGTTTTCTTTCTCAGATTTGGTTGAAAGATAGCTTCCAATGGACATAGCAAACCCATCTGCTATTAAGTTGGCAAACCCAAGAATGATAATGATTGAGCTCTCAAGGTTGGCGCCAGCTGAACCGGAAACTACTGCAAAAGTAGTCACACTTCCGTCTATACCTCCATAAACGAACTCACCCAGATAGTCTTGAAAGCGGCTAAGATGTCGGTTTTTACCATGAATTCGGTCTTCCTGCTTTTGATGACCCATTAATTGGTACTTGTCGTGTCTGCAGGTTCTTCTTTGAAAAAGAGTAATGTGGTCACACAGCCGGCAGATGTAGAATCTGTCACCAATGTGAGTGAACCTTGTGCAAGTTGAGCACTGTAACGATCACATATGGTTTCTCCTTCCTCATCAGAGCATAGCTTTAATCTGTCACCCAATTCCCAATAACCAGTCTGGGTAGAAAAACCCTGCTGATAGGAAAAATCACCATTACCTTCCAGAATTAAACGGTAGCATGAATCATTACACCTAAGACTCGTGGTGGGCACACTTCTGGATGGGTCATTGCAGCTTATGGTTCTTGTCTGCCCAATCCATGTACCCACAAATGAACCAGATTCATCATCGTCTTTGCAACCCATCACCCAAATAAGCGCCACGACAGAAAGAAGTAAAATAATTTTTTTCATAAAGTAAAAATAAATCAAAAATGCCTCAATAATATTGCTTTTTGATATGAGTGGACTGGCATTTTCAAGTATGCGTATTGGTAAGAAGTATCGCCTAATTAACTATGGCGAGAAAAGTGAATTCACTTTGATGGAAGTGGTCGGGCGAAATGACTATCGTCTGAAAGACCTTTTTTCTATGGAAAGCTATCTGATGAGTGAACTCATTCAATATGGGAAAGGTGAGGATTTTGAACTAAGAGAAATTTACGATTGAAAAGTGTAAGTTCGTTTTTGAAAGTACTTCTATGAAAAATCTCCTTGTCCTTTGCGGCGGCCAGTCTCCCGAACATGAAATATCCCTCCGTTCCACCAGAAATATTTTGGATGCCATAGATCGATCTAAGTACACCATTACTCTTATTGGCATTTCCCGAGCAGGAGAGTGGAAACTATTAAGAGAGGAAAAGCTACCAACAGAGATCACTGATCAGGGCGAATTGGTATCCCTCCATCCAGGAGCGAGTGGTGGTTGCTTTTATTCAAAAGGAGTGTCGTTAGGTCATTTTGATGCCGTATTACCAATATTACATGGTCCCAATGGAGAGGATGGTACGATTCAGGGCCTGCTCAAATTGATGAAATTACCATTTGTAGGTCCCGGAGTGCTGAGTTCTGCCGTTTCAATGGATAAAGACATAACCAAACGTTTGCTAAGAGATGCAGGCCTCATGGTAGCAAATTGGTTACTAATCCAAAAAGATGAAGATATTCCAACTTACGAGCAGATAAATGAGCAACTCGGTTCAGTGGTATTCGTGAAGCCGGCCAATATGGGTTCGTCCGTTGGTGTGCATCGGGTTACCAACGAGACTGAATGGAGTCATGCACTAACTGATGCATTAAAATATGATCGCAAGGTCCTGGTGGAGCAGTCTATAAAGGGGAGAGAGCTTGAATGTGCTGTTTTGGGAAATGACAAACCAGAAGCAACAGGAGTTGGAGAGGTGCAGTCTGGTGACTTCTATTCCTACGAAGAAAAATATGCGTCAGGATCTCATGCTGAAATTATCATTCCAGCTAAAGTCGATATGAAATACTTGCCTGCTTTAAAACAAACAGCGATAAAAGCCTATCGAGTGCTTGATTGTGAGGGCATGGCACGGGTGGATATGTTTTTAACAGAAGAGGGCGCCATACTGATTAATGAGGTGAATACCATCCCCGGGTTCACCAGCATCAGCATGTATCCCAAGCTGTGGGAAGAGGCAGGTCTTAGTTATATCAAATTGATTGACCGACTGATTGAATTGGCAATAGAAAGAGGTAATTGAGAAAATACCATATACAGGGTATTTGATTTCGGATAAAAAATGACTCTCTTTATAGAGCCAACCTAATCACTTAACCTATGAGGCATGCACTCATACTTATTCTTGTTGCGTTAATTACCATATCAATTGTTCTGGTTATTTATCGTCCGGATTTGCTGGAGGATGTATGGTTATGGTTGGTAGGCCTGATTGGTCCTATTATTGGATTTGTAAAGGCCATCGTTAAATCCATTTCCAACTTCTTCAAATCCCTGGACAATGCTTGACCTATTCCGTTCCCGAGATAAACATATGTTTAACCGCATCCTGTTACAAGGACTGGTAGCATTGTTTGCATTTCTATTCCTACTACTATTTATCAAAGAATACATTGGATCTCCCTGGATTGGGGGATGGGGTAGCCATGTAGCGGTTATCTTGTCGTTCTCCCTTTTTATTGGCATACTGGCATTTTATAAATCAACCACCGAATCAAAAAAGAAGAAACCGGACTCTATGTCAAAGTTTTTCTTTTGGGGCATTCGTGTGATCATCTTTATCCTGTTGGCATTGGGTGCCTTTGGGGTGATGATGGTGTTTGAAACGAACACAGGCGAGTCGGCTGTATTTAAAGCAATCGCGCTTGGTATCGTCACGCTATGGGCATGTATTTTTCTGTCATATTTTATCTGGGCTGTTTATTACTACAATGTAAACCTTGGACTCACGGATGAGGAATGGAATAAAATCTATCAAGCCAAAGAAGACAAGCGTCATGGTAACTTTTACCATCAGGATGATATTGATGCAGAACCGGAATACAACCCATATAAAGATGAAACCTTCGGCATGCCGAACGGGACGGTGAGGGGGATGATTGCATTTTCGCTTTTATTTGGAGCCATTGCCCTGCTGGTAGTAAGTTTTGGTATGACCAATGAAATAGATTCAAGTTCGCTTTTCTGGGATCAGTATGAGTTTTTCAAGACAGCTTTCCTGATGATGATTGCCTTTTACTTTGGTAGTCGTTCACTCCAATATCTTCGTCCGAATGGAGCGCCTGCTCCGGTAGGAAAGGAAAATACTTCCACACCGGGACAGCCATCACAACCTTCAATGGCTGAGCAGGTAAAGAAGGAAATCAATGAGCCATCTCCGGCCGGAGCTGCCGACCCAATGCAACAACCTGAAGAAGCTAAGGAAGCACCAAAAGAAGCAAAGAAGGAAGATTTTTCGACTGTCGATCCGATGAAAGGCTAAGCATGAAACGGCTTATTTACATCGTGTCGTTATTTGTTTTGCTGTCGGCCTGCAAGGACGAGCGGGGGTTGGTGGTAGGTAAGATTAAGAAAGCTTCGAAGCTGGCTACAACGGAATTTACCATTGATAAGATAGTGTATGGAGTGAAGCGAAAACGACTCCTCTGGGTGGTAAAGCTTAATGAAGCGAAGTTTCTCGCCCATTCTAAAGCGATCGTAAAAGCAGGGGTAGATCTGAAGAAACTAAGAAAGGAGGATGTAGATATTGAAGGGAAGAGCATCTCATTAAAACTCCCCCCGGTAGAGGTTATCAATTTCTCATATCCTGCAGAGCTTTTTGAAATGGACACACTGATCTCAACAGATGCGTTCCTTAATCGGATTTCATTGAATGATCAGGAAAAGTTCTTTCAGGATGCAGAGATCGATATTCGAAATTCCCTGAAGCACATGAACATCATCGAGGCTACAGAGAAGAAGACGCGGATCATGCTGGAGAATCTGCTTCGTACTTTGGGGTATCAGGAAATATACATTGAATTCCATAAGGGAGAATTGATTCCGGAAATCACAGAAGGGGAGGTGGGTATATGATTTATTTCCTTCTTAAAAACTGGAAGCTTTTTCTGGACATTGTTCTTGTCGTAGGAGCCATCATCGCATTTACTTTTTGGGATCCCATCGGCATGTTTACTAAAGCACGTACCAAACAAACGGCTAACCTGGTAACAGGTGTAAGAGATATCGGGCAACTGGTAACAGCCGAGTATTATGGGGAAGTAATCTCTTCGTGGAAGGAATTTAAGCTTACCGAGTTTCCGGAAGACACCCTTACCGATTTTGCTGAAGATGCCTGGCAGGAGTTGGCTCTTACTATTTGGGAAAATAAAAACAGTAAGAACCAGCTGAAGTCCAGGGTAAGAAACACTGAATTTCACCTGGACTTACCTACAAACAACACCTTTAATGAGTTTGTGGCTTGCCTGGGAAATAATTATTTATCCAGGAAGATGAGCCGCATTTACAAAGAAGGCAAACTGGTAGGCAATGTAGAGCAGACCATCTACAAACGCATGCTCAAGGATTTCAATAAAAAGTACAAACAGCTAAAAAAAACCAGTCGACTTAAGGGAGACAGGTTGGATTCAGCGATGAATGCTTACCTGCTGGATGTGCCTGCATTTGTTTATGATTTCTTCCCGTTTTATCAGTATGTGGTAGGAGAGGACCTGGAGAGAGAGAAGAAGAAAAATATCGTTTTCATAGGGCGAGGGTCGGTAAAAGCAGGTTTTGATTTTGGACAACTGGACGAGAGCAATTTCCTCTATGAGGAAGATCGAAAGATGATCCACTTCTATGGGATTAAGCCTACCGTGCTGGATGCAGATATCAATCCCTGGTTTATACCTGAGCGCAAAGTCAAGGGTTTTGAGTTGGTGTCTTTCGCAGGCAAGGTAAATTTCAAGGAGGCCAAAGAGGTAAAGCGCCAATGCAAACAAAAGTTGCTGGCACAAGCGCGCGGCGCAGACATAGTGAAACGTGCTGAGGAAAATGGAAAAGATGCACTAAGAAATTTCTTTTCATTACTGCTGGATGAGCCTGATCTTCAGGTTTCATTTCATACCCATCCATACGACCTACATCTTGCTACTATAAAAGCTGATACGCTCATTGACCGGCAGGAGGCTGTATTTATTGACAGTTTGTACCAACAATACAGAAGTACTATAGATACCGTAGGGCAAGAGAAGGCTGAGAAAATGAGCCAACATTTCAGACGATTTGTGGCGGGCTTAAAGAAGTTGTCTTTTCTGGAAAAGGAACATCCTTTTAGCTATTATTCACTTGGTGTTGCCCATATTTTGAGGGACACCCTCCATATCGATTCTACCGATGTGATCCAGCTTATTACAACTCGTGACACCTTACGATTAGATGAGTTAAACCTGACTACATCCGTGATATTAGCCAATAAAGACTGGTTTACCTCTGGCGATTTCAGGCAAGAGTGGAACACATCGCTGGTGGCACTTGATAGTGTTTCTCTCTCACGATATGACAGTACATTGGATTTAAGCAAATTCAAATATCAGGTAATCCCATTGCAGGATACTGTGGATCCTAAGAAATGGATTGACCTTACCGCTAAGGTGTCGAGACCATGGGATTCTATTCTGCTTTCGGAAATAGATACCGTGCGAAAGGTAATCGAACGAAAGCAGCTTCATGAGGATAAGCTTCGCCCGTTGACACGGATGCAGGCACGAGTCACTGATTTTATTGACAGACTAAAAAAATAACGCCATGATAAAAAAACACTACATCAAAGAACTAAATATCTCAAAGCTCTTGAAGGTTGGAGAAAAGGGGTACGATGTGCAAAAAGTACAGGAATGGCTAAATCTCTGGCGATTTGTGGATCCCGGATGGTTTCATCGGGTGTCGGTGGATGGAGATTACGGTCAGCAAACGGAAGCTGTAGTACGGGATTTCCAAGCACATAAAAAGTTGGAGGTTGATGGAGTGGTTGGACCAAATACGTTTCGCATGTTATCCAGTCCCATGTTTAATGCCTTTAGCAGAATTGAAGGAAGCGATCTTCGACAATTGATTGTGGCATATGCGCGACAGCATCTGCAAAATATTCCCAGGGAGCTCTACAATTCAAACATTGGCCCATGGGTAAGGGCCTATATGGATGGGAATGAAGGCAAAGAGTGGGCGTGGTGCATGGGTTTTGTTCAAACCATTCTGGATCAGGCCACAACAACTATTGGAAAGCGATTCACGGAGATCATGCCACATTCGTATAGCTGTGATGTGGTTGGTAGTCATGGGCTAAAGGAGAAGAAATTGTATCGCAATGTGAATGTCCGCAGCAATCCTCAACTTATAGAACAAGGGGATGTGTTCCTCAATATGAAAACAAAGTATGATTGGGTGCATACTGGAATTGTGATAGGTGTGGAAGGTGATTGGATGCACACAATCGAAGGAAATACCAATGATGAAGGCTCAAGGGAAGGTTTTGAAGTATGCCTGAGACGAAGGAATTTTCAAAGACATACAATTGATGTGTATAAAGTGATTTAATATGATTTCCTCTTTGCTTTTTTGATCAGCTTAAATGCCCAATCATAATGACTGGAAGTACTTGAAACCAAATAAGCACCCAATGAAGTTGACCCTGTCCATTTATACCTTTTTTTCTCAAAAAGCTCTTCATTCGTATGACTCTTGATAATCTCCATTAATTGGTTGTGAGACTTTTTAAATTTATCATGTACTAGATCTACTTTTAAGTGTTTGTACTGTTCACGGATATCATGGTTTAATTCTGAAGTAGATTTCCAGGAATATCCTTTTGCTGGCATTTTCGGTTTGCCACCACTCATTCCTACATTGTACCAGTCAAGGAACAAAAGATGCCAATGATGAAGGTGTGCCAGAACATCTCGAATGTTACGGTTCAGTGTGCCTTGAGGGAATTCTGCTTCTTGCTCAGTAGCGCTGAATGATTCTGTAAACTCAATGAGCTGGCTAAAACTCTTCTCACTTTGCTCTAGGAGTTCATTTTTCGATTGAGGGCGGGGCATAAGCAACTATTGACCTTATATTATTTAACTAAATCAAAATAAGGAATTATTTCCTCAATAGTCTCATTGAGCATTCTAATTATTTAGGAATAATGGTATCTGATGGTGTATGAAGACTATTTCCAATAGCAAGGAATCCTCAACGCCTTTTTAACGTTATTAATTTTCCTCAATGAAAGACCAATGATCTACAATGGAAAAGAAGTGGAATTTCCTGCCATTATGCAGGTCAGCTTTTTTAAGCTGATCGAGCAGTTGGAAAAGCAGGCCCGTTCCAAGGATAAGGAAGCAGCCACTTACGCAAAAGAACTGCTTGCAATAGTGGAGAAGTATCCGGAGCTCAAAGACGGTATCTCAGATATGTCTCAGCTCAAAAAGTACCAGAGGGCGATTGAGAAATTGAGTAAGCCATTATTTCCTGCAGTTCTCTCCACCAATGAAATCAAAATCCTTTCTCCACCTTTTTACTTTGAGCCACTTTATTCCTCAGAGCGGTTTAAAACTATCATAAAAGCTTCTGGACAGCCTTTTTCTTTTACTATGAGGGACGTGAATGAGGACACTTTCTATCTGTATTGCTGCTACTTCATTTTGGGTAGTTACTATGGTTATCCTGTAAGCATTTCAAACCCACAATTATTTGAAATAGAAAATAAGGTCCAGGGACTCACCCGCACTTACAAGCTCCTTATAAATGCAGATATGTCAGAATTTGAGCCTACTGATCGGGCAGTAGATATCACTCGTGAGGATTATGAGGAACTCATTGAGAACTTTGGTGACATGAAGCTATGGAAAAAGAAATTTCCGCCTAATAGCTGGATCATGCGTGGGCTAAACATTCTTAATTTAGTAGATGTAACGGCTGATCAGGCTATTAATTCGATCACTTCAAGTCTGCTCGTATACGATCCTGACTCATTTGAAAATATAAAAAGGAGCATACGGAAAATGCTCAATGATTCTTCATTACACATTGGTGTAGTGAACTGTGGTAGTGGTCAGCTACAGGCTATGGAGAAGTCTGCGATTAATAGCCTGATTCTTGAGCAGGGAGAATATCTAAATTGTAGTGAAGATCTATGCCCATATAGTTATCGTACATTATTTGAGGAAAAAGAACCTTTGGTCATAACCAGTGCAGATATGTTTCATGAGATGGGGCAGAGCGGACTTTCTCAAAAACTCCTTGACTCAAAACTCAAAAGCTATGTTATTGCTCCGGTCATACATGAAGATGAACTTTTGGGATTTCTGGAGCTTGGTTCTAAAGAAGAATACAAGCTTCATCGCGGTGTTTTAATGACACTCAAGCAAGTCATGCCTATTTTAGGAATGGCTAAAAAACGATTCCAAACGGAGGCTCAAAACCTTGTTGAAGCCATTATTCAGCAGGAATGTACCACCATTCACCCGTCTGTGAAATGGCGTTTTGAAGAGGAGGCTCAGAAGTTCATGAAAGAGCAACTGGAAGGACAACAGCCTGTTTTTAAAGATATCGTGTTTGATCAATTGTATCCACTTTATGGGCAATTGGACATCAAGGGATCATCCGAACGAAGGAATAAAGCAGTGAGTGCTGATCTCATTAAGCAGCTTAAGAGCGTCTCGAAAGTGATCAAAGAAGCAAATAGTAAAAAATCCATGCCGGTGTATGAGGAGCTTCAGTTTCGTCTGGACAGGAGCATTGAAGAACTAGCTGGTGATCTAGCAGCTGGCAGTGAGCATAAGATACTGACTTTCCTGAAGCAGGATGTGTATCCGGTTTTGGACTATTTGCATAAGACAAATGCAGCGCTTCGTCCGCTCATTGCTGAATATTATGCACTATTGGATGACGACCTAAAAACCGTTTATGAGGAAAGAAAAAAGTATGATCAGAGCGTGAATCGCATCAATCAGCATTTGGCAAGCTTTATTGATAAAAGACAGATTGAAGCACAACACATGTTTCCGCATTATTTCGAGCGGTATAAAACCGATGGAGTTGAATTCAACATGTATATAGGGCAGTCGATCACAAAAGATCACCTGTTCGATAAAGTATTTTTAAAGAATCTGAGACTTTGGCAATTGGCGGTCATGTGTGAAATGGAAAATGAATTCAATACTCTGAGAAAATCGATGGACTTTTCCATTGAAATTGCCTCTTTGATCCTTGTCTACAACACCCCAATTTCCGTTCACTTCCGAATGGATGAGAAAAAGTTTGATGTGGAGGGAGCCTACAATGCCCGTTATGAGATCATTAAGAAAAGGGTAGACAAAGCATACATCAAAGGGACGAAGGAACGAATTACACGACCAGGCAGTATCGCTATTGTGTATTCACAAGAACAGGATGCTCAGGAATACCGCACGTACATTGATTACCTGACGGATAAAGGATATTTAAAAGAAGGAGTTGAGGACCTTGAGTTGCAGGACCTGCAAGGCGTCCATGGATTGAGTGCACTTCGTGTAGATATCAACTACTCAGGTAACCTCACCGTGGATGAATTGATCAAAGAGATGGAGGGGAATATTAGGTAGTTTTAACCAAGCTCTGCGAAAGCTTTGATCTCATCTATTGCCATTCGGTCTCTAAGCCCTTTTGCGTAATGGACTTTACGGATTATGCCTCGTTCGTCCATTAGAAACTCAGCAGGGATCGTTTTAATGGATTCTTCTCCAGCCATCCAGTGAACAGGAAGGTCTTTCTTTTTGGCTTCAAAGACTTTTTGAAAGAAGGAGGTGAAATGACTTTTAGCAGATTTTAATGCAGAGCTCTCTACACCATACGCATCGTACCAGACTTTGTCAGGGTCAGATATAAGAGGTATGGGGGAGATTTCTTTGTGAAAATGACTTTTTAGTAGCATCTCCTTTTTTGATTCGAAGAAAAAGACCATTTCCAGGCGCTTTGCTTTAAGTTCAGCGTAGTGTTTTTGAAGACTGTGTACTCGAGTATTACAAAACGGACATCCGGCATGACGAAAAAAAGCGATCAGTACTTTTTTGCCTTTATATGAAGCTAAATCAACCTCTCGATCAAAGACATCTGTAAGTTTAAAAGTGGGTGCCGGACTGTTGATATCAAGGGTCAGCCTGCCTTCTGGATGGGTCATAAAGTAGATAGTTGTTTGAATGAACTTGATATACGAAGAAATGTTTAGTTGTGGATTTTGATTTACGTGAAAGAAGTGAGAAACTTAATCCTTGGCCTTCTTAGGGTAGATCGGTATGATCCTGGAAGACGCCATTGATATTACTTTTTATTTCCTCTGCACTAACCCACATCTTTTTAGTTCACAGAGTGACACCTTTTTATTCAGAAAAAGGTGGGCGGTACATAAACTCAAACCAATTGGCCAATGCTTCCGAATCAGCCAGCCCAATAAGCAGTAGCGGGTTGACAATATGAAAGACGGCAATTAATATATAGGGTAGTAAATACTTCATTCCTCTCCGATACTCAAGGATGACAATCACCAATAAAATGGAAATAATGAAGAGGTGGCTGATCCAAAATTGTGCTTCAAAATCAAACCATTCAGCATTTGCATTCAGTAAGGGATTTAGTACTAAAAAAGTGAAGCGATCAGTAGCTGGTGAGAAAACCCAGAAAACTGAGCTGATAAGCCATGCGCTGTGTTTTGGTGTATCCCTCCGATAAACAACTGACATGATAATAGTAAGGAGGAATCCAGCAATGTAGATATAGTCTGTCAATGAAAGTGAATAGCGATATTGATAAATGAAATCATCTAATACCGGATCAAGGTCTGTAATATGACCTCTCACTACACCCAGTGCAGAAGCAGCAACGAAACCGGCAATCAAAAATCCGATCATTCCAAAAGTTCGATGCGCTTTCATTTGTCCACGCGTGAAATAGTATGGCTGCATGATCAACAATAAATACCATGCTGTGGCACTGAGTGCATGAAAGTGGTGATTGATGTTTGAATCGATAAATCGAGACCAATACGAGTTATAAAATCCTGCAATTGTGATAATAAAAGGGATAATGAGCCAAAGGTGTAGGTGCTTAAAGTGATCCCTCATATGGTTAACTTGATTGGGTGTGATTTAAAGATAAGTGGTTTTACAAAATGAAGTACTGAAGTTTATAAATGTAGGACTAAAATCATAGGCTACATGATATAGAGCCTTTTAGGATAACTTTTTTGCTTGGTTTGTGGTTCTTTCTATATCTTGAATTTAATATGGATCATTTGATCTGTAAACGCCTAAAAGTGCCTGCCATATGATTAAGCCTGAAATTCCTAAGAATGAGGATGAACGCATAAAAGAACTTAATGCGTATCAAGTATTAGACACACTTCCAGAGGAGGATTATGATGATTTGACAAGTATTGCCGCTGAAATTTGCGGTACCAGTATATCTCTTGTAAGCCTCATAGATGAAAATCGGCAGTGGTTTAAATCCAGGTTTGGTTTAGGAGCAAACGAGACTCCAAGAGAATATGCATTCTGTGCACACGCAATCAATGAACCGGATGAACTATTTATTGTAAATGATGCCAGAGAGGACAAACGCTTTCATGACAACCCGCTGGTGACTGATGCGCCTAATGTGACTTTCTATGCAGGTGTTCCATTAGTTAATGATAATGGATACTCATTAGGGACTTTGTGTGTGATTGACGACAAACCAAAAACGCTAAACGACAAGCAAAAAAAGGCTCTCAGAGCTTTGGGAAAACAAATCATGAATATTCTGGAGCTTCGCCGAAAGAAAATGGAGCTAGAATTATCGATTAATTCATTGGAGCAGCTTAATGAAGAGCTGGATCGCTTTGCCTCAACCGTAGCACATGATGTGAAAGGCCCCTTGGTGGGCATTAACGAGCTGGTTAAATTATTGGATCAGGATGAATATCTCGATAAGGAATCTTCGCAGGCGAGAGAGTTGGTGACCATCATCTCCAATGCAAGTGGACAACTCAGTCAGCTTGTGGATCGACTGTTGGAATATTCAAAATCCACCCATCTCCAAGACATTGCCTTTACCGAGGTATCAGAGGATAAATTAAAGGAGGATGTACTGGCTTTGTTTTCAGCTTATGAACAGTTAGAAATCAAATTTGAATTTTCAGTCAGTTCAATTACCACGAACCAATCAGCAGTTGAGCGGATTTTGCTGAACCTTGTCAATAATGCAATCAAATACAATGATAAGGAGGTTACAAAGGTTCTGATTAAACTGGAAGAAGAAGGTGAAAACTATGTTCTGTCCGTTGAAGATAATGGGCCAGGTATACCGTCAGATGCCCACAGTAAAATTTTTGATGTTTTTAGGGTTTTGGATCGAGATAAGGAATCAGGAAAAGGTACTGGCCTTGGCCTTGCAATTGTAAAGCGGTTGGTTGATTCTCTCAATGGAAGCATAACCATTGAATCCCCGGAAGTGGGTGCTAAGTTTGTTGTTTCTCTTCCAAAACCAAACTAATTCATAAGATAGATGATAAGGGGGGTAATAAAGATTGGGAACCGCCAGATAATGTAAATTAACTCCTCATTTTGTAAGGTATTATTTTTTTGGACTTCACAAGCCGTACTTCTCCAGACTCATCCAACCGCCACCGTTTATCACCTTAAAGCCATTGGCTTTGAGCATGCGCTTTGCTTGTCCGCTTCGAATACCTGATGCACAACAGGTGATGATAGGTTTCGTTTTATCTAGTTGACCCATGTAGCTGGGGATGTTGTCCAATGGAATGTTTTTGCTGGAACGAAGGTGGCCTCCTTCATATTCGGTTTTGGTGCGCACATCAATGATGACAGCACCCTCCTGAATGAACTGATTGATTTTCTTTCCTTTATTAAATAATCCTAGCATGGTTGTTTTCTATTTAAGGTAAAAGTAATGATGGTTCAATAAAGTTCAGGGAAGTCATAAAAGACCTTTACTTTTTAACACAAACACCACTTTCCAATTCAAGGTCTCCGTTCCTAAGGACATTCAAAAGATTGCCAAGCTTTATTCGGGTATCAGCACCCATCAGTACATTCAGTCCCAGGGTCGGGCCTTTTCCCTGATCTATTTTCCTTAAAAGGTTTTCGAAAAATGTTATTCCAGCCTGAGTTTCATCTGTGTGATATTCGCTTTCTAAACCTACTCTGTTAAAAATCTCAGACTTTTCGGATAGAGAAAACAAGTGGCTGATATCGCTTGTTTCAGCCCAGGGCATGGGGTAGGGAATAGATCCCTCTCCCGTTTGGAAAATATCGTAATAAATGAACTTTCCCTCTGGTCTCAGTACCCGACTGATCTCCGAATAGAATTTCATCTTATCAGAGATGTTCATCTGTACATGTTGCGTCCACACTACATCAAAAGAAGCATCCTCAAATGGGAGTGAGGTGGCGTCCGCTTGTTTGAATGTGATTTGATTAAGACCTACTAATTCACTCAGTTTTTTAGCCGTTCGAATAAATTCATTCGAAAGATCAATTCCTGTCACATCGCAAGAGTATTCATCTGCAAGCAATCTGCAAGGGCCTCCAATACCACATCCAACATCCAATAATTTAGATCCGGCTTTAATGCTACCAGCCAGTTCGTTTGATACTTCGGCACCTCTTACATGAAATTCGTCTACTTTGGAGAGATCGGTTCTTTTGACCTGCTTGAGATTCACACCTATTGCATCAAGTTTTTCAAGAATCATTTCATATAAGTGATCGCGATGATAGTGTGATTGAATGGACTTGCCGGGCGAAGCGTTCATGTTGCTCAGTTTCTTTTACAAGTTAGGATTATTATACTCCAGATAATAGTCCTTCAATAGATTCCAACTCTCTTTCGTGTACTTCCGATCTGCTTTTCGAATGATCAGTTCTGAGGTTGATTCATTCGCTTCTTTCAATTTGAAGTGTATCATTGATCGAAATACCGGATGATCTTTCTGGTTCCTTACGACCACCTGATGAACGGGATTAAGCCCTTTATGAAATGCCATTTGTTTGAATGCTTGCATCTCTCTTTTAGGATAAAGAAGGTAAAAGCTTCCATTCGGTTCAAGTAATCTGATAACGTGATCGAGCAGCTCTTCAGCGTCCAGACTACTTGAATGTATAGCCTGATTTTTATTCGTGTTTGGACCTTCCTGACTGCCCTTGAAAAATGGTGGATTGCATATGATTAGATCATATTTGCCTGAATCAAAATTTTGCAGGGAGGTATGGCTACACCACAATCGTTCTTTCCAGGGGGAATGCTGGAAGTTGTAAATGGCTTCTTTGTAGGCAGCTTCATTGATTTCTAAAGCTGTGATTTCAGCTAGCTCCGTAACCTGTGCCAGCATCAGTGAAAGTAGACCGGTACCTGCCCCAATGTCTAGTATGTGTCCAGGCTCTTTCGTTTTTTGAATCTCTTCCGCTACCCAGCCTCCAAACAAGCATCCATCGGTGGTTACTTTCATACCTGATTGTGCCTGCTCGATGCGAAACTGCTTGAATTGGAAGTAAGTGTTTGGCATGGAGCGAAGATATCAACGACATTGCGAGTGACGAAAGAATGAAGCAATCTTAATAATGAGATTGCTTCACTCTGTTCGCAATGACGAAAGATTTACTCATACCTCAGCTTAGTTGCCGGATTGGCTTTTGTTACTTTGGATGTCTGCCAATAAATAGAACATAGTCCAACAAGAAAAAGGAATAGAATGCTTATGAGAATCTCCATTAATCCAAGGCCTGTACCGTATCGAATTAAGACATATAGAAATAACTTATCGTAAAAAATGTAAGAAAATGGGATTGCTATCAAAGCGGCAATTAAGATCAATTTTATAAAATCCTTGGTCAGCAAGTAATACAGGCTGGGATCAGAAGCACCCATGATTTTTCGCACAGCAATTTCTTTGGTCCGGTTCTCTGTGGTGTAAGTAACCATGCCTAAAAGCCCGAGGCATGAAATAGTAATTGCCAAAGTGCTTAACACACTGAAAAATTTCATTTGAGTACGCAAAAACCAATAAGCGTCTTCGATTTCATCGTCCAGGAAAGTAGCGTGAAAATTGACTTCCTGATCGATGCTTTTAAATCGATCTTCAAGTTCATTGACCGTTCGCTTAATATTTTCAGAGCTTACAGAAAGCAATGCGTATTTACTCTCTTCTAAGGAATAACGCATTAAAAGCGGATCAATAATTTGGTTTAATGGCTCATAGTTAAAATCCTTCAGGATGCCCACAATTCTACAGTTGGTACCATCTGCAAGAGTAAACCTGAGGGTATCTTTCTGAATGTTAAAGACTTTCAAGCCTTCAATGAAGCGCTCATTTACCAGCACTAACTCCTCATTCCGGTTCGATGCTTGTAGAGATTGGCCATCTCCCCAGACCAGTTCCATTTGCATGTTCTCTATAAAATTGTTTCCAATAAAGACCTCTTTCACATCAATCGTGTCAACTTGATTGGCGGTTACTTCCTGTTGCCCATCCAGAAATACCCCTGGAAGACTGGAAGCAGCTGTAATCCCTTTCACATCAGGATGACTACCTAATTCATTTAAAGCAAGTTGTCTGTCTACACCTTCCAAGGGAACTGAAAGGATATTTTCAGACTGAAATCCGTGATTATTATTGAGTACATAGGTGTATTGTCTGGCCATGGCTAACACACCTATAACGAAAACAAGCGATAGGAAAAATTGAAAAACGAATAACCCTTTCTTAAATCCAGAAACGGTACTTTTCCCGTTTTTAATTTCACCCTTCATGGTTTGGATTGGATTGAGCCTGGCAAAGAACTGAGCGGGGAAGAGTCCAGCGAAAATGCCAACCAAAATGGAAAAAACCAGGAAAGTAATAATCTGAGCGAAGTTGGGGTTGGTATTCAGCATTCCACCACCGATAATCATACCCAAAAATTCTTGCTTCATTGGGTATAGGAGAACCAAAGATCCAATCAATGCAATGACTGAAAGTAAGATGGTCTCTATGATAAATTGTGCCTTGATCTGATGCTTTTCCGCACCCACCACTTTTCGGATACCTATCTCTTTGGCGCGCTTAAGTGCCCGGGCAATCGACATGTTGGTGTAGTTGAAAACAGCAGGTAACAAGACCAAAAGCCCTATCGACATAAAAAATATCATAGAAGGCTCATCCCAACCGATCCCGATTGCCTGGCTGATATTCCATCGAGGGACTACACCCTCTAAATGGATGTATTCAAATGCGACTTCATGTCCCGGATTGAAGACTGCAGCTTTTTCTTCTACTTGTTTCAATGCTTGTTTTAAACCCTTTTCAGAGTCAGCTTCATCCAAAAGCACATACACATAGTTTCTATGGTGATTCCTCCAGTCATCGGCAATGTTGCTTTTCCTCACAGCTGGCGTGGCAAGCATGTCAAAATAGAGATGAGTTTGCTTTGGATTTTCCATGACACCTGTGACAGTAAAAATTCCATGATCTGTTTCCAGTGATTTTCCCACAGGCTCCTCATCTCGAAAGAGTAATTCTGCTGTTTTCTCTGTCAAGACCATGCTGTTGGGTGTGTTCAAGGCAGTCTTTTGGTTGCCCTTGATCAGCCGATAGCTGAAAATATCCAGAAACGATTGCTCAGTCAGGTATCCCTGGATGGGAATTTCGCTACCATTATGATTTACCATGGGGATAAAGTCTGATTGAATGGAGACAGCTTTCTCAATGAATGGATATTGATCCATGAGGTGATCACTCATAGCACGAAAGGTCGAAGCAAACGTACGATCGTCATCCTGATCCACAATGTGTGTATTAATTTGGAAGATGCGCTCTTTATTCGCCTGCCAATTATCAGATTGATAGATCGCCACCGAAATCGATAGGGCTAAAAGACAGATAGACATGCCCAGGGCTAACCCGAGCATATTGAGGGAAGTGAAAAGCTTGTGCTTCGAGAAGTTTCGAAACGCAATTTTGAAGTAGTTTTTAAACATTGCAATTGAGTTTTTGTGATAAAATGGAGAGTACGCGGCTTTAGTCTTCCGCTTTTTTAGTCCGTAGGAAAACAGGACCGAGAGCACCTGCATCCAGTATTTAAAGCCGGCTTTTACTTTACCGGACTCTTCAAGGTTTAGTCCATAGACCTCATCAAGGTCACCTTGAATGTCTTCCAGGTCTGCCCTTCCGGCAAACCATTTTAGTAGCTTTTGTGCAAGAGCAGGAGGGTAACTCATTTGGTAGATAAATTGAGTTTAGCACCTGCCCAAAGTTGATCTCTCAGTACTTTCATGTTGGAAAGCTCCACTTTGGCACTGTCTGTCAGTTCGAAATAGCGTTTACGTCTGCCGCCTCGTTCATTTGTTGGTTCTCCAAGGTAGGAGGAGATGTAGCCTTTCTCTTCCAGGCGGGTGAGGGTAGAATGCAGTGCGCCAATGCTTAGTTTGCGATTGGCCCTTTCTGATATGTCATTGAGTATTGCTACGCCATAGGCATCTTTTGCCAGGTTGGCGATGGTTAGCAAGACCAGCTCTTCAAATTCACCGATGTATCCTTTCATGTTACTACTCTTTACTGTTGTGTCATTTCGAACGCATGTGAGAAATCTACTATTGATGATGCAGTTGTCATAACATTAAAGATTTCTCCTTTCAGTCGAAATGACATGCTAAACAAGATTTCGTATTACTTTCTACTTTTAAGAATTAATCATACGGCAATAGTAAATGATATGTTTCTATTTTTAAGAAATAATTATGAAATCTTGCTAAAAAGAATTGAATAGGGGATCGATTTCTTTATTCAGAAGGTATCAATTCGATTTTTGATCCAACAGCGGCGGAGTTAAATCCTGTCCGTTTCATTTCGCCCCAGCTGCTTTTACCACGCAGCATATCGATATTGCCAAGGATTGCATAATAGACCATGATTGGGTGGAAAATAATGGGTTCCAGAAGTGCGACTGCAATGATCCTGAAAATATCGTTTCTATTGGTATAGTTGAAGTATGATTTCTCTTCCGCAAGTAGTGTAAGTCCTGAGAAAAATATTGCGAAGGAGTAGACTAGTCCCAGCATCATCAGTGTATGATTCCAATCCACTAAGCCGAACATGCTTAAAAAGATCAGGCTAATAACCCCAAAAAATTCCAAAAGTGGGGCCAGCCACTCAAAAAGCAACCAAAATGGGAAACTGATCATCCCCATGATTCCATATTTACGCTTAAAAAACACGTCCTTATGCTTAAGCAAAGTTTCAATAGTCCCACGGGTCCATCTGCTACGCTGCTTTTTGAGAATGCTTAAATTGGGAGGTACCTCAGTCCAGCAAAGTGGCTCTGGAATGTATTTAACCTTATATGGAAGATTTTTTTCGTGCATGTACCGTCTCATTCTCACAATTAGCTCCATGTCTTCACCTACCGTATTAGTATCATAGCCCCCACACGCGATAAGTACGTCCCTGCGGAATACTCCAAATGCACCGGAAATCAGGATCAATCCGTTGATTTTACTCCACGCCATTCTACCCATCAGAAATGCACGAACGTACTCTAGAATCTGAAATCTTACCCAAAGATTACGGGATTGTCTCACCTTCACAATATTTCCACTATCCACGATGGAATCGTTTAAGACGCGAACCACACCCCCCACGGCAATGGTTTTGTTACTTAGTACAAAAGGTTTTACCATTTTAACAAGTGCATCCGGTTGTAAAATACAATCTACATCGATGCAAGCCACTAGCCCGGATCTCGAATAATTGATACCCGCATTCAGTGCATCTGCTTTACCTCCATTCTCTTTATCAATGACAATCAATTTTCTAAGCGAATACTTTTTAGAGGTATAGATTCCTTTAACTCGTTTGGATTCTAATTTTCCAAGCGGTTTTATATTGTTCAGCTTCAGGTCAAACTCCTGAATGAGCTTTTTCATTGTGTCATCTTTGCTGCCGTCATTCACTACAATGATTTCCAGGTGACTATACTTTAATGACATCAATGATTTCACATTCTCAACGATGGTTAGCGACTCGTTATAGGCTGGTGCAATTACTGAAATTCTTGGAGCATATTCAGATTTGCTGATGTATGAATAGTCTGAATAAATATTTGCAGATTTAAACTCCTTGTATGCTTTTCGTGATATCAATGCCAAGGCTAGATAGACCAGTACTACGAAAAGTGTGTAGAAAACAAATATTACATTATAGATATCTAGTATTTCTGACAGGTTCATATCAAGCTACGTTTAAATAATCATTTTTATCCAGTTGGTCACCCTCTTCGTCAGGGTCACTATACACAAGTATTTTTCTAAGAATCAGTGCTTTTTGTGCTTCTTCTGCTACACGAGCACTTCTTGATTTAGACAGGCGAGTAAGTAGATCTAGGTCTGCCTTCTGCTGATAATGTAAAATCATTCTGAGACAAAAGAGTACCACCGATTTTTGTTTATGATTCAACCATCGAGTAAACTGAGGAATCTTATCTCTCGGCAGTTCTTTGAGCATACCATGGATTTTCATTGACTCCCAAACCGATAGGGTTACATTTTGATCGTCCAAAAAGAAAAGGGGATCATATGACAGTCGCATTAGGGACATAATGGCTTCAGCTCTTAATGTCTTATTGCTTACAGAAATGTATTGCTGGATTACAGGCAGGGCGGTAATGATTCGCAGTTTACTCAGCACTTCAAATGCTTTCAGCTTCTGTTTTAAACCTCCTTTTTCGGCTCTTTTAATGTTGAATTGTTGTAATCCCAGATTGAGAAAAAGCCCCTGCAGAGCTGGTAAATGGTCTCTGGATAGTGTCCGTGCCAAGTGAATGAATTCCTCTGTAGCTACTGCTTTGACGGAAACATGTACATTGACTTTTTTGGTTAGGAATTGTTTCAGTCGCTGAATTGACTCTGCCTTTTTATCGGAGGTTATCACTTGAATCAACAGGTATGAAATATGTCTTGCCATCCGCTTCTTCATATACGAATGTCTTTTCTTTGTGCATCGGATAATGAAGATACTGGCGTATATAGCCAGGGTAGTCAACACAATTAGGCTGATACAAACTCCTATGAATGTTGTGCTCAGGACAGCCATAATTTTTTCTTGTTTAGTTGTAGCAGAAAAGCAATTTTCGTCATCAACTTGTCCAAATGAATGGGCTTTTCAGCGAACGCATTGACAAGCGTCTGATTGAGACTTTCCTTCATTTGAGGACTCACATCGGAGGAGAGTAATAAGATTGGAACATTGGGATCTATCTCATTCCGAATGAGCTCTATCATACCACAGCCGGAGAGATAGGGGAGGTAAACTTCTGTAATGACCAAATCAATGTGGCCGTTCTTTACCGTCTTTGCTCCAGATCTGCCATCAGGAGCAGTGAGGCATTTGGCCCCCAGCTTATTCTTGACCATTGAGGCCACTAGCGTTGAGCTGATAAAATCTGGGTCGCAGACCAATATGGTTTTATTGCTTTGCTTCTGGTGTGTTAGTAATGTGTCCATTGCAAAATTTGTTTTTTGGTAATCCAAAGCTGACACATTTCCACACTCTATATAAGCGTATTTCAACCATTTGCATGAAATGCGTGAATCACTTAATAAAAGTCAGTAAAATGCTCAAGGATAGAGGGTTATTGGTTTTGATATTTGTAGCAGCTAATACTACCAAAAAATGAAACATATACACATTACATGCATGATGTTACTTCTTGGGTCTGCGCTTTATGCACAGAGCTGGAAAAATCAAAGCATTGATCAGATATTTAAGCAAGCTCGAACGGAGGCAATGGGAAAACAGTACGTTGCTTCCAGAGAGAAACTTCAATACATTCTCCACTTTGCCCCGAATTACCATGATGTTAAAGTGCAGTTAGGACGAACATATGCATGGGAGGGCCGATATATGGATGCCCTACTCATTTATAATAGGGTATTGAAACAAGATCCGGGATTCATAGAGGCCTTACATGCGAAAATAGATGTAGAGATATGGAGTGATGAGCTGGATGAAGCCTATGAAACAACAAGGCAGGCACTGGAATATCATCCTGATAATGAAGGGTTTCTACTAAAAAGGGCAAAAATCTATCAATATAGAAGAGATCATGATCGCGCGATTGAAACACTGAATGAAGTTTTGAAAGTCAATCCAGCCAACATTGAAGCTTTAGATTTGAAAATAGCACTTGAGGAGGAATCCCGTCAATATACAGCAGTAGTAAGGTCGGGAGTAGATATGTTTGATCAGTCATTTGACCCGGCGATATTTGGTTCGGTGGAGGTGAATAAGAAAAATAACTGGGGAGCTTTGATTGCCAGGGTAAACTATGCCCACCGGTTTGAGCAATTTGGATTGCAGGGCGAAGTAGACGTATATCCGGTTATTACTGATAAAGTGTACGGTTACATTAATTATGGGTTTTCACAAAGCGTATTGTTTTCGAATCATCGAATTGGAGCAGAGGTATACGCAGTTGCTTTCGATAAACTGGAAACATCTTTTGGAGCCAGATATCTTCAATTTTCTACACAAAGCATCGTGACCTACACGGCCTCCATGAGGTATTACTGGAGAAGTTATGAACTATCCATGCGTCCATTCTATACGCATGAAAAATCATTTGCTGCTGCATCTATAGATTTTGGTGTCAAGAAGAATTTCAAAAAGCCTGAAAGCTATCTGGAGTTTTCTGCTGGCTTGGGTTACTCACCTGATATTCGAATTAACCAGACTTTTGCAGGGCAGACAGAATCGTTTTATACACTTGAGTCAAAACGGGCATCCATCAAAGTACAAAGGAGTTTTGGAGATCGTTGGTCTGCATCACTGGAATCAAGATTGAACTATAGGGAATTGTCTGCAGAGTCAGATGAATATTTGTTAATTACCAGCTTGATATCGACCATCAAATATAAATTTTGATCAGCTTTGCAGAATGCAAACATTCGAACTGGAAGAATACGATTTTATCGAACTAAACAAGCTTATGAAGATTATGAACCTGGTGGGTTCAGGGGGGGAGGCCAAGCAATTTATTGATGAGGGTCTGGTGCTGGTAAATGGTCAGGTAGAGAAGCAAAGAAGAAAAAAACTTCGTACAGGAGACGTGGTATCATTTGAAGGCGAAGAGGTAAAGGTGCAGTGAGTTTAGTTGAATTCACCTATATGCCACAGCACTCCAGATGGATCGTAAATAAATCCTTCATGCCCCCAATCAAACGTGGTTGGCTCCACTAGCTTCACCCCCTTGAATTTCTGATCCAGATTTTTGGCTTTCAGGATTTCCCAGTATTCTGATAGTGATTGCACTTCCAAAAAAACCATTGAGTTTTCCACCCAATCTTTCACAAAATGGTCTTGCAGGTAGAACCCAAAATTATCAATTGCGAAGTAGGATAATTTAGGTGAAGTAATTATTTCTTCAAATCCCCACGCATTGTAAAAGTCTCGAGAGAGCTTATAATCTTTGGCACCTATAAAGGTTCTGATTGAATTGACGATTGGTTTCATGGTTTATTGGCGAGCATAATGTTTTACGTAATTTCGCATAATTTTCTCAATTGTGAATTTTCATCCGGAGGAAAGGTGGATCGACTGGGTCGATCAGCTTTCAATAAATGACTTTGTCGTTATAGACGATTTTTTACCTGAAGACCTGTATAAGCGGGTGCGGGCTTTTCTTCTTACCAAATTGAAGGAGGATGAGTTTGATCGTGCTGGTATTGGCTCTTTAAACAACCTAAAAGATACTTCAATTCGAGGGGACTTTACATACTGGTTGGACAAGGAAAGGGATCAGAATGTATCTGCAGCTTTTGAAATTATTGAGGAGACGAAGGATGTCTTAAATCGGTTTTGTTTTCTCAGCTTATCCGGATACGAATTTCATTTGGCTTACTATCCTGAGGGCACCTATTACAAAAAGCACTTGGATCAGTTTCAGGAGCGAAGCAACCGCATGATCTCCATGATTATTTATCTGAATGAAGGCTGGAAAAAAGGAGATGGGGGAGAGTTGAAGATTTTTAGAGAAAATGATGAGTTGATTATTGATCCGGTTGCCGGTCGGTGTGTGATGTTTAAAAGCGCTGACGTTCCACATGAGGTGATGCAAACCAATGTAGGTCGCTACAGTCTTACCGGTTGGTTACTCTATCAGCCGAGCGGATTTGGGTTTGTTTTGGGGTGATTTTTTAAACTTTTGGAAAGTTTCAAACTTTCCAAAAGTTTTTCAAACATGCTCCGAAATCACCCACCCCGCACTCCAGCAAGCCTGAAAGTTAAAGCCCCCGGTGAGGGCATCAATATCCAGCACCTCACCAGCCAGGTAGAGGTTGGGATAGCGTTTGCACTCAAAGGTGTTTAGGTCAACTTCTGACAATTTTATACCTCCCGCGGTAACAAACTCTTCTTTGAACGTACTCTTGCCATCCACTGAATATCGACCTTGACCCAGCTCTTCTACCAATTTGTTTAATTGCTTTTTGGATAGCTCTGCGAAAGGCGTTCCAACCCCAATTCCACATTGATCTATTATTCGTTCCCAGAATCTCTTGGGAAGATTGAAAATCGGGTAATTGATCACCTTTCTTTTAGGATTAGCTGCTGCATATTCCTTTATTCTGGTTCTGATTTCGTCCGGCTTCAATGTTCCGGTAAAGTTGATCAACACATCAAATCGATAGTTTTTGTCTGCCAACTCATACGCTCCACGGGATGACAGCTTCAACACCGCAGGCCCACTCAACCCCCAATGTGTGATCAGCATCGGACCACCTTCTTCCAGTTTTGTGCCTGTTATTTTCACTTGCACTTGATCAAAGGAAATTCCCTGTAGATCCTGAATTCGAGAGTCTTTGATGTTAAAAGTGAATAGGGAGGGAACCAGATGTGTTAGCTCAAGTCCCAGCTCTTCCAGCACTTTCCAGGTGGCCGTGGAGGAGCCGGTGGCGATTATCACCTTATCCACCTTATAAGTCGTGGTTTTAGTGAAAACTATCCATCCATCATTGCTCTGTTTCAATTGGGTCAGTGCTTCATTTTGTAGAATCGTCACCCCATGTTTCCTTGCTTCATTCAGAAAGCAATCAATGATAATTTGGGAGTCGTCCGTGACCGGAAACATGCGTTGGTCTTCTTCTGCTTTGGTTTCCACACCCCGCTGTTGCAGCCAATCTACCATATCCGATGTGCTAAATCTTTTGAAAAGTGGATGAAGTTTCTTGTTTCCTCTGGGGTAGAAGGTTACTAGTTCCGAAGGCTTGGTACGGGCATTGGTTACGTTACACCGCCCGCCACCGGAGACTTTGACTTTACTTAGTAGCTTGACTGATTTTTCTAATATGGTCACCTGATAGTCCGGGTGTTTCGCTGCAATGTTAATTGCTGCAAAAAAGCCAGCAGCACCTCCTCCAATGACGATCACTTTCACGCTTCAAAGAAATACAATTGTATTAAATTAAGTACTCAATTCGATCATAATGGCATACTGTTATTTCAATGGAGGGATGGTAGACGAAAAGGAGGTAAGTCTATCCATTCACAACTTTGGTGTTCATCGGGGCTTTGGTGTGTTCGATTTCTTTCGAATGCGTGATGGAAAATATTCGTTCATTCAAGATCACTTAGATCGATTCGAAAAGTCTCAGCGATTTATGGATTTATCTCACATTATCGAGCAGGATGAAATCCGAGAGGCTGTGGATACGCTGAGAGATTGGAATGGTTATACAGATGCCGGATTCAAGCTGATGCTCCTTGCAGATGGTAAAGATTCTGATGCAGAACTGTCTCCACTGTTTTTTATTCTGCAGTCTGATCTGTCTAAACATGAATCAGCTCCTTATGCAAGTGTGATTTTGCATGAATATGTACGTGAATATCCTCAGATCAAGACGATTAACTACTTTACAAGCAACTTATTGCATCGTAAGAAGGCGAGGGCAGGAGCTATAGATGTTATTTACCATAAGAATAATTTAATCAGCGAAGCATCTCGTAGTAATGTTTTTATTATTCAGGATGGCATCTTTAAAACACCTGCTGAAAAAATTCTGGAGGGAATTACCCGAAAGCAGGTTCTCGAGGTTGCAGCGCAGATTGGCTCTGTGCAAGTGACGGATGTCACTGTTGATGACTTTTTTACTGCTGATGAAATATTTATTTGCAGTACGCTTAAGGAAATATGCCCCATTGTAGAGGTTGATGGAAACTCAATAGGTAGTGGAAAAGTTGGCCCTCTCTCAAGAAGGATCAGCCAACTTTTTCAGCAAAAGTCGAGGGATGACCACTTCCGACTGTAAACGGTCTGGTTTATTATATCGTGTATACCGCTAGTTAAAGTGATTCATGGTCCGCTCCATTCCGATCGTGCAAAAAGACTTGATCGCATCAATGGTTCGATCCATATTTAGCACCAGTTCGTCCATTTCCTGCTTGTTAAATGGACTTAACACATAATCGACTTGCTGTCCTTTGTGGTAGTTGTCACCAACGCCGAAACGCAGGCGTGGATAATTGGCACCACCACATAGCTGTTCAATGTTTTTTAATCCGTTATGGCCTCCTGCTGAACCTTTAGGTTTTAGTCGAATTTTACCATAAGGAAGGGCGATATCGTCGGTAATTACCAGGAGGTTTTCTTTTGAGATTTTGTGCAACTGCAGGTAATGATTCACGGCCTTTCCACTCAGGTTCATGTAAGTCGTAGGCTTAATCAAATGCAGGGATCGTCCCTTGTGTTTCACCTCGGACGTATAGGCGAGTTTGTTCATTTCAAACTTGGTACCTTCCTGATCCGCCATTCGATCAAGAACCAGGAAGCCGATGTTATGTCGAGTCAACTCATACTCAGGACCGATATTTCCCAAGCCAACGATAAGGTATTTCATAATTTAAAAAGCAAAAAAAAATCCCGACGCGAAGGTCGGGATTAAAATAGATATTTTGAAATGAATTATGCTTCAGCTGGTGCTTCAGCTGCTGGTGCATCCCCACCTTCTGCTTCTGCTCCTTCTTCACCTTCCAATTCTTCTTCTTCTGCCTCTTTGCCTTTAAGCGCTCTAGGTACTTCAATACCCGCAAGCGTCACGAGTGGGCTATTTAGAATTTCATAGTCTCCGGTTTCAAGCTCACCTACTTTGATAGACTTCCCTAAACCAAGCTTTGAAACATCAACCTCGATGTATTCAGGCATGTTTTTAGGAAGGGCTTTGATCTGCAAGTATTTTACTTTTCTGATCAATTTACCTCCTTGCTGAATACCAGGAGCTGTACCTACTGGGTGAACAGGGATGTTCATTTTGATAGGAGTCCCTCTGAATAGCTGAAGGAAATCAACGTGCATGATGATCTCACTCACTGGGTGGAACTGAACATCTTGAAGGATTGCTTCAAATGGTTCTGGTTCGCCTTCAATTGTTAATAAAGCGAAGTGTGCTTCGTCAGTGTATACCAGGTCTCTAAACAAGATCATTGGAGCGTAGAAGTGAATCTGGTGATCACCGCCGTATACCACGCACGGAACCATCCCTTCTTCTCTTAAGCGCTTCGCTTCTGTCTTGCCGAGATTTGCTCTTTTATACCCTATAATCTCAACAGTTTTCATAATTGAATTTGATTTAAAATATGATTATTTAATAAATAAAGAACTAATTGATTCGTGATCGTGGATTTTACGAATCGCTTTCGCAAACAATTCTGCCACAGTCAGTACTTTGATTTTTGAGCTTTCCTGCTTTTGAGGGATCGTATCTGTAATGATCAATTCTTCTAATGCAGATTCCTCAATATTTTTATATGCATTCCCGGAAAGCACGCCATGTGTGGCAAATGCTCTAACGGAATTGGCTCCTTTTTCTTTCAATAGCGTTGCAGCCTTACTAATCGTTCCTGCTGTGTCCACCATGTCATCAACTAAAACAACATCCTTACCTTCTACATCACCAATTACCTGCATAGACGCCACCTCATTTGCCCGCTTTCTATGCTTGTCACAGATCACCATGTCTACTTCAAACAGCTTTGCATATGAACGAGCTCGAGCAGTTCCTCCCACATCTGGAGAGGCGATGATCATGTTATCAAGTTTTAGGTTTTTGATGTATGGATAGAAGATCGCTGATCCATCCAGGTGATCAACAGGAATATCGAAAAATCCTTGTATTTGTCCTGCATGCAAGTCACAAGTCATGATTCTATCTGCACCTGCAGATGTCAATACATTTGCAGCCAATTTTGCCGCAATGGAAACTCTTGGTTTGTCTTTTCTGTCCTGACGCGCATACCCAAAGTAAGGAACAACAACTGTCACATACTTCGCACTTGCTCTTCGCGCAGCATCAATTAATAATAGTAATTCCCAAATATTGTCAGCAGGAGGGACGGTAGGCTGAATGATGAATACATCTGATCCTCTAACAGATTCTGTGAAATAAACACCCATTTCGCCATCACTAAACGTTTGCTTTTCACTCTTGCCCAGGGGCTTGCCGTAATTATCGGCAATAGCGTTTGCCAATTGCGGGTGGGCTGATCCTGCGAAAATCTTTACTGATGACATCTTTACCTAAAATAAATCCCACCTACGTTGGTGGGATCTGATCTTGTTGTTCTTTTTAGAACTTGTTGGCCTACTAGGGCTCGAACCTAGACTCTTCTGGACCAAAACCAGACGTGTTGCCAGTTACACCATAGGCCAATACCGGATGATTTCAATAAGTGTTGTCCTTCACTTCCGTTTAAACGGACGGCAAAATTAGCCGATAATTTTTTAAATCAAAAGGCTACACTTTGGATTTTATCCAATTAAATGCATTTGCAAAAGGCTCCATCCATGGAGATACTTCAGCGCCTTCTAATCCTTGCTTATATGGCCAGTTCCAGGCAAATAAGGAACGCTCTAAATGAGGCATAATCGCAAGATGTCTTCCATCTTCTGAACAAAGTGCTGCTGTATCGTAAGAGCTGCCGTTTGTGTTACCCGGAAATTCAGAATAGGAGTACTTCACAGGAATCTTTACATCTGATTTATTTTTAAGCATGAATCGCCCTTCACCATGCGCCAACCAAATGCCCAGTCTTGATCCAACCATGGATTCCAGCATGATGGAGTTTGTTTCTTCAATATCTACACCTACGAACCCGCATTCAAATTTTTCGGAAGTATTATGATGCATCTTCGGGTGATTGTCACCCAATTCAGGATAGACCAATCCAAGCTCCATCATCAATTGACAGCCGTTGCAAACACCTAAACTCAACGTATCTTCTCTTGCGTAAAATGCATCGAGGGCGGCTTTTGCCTTCTCATTAAATAAGAACGAGCCTGCCCAGCCTTTTGCTGATCCTAGCACATCAGAGTTGGAGAAACCTCCAACAAACACGATCATGTTTACTTCACTCAAATCTTCACGACCGGTGATTAGGTCTGTCATGTGCACATCCTTTACATCAAACCCGGCCAGCCATAATGCGTAAGCCATTTCCCGATCACTATTCACTCCTTGCTCACGGATGATCGCCGCTTTTACTCCGGACTTTCCTTTTCGGTTAAATTCCAGATTGTAACTAGAAGCCTTTCCATCAAATCGTTTAGGGAAAGAGTAGGAAAGTGGCTGCTTAAACTTATTGGCAGTTCGGTTCTTTGAAATTTCAGGTGTAGTTTGCTTTAAGTCAAGCAATGCTGAAGTCTTAAACCAATCATTTCTTGATTTCTCAATATCGAAGGTATGCGAAAACATTCCGTTCTTAACCTCTACTTTTCGATCCTCGATCACTTCACCGATTTCTCTGTGAGACACACCAGCGGCAACTAAATGTTTGATCGCTTTTTCATCGTTGATTTGAAGAATCAAACCCGGCTTTTCTGAGAATAACACCTTTACCGGATCGGCTTCTCCTAAGGAGGAGAGATCTACTTTTAAGCCACCCTGTGTATTTGCAAAGTTCATTTCAAGGAGTGTGGTAATCAGACCCCCTGCTGACACATCGTGTCCGGCTATCACATGCCCTTCGTTTATTAATTGCTGAACCGTATTGAAAGCCTTGGCTACAACTGCTGATTTTGCTTCCGGGGTTTTTGCACCAAGTTTCGATTGGGTCTGTGCAAACGAAGAGCCGCCCAATTCAAAACCGCCTCCTGAGAAATCGATGTAAATGATTTTAGAATCCTTCTGATTGTAATCTATGACCGGACTTACGGTTTTGTTGATATCGGAAACCTCCCCAACAGAACTGATAATCACTGTTCCCGGTGCATACACTTTTTCGCCATCCGGATATTTTTGGGTCATCGACATGGAGTCTTTCCCTGTCGGAACGTTGATCCCTAATTCGCAGGCAAAATCACTTATAGCTTTCACTCCTTCATAAAGACGAGCGTTTTCTCCTTCATTCTTTGCTGGCCACATCCAGTTGGCACTCAATGAGACCCCTTTCAGTCCATGAGTCAAAGGTGCCCAAACGAGGTTGGTTAAAGCTTCAGTAATGGAAAGTCTAGACCCTGCACCAGCGTTGATTAATCCGGGGACAGGAGAGTGTCCAATCGAAGTGGCAATCCCTTTATTTGACTTGAAGTCCAGTGCCATTACCGCTACATTGTTTAATGGCAATTGAAGCTCACCACACGTTTGCTGAGTAGCTACTCTTCCTGTTACACATCGGTCTACCTTGTTCGTGAGCCAGTCTTTACAGGCTACTGCTTCCATTTGTAAAACAGCTTCGAGGTACTCATCAATCTTGTTCTCAGAGTAGCTGACATCTTCAAAATTGGATTGCTGCGTTTTATCTTCCAGTATGGTCTTCGGAGATGATCCAAAAAGATGGTGAAGCTTTAGATCAAATGGCGATGCTTCTCCATTATTCTCAAACTTCAATTCATTGTTATCTCCCGCTTCGCCAACTTCATAATAGGGGGCTCTTTCCCTTTCAGAAACGCGTTTCAGGTATGCTGCATCCTGATCTTTGATGACCAATCCCATACGTTCCTGGGATTCGTTTCCAAGCACTTCTTTAGCGGATAGCGTTTCATCTCCCACAGGCAGTTTCTTTAAGTCAATTACACCACCGGTTTCTTCCACCAATTCTGATAGACAGTTTAAGTGGCCTCCTGCACCATGATCATGAATGGAAGTGATGGTATTATCCTCCAGTTCCACCATTGCGCGAACAGCATTGGCTACTCGCTTTTGCATCTCCGGGTTGGATCGTTGAACTGCATTTAGCTCGAGTGCTTGATTGAATGCACCTGTATCAACGGAAGAAACAGCGCCACCACCCATTCCAATGCGGTAGTTGTCGCCACCCATCACTACGATTTTTTCACCAGCGCTTACCGTCTTTTTCTGAGCTTCTTTCTTCTTACCATAACCGATTCCACCGGCTTGCATGATTACCTTATCATAGCCAAATTTCTTTCCACCTTCTTCATGCTCGAAGGTTAGCACGCTACCACAAATGAGTGGTTGACCGAATTTGTTGCCGTAATCACTGGCTCCATTGGATGCTTTGGTCAGAATTTCCTGAGGCGTCTGATACAGCCATTTTCTGGCAGGCTTTTCCCAATCTCTTCCATTCTCTAATCGTGAGTAGGATGTCATGTAGACCGCAGTACCTGCTAATGGAATACTACCTTGACCACCTGCCATCCGGTCTCTGATTTCTCCACCGGAACCGGTTGCTGCTCCGTTGAATGGTTCCACTGTAGTAGGGAAGTTATGTGTCTCAGCTTTAAGTGAGATAACTGATTCAAATTCTTTAGTGTCAAACCAATCCGGTTTGTCCTGAGTGGATGGTGCGAATTGTTCAACCTTTGGTCCCTGGATGAAAGCCACATTGTCTTTGTATGCAGAAACCAGGTAGTTCGGATGCTCCCTGGAGGTACGTTTAATCCATTGGAAGAGGGAGAGTTCCTGCTCTTCTCCATCTATGATGAATATGCCGTTGAAAATCTTGTGTCTGCAGTGTTCAGAGTTTATCTGAGAAAATCCAAATACTTCAGAGTCAGTAAGTGGTCGCCCGATTTCTCTTGATACTTGTTCGAGGTAATCAATTTCTTCTGTGCTGAGTGCTAACCCTTCTTGTTTATTGTATGAGGCAATATCATGTATGTGCTCAATCGGTGCGGGCTCTCGATCGAGTGTGAAAATGGATTGATCCAATCCTTGATACACTTGTTGAAGCATGGGGTCAAATGCTCCGGCTGATGATTCAGAGATATAGGTTTCAATTCTGTAGATAGCCTCAATCCCTGCATTGTGGGCAATGTCTGAAGCATTGGTGCTCCATGGAGAAATCATCTCTTTTCTGGGACCGATGAACTTCCCGGCTATTTCGTTTTTTTCAACAGGTTTAGCTCCCGAGAAGAGCCAGGTAAGCTTGTAAATTTGGTCTGATGAGAGTTTTTCTGAAACACCAACGGCGATAACAGCGTCTTCAGAATTTTGGAAGAATTGAATCATTGAAGGAACCTCGTTTTGAAGTCCGCAAAATTAAGGATTTGACGTGAGAGGTTTTCAAAACCTTTAAGGTCTTTTACTTTAATTAGCAGCATCCGATTAAGATTTCCTGACAGCTTCAACACTACCCCATCCCTAAAGGGTGTTGCTAAAATGGTCCTTTAGGGAATTAAAGGGTATTATTAGGCTGAATTACCATTTCGATAATCTTAATCGGACATCAATATTTTTTATTTCAACAATTTCCGAATGCTCTTTTTCAATGCCTTAACAGTCATCACCGAATACCCAATCACGACCTTATCAATGATCCCTTCTCGGTTAACAACGAAGTGTGTGGGATAGGATCGGACGTTCATTTCCTGACAAAAATCTTTGACCCTCGGAATTGACTGATAAGCAAATGTTCGTTTACTAAGAAACTTGTTTACTTGTTGCTCATCATCAAAAGTAGGAGCAAGAAAGACAATTCCTTCTTCTTTAAATTCCTCCACCATTTCATTCATTTCAGGCATTTCCATGATGCATGGTTTACATCTGGTAAACCAAAAGTTCACAAGAAATATTTCGCCCTCTAATTGTTTTTTGGTGTAAGTTTTACCATCCAGAGTTGTCAATTCAAAATCCGGAAAAGGCTCACCTTTCATGCGTTTTACTTCCTTTTTGGCATCAGCCACTTCTTTAATTTGCTCTTTTGTAGGTTGCTGAGCAAGCGACAGCAGGGGTAGTAAGATCAGCAGGGTACTAGCGAGTTTCATTTATATAGGATGTCTTATTTAATATCAATTTAGCAACTTCCGGTTTAATCAACTGATGATGCTTGAGTGGAAGGATGTCTACACGAAAATCACCCATTTTTTCAATAATGGGTAAAATCTTTTGCGGTTTGATGATCTGGTCTTCGCTTCCAAGGATGATACGTCTGTCAAACGAATGCTTTTTGAAATGCATGGAAAGCTGACGTTTGGAATAACCAAGCGATTTAAAATGATTCCACGATATATATACACGCTTTCGGTTTACATCATCTCCCAATTCCTTTTTTATAAAGTTTCCCAGGTATGGACTGACTAGTTTGTATTTTTCATTTAGAGTAACCAGTTTCTCCAGCTTGTTGGGGCGGAGCATGAGGTATTTAAATAGCCACTTGATTGATCGGTTAGTGACAAGTTTGAACCAAATCGTTAGAAAAACACCATCCGGACCGATAAGGATCAATTCATCAATTCTTTGTGGAAATGCCAAAGTGGATGCTATTGCAAATCGCCCACCTAAACTGTAACCTAAAACCGAAAATCTGTCAATTTTCTCTTTTTGTAAGAATGCTTCCAGGTAGGTATACCATTCTTTTTTGGAAAGTTTCCCGAAATCACGATAACTGTCCCCGTGATAGAAAATGTCGATGGCATAAATGGTGTAATGATCTTCCAGGATTTTTCCCCAGGAACTAAAAATATTCTTGTTTTGTCCAAATCCATGGAAAGCAATTAAAACATTGTTACCCTCTCCATACCTTGTATAGACAAGCTGTCCATTTGGTACATCAACTTTCGTCATACGAGCATGAAAATAGGTGCATTTTCCATGTACTGAAAAAAAAGTTGAAAAAAAGCGAACTATTCTCCGTGCCCTACGTTGATTTGCACGACGGAAACTTTAGGTGTTATTAAAGTTTCCAGAGTATTTGCGGTTATTAACGGGAAATTAGCATTGGAAGCGAAAGAAAAAATACTGAATAGTGCGGAGGAGTTATTTATTCAATATGGAATCCGGAGTGTAACCATGGATGATGTGGCCAGAGCGGCTTCTATGTCAAAAAAGACTTTGTATCAATATTTTGACAACAAGGATGGCCTGGTTTCTGAAGTGGCGAAAAATCATTTTGAGAAAGAAGCATCGGAGTTTGAGGAGATTGATCAGCAGGCCACTGATGCCATTCACGAAATTATACTTGTATCACAATGCTTACGTAAGCACGTTTTCAGAATGAACCCGTCATTGCTTTATGATATGCAGAAATATCATGGTGCTGCATGGGACAAATACCTCGAATTCAAACACTCAATTATTCGAGGATACATTGAGAAAAACATAGAAAGAGGAAAGAAGGAGGGGCTGTTTCGGGAAGAAGTGAATGCCAAAGTACTTTCCATCCTGCGAGTAGAGTGCGTTCAGTTGGTGTTCAATACCCGCATTTTCCCGCGAGAAGAATTTGATTTTCCTTCTGTTCAGCTTCAAATCCTTGATCATTTTATTCACGGGTTGCTAACAGATAAAGGCCGAAGGAAATACGAAGAATACATGCAACAAGAATCTACAACTCACATACGCTAATTTTATGAAAGGACTACTCATATCATTATTACTAATTGGCTTTGCGATGAAATTGGAGGCGCAAGAGCCTATTGACCTTACGCTTGAGGATTGTATAAGGTATGCTCTGGAAAACAATGAGCAGCTTAAGATTAAGCAGTTAGACAGGGAAATAGCAGAGGCGGAAGTTAGAAAAACCATTTCAATGGGGCTTCCTCAAGCTAACGTCAACGGAGGTTTGAATTATAATTTCGAGCCACAGAAAAGCCTGTTGGATCCTAATTCATTCCCTGGTGGATCGGGAGGTGCGACAGAGGACATTGAAGTTTCTTTTCAGCAGAAATATGATGGAAACATAGGACTTGGTGTTGATCAGTTGATTTTTGACGGTTCCTACTTTGTGGGACTTCAAGCTGCGAGGACTTACAAAGAACTTTCAACTAAAGAACATCAGAAGTCTAAGATCGATATCGTTGAAGCTGTCAGCAAGGCTTACTACAATGCTTTGATTGCTGAAGAGCAGCTAGAACTACTAGAGAAAAACATCCATAGGTTGGATACCCTCCTGAACGAGACCAGAGAGATGTATGAGGCCGGTTTTGCAGAGAAGATTGATGTCGATCGAATTCGGGTCAACTACAACAACCTCAAGGTAGATTTAAGCAGGACTCGTCAATTAAAAGATGTAAGTCGAAAGCTTCTGAAGTTTCAGATGGGAATGGATTTGAATCAACCAATCTCATTAATGGAAAACCTTGAAGATGTTGAAGTGGATGTGCCAATTGTGCCGATTGAAAATTTTAATTACAATCAGCGAATTGAATATTCTCAATTGCAAACGAATCGAAATTTGGCATACTTGGATTTGAAAAACAACAAGGTTCAATACCTTCCAAAGCTATACGCACGATTCGGATATGGTTGGAATACAGCTGCCGCTACGGGAAGTGATCTTTTTGTTTCCCGCAGATGGTTAGATAATGGAGCAATCGGTATTACTGCATCAATTCCAATTTTTGATGGATTCTTGAAAAGCAATAAAATTCAGCAAAACAGATTACAGGTAAAGCAGATTGAAAATCAGATGTCTTATGTAGAAAAAAGCATAGACCTTGAAATCGAACAATCTAAAATAAGCCTGAATAGTCAGCTTGAAACATTGGAGGTTCAAAAACAAAATGTAGAGCTGGCCCAGGAAGTATATGATATATCAAAAGTAAAGTATCAGGAAGGAGTAGGATCCAACCTGGAGGTGATTGACGCTGATGCATCGTTGAAAGAAGCACAAACCAATTACCTCAATGCCTTGTATCAGGCAATCACATCACAAATCGAACTTAAAAAAGCACTAGGAACACTTTATAAAAATTAGGATCATGCAAAAGATCAAACTCATAATCACACTTACCATTCTATCTGCTATAGCGGTCGCATGTGGCAGTGCATCCGGTGAGCAAGGGCTTGCTGATAAAAAGAAAAAACTGAAGGAACTTCAGGGTCAATCCATCGAACTTAAAGCTGAAATTGCTAAGCTGGAAGAAGAAATCAAATCAGAAGACCCTGATTTCAACCAGAAGAAATCCGCAGTTCTTGTATCGGTAGAGACTTTGGCTAAAAAGACCTTTACCCATTCCGTAGAAATAAGAGGAGCAGTTGAGTCTAGAAAGAATGTTTTGCTTTCTGCTGAAGCTATGGGGAAAATTGAAACGATCCATGTAAGAGAAGGTCAACGAGTATCAAAAGGGCAGGTTTTGGTCTCTTTAGATACTGATATGGTAAGGAATAATATTAAACAGACGCAAGCACAGCTTGACTTGGCAACTGAAGTTTTCGGAAGGCAAGAACGTTTATGGAAGAAGAACATTGGAACTGAAGTGCGATACCTGGAAGCAAAGGCAAATAAGGAGACTCTTGAGAGTCAATTGGCAGTGTTGCAGTCTCAGCTTGATATGATGATTGTAAAAGCTCCATTTAGTGGAATTGTGGACAATATTCCTGCAAAAGTAGGAGAGGTGGCTCAACCGGGGCTTCCACTCGTAAGATTGGTAAATCCGGATGACATCTATATTTCAGCGGATGCGTCTGAGTCGTTCCTTGGCAAGTTTTCACCAAATCAAGAAGTTGAGGTTTACTTTCCTTCTCAGAATAAGCGAATTAAATCTAGAATTAAGTCTGTTGGACAAACCATTAAAACAGACAACCGAACCTTCGAACTTGAAGTAGAGTTACCAAAATTAGATTTTCCGGCACAACCGAACCAGGTAGTGGTATTGCGCCTGGTTGATTACAGAAATGATCAGGCGTTAGTGGTGCCTACAGAAGTTATCCAGGGAGATAACGGAGGAAACTATGTGTATGTAATCACCAATAAAGGCGAAGAACAGGTGGCTACCAAAAGGCAGGTGAAATTAGGAGTCTCGCACAATCTAAAGACCGAAGTAGACTCAGGACTGAATGCAGGTGATAAAGTGGTAGTAAAGGGGCACAGAGATCTGTCTGACGGGGTTCAAGTTTCCATCGTTAAATAAGCTGAATCTTTAATTCAATTAGATATGTCAGAAGAATTAAAAGATATTAAAACACAAAAGGAGTTTGGACTAACCACCCTCTCCTTGAAAAACCGAACCACGGTATATGTGCTAACATTCATTGTAATAGCCGCAGGTTTGTTTTCATATATCAGCCTTCCAAAGGAAAGTTTTCCTGAGATTAGGCAGCCAGTGGTATATGTAGGAACTCCATATCCGGGCAACTCGCCGCTGGACATGGAAAACCTGATCACTCGACCGATCGAGAATGAGCTCAACTCTATTTCTGAGGCCGATTTGATTAAATCCACTTCTGTTCAGGATTACTCCACCATCATCGTTGAGTTTACACCCGAAACGGATGTAGAGGATGCCCTCACTAAGGTGAAAGATGCGGTGGATAGAGCTAAGCCCGAATTACCATCCGATCTGGAACAGGATCCGAATGTGTTTGACATGAACTTTTCAGAGTTCCCGATTCTGAATATCAATCTGTCGGGCGATTACAGTATGACGGACCTGAATGAATATGCAGAATACCTGGAAGAGGAAATTGAAAAGCTGTCAGAGATATCAAAGGTTGAAATTAGAGGTATCGACGAGCGTGAAGTTCGAATTAGTGTAGATCCATACCAGATGGAGGCACGTGAGGTAAACTTTGGAGATATCGAGCAGGCAGTAGCCAGCGAGAATATTACCTTATCCGGTGGAACATACAGAGAAGGAGATATCAGAAGAACCATCCGAGTGGTTGGTGAATTTGAAGAGCCTGAAGAGATATTGGATGTAGTGGTGAAAGCGGAGAATGGCAACATTGTCTACCTGAAGGATATTGCTGATGTTTCTTTCGATTATGTAGAGAAGAAGAGCTATGCGCGCCTTTACACTAACCCGGTGGTCATGGTGGATGTGATCAAAAGAAGCGGTGAGAACCTCTTGATTGCAACTGAAAAGATCAATGCCATTTTAGAAGAAGCAAGAGAAGAAATCTTCCCGGATGATTTGATTGTAACGAAAACAAACGATCAGTCGCAACAAACACGCGACATGGTGGATAGCCTTGAGAACAACATCATCTCCGGGGTGATTCTGGTTGTTTTAGTGCTTCTTTTCTTTCTGGGCCCAAGAAATGCACTGTTTGTAGGGATAGCTATTCCGCTTTCCATGTTCATATCGTTCATGATTTTAGGAATGTTTGGTATCACCATTAACATGATGGTATTATTCTCATTAATCATGGCACTCGGTATGTTGGTGGATAATGGTATTGTGGTGGTTGAGAACGTTTATCGTTTGCGAGAGGAAGGACTTTCCGCTTTTGAAGCTACCAAAAATGGTGTTGGAGAAGTGGCACTACCAATTATTGCTTCTACTGCCACAACTTTGGCAGCTTTCCTTCCTTTGGCATTTTGGCCGGGTATTATGGGAGAGTTTATGAAATACCTGCCGATTACATTAATGATTACTCTTGGTTCTTCATTATTTGTAGCATTGGTGATCAACCCTGTATTAATCAAATCTTTCATGAAAGTAGATACAGGAGAAATCAGAAAGAAACGTGTGTTGATTTTTGCTTCTGTGGCGATTGGGCTAGGCCTTTTACTCGCTTTCGCTAAGGTGACCGTTTTGAGTAATCTGCTTATCATTTCCGGAGCAATAACCTTCCTGAACATCTATGTCTTAACACCTCTTTCCAGAAGGTTTCAAAACTTCCTGCCAAGGATAGAAGGGATATATAAGAGCACTTTGAAGTTTGCGATCAAAGGATGGCATCCTTACTTGTTCTTCTGGGGCACTGTTGTTCTGATGGTAGTTTCGATTGGAATCTTTGGTTCAGTGCTTATGTCACCGTCCAAACCAAATCTGGAATACTTCCCAAAAACAGACCCTTTATATGTCAATGTGTTCATTGAGTTTCCTGTAGGCACAGATATAGAAACCACTAACGAGTTTACTCAGGATATTGAACGAAAGGTGATTGAGCTGGTCAAACCCTACGAAAGCATTGTAGAGTCTGTTATTGCTAATGTTGGTTCCGGAACATCGGATCCGAATGACCCATCAGCTTTTGGTGAGCAGGACACACCAAATAAAGCACGTATCACTGTGAACTTCGTTGAGTTCAAAAATCGAGGTGGCATTGATACTAAAGAAATATTGAATGAAATACGCGATTCAGTTGGTGATTATCCAGGAGTGGCTGTTACTGTTGACCAAAACTCAGATGGACCCCCAACTGGTAAGCCTATCAGCATTGAGGTTTCCGGTAAGGAGTATGCCACATTGATTGAGATTACTGAGGATATGAAAAACCTGATCAATGAATCTGGTATCCAGGGCATTGAGAAGTTGAAGACCGATCTACAAACTGGTAAACCTGAGCTTGTTGTGAATATTGACAGAGAAAAAGCCAGACGTTTCGGGTTGTCTACCTCCAGCATTGCGATGGAAGTGCGAACAGCACTTTTTGGAAAGGAAATTTCGAAGTATAAAGAAGGTGAGGATGATTACGAAATCCAGTTGAGATTGAAGGATCAGTATCGATACGACATTGATGCTTTGATGAACAAGAGTATTGTATTTAGGGATCAGACCTCCGGCCAAATGAAAAGCGTGCCAATTTCTTCGGTTGCTCAAGCTGAGCTTTCATCGACTTATGGATCGATTAAACGTCAGGATTTAAGGAGACAAGTGATCATTAGTTCGAATGTGGAGGCGGGCTACAACCCAACGCAGATCAACAATGAGATCAAGGAATTGCTGGCAGACTTTGATATGCCTCCGGGCTATGAATTTAAGTTTGGTGGTGAGCAGGAAAAACAAGCAGAAGAATTTGAGTTCTTGAGTACAGCACTAATGATTGCAGTATTCACCATATTCCTCATCATCGTATCACAGTTCAATAAGGTTACAACCCCGTTCATTATCATGATGTCTGTACTTTTCAGTACCATTGGAGTTTTCCTTGGGCTTGTTATTTTCAAGATGAACTTTGTGGTGATTATGACCATGATTGGTATCATTTCATTGGCCGGGATCGTAGTAAATAATGCTATTGTATTGATCGACTTTATTGAACTAAGTAGAAATAGGCTCAGGGCAGAAACAGGTGTAGATAAGCTTTCGATGGAGAAAATAAAAGAGGCAATTATTAGCGCAGGTGTGACGAGATTACGTCCGGTGCTCTTAACTGCCATCACGACCATCCTCGGCTTAATTCCCTTGGCAGTTGGAATCAACATTGACTTCATCAAATTCTTAAGTACATACGATGCTGATTTCTTCCTGGGTGGAGACAATGTGGCATTTTGGGGACCCATGTCGTGGACCATCATTTTTGGTCTAACCTTTGCTACGTTCCTTACGTTAGTAATCGTACCATTAATGTATTTATTCTTCGCAAGAATTAATCGTCGGTTAGGTTTAAGTTAATAGTATATCCCCTCGGTTTCCGGGGGGATTTTTTGTGATATGAGTCGAGTGTATTTTGTCTTTTTTTTAGTGTCTGTTTACCTGGTATTAGACATCTATGTTTTTGTCGCTGTTCGGTCATTAACGGAGAGTTTAAGCCCGGCCTGGAGGAAGACCATTTGGATTGCCTACTGGGTATTAAGTATCGGCTCTTTGGTTGGTGTCCTTCTTTACAGGCAGATAGACCCTAAGCAATTTCAAAACCTGCGACTATATATAACAACCTTCTTCTTTGTACTTTTTATTGGCAAGCTTTTTAGTGCCGTCTTTTTGCTTCTCGATGACATCAGAAGAGGAATAACCTGGTTGGTCAATATCTTCCCATTTACCGAAGAGGATCACTCAACTTCTCGTTCCGATTTCATGCAGAAGTCTGCGTTGATTGCAGGAGCTATTCCAATTGCCACCATGTCTTTTGGAGTTATTTCGGGAGCTCACGATTACCGAATACGTAAACGTGTGATTTACTCACCCAACCTGCCAAAAGCGTTCGATGGAATTCGAGTTGCACAGATTTCGGATATCCATACTGGTAGTTTTTTTAATAAAACGGCCGTAGAGGGAGGGGTAGATATGCTATTGGGGCAAAAGCCGGATATTGCCTTTTTTACCGGCGATCTGGTGAATAACCGTAGTGAGGAGGCCAAGGACTACCTCGATATTTTTAAGCGGGTGAAAGCACCATTGGGAGTGTTTTCTGTGATGGGCAATCACGATTATGGAGATTATACTAACTGGACGTCCGAGGCAGCCAAACAAAAGGATATCAAAAGGCTGCACGAGATGCACGCCTATATGGGTTACGATCTGCTATTAAATGAAAACAGAACGGTAAAAGTGGATGGAGAAGAAATTGCCATTTTAGGTTGTGAAAACTGGGGAGCAGGAAGGTTTTCTAAGTATGGTGATATGTCAAAGACGATCGAAGGAGCAGAAGAAATGCCTTATAAACTCTTGCTGTCTCACGATCCCAGTCATTGGGATGCGCAGATAAGACCCAGCTACCCGGATATCGATTTGATGCTGGCAGGGCATACCCACGGCATGCAGTTTGGGGTGGAAATAGGAGACTTCAGATGGAGTCCGGTTCAATACAGGTACAAGCAGTGGGCGGACCATTATCAGGAAGGAGATCAGTCATTATATGTAAATCGTGGCTATGGATTTATCGGATATCCGGGAAGAATTGGTATACTACCAGAAATAACCATTCTGGAATTAAAAAAAGCTTAAGTAGGGGACATGCAGAAACGATTGTTATATCGTATATATCTTCATGTCATAGGATGATAGGTGATTTTTACAGGTGATTAGGTGAAAAGGGGCTGAGGAGCCCCTTTTTCTTTGAAAACCAGCCAAGTGAAGGTTTTCTTTTTATCTTTTCGGGAAATCTGCAGACAATGAAAGAAAAACTGAATCAAGTTCAGAAGTTTATTGAAGTAGACCTATGGCGGTTGAGACTCAGATCCCTTCCTAAACGCAAACGGTATATTTTCGCATTCATCCGAATTTGGGTTATCGCAATTAAAGAGTTTATCAATGATAAATGCGCTGAGAAAGCATCAGCACTTACGTATTTGTCTATGCTTTCATTGGTGCCAGTACTTGCTCTTTTATTCGCTATTGCGAAGGCCTTTGGTATTAGAGGACTGGTCGAAAGTGAGTTGGAACTATATTTCAAAGGGCAAACAGAGGTTCTGGAACAAGTAATACCTTTCGTTGAAAATATTCTATCCGTTAAAGGAGGAGGTATTATTGCTATTAGCTCGGCAGTGTTTTTATTGTATACAGTCATTCGCCTGCTCATGAATATTGAAGAGGCATTTAATGACATGTGGGACATAAAAAAAAGCAGAAGATGGGAACGGAAGATATCTGATTATGTAGCGGTAATACTACTCGGCCCAATATTGATGATCGTAGCTAGTACAGCTACTGTTTTTGTGAAAGATACATTCCAGGATTTCATTGCGAGTATAGAGTTTTTGGGAGAGTTTAGATCTGGGATCATCTTTTTTATAACGTTAATTCCATATACTATTTTATGGGTTCTCCTTTTTGGACTATACCTGATTTTCCCCAATACACGAGTTAAGTTTTTCCCTGCTTTGCTGGGAGGCATCATTGCTGGAACGCTTTACGTGCTAAATCAACAGGCATTTATCTCTTTGCAGTTTGCTTTTGCGAGATATGATGCGATTTACGGAAGTATAGCATTTCTTCCGTTATTCTTGATATGGCTTCAGATTAGTTGGCTTATAGTGCTATTTGGTGCAGAAATATGCTACGGGGCACAGTATATAGATCAGTGGGAAATGAATTCTGAAAAACTGAAAGTGAGCCTAAGTCACCGAAGAAAACTTGTGTTGCTTTTGCTTTACCGTGTGGTCAAAAAATTTGAGAAAGGAGATGGCGTAATGACTCTGAATGAACTTGCTGGATATGTCAATATTCCCAGGAAGTATGTCGTGGATATTTCATACGAATTGGAGCGTTCCGGACTCATAACCAGAGTTGAAGCTGATGATGTAGCTTATCAACCTAGTTTTGATATTCACAAAATGGATTTATATACAGTTTTGGATAAGTATGAGAAAGAGGGAATGGGGGACTTTGATCCTCGTAAATCAAAAGCATTCGTAGCTATAGAGGGTGCTTTGAAGAAAATAGAAGAGAAATGGAAATCCAGTGATAGCAATGTCTTATTAAAAGACTTATGATTTGCGTTGCTTGAAAGACCAGGTAAATTCAAACTCTGAAACCACCGTACCATCTTTCATTTTCCCAACCGTCTTCAATGTGGCTTCTGCAGATTCTCCGCTTGCAATGCATTTTTCCACGGCTTTAAAAGCTTTTGCCCCGTCCTCGCAGGTAAAGTAAACACGATCGGTTGCTTTCTTGGTAAATGTGGCTTTAAGGTCTACGATAATAAATGCAACTGATGGCTTTTGACCAGTAATTGCCAGTAAACACGGAGTAGCTGTTGAAAGCTCTGCAGCCATACTTTGAACAGCAAAATAGGTGGATTTAAATGGGTTTTTATTCAGGTATTTAAACGGAACAGAAGTTGTGCATTTTTCTTTGTCTAAATCTCTCACACGCAGACCAGCTATCCAACCCATTGGTAGGCTTTTCATCAGGAAGAGCGGAAACATAAATCCACTGGTTACCTGCTGGGCTAGCTTTTGTTGTTTAGAACTTAGAGACATCCAGTGTGTTGTTTTTCTCGTTTTCCAGGATCTTCTTTTTCTCCCGGTTCATAAAGTAGCTTTCCAGTGCACCTTCAGAAAATTTAATGAGCAGAAAGAGCACTCCTAACACACCTAAGCTAACAAATTGTGTATCAAAAAACTGGTCAATAATCGGTTCCAGAAGGAGTTGCTCAAGAATGAAGAGAACGACAGCTACTGTCAATAAAATGGTAGAAGCTTTTCTTCCTACTTTGGCTTTGGCTAACTGTGTTACAGTATCAGCTAATTGCACATTTTTATCTTTGATTTCTTCGTTTTGTTCACGGATCTGCATGTTGGCATTATCCAACTTCTTCTGCAGTCTGTCCGAAACTCGTGTGATTACTTTAGCTTGCGCAACCAGCTCTTCATACTCATCTGAAAATGCGTCCAGGTCTTCTTTGTAGATTGCATGTGTCTCAATCTTTGCTCTGAACTTCCTGAGACTATTTATCTCGTCATAATAAAGCTCCTGGTTTTTATCCATTTATTTTAGGCGATCATAAGTCTTCTTCCTCTATTTCAAAGAAGTTGAAATTTAAATCCAGCAGATCACTGTAGTCTTCACCTGCTTCCATCATATCATCATCTCCCTCCTCGAAATACCAATTTATCGTGATCTTTCTACCACTATCTTCAATTTTACTCAAACGCTTGAAAACATCAAAGAGACACTTTGAGGAGCTTGTGTTAAAATATTCGAATGCAATATTTGTAGTGAACTCAGGACCTCCGGAAACACAGTATTCATCAAGGTTGTCCAGAATCTTCTGATAGAACTGAATGGAATTTTCAGGACTGGATCTCCCTTTCATTTCCAGCAAACCTTCGTCTGGATCAAAATTGATCAGGGGAGTTGTTCTTGTTGGTTCGATGAATACTTTTTCCATAAATTCCTCTACGGTTTGTAAGTTAATCTTTTAGTCCTATCCTTCAATCCTTGGTAATCTAATTTGAAAAGTAAAATAGCTCACCTTGTCAGTCACCGGTTGAAATTTATATCTCAGCTTTTGTCCGCCCGTCTTTCGGGCTATATCAATGAAACCAAGACCACCAGTTCCTTTATCAGAAAATTCTTGCTCCGCAAGTACTCTTTTATAAAGGGCTCTTAACTCATCCGCATCTACTGCATTGATATCATCTAGTCGTTTTTGTATTTCTTTTGTCTTTTCCGACGGGATGTAGTTGCCCGTTTGCAGGCTGTAAAATCTCTTTCTTGCAGCGATCATGATAAGAGCTGAGTTGGAATCATAACTACTCACTTTCATGTCATCCGCATTCACCTCATCCAGGTGATAATAAAGGTTTTGAATACACTCCGTTGCTACATTATAAAACTTCTTTTTGACCTTTCTGTTTTCTTCCAGCTCCTCTAGTCTTTCCTCCAGCGTCCCTATCATGGCTGTCACCAGATCAAAGGTCAATTCGCCCTTGAACATCAGGATAATGTTTTGGTCATAAATGTTTTTGTAGCTCCTCAGATAATCCATAAATAGGGGTCAATTTTCTTTGGGCTGGAAAAGTAAGAACTAATGACTAATTAAACCAAATGTTTAATCACCTAAAACTTTGTGGTGATAATCAATCGATTAAGGTCGCCAGCATTCCAACCCTCAATTATTCTCACAGGCAAAATTATGTTCTTTAATAGACTTAGGGGATTAAAAACATATTAAAAGACAAATTATGCTTTTCTTTATTACATTAGTGAGGGTGGGGAGTGCCGAAAACAGCCTAGGTATTATTGTTAGGCGTTCCTAGAGGTAAATCAGTATAAAAATGTGATATTTCCAATAATACTATTTTTGATATAGATTTGAGGGACTTGCTAATAGGATTTTTTTAATTCATTCAGCTAAATAGAGATTAACTAGTTAAGAGTTTAACCAACTATGTTTAAGGTATGTTAAAGAAGGATTTGTATTCCAATGTCTATATTCTTACGGCATTGGTTATGATAGGGGCGGTTGCTTACTACGTCTTTGTCCTCCAGAAAGAGATTAAAGACTCTTTCAATCAGGATCCACAGATAGTTCAGATTTCTGCCGACCAGGCTGCTAAAGGCCAACAAATTGTTAAGGCAGCTATTGGTATGGGGTATGCACGAAATCAGGGGCAGTTTGATTATTTTAAAAACGAACTAAAAAGGGTGTATCCACAATGGGTAAAAGGTCATCAGGCCCTTATAAGTGGAGATAAGGATCTTAACATATCTCAACCATCTCAAACAGATGAATACGTCAACTTACAAGATGAACTGAAGTTTCTCTTCTTTGATATGAACAGCAATACCTCCAATGTTATGGATGTATCCTTTTCGTTGGATGAAGGGAACATCAATCGCATATCATTAAGGAAATCAATCGAAGGATTAGTTAATGCTGTGAGAGCCTATGAAGAGGGTATGGACAACATTACCAGTTATTTTGTAGACAATGCACAGAATAGAGGAGCAAGTATTGGACTTGCCGAGTATGTCGGCTTTTCGATTTTCATCGGAATTTTCCTTGTTCAGGGATTTTTCATTTTCAGGCCATTGGTTAAGCTGGCTAGTGAAAACTACCTGTCGGCGAACAAAGCGTTTGTGAAAGTGAAGAAATCGGAGCAGCAGCTTAAAATCAACTTCCAGAAACAAAAACTTATTAATAAGAAACTTTATCTCTCCCGAAAAGAGCTGGAAGAGAAAAACCAAAAACTAGAGGAATCTGAGGCTAAGTTGCTCAAATCTTCTGAAGAGCAGATCAAGATCAACGAACGGTTGATTGCCGCTCAGGATGAGCTGAATCTGGCATATAAGAAACTTCAGGATTCTGAAGTGGAGATCAGAGAGTTGGCAGATAAGCAATTGCAGGATAATGAAAAACTATTCCTTGCAGAGAAGAAGCTACAAGCCACACTTGAGAAAGAGCAGAAGTCTAAAGAAGAACTGGCCAACGCTCTTAATTCATTGAAGAGTGCTCAGTCTCAATTAGTACACTCTGAAAAGATGGCGTCATTGGGTCAGCTTACCGCTGGAATTGCACATGAGATCAACAACCCGATCAACTTTATTTCAAGTGGTATGGTGTCTTTAAAAATGTCTATTGAAGCAATGCGTGATATCGCTGAGGAGTATACCAGGCTGGATGATGGAGAAGATGCCAAGGACGTACTTGAGTCCGTAAAAGAACTTAAGGAAGAGCATGAATATGACGAAATAGTTGATGAATTGGATGATCTAATCAATGATATCAATTATGGTGTGCAGCGAACCATCGAGATTGTGAAAGGTCTGCGGGTATTCTCCAGGCTGGATGAAGAAGAAGCGAAGAATGCGAACGTTAATGAAAACATTGATGCGACGCTTACACTGCTTAGAAACAAGACCAAAGGTAAGATTGAGATCACCAAGCATTATGATGAGAGTATGCATGATATTGAATGTTATCCTGGGCAGTTAAATCAGGTATTCATGAATATACTGAATAATGCAGTTCAAGCAATGCCAGAGGAAAAGAAAGATGCAGAAATCACCATTTATACAGAGGAAGCTGATAACGAAGTTTATGTGAGAATAAAGGATAATGGTGTGGGTATTCCTGACGAAATTAAAAACAGAATTTGGGAGCCTTTCTTTACCACCAAGGAGGTAGGTGTAGGAACCGGATTAGGAATGTCTATAACGTACGGTATTGTTGAGAAACACGGGGGTAAGATTGACCTTGCCAGTGAGGTAGGTAAGGGTACGGAGTTTGTGATTACATTACCTAAGAAAATCACCCCAATTAAAAAGAAAGAAGACAAAGAGGTAGCAGAGAGTAATTAAAACTTTAACAACTAATTAGACCCGGGAAGGATGGAAGAGACTCAAGACCAGCAACAGATTGATCGACCAAAAGAAAAAAAGAAGTTTTCGCTTCTTTATGTAGATGATGAGGCTACAAACCTTCGGGTTTTCAAAGCCAATTTCAGAAAATTCTACAATGTTCACACCTCGACTAACCCAATTGAGGCGATTGATATTTTGGATCAGGAAGATATTCAGGTGATCGTTACTGATCAGCGAATGCCGGAAATGACCGGCACACAATTTTTGGAGAAGATTCTTCCTAATCATCCGGATGTCATCAAAATTATTTTGACTGGGTTTACAGACATAGAGGCGATCAAGGATGGTATCAATAGATGTGGCATCTATAAATACATCACCAAACCCTGGAATTTTGACGAAATGAAGGGGGTACTCGAGAGAGCAATAGAGACCTACCAACAAGCAGCTGAAAGTGAAGAGCACATTAAAGAACTTGAAGATAGCAATGTAGAACTTGAAACCAGAGTAAGAGCGAGAACTGAGGAGTTGAATAAGATTAACAAAAGATTGATCGATAGTATACGATATGCTGGATTACTTCAACAATCCATGCTGCCAAACGATCGATATCTAAGCCGTCAGTTTAAAGATCACTTCGTCATTTTTGAAACAAAGTATCTTTTTAGTGAAGAGTTTGTCTGGACCACACGGCTTAATTTCCGATCTGAAGATTATACCGTGGTTTCATTAATTGAATTTGACGGGAAAGGGATAGTTGGTTCTTTAAAGACGCTAATAGCTGACTCAGTATTGAACTACCTCACGCATGATAGAAAGATTTTCCATTCTGGAGAGATCATAAATGAGCTAAAGTACGAGTTAGATGCTGCCGGATCAGACGAACTTCAATGCGACATTAAAGTTTCTGTCGCAGTATTTGATCATAACGCAAATACATTACAATTTAGCGGCATTAATCAAGATATGCTGGTCTTCAATGATCAAAAGACCACTCTATTGAAAGGAGAAGAGAGTGATCATTTTGAGGACGCAATCGCTGACAAAATACCAATTGAACCGGGAGCTTCATACTACATGTATTCCAACGGATATTACAATCAGGAGAATGAGGACGGAGTTAAGTTTACCTATGAAAAATACGAGGAAATGCTTAAGTCTATTCAGGACAAACCTATGAGTGAGCAGCGAGATTTCTTGATGAGTAATTTACAAACGTGGAAAGCAGGATCAAGCCTTAATGACGATATTTCGATCATAGGCTTTAAACTCTAAATTTTTGGGATGGCAAAGGCGAGCAGTTTTAAAAATTGGTGCACCAACAATATAAGTCCGCAATCATGGACACGCATATGCCTGAAGTGCGTAGATGAAATACGAGGTAAAGGACATACGCTGAAGGAAATGGAGGATCTCAATCCTGATGTAGAAATAGACGATGAGCTACTTGATGCACTTAATGCTGCTCTTTCTGAACTCTATGAAATGACTGTAGATGAGGAGCTACTTGCTACCCATTAACGAGTAGTCTATTATTTAATTTCGAATCCCAGCACACAGACATCATCTGTCTGACTGGTATTCTTTGACCATTCTGCGAAGGTTCCTTCAATGATTTTCTGCTGCTCCAGTATTGGCTTATCGGATGAGCTTTCGATGAGCTTATTAAAATTCTTAGACATAAACTTTTTGTCAAACTCCCCTCCAAATTGATCCTGAAAACCATCAGAAGAAAGGAAGATACGATCTTTTACATCTAGCTGAATCACTTCTTTCGTAAGCTGAGCGTGTACTTCTTGTTCATCCCCTTCAATACCACCAACCATCTGTCTGGGCGTTTTATATATCGTTAGCTCTTTGTCTCCATGTTTCATGAGTCTTAGTGGAATCCCAGCTCCTGCGAATTCCATTTTTAAAGTGTCAAGATCAATCACACAGATGCCAATTTCCATACCATCCCGATTTACCTCTTCTGTTTCTCTTTGTAGCTCAAATTTGATTACTTTATCCAGTCTCGAAATGATTTTTTTCGGATCGAGGTAATTTTGATAATAAACAATATTAGTTAGCTGATTACTACCCATGATCGACATGATGGCTCCCGGAACTCCGTGACCGGTACAGTCACCACATGCAATAATCATAAACTCATTATTTCCTCTTCTCACTCGCTCAAACCAATAAAAATCACCTCCAATAATATCCTTGGGTCGATACATTACAAAGGAATCCGGGAATACACTTTGTAGCGTACTTAATGGTGGAAGTGTGGATCTTTGGATACGTTCTGCATAGCTTATACTGTCTCGTATCTGTGAGGAAACGGACACCAGCTGGTTCTTCTGCATTTCAATTTGAGTCTTCTGATCAATTAGCTGCTTGTTGGTTTGTCGCTGCTCATCAATCTGACCAATGAGATTTTGTGACATCATGGCCATTTGCTTTGCCAGTTTGCCGATTTCATCTTTTGACCCTGTTGGCAATTCTACATCCAGGTTGCCTTTACCCAGCTCTTCAGCTGCATTGCTAAGTTTTACTATTGGTTTTACAAAGAAGTTGGCAGCCACCAATGCCATTATAATAGTCAAAGCCAGTACAGGCAATACAGCCCATAAAATTTGGTTTCTAATTTGAGCTAAAGGAAAGTAAGCCCTCTCTTTCGGAATACTCAAAATTAAGGTCCAGTCGTTCCCTTGAAAAGAAAGGTAGTTAGTATCATGAGTAACAAAATATAGCTTATCCTGAGTCTCCAGAAAGTTTACTCCAGGTTCCTCTAGTGAAGATATAAGGTCATATTCACTGTATGTTGTGGTCAGAATGCTGGATGGATCTAAGTTAGAGTATAGAATCGTCCCTTCACTGTCAATGAGGTGGATGTCTAGGTTTCTGGAGTTATCAGAACTAAGTGAATATTCACCCACAATTTTAAAAAGCTCATCTACCAAAATCCTGCCGACTAAAACGCCAGTCTCATTGTTATCATTGAGATCAGTTACTTTGGTTGCAAAATGCATCACAACGCGACCTACTGATTCCGATTTTGACACATCGACTGATGATTCCTCACCTGATTGAAGTTTGCTCCAGTATGGAGTTATTGGGTGTTGCTTACCTATCGATAAACGTTTGCTATCTGCGATCCTAAACCTATTCGTATCAAAAAAAGAAAATGAATAGTAAAGGTCATTTAGGTTTTCAAGTTCTTGTAGTCGTTGAGTAAGTATCTCAGGGTTGTTATTGGCGGTTCTGAAATAAGGGTTTTTTGCTGCCATTCGAACATCGTTCAGTCTGGAAAACATGAATCGACCAATATCAGCACTTATACCTTTGGATTGCTGAGTCATACTAGCAACGATCTCCTCTTTAAAGGTTTGCTCTACTCTTTGATCAGCAAAAAATGAAAGAACGCCTGCGGTGAATAATACCAAAAAAAGACAGAGTATGGTTAGTTTGGCGTATATGTTCATAAAATGATTTTCTCCGTTTGGTCAGTAAAAATAAATCTTTTCACTCTGCTAATCTATGAGATATGATTGATAAGTCAATAATCGATTTCATGCCTTCTTACAGTCAAGAGTATTATCTTCGCTATTGATTAAACTTAACCACCAATGAAGTTTATAATATCCGCCTGCATAGTATTTGCTACTTTCTCGTTGAAATCTCAAAATCTAACTACCTACAGGAGCGCTCGTTCTGTTGATGAAACGGTAGATAGAATTGTTGAAATTATCAAAAAGAAAAAACTGGCCTATTTCGAAACGGTAGAACACGATAAAGTGGCCAAAGAATATGGAGTAGAGATACCCCCCACACGCATGATTTTATTCGAGGACCCAAATCTAATGATCGAACTAATTGCCTGTAGGCAAACGACTGCATTGGATCTTCCAATGCGAATTCTTGTTTGGGAGGAGCACGGTGACGTATACGTTGGATTTTTTGATCCTAAAGTGATGAAAAAGCGATTCATGCTTCACGAATGTGATGATGTCATCACCAGCATGTCTCGACTGAAAATACGTGTAGTTAACGAAGCGCTTCGGGAGGGAGATTAAGAGGGATTGCCCATCTTACTTCATCCCATCTGAATTTCAGAGAATCTTCTGCGAAATAAAAAAGCATTCGTTCCTGTGATTGATCTGCATATCGTGGGATCACTTTAAGCCTGAAAGCATCCAGAGAGTCTTTGTAATTGTAAGATCCCCATTGATCCCATTCTGAATTGAATATGACAGTCCATTCACTCTCATCAGGAATAGTGAAAAGTGAATAACTACCACTGTCCAATAGAAATGTATCAACCATAATATCAGCATCAAATGAAACATAGGTGGCATTATTGGCACCTGTTCTCCATATTTTACCATAAGGGACCAGAAAATCAGATCCCTCACCAAAAATCCTACGATCCTTCACTCCGGGGCTGCTAAACTCAATGTATGCATCAATGCCATGAACTGAGGCACTGTCCGATCTCAGCGGAGAGGGACGATTCTGTGGATCAGAAGTACATCCACTTTGAGCAACTGCGATAATCGTTGCGAAAATGATTAATACTGAATTTGAACGAAAATATGTCCGAATTTGAAATACTGATTTCATTGGGATAGACGATAACGTACTGAATAATAGTATGTTACAAAATTGGGTATATTATTTGCCGATTGAATATAAAAACTATTCATCATATGGGAATAATAGGCATTGAAATACCGCAATTAAACGAAGAACAGGACATAGAAGTTGAAGTTCGTGTAAACGGAATTAAAAAACAATATCAGTATCGGGTAGAAATTTTTCACTGGGATGACTGTCCTTACCCAACAGAAGATCGAGTGGAATGTATTCGTCAGTTGGTTAATGGTTATGACAAAAACTGGGATCTGGCCCACATCGGAATACCTACCGATGACTACATTCCAATCACATTTCGTAAACGCCGCTAGAAGGGCAGATCATCATCTTTTGAGAAGTCTTCTTTTGCCCATTCCTGAGATGGAGGTGGAGGTGTCTCAGGCATACCACCAGATTTTTTATCTATTCGCCACGCCTGTAGGCTATTGAAGTATTTTACTTCTCCTTTAGGATCCGTCCATTTTCTTCCTTTAAGGTTAAAGTTTACTGAAACTTCATCACCTATCTCCAGACTATCCAATTGTTCGCAATTGCTTTGAATTAATTCAAACTTAATGAACTCCGGATACTGAGGGTTTTCAGCATACTCCAATACAAATTCCCTTTTCTTAAATGTGTCTTTGATGTTTTGTGTGTCGTACTTCTCTACGATCTTACCTTCTACAATCATGTGAATTACTACGTTTTCATTGAACTGGAAAAAAGTTCGAAGTTAAGGATCAATTAGATCAATGTCTGTGGTTTTTTACTACAAACCCTTCTTCAGCGCTAAACTATTATTCATTTTTGATAGTTCAATTTGCAAGTATGAAAAAGTCTAAGAAATATTTTCTGATCGGAGCTGTCATTTTTGTGATTATCATGATAATCATAGCTGTCGATATAAGTAGCAGGACTGTAGCCCCATGGGAGAAAGAAAAAACTGAACAATCGAATGAGCAATAATAAGGTAGATATCTCCAAAATAGACCTGGAAAAGGAAAGGGAAAAGATAACCGACTTGCCAGGACTGATCGAATATGCACATCATGCAGGTAGTGCTATCATCAAGCCGGAGGATAAAGGAAGAATAAAGGGAAATGCCGTTGCAGCCATGCACGATCAGACCGATCGTCAGTTCCGGCAACTATACGAACAAATGCAGACCCTGATCGAACAGGCGAAATACTTACAAAGTAGAGTAGAAGTATCAGAGCGCATTTACCAGGCGAATGTCCCTTTTCAGCCGGTGGTTGGAAAAATATATTTCCTATATAAAAAGAAGGACGGTACAGACCTTTTATCCATGATAAGTCCGGATGAGTGGGGAAATAGCTTTCCATATGAGGCATTTGAAGCGGAAGTAAGGCTCATGTCGGATCATACCTGGGAAATAGTAAAGACGAATAATCAGGATTATCAATATTAAATCCTAACCATTGCTTTTTTTCGTTTGTTAAGGGTGTATGATTATTACGAAATTTAAAAACATACTTATCATCTCACTAATAGCAACGTGTGTGCTTATGGAGAGCTGCAGCAACAATACAGAGGAACCAGGTATCGACTGTTCGGAATCTGACCTACGGGTGGAGGTTGTATCATTCACCAAATCGGATTGCCAGATACCCGGATCATTCGAGCTGGCGGCAAGTGGAGGTGAAGCACCTTATGAATATAGCATTGATGGAGTCGTTTTTCAGGAGTCAGCTTTTTTTGATGGATTAGTTGCAGGGGTTTATACAATATTGGTTAGGGATAATCAATCATGCACTGCTGAAATTAGATTTACCCTGGAATCCGAACCAACAGGCATAACTTTAAATCTGACCAGCACCAATACAGCATGTGGGTCTGCTTCTGGGTCTATAGAAGCAGATGCAAATGGTGGAACGGGAACTTTACAATTTTCGATTAATGAAGGCGCTTTTTCAGAGATGGCATTATTTGATAACCTTGGTAGAGGTGAATACAATATTACCGTAAAGGATGAAGAGAGCTGCGAAGTAACAAGATCCATTCAGGTAAAGACCAATACAAGTTTAGCATCTGATATAATGCCAATTATTCAAAAGGATTGTGCGATTAACGGGTGCCACAACGGTTCACAATCACCAAGGCTTATGACCGAGCAGGAAGTAATGCAAAATGCCGGAAGAATTAAATCTGAAACACAGGCCGGATCAATGCCGAGGAACCGTACATTATCAGACGAGGAAATCGAACAGATTGCTTGTTGGGTTGATGATGGGGCTCTGAATAATTAGGTACATACTTTTAATGTTGATACATTAATTAGTATATTTAGATAGCTAAATCTAAAATCTTATTCTTTTGGCATAATCTGAAAATGATGAAAAAAATACTTGCTTACTCACTCTTTGCTTCCCTGCTAATTTTTATGGGATGTTCCAATAGTAGTGAAGAGGACACAACCATAGATTGTGATGCCTCAGATTTGAGTCTACAGGTTAGTGATGTCATTAATCCTGATTGTGATAATGAAGGGGCCTTTACTTTAATTGCCTCTGGCGGCACCTCTCCTTATATGTATAGCCTGGACGATGGTGACTTTCAGTCATCAGGAGTCTTTTCAGGTTTGGTGGCAAAGACATATAATGTTGCTGTCATGGATGCAGACGGATGTGTTTTTGAAGGTACTTTTCAATTATCTGCCGGTCCGAATGGAATTACAATTTCAATAGATAAAACGAATTCAGCCTGTACCAGTAATACAGGTACAATCACTGTGAATGCTTCGGGTGGAGATGGTTCTTTTACTTATTCTCTGGATGGAGGTACTGGCCAATCAGCTAGTACATTTGAAAACGTGGGAACCGGAGACCATGAGATTGTCGTCACAGATGGTACAGGTTGTACGGTGACTTCAAATGAATACGTCAGTTCTAATATTAGTTTGTCTGGTGATATAATGCCCTTGCTACAAAGCGAATGTACATTTTCCGGTTGTCACAATGGAGACAATGGATCTGATCGAAACTGGACAGTGAAAAGCAACGTCCTAAGCAAGGCAAGTGAAATAAAATCAAGGACCCAAAGCGGGTCCATGCCTCGATCTCCAGGCCAGTTAACACAGGCTGAAATTGACATGATAGCCTGCTGGGTGGATGATGGAGCCAAAGACAATTGATGATGATAAAAAAGCTGCTTTTGCTGATTTTTATGCTGGCTTGTTTGGCCGGCTTTTCCCAGCGATATAAAACGGATAGCACGTACATTCGCTTTTTCTCTAATGCACCATTGGAAGATATCGAGGCAATCAATCAGGCTGTTTCCAGCATCATTAATGTAGAAAAAAATACGATTGTCATCGTGGTACCCATTAAATCATTTTCATTTCAAAAGAAGCTGATGCAGCAGCATTTCAACGAGAATTATTTGGAATCAGATCAGTTTCCCAACGCGATCTTTAAAGGTGAAATAAGAGGATGGGATGGCAGTATTGGTAAGGTAGAGGCTTCCGCAATCGGGACGTTGGAAGTTCATGGAGTAGAGCTGGAGAAAGAAATTTCCGGAACATTAATTTTTGAAGATAATCAAATCTTAATTGAGACTGTATTTCCAATCAAATTAGAAGATCATAAAATAAAGATACCAAAAGCGGTATTTTACAAGATTGCCGAAGAGGTAGAGGTCACTGCAAAACTTCAATACAAGCCCTATGAAAAAAATTAGTTGTCTGATATTAGTCGCCCTCAGTTTACAGGCATTTGCTCAGGAGGATGAGTTATTGGAGTTGCTGGAATCTGAACAGGCAAAGTCAGAGGGTTATGTTTCGGCTACATTTAAAAGTACACGTGTAATAAACGGTCATTCGATTGAGACGCGATCAAGTGGTGTGCTGGAATTTATCATTGGCCATCGCTTCGGTACCCTTAATTCAGGATACGAGGAGTTTTTTGGGCTCGATTTTGCAACGATAAGGCTTGGTCTGGAATACGGCCTAACGGATGATCTGAATATTGGAATCGGAAGATCATCTTTTGATAAGGTGATAGATGCCTTTCTAAAATATCGGTTTGTTCGTCAGTCGGATGATTTTCCATTTACTGCTACTGCCTTTACCAGTTTTGCCAGGAAGACAGTTGACCAGTTGGGATTGGAAGGAGTTGATAGAAATGCATACACGGCACAAGTGTTGATAGCTAGAAAATTCAATTCAAATTTAAGTTTCCAGGTAGCACCCACAGTTATTCAGCGTAACCTGGTGGCGACCACCGAGGATGATAACCTGTTGATCGCTATAGGACTAGGAGCCAGGTATAAAGTGTCTAATAGAATAGCGATAGTCACCGAGTACTATCCTCAGCTTTCGGATAAATCGGATCAGTTTCAAAATGCGTTTGCAGTAGGTGTAGATATCGAAACAGGTGGGCATGTTTTTCAACTACACTTTACCAATGCAACCCAGATGAATGAGCGAGGATTTATCGGTGAAACGATCGAAAACTTTTGGGATGGCGATATTCACTACGGGTTTAATATCACGCGGGTATTTGATTTGAAACCTACCAAACCCTAATGATTACATCTGACAATATTCTCTTATATTCAAGGGATAATTGGATTAGATGAAGCACTTCCTAATTACGCTGATATTACTGGTGGTATCCTATTGTGTCCATTCTCAGGATATAATTGTTACCAAAGATGGAGATTCGATAGCATGTCAAATTACAAGGGTTTCTGACGATTTCATTCACTTTTCAGTATTTGATAAAAGTGGGGTTTTGCTAATGCGATCCAGACTACCACTATCGGAAATAGCATCTTATGAGCAAAGTGAAACTGAAGTTGAAACGAATCAAAGTGAACCTGAGATCACCGAGCAGAATCGCTTAATCTTGCCTGATTTTAAACTTGCGAAATTCAGGCTTTCCTTAAATGCCGGATATACTTACCAGTTCGGTGGGTATGAATCCTGGCCGGATTCATACCAAAAGCAATTACAATCGTTATGGAATGTGGGAGGTGATCTTCATTATTTTCCAACAGAGGCCTTTGGTCTTGGCGTTAAGTATAATCACATTTTTACCGAAGCAGAGCAAGATTTTGATCCTCAGAGATACGGCATATCCTCTATCAGGGATGAGAAAATCAGGTTTTCGTATGCAGCCCTTTCATTGATGTATAGAAACATACTGGCCGATGATCAGATGATTCAATATTTCATTGCAGGTGGATTCATTCATTATAAAACGGATGGATTGCTTGATGGAGAACCTTACAATGAAAGAGGGGACACTTTTGGAGTGGCATTGGGAGTAACATATGATTTTCTATTGACCGAAAACTTTGGAATTGGAGCCGGAGCTGAGATCAATATTGCGAACCTTTCAGAAATAGAATCAAACGGAACTGTAATTCCAGTTGATTTTTCTATCACGAGGATAGACCTGACTCTGGGTTTACGATTCATGAAATAGCGCTAAATGGTAGCTCTTACAGCTACAATGAAATTTCTTCCCGGCGCACTGATTCCTGAGGAGTAGGGGCGGTAATGCTTATCGAGGATATTTTCAACTCCCGCATTCACATTCACATGTTCATTGATCTGGTAGCTGGATTTTAAGTTTAGCGTATACCAACCCGGGGAACCGGAATCAGTGTAGAGATAAGGCTTCCTGTCAATTTCCGAAGAAGGTATAGCATCAGCATCCCGATCGGTGTTGTATTCGATGTAAAATTCTGAACGTAGTTTTTTCTCCTGGAATGTGACCGTGGCTTTACCAAAGATTGGTGTGGTGTGCCTCAGAGGCTCATCATTTGTAATGTCTCTTCCGCCTGTATAGCTAATTGTTTTAGATATGGCCCAGTTATCAGCAACCTCGGCAGTAAAAATCATGCTGCCTCCGTAAATCTCTGCATCTCCCGTATTCACTTTCGCAAAAACATTCAATGTTTCCCCATTGATAGAGGCCGTAGAGCTACCATTTAACGTGAAAGGTCCGTCAATGATTGCGTCGTATAGTCGGCTGTGAAAAGCTACTACTTTGAACAACGATCGCTCGGTTTTTCGCTGATAGGCCAGCTCGTAACTCAGTGTATATTCCGGAGTAAGGCTGGGATTTGGTACTACCACGCTGTTCCCAACATCAAAAACTTTTCCTACATCATCTACATTAGGAGAGCGAAATCCGGTGGAAATATTATAACTGATCTTGTTGACCTCATTGAGGTTGATCGCCAACCCAAGAGATCCGTTCAATGCTGAGTTTTGAAGGTCCAAGTCAGCGGAGTTATTTGCCAATGCTCTATCATCTGTGGTGTTTGCTTTCAGGCTAATCGCATTGTATCGGATACCACTATTAAATGTTACCTGCTCCGTCAGCTCATTTACATAGCTCCCGTAAATGGCAAACGATGTGAAATCACTTCCGCCATCCGGGTAGCGACTACTTGTTTCAGAGAATGCCCCCGTTTCAATATTCTGCCTGTATGCGTCTGATGCAATATCATTATGATAAAAATCGACACCATAATACAAATTGGAACGAGCAAACTCTTTATCAAAATCAAGCGAGACGGAGTACATATCCACCTCTTCTGTTCTTGTTCGCAATCGGTCGTCACCAAAGTCCCGGTCATTTCTGCTTTCCTCAAACTTCTGGTAAGCAAGCGTTACACGGGCCTGATCAAAAAAGATATTGCTTTCATAAAAGTTTAGCTTCAGGTTGTGCATTTGCCACTCCTGCGGACCATAATACCATTCCGCTGCAGCCAGTGAGTCTGTGTTTGGTCCCAGGGTCTCAGTCAGGTTATCATAACGTGGAATGTCCGATGTGGTGCTGTAGTAAAATCCATAGCTAATGTCAGTGTTTGGGCTCAGTCTGAACTTGGCTTTGGAGATGGAATTGAACAGATCATATCCGGAGAATTTCTGCACATTGATGTCATCATTTCGAACCAGCTGATCCTGTCCATTGATTCGTTTTACGTAAAATTCACGCTCAAATTCTCCCTCGTATCCTCCGGATCGATGGCCACCTGCTCTTAAGTCGTCAAATGCTGTGAACGAGGAGGAGTGAAAAAAGGTAAACTTTTGCCTGGCCACAGAGACGTCCAGATGTCCTGTTCGTTCATTTGCAGCCGTACTGTATCGTGCCATTGCATTTCCTGAAATGTCCGTCACAGCATCAGTAGACCATTGTGGCTCGATGGTATGAAAATCCATAACACCACCAAGTGCATCACTTCCATAAATGACAGAACCAGGACCAAAAATCACTTCTGAGCTCTCCAGTGCGTTTGGATCGATATTGATGACGTTTTGCAGGTTTCCGCTTCTGAAAATGGCATTATTCATGCGCACACCATCCACAACCAAAAGAACAGAGTTGGCTGCAAACCCACGTATTTTTGGGGAGCCCCCACCCATCTGGCTTTTTTGAACGAATACTTGTCCTGAATTGGCCAGTAAATCAGCCGACGTTTGTGGGTTCTGAAACTGAATGGTTTTCTTGCTTACGGTCATGATCTGCTGAGAGACATTCTCCTCTTCCTGCTCCCATTTATTAGCAGAGATCACCACCTCATTAAACGACATGATCTTTTCTTTCAATGATACCCTAAGGTCATTACCCAGGTAGGCGATGGATTGTTGATGGAAGGAGGGGTGCTGGAAGAAAACAAGTCCCTTGGGGAAAGATGAGATATCAGCAATCCCTTTCTCATCGGTATAGGAAACATCCTCCTTATTTTCATGGTAGATGAATACATCTATAATAGGTTTACCATTAGCATCATCCACAACCAAGGCATTTTGAGCATAAGAGGAATAAGAAAGAAGTAAAAGAAAGGTAATCTTAAGATTAAGTCTCATTCAGTCGTTAATTTCGATTTTTGGTTCGGATCAAATCTATTAGCAAAAATTGCGCCGTTCATGCCAATAATAAAGTCAAAATATCACAAGAGGCCGTGGTACTTTTTCAACGGTCACTTTGAAACCATTATCCCTTCTCTGTTTTACAAAGTGGAAGGGATAGCATATGACCGTGAGCGGTTGGAATTGGAGGACGGTGATTTCCTGGACCTGGACTGGGTCAAGCAAGGTAACAAACGCTTGATTGTACTTAGCCATGGGCTGGAGGGAAGTGCTGACCGGCACTATATCAAACGGCCTGCACAGTATTTTTCGCAAAAAGGCTGGGACATACTGGCGTGGAACAATCGAAGCTGCAGCGGGGAGATGAACCGCTTGCCCCGGTTTTACCATCATGGTGCTACTGAAGATATTGCTGCAGTGATTGACCGGGGGTTGAAAGAAGGATACGAGGATGTAGTCTTGATTGGATATTCCATGGGTGCCGGGATGCAACAGAAGTACCTGGGTGAGCGAGACCCTGACAGTCGCATCAAAGGAGCAATCTCATTTTCAGTTCCATGTAATGTGCAAAACAGTGCCGATATGCTTAGAAAAGGAGCTGGCAGAATCTATGAAAAGCGGTTTGTGTCCAAACTCAAAGAAAAGATTTTGGCTAAGGCCGAAGTAGTGGAAATGGATGTAGATGGCATCAGAGATGTCAAAAATTTCCGTCAATTAGATGAGCGGTTTACCTTAAAGGTGCACCCGGAGTACTCTAGTGCAGATGACTTTTATGCACGCATCACCAGTGATCAGTTTTTGCCTAATATCAAGATTCCACTCCTAATCGTAAATGCGATCAATGATCCCATGCTCGGTGAGCCATGCTACCCGATTGATTTGGCGCAAAACAGCCCAAACATCTTTTTGGAAATGCCGGAAAAGGGCGGACATGTAGGTTTCACCATCCCCAAAAGCGAATGGAGTTACATGGAGTATGCCGCGGACCGATTTATCGAAGAAGTTATTTTTTCTCAAACTTCAAAGCAGCCCCATTGATGCAGTATCTCAAACCCGTTGGCTTAGGACCATCTGGAAAGACATGACCTAAATGTCCGTCACATCGAGCGCATAGCACTTCCGTCCTGACCATCCCATAAGACATGTCATCTTCTTCTGCTACATTCACTTCGTTTACAGGCTCATAGAATGAAGGCCAGCCGGTTCCTGACTTGAACTTGGTCTCGGAAGAGAAGAGTGGGAGGGAGCAGGCAGCACATACGAAGGTACCCTCGTCTTTTACATTATTTAATTCGCTTGTAAAGGCTCGCTCTGTTCCTTTTTCACGAAGTACATAGTACTCCATCTCACTGAGTTGGGCTTTCCATTCCGTTTCGGATTTCACGATCTTATTAAAAGGAAGATCTGTATTCTTTGGCATTTCTTTCTTCTGCTGTGCGCAAGAGATAAAAGAAAAAGTGATAGCTAAAAGTACGATTAGTTTTTTCATGATTTAATAAACGATTATTTGGTTCCAATCGGTTTCCAAGAATTAAATAAGGTCGCCAAAAAGACTAATTTTTTAAAAAGAAAAACTCTTTTAACACCCACCCCAACCCCTCCAGGGAGGGGATTGAAGCTTTTTTTTATTAAAAATCATTCATTTCAATACTCCCATGTATTTGGTCCAGGGTCCCACTTCATTGATGTATTGCTTGGCCATCACTCGTGAAATCTGATGTATATGACCTAGATCATGAACCACCCAGGCGGCCAAAAGGTTTTCAAGTGTCACCCGGCCTAAACCCGGGTGCATGCCAGTCAATTGAAGGTTATCTTCAGTAATATTCAGCTTTATTAGTGCTTCCAGGTTCGCGGCTCTTAGTTCTTCAAATTCACTTAATAGCTGCGCCAATGTTTTGCCATTACTTTCCTCAAACTGTGCAAATCGATCGAAGGGGGTGAACGGTCGCTTTTCACCCTGTTTCAGGATGATTTTCGCACGAGGGATCCAGTCGGTCTTTTCCCCATGGATCAGGTGACCCACAACATCATATGGACTCCAGGTATCCGGACCTTCGTTGGGTGTGACCCAGTCTTCCGGAAGATTTTCCAGCAATTTTTTTAACACCGCAGGAGTTCTTTCCAGCACCTGGATGGATTTGGATAGATCGAATTGCATGGATTAAAGATACTACTTTAGCCGCTCTATAGCCATTTCCGCTACGCGATCTCCAATGGCGAGGGAGGAAGTAGCCGCAGGAGAGGGGGCATTCCCAACGTTGATGAACTTGTCGTGCTCTACCACCAGGAAGTCATCGATCAATCCACCCTTTCGGTCACATGCCTGTGCACGAACACCCGCTCCGCCTTTCTTAAGATCTTTCTTTTGTATTTCTGGAATCAATTCCTGAAGAGCGCGTGTAAAAGCCCCTTTTGAATACGATCGATACATTTCTCCAAACCCGGTTTTCCAGTATTTGGCTGCTACCCGCATAAAGCCGGGGTAAAACAACGTACCCAGCAACTCTTTCATATTGATCTGGCTCTTCTTATAGCCCTCACGTGCAAAAGCAAGCACAGCATTTGGGCCTGCTTCAATGCCACCATCAATGTGACGGGTGAAATGCACACCTAAGAAAGGAAAGCTAGGGTCAGGGACTGGGTAGATCAGGTTTTTTACCAGGTATTCCTTTTCAGGTTTGATCTTATAATATTCACCTCTGAAAGGCACAATTTTGAAATCAATCTTAGCTCCTGAAAGTTTGGCGATCTTGTCTGTATACAATCCAGAACAGTTTACCACTACACGAGTGGTCAGTCTTTCGTTTTGGGTATGAACGTGGATGAAACCGCGTTCTTCTTTGAATGACACCAGCTTATTCGAAGAGAAGATCTCACCACCAAAATGCTTAAATTTCTCAGCATACTTCTCAGCTACAAGCTTGTAATCAATGATGCCCGTTTGTGGTACGTAGAGCCCACTTACACCTGCCACATGCGGTTCGTATTCTTTGAGCTCTTCGGCTCTCAGTTTCTTTATTCCTCTCAGGCCATTGGCCTCACCACGTTGGTGTAGTGTATCAAGTGCATCCAGCTGGGATTCCCGGGTTGCTACTACAATCTTACCGCATAGTTCATACGGAATCTCTTCTTCGTTGCAGAAGTCGATGAGCATATTGTAGCCATCTACACAGTTTTTTGCTTTGTAGCTTCCGGGCTTGTAATACAACCCGGAGTGGATTACTCCACTGTTGTGACCCGTTTGATGCTGAGCAATTGTTCGCTCTTTCTCAACGATGGCTACTTTATAGTTAGGGTTCTTTTCTTTGATTTTCAGTGCGGAAGCTAGTCCAACGATACCTCCGCCGATCACTACAACATTATACATAAACCTGTTTAAGTGTGCGGCGCAAATATCGCTGGTATGCTTAAATTCCTATAACTGAATGTTGATTTTTCTGATTATTAATGTGTATTTCTAAATGAATTAGTCTTTGATCTCAATCATTTTCACTCCGCCTAGTCCTGATGCGACATACAAATAGTCGTCATGAACCAGGATATGGTTGACAGACTCTTTTGTGTCCAGATCCAGCTTTCCTATGATCTCGATATCCTTTTTGTAGGATGCAACATATACACCGCCTTCACCATTACTGATGAACAAACGGTTCTTTTCGGCGGATACAGCATTGGTGATGGAGTTGTCTGAAAAGGTGATATGCCCTTCCAGGTTTCCATTCAGGTCATAAACCAGCACTCCATTTTCACCTCCCGCAATAAACACTAGATCATTATCAACATCGACCGTCATTTTTGCTTCAGGTAGTGGCTGGCCATCATGGCTGAAGTCACCCTCTGCTTGAAGACCATCGGTATCAAATGTGTACAGCTTGTTGGGAGCACCTGCTACACAAACCATCGATCCACCATCAGAAGTAACCCATTTAGCATCTTCAATAGGTTGGAAACCTTTAATATCAAGAGCAGAGCTTAGCTGGTATAAGCCACCACCTTGGGATGCAAGGTTGCCAGAGGTTGCATAAATATCACCATCGATTTCCAAAATACTATTTGCTGCATAGCTTCCTAATGACTCACGAATGCTTTCATCTGACTTGAAGGTTCCTTTACCTTGATTGAAACCGATTTTACCCACAAATGCAGGAATAGCACTTGATGAGGTTGAACCTACAAAAAACAAGCTGCTTCCAAAAAAGGTTAAATCATTGATATCTGAGTCATTATACAATACCTGAGACGTTACTTCCAGTTCATCGGTTAGCAAATCAATACCTCCGGCATATGTTTCTCCTTTGAAGTTGTAGCTTACGGCGAGTAACTTACCTTTTCGTATGATTGAGGTGGCCTGAAGTTTGTTTTCATCTACTGTTGGTGGCTCTAACTCGCCTCTAAGCACTAGTTCAAAATCTTGATTTTTTCGACCACCAGCTGTTGCGTTTACATTAACCGTTTGATTCATGGTAGTCATTCGTGCATTTAGCTCAGCTTTATCATTATTGATGGAAAAATTTCTTTGAGAAATTTCTTCATCCTCCTGAGAGCAGGAGAATATCATTGATGCTAAAGCAGCCGTTGCGATACCTCCCTTTAAGAAGGATTTCATTCTAGACGTTTTCATTATAATGGTTTAAAGTTTTAGATATCCAAAACTAGGTTAACCACAAACGTCTGGTTAGCGCATAATTCGTAATTAACAGAATACGTTTTTTACGTAGTGGATATCATTCAGGCCAGCGGATGGTGTTTTCATCCTCAAAAAGCGGACCCCACTGTATCTCTTCAAGTATTCCTTTATGCAGCCAAAAGTTAATGCCTAAAGCTTCTGACGATATAAGCAACTGCTCCGGGTGATCCTTAGAAGACAAATCTTCGATCTCAAGATCTTTTACCCCAAGCACCTCCAGTTCTTCCATTAGCTCATCCTGATCAAGGCCGATCAACGAACTTCCTTTAAATAAGTAATCCTCTGAAGAAACAGAGATAATTGTAAGTCGCCAGTCTTCCGCTTCTTCGAAGCTAAGGTCAAGGCGAAGCGGGTGGTACTCCCAGGAATCACTTTTATCATCCTCATCCTCACTGTAACTGGTAATTTCCTGGTGATCAGGCTCACCAAGAATGGACTTTACTTCTTCACGGCTCATTCCAAACTTAAGCTTGCCTAATCCAATACCTGGTATTATTTCTACTTGTACCTTTTCCATTTCCAACAAAAGTATGGATTGCAAATGAATTCATTTCATTCCATTCGAAAACCGTTTAAATTTGATTAGATACAACTATGCTATGAAATACTTATCATTACTCACATCGATTTTGGTGATATCCTGTGGCCAAAAGACAGAAGAACCTGTTCAGTGGAAAACCATAGAAGCGGACTTACAAACCCTGTTGATTCAAGCTAAAAACGGTGATACAATCAACATCCGGGAAGGCAACTATATGTTTAAGAATCCGCTCATTTTAGATGGTCTTTCTAATGTAGTCTTTCAGGGAGCGGGAATGGATCAGACTATTTTCTCATTTGAACTGCAGGAAAGTGGAGCAGAGGGTATCCGAGCTGCAAATTGTACGAATCTGGTCTTTCAGGATTTTACTGTACAGGATGCACCCGGGGACAATATCAAAATCACCGATACAAATGGCATTCGGTTCACAAATGTGAAATCACAATGGACCGGGGAGCCAAGTGAGGAAAATGGTGCTTATGCTTTTTATCCGGTGCTGTGTAAGAATGTGATCGTCGAGAATTGCCTGGCGATCGGATCATCAGATGCCGGGATTTACGTAGGTCAATCCGATAGTGTGATTATCAGAAATAATGAGGTCTATCACAATGTAGCAGGGATTGAGAGTGAGAACAGTCGTTGGGTAGAGATCTATGGAAACAATGCACATGATAATACCGGAGGTATTCTCATTTTCGACTTGCCTGGACTTACTCAAAGTGGGCACACAACTCGTGTGTACGACAATGATGTAATTAGCAATAATCATGAAAATTTTGCCCCTGAAGGTAATGTAGTGGCGGTAGTGCCACCGGGAACAGGTATCATGATGATGGCGACTCGAAAAATTGAGGTATTTAACAATCGAATACACCATAATCGTACGGTAGGCGCTGCATTGGCAAGTTATGTGCTTGTGGAAGCGCTTGGGGCCGAAGAAGGTTCACAATTGGATAGTGCCAATAATCAGGTTGATGAGGCGTATGATCCTTATCCAAATCACATTTACTTCCACGATAATGAGTTTATGAATAAACACTGGTTTCCAACCTTTGAAAGTGATTTTGGCTTGCTCTTTTTAAGGTACTTCACCTTCAACCTCCCGGATTTTGTAATGGATGGCATCATACCGCAGTATGATGAGTTTGTATTGTGTCTTGAAAACAATGGAGAGTTCACCTTTGCCAACATTGATGCGGCCAATGATTTTGAAGGACGCACCACTGATTGGAGTACGTATGCATGTGGAGTCGGATCAATTGCACCAATCTTTCCATGAGAGTCTGTTTTTTGATATTATTGGTTATTGCCTCTTGTGCTACGCCTGAGAAAAAGAAACCCATTGTTTTAGAGGAGGTAAGTTTAGGGGTGGAGGAAGTAGTTGATTATCCCAAATATTTGAGTGAACTTGATTTGTTTGAGTCTCCGCTGAAAGAACTCAAGCCAAAAGGTAATCGGATGTTTCCATACGAAATTAATTCTCCACTCTTTTCTGATTACGCTATTAAAGCCCGATTTGTGAAGTTACCTGAAGGAGAGAAGGTTAGCTATCATGAGAGCGAGGTACTTGAATTCCCCGTTGGAACCATGCTAGTCAAAAACTTCTATTATCCATCTGATTTTCGAAAGCCTGAAAGTGAGCGGAGAGTTTTAGAAACCCGATTGCTTATTCATGAACCGCAAGGATGGCATGGAATTGTTTACGAATGGAATGAGGAGCAAACAGATGCAAAGCGCTTGATTTTGGGCAAGAAAGTCCCTGTTGAATGGACAGATAAACATGGTGAATTGCAGCGGATCAGTTATTCCATACCTTCTCAGCCACAATGCAAAAGCTGCCATGATTTAGGAGGCAAGATGGTACCTATTGGTCCGTCCTTACGACAGCTTAATCGATATGATCAGCTGATGACATGGAAAGCAAATGGATGGCTGGAGATGCCCGAACTAAAATCATTACCAAAATTGACAGATTATACCGATGAAACGGCTTCCATTGATCTACGAGCACGCGCATGGCTGGAGGTGAACTGTGCTCACTGTCATAGGAGAGAAGGGCCTGCTAAGAATTCAGGGCTTTATTTATTAGCCTCACAAAGCGATCCTTATCGATTGGGAGTGAATAAACCGCCGGTAGCCGCAGGCAAAGGTTCCGGGGGATTGAAGTATAGCATTGTACCAGGTAATCCGGATCAGTCGATCCTCGTTCATCGTATTGAGTCATTGGAGCCCGGAGAAATGATGCCGGAGCTTGGAAGGAAGCTAACTCACAAAGAAGGAGTGGACTTAATTAAGGAATGGATTGCTGAGATGGATTAATTAACTAATTAATAAAAATCCTGACAGGTTTCGTAAACCTGTCAGGATTTATGTAATCACTTTGAGCTGTGCTATTCGAGTTTATAAAAATCTAATCATCCAGCTTCACAGCATCAACTTCCGCTGCTTTTACTGCTTCATTGAATTCATTGATTCGGGTATCAAATATTTCATTGAGCATATCCAACTGAACATCAATAAGAGCCGTTACCTCATCATAAAACTCAAGTGCTGAGTCAGTCGGACGATAGTTGCCCATACCCATCAGCGATCCTAAATGTCCTAATTTATTGTTCAGTCTGATAGGAAAGTTCAATGGATCCTGTCCACTTTCATTTTTGGTTTGATAGAGTGCTTTCTCGATCTCAGACATGTCTTTAATGATGGATTTTCCAAGTTCCGAAATTTCCTCATTATCCGCCTTTTTCATCACATCATTGATCTGTGCTTTGGCTTTTCTAATATTAATGATGGCTTCATGAGTTTCGGTAAGCTTATCTCTAACCGTGATCAGAAAGTCAAACTGTGCCCGGTAATCTGCTTGAGTAGACTCACTTCGTGGATCGGCTTTTAGTTTGAAATCCATAATTGACTCATTCCCATTCACTGTCATTTTGACTTTATAGTCTCCCGGTGCAGCCATCGGACCTTGTGTAGTGGCCCACCAAAGGATCATGCCATCAAAGGTCTTTGCACCCTCATATTGCAAGTCCCAATTCATAGTGTTAAACCCTGGCTTTACCTCAAGTTTGCTTTCATTCTTATCTTTATCAGGATGGGTACTAAAAGTTTTAATCAGATCACCATCAGCTTCATGAAAGCTTATAGCGATAGTGTCGGTACTGGCAGTATCCTTAACAAAATAATTAACAATCACACCACCCGGATGATTGGTCCCGGCAGTTTTTGAGGTTCGTCCATTTCCTCCACCCATTCTCCAGGTATCCATTGGTTTATAAAGGAAATGCGATTTGCCATTCGCCTCATTTAATTGATGCAATGGAGTCAAATCATCGATCAACCAAAAGCTTCTTCCTTGTGTGGCAGCAATCAGGTTATTGTCTTTAACAGCCAGATCCGTAATCGGTACGATCGGCAAATTCATCTGGAACGGCTGCCAGCTTGCTCCATCATTAAACGATATATACATACCTGCCTCAGTACCTGCATATAGCAATCCTTTTTGGTTCGGGTCTGCTCTTAGAACTCTAGTGAAATGTTCCGCTGGAATGCCACCGGTGATTTTTTTCCATGTCTGACCGTAATCTTCGGTTTTATATAGGAATGGAGCATAATCACCCAGTTTGTATCGTGTTCCGGCTATATAAAGGCCGCCTTTGTTAAATGGATCAATCTCAACGCTATTAATCATCATCCATTCCGGCATTCCTGCTGGCGTTACGTTTGTCCAGTTCTCGCCACCATCCCTGGTTACATGTACCAAGCCGTCATCTGAACCAGCCCAGATAACCCCTTCTTCGTGATAGGATTCCACCGCAGCGAAAATGGTGCAGTAGTATTCCACGCTCGTATTGTCCTTCGTAATGGGGCCTCCTGATGAACCCAGCTTGCTTGGATCATTGCGAGTCAGGTCAGGACTGATTACCTCCCAGGTCTGACCTTCGTTGGTAGTCACATGTAATTGATTGGAAGCAGTGTAGAGCTTATCCGGATTGTGTGGTGAAAAGAAGATCGGGAAATTCCACTGAAATCGATACTTAAATCCTTCTGCACCATGGCCCATTGGGTTGTCTGGCCAAACATTTACGGCTCGGATTTGCTCATTTTCGTGATCTACACGCGTTAGGAATCCATCATAACTTCCTCCATAAACAATATCATTGTTTTCCGGGTCAGGTGCAATGTGGGCACTCTCACCGCCCGCTGTTGATTCCCAATCATCTTCTCCAATGAACCAACCATTTGTTCTATGATCGATTCTTACGGTGGAATTGTCCTGTTGCGCACCGTAAATGCGGTAAGGGAAGGAGTCGTCGGTGGTTACCCGATAAAACTGTGCAGTAGGCTGGTTGTGGTATGTTGACCAATTTTCCCCCGCATCATAGGATACCTGGGCGCCCCCATCATCACCAATCACCATACGCTGATTGTTTTCAGGTGCGATCCATAGATCGTGGTGATCTCCGTGAGGCGCATTGTATGTCTCATAAGTTTTTCCACCATCTGTGGATTTATGATATCGAACGTTCAACACGTATACAATATCCTCATCCTGGGTATCTGCATAAATACGTGTGTAGTACCATGCTCTTTGTCTCAGTTTTCTTTCTTTGTTTATTAATAGCCAGGTTTTTCCTGCATCATCTGAACGATAGACGCCACCGTTTTCATTTTCGATGATCGCCCAAACTCGATTAGAATTAACAGGGGATACAGTCACACCTGAAATTCCCCATAACCCACCGGGAAGTCCTTCGTTTTTAGAAATATTGGTCCAGGTGTCTCCTCCATCTGTACTTTTCCAAAGGGCAGAGCCTTCGCCACCACTCTCTAAACTGTATGGTGTTCTCCTAATTCTCCAGGTGGAGGCGTATAGAATGCGGGGGTTATTTGGATCAAAAGTTAAGTCCACAGCCCCAGCATCTGCATTGGCAAAAAGGATACGTTCCCAGGTTTGACCTCCATCTTTACTTCTGAAAACTCCTCGTTCAGTACTTGATTTGTATAAATCACCTAAAACAGCAGCATATACCAGATCCGGATTCTTAGGATGAATGCGAATTCGTGGTATATGGCGTGCATTTTTCATTCCGATTTCCTGCCAGGTGGTACCAGCATCTACTGACTTCCACATGCCCCAGCCAGAAGAAACGTTTCCTCTAACCGTCACTTCGCCACCTCCAACATAGATCACATTATTGTCCCATTCGCTTACAGCGACCGCACCAATGGATCCTCCAAAATTGCCATCTGAAATGTTTTCCCATGTCTGGCCTCCGTCTTTGGTCCGCCAAACACCACCGCCGGTTGCACCCATGTAGAACAGATTGGGCTGATTGGGTACACCGGTTACTGCTGCAGATCTTCCGCCCCTGAATGGTCCAATGTTTCTCCATTGAATGCCGCCATATAGACTTTTATCATAAGTAGGGGCACTTGATGAGTTCTTTTTCCTTCGTTGAGACTCTCCATCAAAACAGAAGAAACTTAACATCAAAATGAATAGTAATATCTTCTTCATATGTATAGCTTTTAGTAGAATTTCAAGTTAAATATTTCAACGATACTTCAGGGCATTTTAACTACACTAGAGGTCATTTAATCGTTTGGATGGAAAGAAGGAACTTTTCATCATTTTTTAACTTTATCTTTTGATAATTTTGTACCGTATTGGTAGTTCAGTTGTGAGTAGAGGAAGTTTATCTGACGTACATTTAGAGATAATTGAAGAGATGATCACAGAGTCGCTTGATAAGGCGGCTCAGTCCATGGAGCAGATGCTGCGGATTCGTGTAAATCCAGAGATTATCCAGTTTGGAGAGGGTGTTTTAAAGCCCCTTCATGAGTTCGATGATTTAGGAAGATTTAAAGTAAACCTAATGAAGGTTGCCTTTAAAGGTGAAATCAACGGTGCTTTTTACTTTGTCATCAATAGTCACGAAATGGATCTGATCAATCAGGTGAATCTTCCGGATGATATTACCTATTCCAGATCTTCACATCACAAGATGATGCGAAATGATTTCATGGCCGAAATCGAGAATTTGATTGCTAATATGTCAATGGCTGCTCTTTCGGAATTTTTAGGAGTAGAAGTTACCGGAGAGGTTCCAATCGTTCGAAATATGAAGGGTGAATTGGTAAATTCTTACCTCGAAAATGAAAATGAACAAAATCAGACTGCTTTTTACCTGAAGTCTACCTTAAATGGTGCAGTTGTCAATATTCAGCCGCATTTTTTGTGGATGATAGATGAGAATTTCGTGCGGATCACGAAGCTTAATACGGTTGCCTAATCTTCCTTTTTAAAGTTGAGTGCTCCCGAATTCATACAGTATCGCTGACCGCTAGGTTCAGGACCATCTGGAAAAATATGTCCCAGGTGACTGCCACATTTCCCGCATTTTACTTCAGTACGCACCATTCCGAAAGAGGTATCCTTTTCAAAATCAATGGCATCCGGAGAGATCGGATCATAAAAGCTGGGCCAACCTGAGCCTGAATCGTATTTGGTTTGAGAGGAGTAAAGGTCGTTACCACATGCTGCACACTGATAAATACCCTTATCCTTGTTTTCTAGCAGAGCGCCAGACCAGGGCTTTTCCGTTCCTTTTTCCCGTAAAATATAATATTGCTCCTCGCTCAACTCCTTTTTCCACTCTTCTTCCGATTTGTTGATTTTTTCCATGGTTTTTAAAGTTGGTTATTTGACTGCTTACGAATGTAAAACCCCATTCATCAAAATTTTTCAAATAAACGCAACTAAGTAAGTCAATTTTGCATTAGAAAGTTCAGGAATTCATAGAAGAGCACATCAACCAATGAAAAAACGACAATCAATCATTCTAATCGCCGCGGGTATTATCATAGCATCCTATGGAATAAGCGAATACCTGGGATCTCTAAAGGAAGAGCCGGTGGTACGTAAGCCGCCACAGGCTAAAAAGTATGTCACAACTACGCCGGTTAGGTATATGGATTTAAAAACGGATGTGATCACTTTTGGACGTGTGGAAAACGCACAGGTGTTGGATCTTATCTCTGAAGTTTCAGGACGAATGACTCAGGGAAGTGTACGGTTAAAAGAAGGGGAGTCTTTTAAGAAGGGAGCACTTATTTACAAATTAAACGATGAAGAAGCATCTCTGAATCTCAAATCTCAGAAAAGCAATTTCCTGCGTGATTTGGCCGGAATTCTCCCCGATTTGAAGATCGACTTTGGTGATAACTATGATAAATGGCAGGCTTACTTTGAAGCACTGGATATTGATAAGTCCTTCCCAGAACTTCCTAAAGTGAAATCAACCAAAGAAAAGACCTTCCTGGCGACTAAAGGGATTTATTCTTCTTATTATTCAATAAAAAGTTCGGAGGCACAGCTTGCCAAGTATCGCTATTATGCACCATTTTCCGGGTCTATTATGGAGGTTACCATGCAGTCAGGTTCGTTTGTTAATCCAGGTACCAGGATTGGGAAAATTCTACGATCGGGTGTCTACGAAATGAAAGCATCGGTAGAAACGAGAGATATTCCATGGATTCGAGTTGGATCTTCGGTGGAGATTTACTCAAAAGAATCTCAGCAATACTGGAAAGGGGAGGTAACCAGAATCAGCGACTATGTGAATCAAAACACACAATCAGTAGATGTGTTTATTACCATATATCCTAACGGACAAAAAATATATGATGGACAGTTTTTCCAGGCTGCAATTCCTGCCCGCACAGTCAAAGATGGGATGATCATGCCTCGAAACGCCATTTACAATGGAAATGAAGTATTCGTGCTTGAGGATTCATTGTTAAAAAAGAAGAAAATCAATGTCGTGCGTTTATCGGAAGAGGATGCTATTTTCAATGGGCTGGAGCAAGGTCAGGAACTGGTCGTAGAACCACTTTTAGGAGCCTACAACAACATGAAGGCTTTCAAGCGACCAGAGCAGGACATCAACCTGGAGACCGGAGAGAGCAAGGATGTGCAACTCAGCTCAGATGCCAGACAAGCTTCCACCAACTAAAGATTTAAGTTATGACATCAATCAAAGGCTTAATTGAGTATTTCGTAAAGTACCCCATACTGGCAAACATCCTGATTGCTTTAACCCTGGTGGGCGGTGTGGTGAGTATGTTAAATACGAAGAAATCTTTTTTTCCAACACTGGAGGATAAGAACATTACCGTATCGGTTTCCTATCCTGGCGCTTCTCCGGATGAGATGGAAGAAGGTGTAACCTTAAAAATTGAAGAGGCTTTAAAGGGGGTTATTGGTATTTATCAAGTTACTTCAACATCTTCTGAAAATTTTGCCACAATAAATATTCAGAAGATTGATGGGTATGATATTGACGAACTTTACACCGATGTAAAAAATTCTGTAGATGGGATCAGTTCATTTCCCACAGGAGCTGAGAAGCCTATTATTGTCAAACAAAAGTCTCGTACCACCGCTCAATGGTTGGCTCTAACTGGGGATGTCGATTTGGCTACATTGAAACAGTTTGCTGAAGACATTGAAGACGAGTTGCTGGCGACCGGAGTTATTTCACAAGTGGGCATTTCAGGGTTTCCTCCTTTGGAAATATCCATTGAAGTAGCTGAGGATGTATTGAGAAGATACAACCTGACATTCACTGAAGTGGCTAATGCGGTTAGAGTAAATAACCGCGACGTTTCCGCAGGTTCAGTAAAAACCTCTACAGAGGAAATTCTCATTCGAGCCAGAGCTAAAGATACAGATGCAGACAAGATTGGTGATATCGTGATCCGAAGTAGTGATGACGGAAAAAACCTGCTTCTAAGGGATATTGCCACTATCGAGGAGAAATTTGCCGATCAGCCAAATAAATCTTATCTCAGCGGAGAACGTGCAGTTTTCATTGAAGTGAGACGACTGGAACGAGAAGATCTGGAGCAGATTTCAGAAACGGTGAATAACTACGTAGTTGACTTCAATGAAAAAAACGATGCTGTTAAGCTTACCATGACATGGGACTTTATGTCCATGTTAAATCAACGCTTGGATATGCTTACCTCCAATGGATTGGTTGGATTGACACTCGTGCTTGTTTCACTTGGTCTTTTCCTGAGCCTTCGACTTTCCTTTTGGGTAGCATGGGGGATTCCATCTTCCTTTTTGGGAATGTTCATCCTAGGAACCTTCGTAGGGCTTACCATCAACATGATATCGCTTTTCGGAATGATACTGGTGATCGGTATCCTGGTTGATGATGGGATCGTGATCGCAGAAAATATCTATTCGCATTTTGAGAAGCATGGCAATCCCATCAAGGCTGCCGTTCAGGGGACGCTAGAAGTAGTGCCAGCGGTATTTACTTCCATTCTTACTACCATGGTGGCATTCACACCATTATTGCTTCTTACCGGTGGTTTTGAAATGTTGAAAGACATGGCTATCGTGGTAATTTTCAGTCTGGGTTTTTCTTTGATAGAAGCGTTTTTTGTACTCCCCGCGCACCTTTCAAGTAAACATGTTCTATCCATAAAGAAAGAAGATACACGCAGTTATAAAATTCGTTCTTTCCTTAATGGAATCATCGATTACCTAAGAGTGAAAGTATACGGCAAGGCCCTTCAATTTACCATGAAGTACCGAGCAGTTTCTGTTTCCATTGTCATTGCATTCGTGATGATCATAGTTGGGATGATGAAAGGAGGAATTATTCCATCTACTTTGTTTCCACCTATCGCTTTCAATAGTGTAAACATTGAAATTGCTTTCAAACCTGGAGAGCGCGAGGATAAGGTAGAAGAGTATCTGAAGCGATTTGATAAAGCGGTATGGCGGGTCAATGAAGAGTTGAAGGAGCAAGCCGGAACAGACAAGGATATTGTGAAGAACACTTTTACAAGTATTGGCAGTTCTTCGTTTGAGTCAGGTTCGCATACAGGATTTGTGAATGTATTTCATGAAGAACTGGATGAATTTGATCTCAATCAGTACGATATTATTAATAAACTGAGAGATGAAATTGGTTCTGTACCTGAAGCTGAGAAGTTTGCCATTGGTGGAAGAAGCCGGTGGGGGAAGCCGGTATCCGTTCGAATTCTGGGTAAGAACTATGAAGAATTGGCTGAGGCTAAGGAATTCTTGATTTCTGAGCTGGATCAAATGCCGGCATTGAAAGATGTGACCGATGACATTCCAATAGGTAACCGAGAGGTTCAGTTAGACTTATTGTCTCAGGCTTACTTTCTTGGATTAACGAATAGCGATATTACTCAACAGCTACGTCAAGGATTCTTTGGTGAAGAGGTGCAGCGATTCATGAAAGGAAACGATGAAATCAAAGTGTGGGTGAGATATCCGAAAGAAGATCGCAAAAGTATCGACCAGCTTGAGACCGTTAAAATTAAGGATGGTGATAAGGAATATCCATTAAGCCAGCTGGCAGAGTACGATATCAACCGTGGAGTATCTGGAATCAAGCACTATGAAGCATCAAGATCAGTGACGGTAGAAGCAGACATGGTTGATCCATTTGGCGATGCGAACGTGATACTGGAGAGAGTAGAGAAAGATATTGTGCCCAAGATGTTAGCCAAGTTCCCTAGAGTTAAAGTGGATTATGGCGGACAGGCGGAGGAGCGAGCTAGATCAGCAGGTGAGATGGCTACCTACTTTGTAGGTGCATTTGTCTGTATCTTATTCATTCTGATGATCAATTTCCGCTCTGTGTATCAGGCCATACTTGTATTATTAATGGTGCCGCTTGGTTGGTTCTCGGGAATTCTTGGTCATGGTATTGAAACATGGATTAGCGTTACTCCAAAGCCAGTATCAATGCTCAGTTTATGGGGGATGATTGCCTTAATGGGAGTTATTATCAATGATGCAGTGGTGTTCTTGTCAAAGTTTAATTCACTGGTAAAGGATGATGGACAGTCGGTCTATCAGGCAGCATACAATGCCGGACTTGCAAGGTTCCGTCCGATCATGTTAACATCATTGACCACCGTTTTGGGACTTTATCCTTTAATAAAAGAAACCAGTTTCCAGGCACAGTTCTTGATTCCTATGGCGATTTCGGTGGCATATGGCGTGCTGTTCGGAACAATCATCATACTATTATTTTTCCCGGTATTCATTCTCATTGCCAATGACCTTAGAAGGTATGCGAAGTGGCTCTGGACAGGTGATAAGCCGTCACGTGAAGATGTGGAGCGTGTGCTCATAGATGAGCGTAGAATGGAGGAGTATAAAGAATCAGCTTAACTTAAAAATTTATATCAATAAATGAAGTATTTCATACTTTCAATAAGCATATTGAGTGCATTGAGTGTGCACGCACAGGATCAACTTTCTCTTTCTGATGCGATCCAGATTGGGTTGGAACGAAACTATGGCATTCGAATAGAAGAAGGGAACGTTGAAGTTGCAACGAACAACAACTCCTGGGGTGAGGCAGGGAGATTGCCAACAGTCAATTTGAATGTACAGAGTCAGAATTCCATTCGAAATCAGCAATCAGACAATCAGTTTTTTGGAGGTACTCTTTTCCCTGGCTTTGAGTTGAATAACCAGCAAACGTTTGGTTTGACTCCCGGTGTGACGGTCACCTGGAATATATTTCAGGGAAATCGTGCAATCATCAGCAAACGAAGACTGGAGCAGCTACAGGCTGAGTCGGAGCAAAATGCAGAGGTGGTTGTTTCTAATACGATTCAGTCCATTATTCTGGGTTATTACATCGCTGTGTTGGAGCAGCGCCGACTTGAGGAGTTTCAGAAACAATTGAATCTGTCCAGGGACAAATACGACTACATCCAGACTAAATATGATCTGGGAGGAGCGGTGACATCCGACATGCTTCTTGAAGAGAATAATTATCTCACCGATTCAGTATCCGTACTCAATCAGCAACTGGCTCTGAATAATGCTTTCAGAAATCTAAATCTGCTATTGGTGCAGGATGATATCAATAAAGAGTATGTCCTGACAGATTCCTTAATGATCGAAGATTTCACATACGATTATGAGGATCTATCAGATGCAGCATTTAATCAGAATGTGGATTTAAAATCCATTTACATTTCACAGGCCATCCTGCAAGCCAATACTTCATTGCAGCAAGCTTCCAGACTGCCAACACTATCGTTAAATGGTGGATACAACTGGAACAGGAATGTGAGTGACCTAACGAATGCCAGGTATGATGGTCCAAACCCTGACTTTCAAACACCACCAGAACCTCTGGTCTCGAAAACCGGGACCTATTTTGCCAACTTCACATTATCATTCACCTTGTTTGATGGAAACAGAATTAACAGGGCGATTAGAAATGCAATGGTTCAGGAGGATATAGGGAACATTCGGATCGACCAGTTAAAGAAAACCATCCAACGAGATCTGGCCACTGCATATGATCAGTATTTGGTTCGTAAGCAATTGCTGGCAATCAACCAAAGGAGGAGAGAGGCAGCTGAGATCAACTTGCAAAACTCAGAGGAGAAATTCCGTAATGGATCGATCAACTCGTTCGATTTCAGGGATGTTCAAAATAACTATCTCTCTGCTGCTATTTTGGAATTGCAGGCTATCTACAATCTGATTGATTCGAAGGTGACTTTAATGCGTTTGACTTGGGGTTTAGTACGAGAGTATAATCCGTAAAAACCCGCATTTTGAGCTTGAAATAAAGAAACTTCTGACTTTTTTGTTATGTTAGGAGTGTATGTCATTAAAGAGAGCACCATTTTATTTATCTGTTCTAATTGGGATTATTGTCTTGTTCCACATTGTCGGGTTTATCAAAGCCGAGCGATCTCCGGTAGCGATTAGTTCGCATGCCTCCATTCCCAACTACGCCTTGCAGAATGCCCGGCTTTATTTAACAGACAAGCTCCATTCCAGAAGCTTGCTTCATTTGAAAGAAGCCATTCGTTCGATCGCATATTTAAGGGATCATGCGGATGATGCCAGTAAAAAACATTTAACAACAGGTCTCGATGCATTAAGGAGTGTTGAAAGGGATATGGATGCCGGCTTTTTCTATTCCAATAAGTTGAATGAAAACAGCGTGATAGCCCTCAATGCATTGATGTATTATGAGATTGCAAGCGCTAAGCAGTTTATAGAAGAGGAAAAGCGCCCACAAGCTATGAAGGCTCTTGCTTTTGCTATTGAGCATCTGCGAAATGCTCTTGATTTTGCGAAGGGTAATAAAAAAGAGTATGAAGTAAAGATATTCTCTGACATCAATGACATTACTTCAAACTATTACGCAGAAAAATCCGAGTTGATAAGTAAATTGGACAGCATCCTGGAAGAGCTGGAAGACTTGGATGTGGCCTATAGTCAGTAAGCGTTCCTGATATCCAGTAGGAACTGCTCCATGGCTTTCTTCACATTATCTGTTGGTTGAGTAAAGTGATTACTCATGAAGGAAAAGATCATTCGTTTACCTGAACGTGTCACCAAATAGCCACTCAAATTGTGATTATTGCTGAGTGTTCCCGTTTTTGCAAAGATGAACGGTGGTTCTTCTTCGTTAGGAAGGTATAATTCCTCTAACGTTCCCTCACCACCGGTTGGTAAAATAGCGGTGACTTTCTCCCATCCAAACTCATCATAGCACCTTTTTAAAAGCCGCACCTGATCCACTGGCGCAATTAAATTATACCTCGAGAGACCCGAACCGTCCACCCAAACCATCTCCGTAAGATCAGGTAGCCAGGTAGTCCTCACCTCTTTGATAAACGGCTTTACTTCATTATATCCATGCCATCGTGCGGCCATCAGTAGGAGTTGCTCAGAAAGAAAGTTATCGCTGGGCTTCATCATTTTTGCCAGTACTGTGTCAATGCTTTGAGCGAAAAGGGTGTCGGTAAGTGGTGTTGACGTTTTTGCAAATTGTATTTCAGCATTTATCGTATCCTTAAGCAACTGATGTAGCAGGTCTTTAGAATATTCAAAAGGAATGATCCGCTCGAAATCGGAGGTGTCACTTTCGAGATACGCCTTAAACACATTGAATTTCAATTCCCTATCGACAAGTTCACCCGGACGCGTTTGCTCTAACACCTCTACATAATCTTCAAAAAAAGGTGGGGTGATAGTCAAGGTATCGTTTACTTTTTGAATGCTCACTGTATTACCATAAATCGGCCACCATGCACGCTGAGGTTGGAAATTATAGATATAATCATCCCATGCCCATCCAGATCCAAAAAACTCAGGGTCATTGTCTGGCCAATGGATGGTAATGCCTTTAACCTGACTTAGCAGTTCGTATGCTTTCTGATTTTCAAATGGTTCATAAAGAAATGTTGGGTCACCAAGCGGTGCTACCCTGAGCATTGAGTCTTCTCTCGAATAAAGTAAGGATGGTAATGAATCCGGGAAGCTTTTCAATGTTACGTACATGGTTAGCAGCTTCGTGTTAGATGCCGGCGTAAATTTCAACGTTGAGTTATGACTGGCTATAAAAGTTTCAGATTCCAAATCGTATATGCTAAAGCCTGTAAATTGATTTGAGAAGACCTCTGACTGATTAAGTAGACGGGTTACATCTTTTTCTATTGCCAGCTGTTTTACGCTTGCACAACTGGCTCCCAACAGGCTGAGGCATATAAAGAGGAATTTTTGATACGGATTTCTCTTGATCGGGAGTAAGGAAAAATACTGAATCATATAATTATTGAATGAAATGAGCGCATTTAGAGCTATTTTTCCGCTCGTAGAGCACTATTTTTTTCGTATTCTTAAATTATTTATTTTGCTCTCACTAATCTAAACCAAAAGAAACTTCTACCTAGTTTACCAATGAGTATATTAGAATTAATCACACTCCTGATTTTCATGGCCGCCGCTTTCACCCTGATCAACATCACGGTTTTAAAGCTGCCCTCTACCATTGGCCTGATGTTAATAGCTCTGATCATGTCCCTGACCATCTTGGTGCTGGGGCAATTTGTGCCCTCCATCACTGAGGGAGCAGAGCACATAATAGCTGAATTTGACTTTGAGGAAGTGCTCATGAATGTGATGCTGAACTTCCTGCTTTTTGCGGGTGCTCTTTCTACTAACCTTGGTAAACTGATTGAGGAGCGTGTACCTGTTTTGATCCTGGCGACCCTTGGAACATTGATGTCTACCTTTATCGTAGGCTTCCTGGTGTACTACATATTCCCACTCGTTGGATATGAGATAGACCTTATTTATTGTCTGTTATTTGGTGCACTTATATCACCTACAGATCCAATTGCAGTGCTGGCACTGACCAAACAATTTGGGCTTTCAAAAAAATTAGAAATCAAAATAGCTGGAGAATCCCTCTTTAACGATGGAGTAGGGGTTGTCATCTTCTTGACTATTCTCGGAATCGCCAAAGCTCAAGCGGGCATTCATGAGGCAGGTGGGCATGGTGATGGAGAGATTACTGCTGCAAGTGTAGCTATGCTTTTTAGTGTGGAGGTATTTGGAGGGCTGTTGCTAGGTGCTCTGCTAGGCTTTGCAGGATTTAAGTTGCTAAACTTTATTGATAATGATCATGTAGAGCTTGAAGTACTGGTTACCCTTACATTGGTGATGGTGGGAGGTAGAATTGCAGAGCTGATTCACGTATCTGCTCCACTGGGAATGGTAGTAATGGGACTTTTTATCGGTAATCAGGGTCGAGATGAAAAACTGGCTAACGCAACAGGGGAATACGTATTTAAATTCTGGCACTTGCTGGATGAAGCATTAAATGCCATTCTCTTCATTTTGATAGGTTTGGAGATGCTTGTCATTGCAGATTCGTTTACCATGAGTAATCTGGCTATCGGAGGAATAGGCATTGTGATTGTATTAACAGCACGGTTTATTGGTGTAAGTATTCCAATCACAGCGATGAGACCGTTCAGAAATTTTGAGCCTAAAACTATTCAGATTTTGACATGGGGTGGATTACGAGGAGGTATCTCTGTGGCACTGGCTCTGTCTCTTACCGATCTTGCTTTTCCTGATTATGTAAAGGACACCATTTTGTTTACTACCTACTGCGTAGTGGTGTTCTCAATCCTAGTTCAGGGACTCACGATTGGGGCATTATTGAAAAAATAATCTTTGGGGTATTCTTGTTTAAGTAAAATTTATGAAATTCGCTTTCTGAGAAACATCACATTTTACATTAAATAACCAACTATGAAATTAAGTATCGCCGAAGGGTTTTATCTAATCGCTCTTGATGACGAAGAAGGAAGAATTCTTGCAGCAGCGGAAAAAACAGTAGTACCTGGTGTCATTGCTGCCTGCATATTGGAACTATACTTACTTAAGAAAATAAAATTGGAGGGCGGTAATATTTCTGTTGTTGATACGATTGGAACAGGAAATGGTATTCTTGATAATGTTCTTAAGAAGTTACAAACAGGACCATCTATAGTGGATCAGATCAAGACGCTCACCGGAAAGTTTAAAGACATACAGGAGGACTTGAATGCGCTGCTTGTTCAGCGAGGTATTCTCAAGAAAGAAGAAACAAAGCTACTTTGGATCCCTCTTTCAGACCGAATGGATAATGCGAACTATGCATTTGAGCAGGAGATTAGAAATAACCTGAAAGCGATAGTTTTCAAAAGTGCTAAACCTTCACCGGCATTCACCATTCTATACACGTTGATTGATGATTGCAATATCCTTGGAGAAGTATTCAGAGATAAAGATGAACTGATCGATGCAGAGAAAGTAGGTAAGGAGGTTATTGAGAGATCAGGTGTAGACGAAGAGTTAGCAACTGCACTTCGTCAAGTGAAGGCTATTTTCTAAAAAAAACTTGAGAATATAATTTGAGATATTATGAAGAGGAGTTTACTCCTCTTCGTTGTTTAAAGCAGGTTGTTTTTCTGTATTTACTAAGTCTTCCCGCTCCAGCTCTTCCAATTCGCGTGTTTCTTGAAGTAAAAACTCCAGGAACCTATCTTCGAATTCAGCTCGACCCGAATCCTCAGATATTCCATACATTCTGGTGTAGATCTTATTTTGAAAGTATTGCATTGTACGAAGGTAGGAGATAATGGTATCCTGCTTCTCCATCAATTTATTAGCCCTAAAGGCCATAAATCCAAAACCTTCATGGGGGTTATTATTGTCCCGCTCGGTCATGATGTACTCAACACCATCAACGGTTATCTTGGTGAAATGTGTGTCTTCAAAGCTGTCTTTTACAGCTCTGGGACGAAACTCTTCGCCTTCATTAATGTCTCTGTTTTCACATGATGAGAGACTAGCAAACGCTATCAAAATCAATAACTTTTTCATTTGTTCCGATCCTTTATAGCACCTTCTTCCACACCGAAAATACGCTTCAATAGCTTGAATGCTTTCCCATTTAATAAGATAATCAGGTAGTCACCCGTATTAATCTTAAGGTCACCCAAAGGATTCTTTATAAGCTTTTTCTGTCCAAATTTGTCTCTTTTTGTAATTCCAATGAGAACGGAATTGTATCGTTTCTTCAAATCGAAGAATACATCCTGGTATGCTTTCCCATTATACGGGTTGTTTGGCGTGATGATCAATTGCTTGATGTCATAATCACTATCGGATTTGGCGTAGGATAGCACCGACTCACTATATGTAGCCACATCAGGTTCAAACATATAGGAAGCTAAAAGTTTAGATGAAATTTCCTGTGTCGATATGGTATTGCTTACACCTGCTGCCAAAAAGGTATTCTTCAAATCTCCGTTTTCCAGAGTAACTACAAACTCAGTTTCCGGAAATACCTTCTTCAGATTCAAGACATACACCAACTTGTCGGTATCATCCAGCATATTAACAAATACAATAGTTGCTTCCTCGATATTGGACTTTTTGATTAGCTCATGATTATTGTAATCGCTGAAAAGCACAAATACGTTCTTTGGACTGTATTTTTCTCTGATAAGTTCTACGTCATCCTTTTTATTAGTAACTATCGCTACCCTTCTGCCTACCCCAACTAACTGATCTACTACATGCCACCCGAATTCATTCCATCCAATAATTACTGCATGGTTAATAAAGCTGGTTCCACTGTAACCCAGCTTTTTGTTTTCCTTAATAGTTGTCATAAGCGTAGTAAGTTGTCCAATTAAAATACCGAAAATACCAATACTTGTAAGTATGAATATGAGAGAAATATACCTTCCCCAGATCGTAGCAGGAAAAATATCACCATACCCAACAGTTGTCAGTGTTACCAGGGAGTACCAGAATGCATTTTGATAGTTGTTTAGCGCAGACTGGCCACTGTCTTTTTCCACATAGACCAATAACCACACCAATGCAAAGTAAATCACTAAGACCAGTGTGATTAGCAGAAAAAGACGAAAGCTCGCGTTCTTTTTTAGGGTAGTTGACATAGGCTAGGTAAATGTCAAATATAACATATTCAAGATGTATTTTGACTCAGTAGTTTTTGGGATGAATTATTCTCGGTTTAAGATAAGTAAAATAAGATTCAAGGTGGTTTTTGAATCGTATTAATAACTCCTACCTCATATCCTACTTATTAAAAGCTCGCAGCTTGATTTTGGTAAGCTTACGCTTCGTGTCCAAAGGGAAGTCGCCCTTCATCACCCAATCATAAAAGCTGGGCTCTTTTTCCAGGATCTCTGCTACAGCTTTGCCCCGGTGCTTTCCGAAATTGAAAACTTCTATACCATCCTTGTAGATCATGCGCCCGGCAAAGTCCACTCGACTTGAAGTGGTCAGTTCGTGGAGCTTGCCCATGTCATTTTCAATGGTTGCTAATTTCTTACCCAAACCATCGAATGCCTCCTGACCTTCATACTTCTCCACCTGAGAAACTAGCACTTCATACGTTGCTTTCGTATCAGCCAATGCACTATGGGCATCTACTAGATCCTTATCACAGTAGAATTTATAAGCAGCAGTGAGGTTTCGCTTTTCCATCAGGTGAAAGAGCTTCTGTGCATCTACAATCTTCCGGTTATCCGTTTCAAATTCCACATTTGCTCTGAGGAATTCCTCCACAAGCATGGGTACATCAAAGCCTAGTACATTAAATCCGGCCAGATCACATCCTTCCAGGTATTGTGCCAATGATTTGGCGATCTGAGTAAAAGATGGCTCATCTTTCACATCTTCATCATAGATGCCGTGAATCAAACTTGTTTCATGAGGTATAGGGATGGTTGGGTTGATCTTTCTGCACTTTTCTTCAATGGTGCCATCGGGCATGGCTTTTACCATGGCGATCTCGACGATTCTGTCTTGCGAAATATTAGTGCCGGTCGTTTCCAGATCGAATACGACTAAAGGATTTTTCAGATTGAGTTTGAACAAAATGTTGCTTTTAAAGGTGTGTGACCAAAGATAGTAGAAAGCACCAAAGGAGCCGAAAGATCGTTGTGGATAAGTGGGGGGGAAATGGTGGACGAAATACCCTTTTTATCTTTTGCTAAAATTTAAGTTTGTATTGGAATAAAAATATTTAACACATTACCTGAATGGACGGAGCTAAACAATCATCTTCATCATCTACAAAAAGTCGTCGCATCGGCTTGTCCACCCTTTCAGAACATTTAGGTAAACTTCCGCCTCAGGCAGTAGAAATAGAGGAAGCAGTGCTGGGTGCGCTCATGCTTGAAAGAGATGCACTTTCCAATGTGATTGACATTCTTCATCCGGAGAGTTTCTATAAAGATGCACATCAAGAGATTTATGCGGCTATCGTCGCACTGTTCAATGACAGTCAGCCGATAGATATCAAAACAGTCACTCACCAGCTTCGAAAAGAAGCAAAACTTGAAGTAGTTGGTGGGGCGCATTTTGTTGCTGAACTCACCACCAAAGTGAACTCGGCTGCCAACATCGAGTATCATGCGCGGATCATTGCGGAGCAATCAATTAAAAGAGAACTGATCCGAATCTCCTCTGAGATTCAAAAGGATGCGTATGAGGATACGATAGATGTTTTCAAACTGCTAGACAGAGCAGAGCAGTCGTTGTTTGACGTATCGGAATCGCATATTCGAAAGAATTATGACAAGATGAGCTCACTGATGCACCAGGCCATTGATGAAATTCAAATAAGGAAGGATCGTAAAGATGGTCTTACTGGTGTGCCAAGTGGTTTCTCCGCACTGGATCGTGTAACGTCCGGTTGGCAGCCTTCTGATTTAGTGATCATTGCGGCACGTCCCGGTATGGGTAAAACGGCATTCGTGGTTTCTGCCCTCCGAAATGCAGCAATTGATTTCAATACTCCAGTAGCCATCTTTTCACTGGAAATGTCATCGGTACAGTTGGTTAATCGATTGATTTCAGCTGAGGCCGAACTCCCGAGTGAAAAAATTAAGAAGGGTGACCTGGCCGACTATGAGTGGGAGCAGATGATCCATAAAACCAGGAAACTATCAGAAGCGCCTATCTTTATTGACGATACACCAGCATTGAGTATTCTCGAACTCAGAGCAAAATGTAGAAGGCTGGCAGCACAGCACGGAGTGAAGCTGATCATCATTGACTACCTCCAGTTGATGAGTGGGGACAGTAGCAAGGGCGGAGGAAACCGAGAGCAGGAAATTGCATCCATCTCACGAGCATTGAAAGGAATTGCCAAAGAGCTCAATGTGCCAGTACTTGCACTTTCCCAGTTGAGCAGGGCTGTGGAAACCCGAGGTGGAGATAAGCGGCCTCAGCTATCTGACTTGAGGGAATCCGGCTCAATCGAGCAGGATGCAGATATGGTAATGTTCTTGTATCGTCCGGAGTACTATGGATTGGATACCGATGAATCAGGTATGCCACTTCAGGGACTAGGTGAGGTAATCATTGCCAAGCATAGAAACGGATCTCTCGATACTGTCAACCTCAAATTCATCGGCAAGTTCACCAAGTTTACCGACTGGGATGGAGATCAGGGAGATGGATTTGGTGGCTTCCCAACATCAGGCCCAGCCAACGATGACTTTACCATCACCCTTCCCAGCAAAGCAAATGGGGATGAAGGACCGGAGGATGATGCACCGTTTTAATTTCTAAAATGCTATTTTTTAATGAAAGCGATTACGATTACACAGGAATCGGAACCGATTCAATTGACAGGTATTGATAAACCAGAAGTGTCAGGTGATGAATGTTTAGTAAAGATTTCAGCTGCTGCACTTAATCGTCGAGATCAGTGGATTAGGGAAGGCATGTATCCGGGCATTCAGTTTGGAACTGTGCTGGGATCGGATGGATGTGGGGTAGTGGAAGAAGGACCTGCAGCATGGAAAGGTAAAGAGGTAATCATCAACCCGAATGTGAATTGGGGTGATAATACTGAAGTTCAGTCTTCAGACTATTCGGTATTGGGTATGCCAACCCATGGTACGCTGGCTGAGTACATCAAAGTACCAGCTCACCGATTACAGGAAAAACCATCTCACCTGAGTGATGAAGATGCGGCTGCCTTACCACTAGCCGGGCTTACTGCTTTTCGTGCCACCATCAAAAAAGGAGGTGCAAAAGCCGGAAAAAGGGTACTTATTACGGGTGCTGGTGGTGGAGTGAGCCAATTTGCGATTGCTTTTGCTGTCGCTTCAGGAGCGGAAGTTTGTGTCACCAGTGGCAGTGATGAGAAGATAGAGCGCGTAAAAGAAATGGGAGTGAAAGGTGGGTTTAACTACAAAGAAGAAAAGTGGTTTAAAGTGGCCGGCCAATTTGACGCAATCATTGATAGCGCCGGAGGAAATCAGTTAAATAATTACTTGAAAATCATTAAGCCAGCCGGTCGCATTGTAATGTATGGAAGCACAACGGGCTATCCGGAAAAGGTTGATGTATTTAGGTTGTTTTGGTCACAGGCTCAGATCATGGGTAGCACGATGGGCAGTGATGAGGAGTTTGTGGAAATGCTGCAGTGGGTGAATAAGCACAAGATTAAACCGACGGTTGATCAATTGTATGAAGTAGATGACTATCTAGCCGCCTTTGATCGATTCAAAGCGCCGGACCATTTTGGAAAAATTGTGATTAGTTTTTGATCAGATTGTCACCCTGACACAAGTTCAGCATGACGGTCATTTATACTTATCATTCAAACCTACCTTGTCTAATATCATCGGTATGATTTTATCAAGACGTTTCTGTTTGGTTTCAGGTCGTTTGGCTTCTACGATATGCTCGGCATATTCACGCTTGCAAGAATGGGTGAGTGAGTCGAACGCTTCAGAAAGCTGACTATCGGATGCAAGCGCTTCCTTCAATTCATCTGGAATGATCAATGGCTTTTTCTCCGGTTTGATTTCTTTTCCGTCCTTCTGATTTTGAATCGCTTCTTTGAGGTAATCGAGGACAAGCTTTTCATTAACGTCATCCATGGATTCAAACCGCCATTGTCGCATGCCTTTGGTTTTACCTTCCTGTGCATTGATAAGTATGTTGGCAGGATCTTTCAGAAACACGCCATTGAAAAACCACAGTCCTGCATAACTTTTGAAGGCGCCAATTCCCGCTACGTTTTTATGCTTCCAGCAGTAAGTAGGAATGCCCCACTTCATTTTCTCTTCCAGCTCTGTTGACAGAAGAATGGATCGTAGCTTTTCAAGCAATTGTCGGTATTCCTCATTCCATGAAAAATACTCTTCTGGAGTTTTAGCCATTTTCATACCTCAAAAATATCAATCCCGATCGAACTGAAAGTTCTGGTAAGCTGAGCGCAACTCTAACAATGCCTTTTGATCATCCTGTTCTGCCGCGAGCTGTGCCCCTTTTCGAAAAGTTGTTTCTGCTTCATCCCACCGTTCCTCCTCCCACAATAGATGAGCTGCTTTAAAATAGGTGGGAAGGTAATCCGGATGATCTTTAAGCAGCGAAAGGAGTATTTCTAGTGAATCCTTCGGCTGAGAATCATAGTACTCCATTGCGAGCGCATATTTATTAAATGGATTTGCGGGTTCTTCTGAAATGAACTGTTTAAGCAGTGAGGTCCGATCTGAATTCATCAGACTAAATTACTTTTGATATGCTTCAAAATAAAATTGAAATGGACAACCTGAAATACTACCTCTTATCAATCTGTCTTGTTACTGGAATCGTATCTTCTGCCCAGGATGGTGACACCACAGATTACTACTATCAAATTCCCGATTATCCTGAGGAATACAATGCTGGCACTGTCGCTGCAAGAATTGTTGATGGTTTAGGCTTTCGGTATTACTGGGGGACGGAAGGGTTAACAGCTGGTGACTTGGAATACCGACCGAGCGAGGGAGCCAGGAATGTGGAAGAAACCATCGATCACATTTTGTCTCTGACACAGATCCTGGTGAATGCGGTGAATGAACAACCATTTGAGGGGGTAGAGATGGATGGGCTTTCTTTTGAGGAGAAGAGAGGTCGTGCATTAGAAAATATTCGTCAAACCAGTGAAATTCTTAGGAATGCAAATGGGGAGGATTTAGCCCGGTATGATATGGTTTTTCCCAGTGCGGAGTTCCCATTTTGGAATCTGATCAACGGACCAATAGCAGATGCAATTAATCATGTAGGTCAGATTATCACCTTGAGACGTACCAATGGCAACCCCATCAATCAGAACATTAGCGTGTTGCAGGGTAGGGTGCGAGGCTAGCCATGCTTTAGCTTCATAATAAGAATGGTTCCTGTTAACAAGAGCGTGATAGAATTTGCGATAATGATAGGTAGATCACCCAAATGGATGCCATAAGCCAGCCAGCAGGCAACTCCAATGGTGAATATCAGGTACATTCCCAATGAAAGACTTTCTGTGCTTTTAGTACGGATGGTTTTGATCGCCTGAGGTGCAAAAGAGATAGTAGTCAGGAATGCAGCAATAAATCCAATGTAATTCATTAGTTGGCTATATGATTGATGATTATCTCCGCATGCTCTCTGGAGTTCTCTATAAACCAGGCATTGGTTTTTAGTCCACCACAGATCACTCCAGCCAGGTAAACGCCGGACACATTGGTTTCCATAGTTTGCTCATTGTAAACGGGAGTTTTAAATTCGTCGTTCCCAATCTCAACTCCTACATGTTTAAGGAATGAAAAGTCCGGCTGATAACCAGTCATGGCTAGCACAAAATCATTGGGGATCGTAAGCTGCTCTTTAGGCGTTTGTATATCAATCGAATGTTCCTCAATGCGAGTGATATTGCTTTCAAAATAGGCTTTTATAGAGCCTTCAGCGATTCGGTTATCAATATCCGGCTTCACCCAATACTTTACACGGGGATTGATCTCTTCTTCGCGAATCACCATTGTAACTGATTTAGCACCTTTTCTGTAAACCTCAAGGGCAACATCAACAGCGGAGTTAGCCGCTCCGACCACCGCGACATCCATGTCATAATAGGGGTGAGGCTCATCGTAATAGTGCTTCACTTTCGGGAGATCTTCTCCAGGAGCATTGAGCATGTATGGGAGGTCATAGAAGCCTGTAGCGATAATCAGATTCTTTGCTTTGTATGATCGTCGGCTTGAGTGTATTTCAAATTGCTCTTCATCTTTCTTTATTTCTTCAATCCGTTCGTATAGACGGGTATTGAGTTTCCAGGAAGAAGCGACGCGACGGTAGTATTCTAACGCTTCCGGTCGGGTAGGTTTAGGGTTATGTGAAATGAACGGGACACCCCCAATCTCGAGCCGGTCAGAGGTAGAGAAGAATGTCATGTTACGTGGGTAGTTATACAAAGAATTGACCAGGCATCCTTTATCCACAATGACATATGAGAGTTTGGCTTTCTCACATTCAATACCGCATGCCAGCCCGATGGGGCCGGCACCAACGATCAAAACATCAAGTTCTTCGCTCATGCTGCGAAGGTAAAACTAAGCATTGTTTTCTCGTATCTTTTCAAGTAATAGCTCAACGATTGGGGTTAAATAATCAAATAACTCAAACCTTCCGTTTTGGCCTGATTTGTTCATTGCTAATGCAATAGCCAGGTCATACTCCGGATAAACAACAAGAAGGGCCATCCCTCCAACAGCCATACCACCATGATGAATGACTTCCACTTTTAAGTTTCCATCAAAATATCTTTCAGAGAAATCATGTCGCAATCCCAGAGCGTAATTTTGCTCATTGATGGTGCCGTCATTTAGTTTTTGAGGGGTGGTGAGAATCTGAATGATTGTCCTCTTCAAAAGCGTTGAATCCAATAATGCATTACCGGCTTTCACCAGATCGGAAGGGGTAGAGACAAAGCCGCCACCGGCCCATTTGTTACTTAAATCTACCGTGAAAGCTTCCTTATAATTCTCACTGTCAATATCATATGGAATAGCCCTATTCTTGACTTTTCCTCTTTTATCAGCCTCCGTGTTACTCATTCCCAGCGGATTGAATACATATTCACCCATGTAGCTCAAAAAGTTTCTTCCTGAGGACTTTTCCATGGCCAAACTCAAGGCGGTGAAGTTGTACGAACTGTATGAAAAGGATTCACCCGGAGGAAATAGAAGTCGATCATCTTCAAATTGGCTTAAACTGGCTTCAATGCTCTCATATTCTTTATTTCTATAATATTCCCAAACAGGAAAGCATAAGCATGCGCCGTAATTACGGATTCCTGACTGATGAGATGCCAAATGCCTGATGGTAATTTTCGGTTTGTTTTTAAAATGGTCTGTATAATACTGCACGGATGAGTCAGGATGTATGTGTCTGTCCTCTATCAGTTTCCCCAGCCCAAGAGATGTGAGTGCTTTGGATACACTGCCTATTCGATATTGTGTACTGGTATCAGCAGGAATCATTTCTCCCATATCCATAAACCCAATAGCGTAAGACCAAGCCATTCTTCCATTAATCATTGCTGCTATGGAAATAGATGGTGCTTCGCTTTTTTTGTGGATTGTGTCCAGATGAGCTTTAGATTTTACTATAACGTCTGAATATTCCGCATTTTCTATTCCTTCAAAGAACACATTGGTAGTTTCGGTGGGAATTTTATTCCAGCCAAAGTTCCAATCAATGATTGGTTGGAAAAGGGCATAGATCATCCAGGCAAGGCTGGAGAGCCCTGCAATTATGATTAGTTTTTTCATACGTTAGATTTTTAGAAGTTCAGTTTTGATGTGCTCATATCCTTTAAAGAGGAGGATTACTTCTAATATGATTGCCGGTATGAGCATGATATATCCAATAAGAAAACCTACCACTAGAAGAAAACAAGCACCCGCAATGATTTCAATAATTCCTGCTGCTTTGGCAAGAATGCCCATACCATCCTGTAGTCGCATAAATCCAATTCCTATCAGAATGCCAATTACTCCCACAGACATTGATTCACCAACTCCGATCATAATTAAATTGGCATCACTGATATCAAGGTAAAGGGATGCAATATCGATTAATGTGATGAATGCAAAAAGGCCTATCATGATGTAAGAAGATACTTTAAGCAGGTAATTGTTGAAGTAATCAGAAAGCCTGATAATGCCATACATAAAGACTGTGTATGAAAAAAAGTAGAGTAGCTTCATGGGAATGTAGAAGGTAGGAGAGATGCTAAGGTCACCACCTTCAAATCGATCAATTTCAAGTGCCCCATCAATAAATCCAACAACAAAGTATACAATACCAGATATCCAAGCGGCTTGAAGTGATGATTGGAGCGCATTCATATATGCTGCAGACTTGGTAGGTCTGGTCTTTTCTTTAAATTCCTCGATATCCACCTCCAGAGCGGATAGTAATATTTTCACAGTTGATAGCCTGGGTGTTACTTCGCCTGATTCAATGCGCTGAATAGTTCTAACACTTACATTGCATGCCTCAACTAATTCTTCTTGCGTCATATTTCTCTGTTGACGCAGTTCAATTAATTTTTGTCCTAATTCGGGTTGTTTCATTTTTGATCTTTTCGGCAATAGTATTCCGAAACTACTTGTATTGACAAAAAATAAGATTGCAATATACCCGTCATTTACCCGTCATTTATCTTACAAGCCTAAAAACAAAGAAACCATCCCAGACCTGCTCCGGGATGGTACTACTATGACGTACGCATTAGTATGAAGAGGATTCCATTAATACGTACGCTCCACCTTACCTAATCCATGTTCTTTTTTCGTTACTTTTTTCGTATTTCCCTTAAAGACAATTTTGCCACTTCCGTAAACCTTGGCTTCTAGTTGATCTTTCACATTGATTTCCATATCTCCCGAGCCTGATAAGTCTGCATTTGCTGAATTTAAATCAAGCTTGAATGCTTCAATTTTTCCATATCCGGAAAGTGAAATCTCGGCACTGTCTGCATATCCGGTGAGCTTCACCAATCCACACCCAGAATTGGTTAGTGATAGAATTTCACCTTTTATATCTGCTTCTAAAGTTCCTGATCCTGAATTGGTTAATTTCAATTCCTTTGAGGAAATTGAATTTTCAGTGATCAGCTTGCCATTACCATTAACATTAAGGGCATTAACATTTCTCATGGAAATGAATACATCAAGCTTTGGTGCGATTTTGATATCATCGATTTGCTCCCATATGCTTTTGTTTTTCTCATCTCTTTTAATATTTATGCTTAGTGCTCCATCAGATATCTTAAACTCTGAGATATCCATTACCTCTTTCAAGGCACGAACTTCAATTTTGGTTTCATTGGATTGTTTGAGGTATACCGAGTAGCGAGCATTCAAATGGATGGTATGGAAGTCATCCATAACTTCAATATCTTCTTTGATAACCTGTGATTGCGCCAGAATAAGTGCTGGCATCAACATGATTGCAAGGATTATAAGTAGCTTTTTCATAGTTATCATTTACAACCTCATGTGCCAATGGTATGCCAAAGCTGATTTTGACCGTATAATGGACTTAGCCATCAATATGATTCTCAATATGAGAATTCTAACCTGATTTTTGAGAATAAAAAAGGCGCAGAAGTCTGCGCCTTTTGAAAAGTAGATTTGAACAAAAAAAAATTAATAGACGTATCCTAACGCCGTTTTATCATCATTAGTGAACGGACGATCTCCTTCAGGACTGCCGCATGCTAGCATCCAGCTATTTGCACTAGGTCCGGTAGGAGTGCCTGGGATATGGTTAGCACCTACACCACCACCTCCTTCATTGTCTGGAGCACCGCCACAGCTGTAGCTTCTGTCCATGTAGTCGGTATGACGAAAGCCAATGCAATGTCCCATTTCATGAGCGATGGTAGTAGCCAATCCATTGATATTTGAAACATTGTCATAGTACCCTCTTGTCATAAGGATCGTTCCATACGGATCTCCATTTTCAGGGAATCCGGCAGAACCCAAAATCCCAAACCAATAGTAATACCAAGGAGATGCTCTGATAGTGATATCAGCCTGGCTTGAGCTCGTTACTCGATTGAATGTAAGGTTTAGGTTCTCAGCGTTGTAACGAGCAATTGCAATGTCAGTCGCTTGTGCATACTTGGTAGGCATATTCCTTACGTACACATTGATTGTGCGCGGTGTGCCTGTTACCAAATTGTCAGTGTGATAATGCTCTTCAACCGGAAGACCATTACTAGGGGACATTTTTTCCAACTGATCCAAAGTGATACGAATGTCACCTTCAATAAAAAGAATGTCATCGTACATCTTCACTTCATTGGCATTGAATCCAAGATCAGCGACTTTCGCCAAGATATCACTTGGGACTTCTTGTAATTGAGGTTGTTGTTCTTCATTGCTGTCCTGGCAGGCCCATAGTACCGCCAGAGCAAGGGCGAAGACACCCAGCTTCATTAATCTTCTCATAATACATTTAAAAAATTTGGTTCTTAAGGATGAAGGTAAAAAATTGTAAGGAATTATAAAACCATTGTAAAAGAAAATAGAGTTATTCCGATGGGTTAACGAAATATAAACTGACTCAAAGAGAGGGTGTAGTTCTGTTTTGCAAAAAGCGAATGAATTGGCTTCCCAAATTGACCATAATTACTAACTTCGAGGTTCGAAAAAATGAGGAGCGGAACCGTTTTGCTTCTCACTTGTTTCTTACTAAAAACACTCAGATAGATAAATGAAATGAGCATGATTTTGATTGATTACCAACTTGGGATGAATATCATTTATGCGAATTCCATGTGACCATTTAAAATTAATTTATATACATGAAAATATTAGTTTGTATTACGCACGTGCCTGATACTACTTCTCGCATTGCGTTCACGGATGGTGATACCAAGTTTGACAAAAATGGTGTGCAATTCATCATCGGTCCTTATGACGACTATGCGCTTGCCAGAGCTGTAGAACTTAAAGAGCAAACAGGTGGCAGTATCACAGTATTGAACGTAGGAGAAGCTGAGACAGAACCTACCATTAGAAAAGCGCTGGCTATTGGAGCTGACGATGCGATCAGGATAAATGCATTTCCCGAAGATGCACTTTTTGTTGCCAAGCAAATTGCAGCTGTAGCAAAAGATGGTGGCTATGACTTAGTCTTAATGGGTAGGGAATCAATAGATTTTAATGGTGGCCAGGTTCATGGTATGGTTGGTGAGTTGTTAGGTATTCCTTCAGTGTCTCCAGTGATGACATTAGATATTGAAGGTGAAACTGCCAAGATCTCCAGAGAAATAGAAGGCGGTAAAGAATACTTGGAATTGCCACTACCATTTGTTGCAGGGTGTCAGGAGCCGATTGCTGAATGGAAAATCCCTAATATGAGAGGCATCATGAGTGCTCGTACCAAACCGCTCGAAGTAAAAGATCCAACCGGAGATGCTCCTAAAACTAAGGTGAGCAAGTTTGAATTGCCTCCAGCGAAAGGAGATGTGAAGTTGATAGATCCGGATAATATGGATGAACTAGTAGATTTATTGAAGAACGAAGCAAAAGTGATATAACATGGCAGCATTAGCATTTGTAGAATTAGACGAAGGAAAAGTTAAAAAATCATCTCTTGAAGCAGTGAGCTATGCTCAAGCAGTTGCCGGAGATGTCACAGCAGTGGTTTTTGGAAAGACTGGTGACATGGATGTCATTGGCAAAGCTGGAGCAAGCAAAGTTTTGCATGTAACAGATGAAAAGCTGGCAACACCAAACATCATGGCATATGCTTCGGCTATTGCAGAGGCAATGAATCAGGAGGGGTCTGATTTATTGGTTTTGGCTAAAAGCTCTTTAGGAGATCCGGTTTCTGCACGGGTATCTATCAAAGTAGATGCGGCACTTGCTTCAAATGTTGCTGATCTGCCTGATACATCCAACGGATACTCGGTAAAGAAAAGCATTTATACTGGTAAGGCATTTGCAAATACGACTCTGGAAGGTGATAAGAAGATCATCATCATCAAGAAAAATGCAATCGCAATTAAAGAGGACGGAGGATCACCAGAGGTTGTTGAGTTTTCACCTACAATAAATGATGCTGATTTCACAGTTAAAACTACTAAGACAGAAAAAGCAGAGGGAGATATCTTACTTCCAGAAGCAGATTTAGTAGTTTCAGGAGGTAGAGGTCTGAAGGGGCCGGAAAACTGGGGAATGATTGAAGAGTTGGCAAAGACATTGGGCGCTGCAACCGGGTGTAGTAAGCCTGTTTCAGATATGGATTGGAGACCTCACCATGAGCACGTTGGACAGACAGGTATAAAAGTTAGTCCTTCATTGTATATTGCCATAGGAATATCAGGAGCCATTCAGCATTTAGCTGGGGTGAATTCATCTAAATACATTCTTGTTATTAATAAGGATCCTGAAGCTCCGTTTTTTAAAGCTGCAGATTATGGTGTTGTTGGGGATGCCTTTGACGTAGTACCAAAACTTACTGAAGCAATCAAGAAGGCACAAGGTTAATGGCCGAAGAGAAAATAAAGTTAGAGATATTGGGACTGTCCTCGAGTCAGTCCCAATCAGGCTCTTTTGCACTGGTGTTAGGAGAGTCAGGAGGGAATAGAAGGCTTCCTATTATCATTGGCATGTTTGAAGCACAGGCTATTGCAATCGAGATCGAAAAGATTGTACCTAATAGGCCAATGACTCACGACCTGTTCAAGGCCTTTTCTCATAATTTCGACATTTCAATTAAAGAGGTTTACATTTCAGACCTAAAAGAAGGGGTATTCTTTGCGCGCATTATTTGTGAACATGACGGTAAAGTGTTTGAAATCGACTCCCGTCCTTCTGATGCTATAGCTATCGGCCTTCGATTCAATGTTGATTTCTATACCAATGAAAACATTCTTACTGAGGCGGGTATAGTATTGACAGAGGAATATGAGGAAGAAATAGCACAGCAGGAAGTATCAAAACCAGAGAAAGCTAATTTGGAAGACCTTTCCTCCAGCGAATTGGAAAAGCTTCTCAATGAAGCGCTGGACAAAGAAGACTATGAAAAAGCAGCCCGGATCAGGGATGTGCTGAATAAGCGAAACTAACCATGGATTACGTAAGAGGTATAGCCGGATTGATAGGCTTGGTAGCAATAGCCTGGGCGCTTTCCGGCAGTAGAAAGCAGATTGACTTTCGCTTGGTAGGCATTGGTATTGCCATTCAGGTAGTCATTGGTTTATTGATTGCCAATGTTGAGTTTGTTAATCAGCTTTTTTCATGGATGAGTGCTGGGTTTGTTAAGTTCTTGAATTTTGGACTGAAGGGTGCCGAGTTTTTATACGGAGACCTGGCCAAGAACAGCGAAGCAGTTGATGCAAAACATAATCTTGGGTTTCTTTTTGTCTTCCAGGCTCTTCCCACGGTTATCTTCTTTTCCTCTGTGACTGCCGGCCTCTACTATCTGGGACTTTTGCAAAAGATCGTTTATGGGTTCGCATGGATTATGGCTAAGACCATGCGTCTATCAGGTGCAGAAAGTTTATCAGCCGCTGGAAATATTTTTCTAGGTCAAACAGAAGCACCTCTCTTGGTGCGTCCATTTATTGGAAAAATGACAAAATCAGAGCTGAACTGCCTGATGACCGGAGGCATGGCAACCATTGCAGGGAGTGTGCTTGGAGCTTATGTGTCTTTCCTGGGAGGTGGAGACCCTGCTCAGCAGCAAATTTTTGCTACTTATCTGTTGAGTGCATCTATTATGAACGCACCTGCTGCCATTGTTATGGCAAAAATATTTCTGCCGGAAGATGAACCCGAAAAAATAGACAGTAGCCTGCGAGTCAATAAAGAAAATATTGGAGTAAACCTCGTTGATGCGTTAGCAAGAGGAGCCTCTGACGGGGTGAAGCTGGCGTTAAACATAGCTGGAATGTTGCTGGCATTTATTGCAGTCATTTTTGCATTGAACTGGATTTTAGTGGATGGAATAGGTGAGTTAACAGGGCTTAATGAGTTTGTTATACGAACTACCGATGGAGCTTTTGAAGGATTTTCACTCCAATATATCCTTGGTCAGGTATTCAGAGTCTTTGCATTTATAATGGGTGTAGATTGGGTTGAAACAATCAAAGTAGGTAGTCTTTTGGGTCAAAAGACTGTCATAAACGAATTTGTTGCCTATCTAAGCCTAGCGGATATGAAGTCTGCAGGTCTTCTCTCAGAAAAATCAATTATTATTTCTACGTACGCACTTTGCGGATTTGCAAACTTTAGTTCAATTGCAATCCAGATTGGTGGAATTGGTGGAATGGCTCCTAACAGACAAGGTGATTTGTCAAAACTTGGATTAAGAGCTTTGGTTGCTGCCACATTGGCTACCATGATGACAGCAACTATCGCTGGTGCTTTATTTGGATAATTATGAAAAAGATTACACTCCTTTTATCTGTTGTATTCATTTCGTTAGTGATTAGCTGTGGAAATGACGATGGAAACTCTGCTTCATTCGAAGAGCAACTTTCGATTGATATTGAAATCATCGACGAATATCTTAAAGACAAAGGAATCAATGCCGAGGTTCATGATTCAGGAATTAGATATGTTGTTGAACAGGAGGGGAATGGTCAAAAACCTGCTTTTCGTGATGATATAGCCATCAAATACGCCAGTTATTATCTTGATGAAAAACTCCTGGGTAGAGATACAATAGGATTTACTGTAAAGCTGGACGATGGAATAGTGGTTGCCTGGTTAGAAATGCTTCCAGAAATTGAGGAGGGAGGAAAAATCACATTTTACGCTCCATCCGGTTATTGTTTTGGACCAAATGGTAATGGTGTAGTTCCTCCAAATACAAACCTTATTTATGATGTAGAGCTACTGGCCGTGGTGGATAGTAAAGAGGAGCAGTTGGAAGTCGATACGCTAATAATTGATGAATTTCTAGAGGAGAGCCAGATAGATTTTGTGGTTCACTCTTCGGGAATCCGGGTTCAAACAATTCAGGAAGGAACTGGTGACTCGCCAACAGCAAATGACAATGTGGTAGTAAAATACGAGGGTAGCTATCTGAATGGAAATGTATTTGATTCAAACTCGACAGGCATTCAGTTTGGTCTTCAAAATCTGATTGAGGCTTGGCAAATTATGATTCCAACCATGAAAGAAGGAGGAAAGATTAAGATTTTCGCTCCTTCTGAATTTTGTTACGGTTCATCAGGTAATCAAGTCATTCCTCCAAATACTATATTGACATTCGAAATTGAGTTGGTTGAAGTTAGGTGATGTGACTTAGTTAAGCTTCACGTCCACTTCATATCCTTTTACAGTTATATTAACAATACTCCCATTTTTAGACTTAGAGTGTGCTTCCACTTCAAGTTGATCCCCATCTTTGATGTACCTTTTCACATCTACAGATGATTCATCGTATTCGACCTTGCCGTATTTTACGTTTGATTTTAGAATGAAAGATGTGTTTCTAACACCAATTGATGAATCAATGTATTTCCCATCAATGATAATTTCTGTTGCCTCCGTGCCAATCAATTCAATTTCAACCTCGTCCTCATAAGCATTGAGTTGGAAGCTTGTCTCAAGGTTTTCGATCGAGTGATTGCCGTATTTTGAGTTCATACTTATGAAATGATCCAGTGTAACAATGTCCGTTTCATCTTCATAAGATTGGTTGAAGGTGATTGAACCTGCGCGATCAATCTCGAACTTGCTGTATTTGCTATTCGTCAAAATCAATGACCGGACCTCTTCAATCTCCATGTCCATTTCATAGAAGGTAAGTTCACCTTCACCCAGCCGCTCAGTGATTTCAATCTCACCATATTTAAAATTGCCGGATAATCCATCTATTGATCCGATCTGATAATCAGACTCGTAGGAGGTAGCTTCAATAGTGCCCACTTCGTTGATTTCAAGGTTGGAATACTTGGTATTGATCTTAAGGGTTCCGATTGTTCGTGCATCAATTTCCTGCTCATAAATCTCCATCTCTGCATCATCTATTTGCTGAATGGAAGCTGTTCCGTATTTGAAGTTGAAAACTCCTTTCTCTATGTACTCGGCTTCAAGTTCACCAGAATATTGTTTGAATTCAACGTTTTTAAAAGATCCAATCAATTGCACATCTTCATAAGAATTGTTTATGATGAAATCATTGGTTCCAGGAGCCTTTATTTTATAGGTCACCTTCAATTCATCATCTCCGTAGGAGACCTGAATGCCAATGTGTTTGCCCCCAATCTGAATTTTATTCGGAATATCCAGGTCACTATCAATGAGTAACTCGGTGGCACCTTTATCTATGTGGTCTTTCACATTTTGCTCAAATTCATCAAGAAAGTCCTGAATCTTATCAGTCATTTTTCCATCGTACCGAACAATTGCTTCTACTTCTACCTGTGGCTTATCCCACGTTTGTACAACAAGCTCGGTGTACTTGGCCTGGATGTTGATTTTGTCTGAAGGTGAGACATCTACTGTCACTTTAGCCGACCTTGTCTCTCCGTCATTATTGATTGCGTTCGCACTCCATACAAAGCTACATGCGAGTAGTATTAGTATCAGTTTCTTCATTTCGTTTGTATTTATTTGCCCTTTTTATTTCTAGTTCTAATTTTCTCAGCAGCTTGATTTTCTTTTCATAGTAGTCTATCAGGACTCCTACCAGCTGTTCTTTGTTAATTTTTCCAATATCCTGTCGGTATAACATGTTCACTTCTTCCAGTGTATTCAATTCCTCGATTATCCACTGAAAGTCTGTGGCAGATTCCATCTCCTTTACCGGAATCTGTTCTTCCAGTTGATTAATCTGAGTGATATAGCTGTTTTCAATTTCCCTGTATTCGGATGAGATATCGCCGAGAGTAGCAAGCTCATCTACGGTATTTTGAAGAGTGATATTATGGATTAATAGCCCTATTGAGGTGGTAATAAAGACAACTGCAGCCACCTTCCACCAGGAAAATCTAATGGATTTCTCCTTTTTCCAACAATGCCTTATTTCGTCCCACAATTCTGGTGGGGGACTGTCTAGATTTAGTTCTTCTCTTCTCTTTTTAATTAAGTCTTCAAGATTCATAAAGATGTTGAAGTTTTGTTTTTAATAACATCTTGGCGTGTCTGAATTGTGTTTTGGATGTAGACTCAGATATGCCAAGTTGGTTTGCGATTTCTTTATGTTTATAGCCTTCTAGTAGGTGAAGGCTAAGTATTGTTCTGCAACCATCCGGGAGTTCTTTGATCACAGAATGGAGTGTTTTATTATCTATCAATTGTTCTTCTATCTCTTCTGATTCAAGTTGGATTTGGTCTTCAATATCTTCAAAATAGAACTTTTTCTTACGTACATATTCTAGCCCCAGGTTAATGACGATGCGCTTTAGCCATCCGGGAAATGCCTTAGGCTCTTCCAGGTCATTGATTCGCTTGAAGGCTTTTACAAACGCTTCCTGGAGTAGGTCCTGAGCTACTTCCTGATCATTTGTTATACGAGTTAACGTGTTATACATAGCTTTAGAATAACTATTATATAGGTTGAAAGCCGCCAATTCATTGCCTTTCTTTAGCTGGTTTATCCATACTATTTGCGTTTCAGTCACAGGTTATTTGGCGTTTTCTAAGGGTAGGATGGAAGTCGAACAAAAAGGTTGTATGAAGGTAAAGTTTTTTGAACATAAAAAAACCCTGCACTAGCTAGTGCAGGGTTTCATACTTTTTTGATTTACTAACTAATTGTAGTTAGTATTTTCTTTTGGAGCTCCCGCCATGATTTCGTCATTGGCAAAGTCCTCAAACTTCTTAAAGTTTTCAATAAAACGTGAAGCAAGATCATTTGCTTTTTCATAGAAACCTTTATCATTTTTCCATGTTTCTCGTGGGCTCAGAATCGCGTTAGGAACACCTGGGCACGTTGTTGGTATTTCCGCCCCAAAAATGGAGTGCGTGCGATATCCAACATTATCCAATTGTCCATTCAATGCGGCAGTAATCATCGCACGAGTATATTTCAGGCTAATTCGATTACCCACTCCATATGGGCCACCAGTCCACCCGGTGTTAACCAGCCATACATTCACTTCATGCTTGTCCATCTTTGCACCAAGCATCTCAGCATATTTTGTAGGGTGCAGTGGAAGGAATGGAGCTCCAAAACATGCGGAGAACACAGGCTCTGGATCTGTTACTCCTGCTTCTGTTCCAGCAACTTTCGATGTGTATCCTGAGATGAAGTGATACATGGCTTGTCCCTTATTTAGGCGCTGAATAGGAGGGATTACCCCAAATGCATCACAGGTCAAAAAGAAAATGTTCTTCGGAATCCCACCTATAGATGGTTCCATCGCATTTCTAATATGATGAATAGGATAGGAAGCTCTGGTGTTTTCGGTTACTGATTTGTTTTCGTAATCTACTTCCCTGATGCCTTCTTTGAATCTGGTATTTTCCAGTATAGCTCCGTAGCGGATCGCGTTATAGATGTCTGGTTCTTTCTCTTCGGTCAGGTCAATCACTTTGGCGTAGCATCCACCTTCAAAATTGAATACATTTTTTTCCGTCCATCCATGCTCATCATCTCCGATTAGCAGTCTGTTTGGATCAGCTGATAGCGTAGTTTTTCCTGTACCGGAAAGGCCGAAGAAAATTGAAGTATCCTTCTGCTCAATACCCATATTGGCAGAGCAGTGCATACTTAGCACTCCTTGCTCGTGTGGGAGCATGTAGTTTAGTACGGAGAAAATCCCTTTTTTCATTTCACCAGAGTATGCGGTACCTCCGATTAGGATCATTCGCTTGGTGAAGTTGATAATTGCAAAATTCGACTGTCGGGTACCGTCTTCTTCAGGGTCGGCCTGAAACTCCGGAACACAAAGGATGGTGAAATTCGGATCGAATTCTTTGACTTTATACGCATCCGGACGAAGGAACATATTGTAAGCAAACAGGTTGTGCCAAGCCATGGTGTTAATGACTCGCACTCTTAGTCTATGCGTTTTGTCTGCTCCGGCATATGCTTCGCGAACATAAACTTTTTTGTCCTCCAGGAACTTAACCATCTTGTTATACAATTTGTCAAAGTTCTCTTCGGAGAATGGGATATTGATGTTGCCCCACCAAACGGAATCTTTTGTTTTTGCATCTTCAACCACAAATCGGTCTTTTGGAGATCTACCGGTAAATTTGCCAGTATCACACATTAAAGCACCGGTTGAAGTAAGTACACCTTCACCGCTTTTCAGTGTTTCTTCAATGAGTTCTGATTGGCTCAGATTCCAATGAGCCTCCTTTACTTTTATTCCTAAGTCAGAAAGATCACTTTTGCTGGATTTTACGCCGTATTCTTGCATTTTTTATGGGGTATTTTTAATAATTTTTCCTGATTTGAGATAGGACTCAAACGTTTGCGCGAAGTTACTCGAACTCAGTCTTTCTCGAAAAAAGGATCAACGATTTCTTTTGGTGTAGGCTTAGTTAATAAGCTGACAACAACTAATGCTACGACAGATGCTATAAGTGCTGGTATCGCAACCATCTTGGAATCGTATGGAAAAGACATAAATCCAAGATCCAGAGCCACCCCACTTCTATTCAATACTTCAATGACAATCACAGAAAGCATGCCTGCAAGAATGGAAGCAATTCCCCCTTGTTTAGTAACTCTTTTCCAAAAGAATGTAGCTAACAATGGAGGTGCTAATGCCGCTCCAATCATAGTATAGGATATAAATGCCATCGAGAGAATCTCCTCAAACTGTGTCATGATGAGGTATGCGATGAATCCAAGGATGACGATTGCACTTCTTTGAATTAAAAGTTTAGTCTTATCAGACGCTCCTTTGATAAAATACTTTTCCAGAATATCTCTGGATAGGTTTGTAGAGGTAACCATCAGGAAAGTATTTCCTGTGGAAAGTATAATAGCAGCACCTCCGGCAAATAGCAGCGACCCCACAAAAGCAGGCAGTTGTTCAAACCCTATTCGTAATATGATTTCTTCTGACATTGGTGCATTCACAGACCCATCCGGCATGAAGAATCTTGGATCATGTGCATAAATGGCGAAACCGACCACTGCTAAAAGACACATCAGGAATTCAATACCAACGACCCCTATAAACATTCCCATGACAGCCTTTCTGGCAGCTTTAGAATCTTTTGCTGAAGAGAACTTTTGATATACACTACTTTCACTCAACATTAAGATAAGGGTAGGAAGCATAATACCAATATACCAAGTAGGTTCATGACCTTCTATGATTGATAAGTGATCGGGGCTTACTTCATTGATCGTGTTCACCACATTGTCCCATCCACCAAAGCCACTTATGGCGAATGGTACCGCAAGGATGATGGCAGTGATCATGATAATTCCATTGAAAATATCAATCGAAACAATCGAAACCATTCCTGCAAGTGATGTAAAAGCAATGATGATTAAAAAGGTTATTAAAGTACCTTGCTCAACGGATATCCCACCTTCTGTAAGGATCGAAAGAAATCTTCCACCTCCTTTAAACTGGTAACCAGCGATAACCAGGTATGCCACAATGATTGTGATGGTGCCCATCAGTCGTGCGAGAGGAGAGTATCTTTTTTCAAGAATGTCTGTAAGTGTGTACTGAGAAATCCTTCTGACCCTGGCAGCAATGAAGTATACAGCAAGTATGCCAATCCATGCACCTAAAGAGAACCACAGTTCTGAGAATCCAACCTGAAAGGTGAGCCCAGCTGTTCCAAATAAACTTCCAGATCCAATCCAGGTCGTAACCAATGTGCCCACTAAGAGATAAACCGGCACATTTCTGCCTGCAACTACAAAATCCTCTTCGTTCTTTACTCCTCTACTTTTGTAAATAATGATTCCAGCAAGAATCAAAATGTATCCAATGGTTACAATAAGGTAGGTCATGTCGATTTTTTGTAATTCCGCCGCAAGATAATGAATATACTATTTACTCGATAAGCCATGTTTTCTTAGTTCAAGGTTTGATATTATCTTCTTTTATTATCATTTCTATTTTGAAGATTAGAAGAGAAAAATGACATTCTGCAATAAAAACCGTTAAGATTATTTTGATTCATCACCGGCAATGTTACTTTTGGTTTCGAATGAAAACGATTACAACAACTATTATTTCGAGAACGACAGGTACCACCGGGTATCCCTGTCACAAGGAATGGTAGTTGCTGAAATATAAAAATTGTATCCAAAAGCGCCATTCTAAATCAGAATGGCGCTTTTTTTATGCCATGCCTATGCAAGTATTCAAATTTGGAGGTACCTCTATCAAAAATGAACAGGCCATCAAACAGGTGAAGGCCATTGTGGAAGTACGCGATTCAAAATCATGTGTAGTGGTTTCTGCCATCGGCAGCACCACAGATGAACTTCAGAAAATCGCCGACACAGCAAAACGGGGTGCGGAGGAGTATTTGAATTCCATTGAAGAATTGGAAAAGCGTCATTACTCCCTTTATAAGTCGCTAATAGGTAAGAAGGAATCATTGGAACTTCAAGCTTGCTTTACCCAACTCAAAAGAGTTTGTGAGGGCGTTTACCTGCTCAAGGAGCTTACTTCAAAAAGTCAGGACTTTATTCTTGGGACAGGAGAGTTGGCTTCCTCGATCATTATTTCTGATTACTTCGTCAGTCAGGGACTAGACTCAATCAGGTATGATACACGTAAATTGATTGTCACAGATCATCGATTTGGTGCAGCAAATGTTGATTTCGCAAAAACAGCTAACCGGTTCAAAGAAGTGGAGAAGGACTTTAGGAAAGTCAATTTCTTTCCAGGCTTCATTGCAGGAACTACTACAGGTGAGACCACAACACTGGGCAGAGGTGGCTCAGATTACACCGCATCCATCATAGCCTCTACTTTGAATGCAAAATCGCTCGAAATATGGACGGATGTAGATGGCATAATGACCGCTGATCCTCAGCGAGTGAAGCGTTCACATACAGTGAATCAGGTGACTTACGACGAAGCTTTGGAGCTTTCTTACTTTGGGGCCAAGGTGCTTTATCCTCAAAGCATTGAACCGGTTTTAAAGGCTGGAATTCCAGTATGGGTGAAGAATACATTTCATCCCGAAAATCCAGGCACTTTCATTTCCAATGACTACTCGGACGAACACCTTATCAAAGGGATTTCAAGTATTAATGAGGTCACCATTTTATCAATTAGTGGAAGTACCCTGCGTGACAATGGTGTATTTTTCCCGCGATTATTTAGTGGCTTGGCGGGTAAAGAGATACCAATTGCATTTATGACCCATAGCAACGCTGGTTTGACTGTGACTTTAGGTGTTGAAACGAAACATGCCCGATCTGCTATCCGAACCCTAAAAAAGGAATTTAGCAGCTCTGAGGAAAAGCAGGTTTTAGACTCAATGGATGTGGAAGATGGCTACTCCTTGCTTGCTCTTATTGGATCTAATATGAAAGATCAAATAGGTGTAAGTGGCAATATGTTTAATGTATTGGGCAGAAACGGGATTAGCATCAAAGCAATTTCGCAGGGATCTTCAGAGCGAAACATCTCTGCCATTATTCCCAAGTCAGACCTGGATAAGGCACTGAATGTGCTACATGAAAGCTTTTTCTTATCGCTAACCAGACGAATCAACCTGTTTATCATTGGAACGGGAAATGTTGGAAAGGCTTTTTTGGGTCAGCTGAAGAAGCAGTTCGGTTTTCTGAAAGAACATCACCATCTAAATATCAAAGTGATTGGTGTGGCGAACTCCCGGCAAATGGCTTTTGAAAAGGATGGAATTCCATTATTAAAGTGGGAAAAACATCTTAGCAAAGGAGAAACGTTTGACAAATTAACTTTTGTTCAGCACATGGTGAATCTCAACTTTAGAAATTCGGTCTTCATTGACATCACTGCATCTGCTGACATCTCGTCCATGTATAAGGATATCCTGAAGGAAAGCATTTCTGTGGTTACTCCTAATAAAATAGCAGCAACCCGCTCTTATGGTGAGTATCTGGAATTGAAGGGAGTAGCTAAGAAATTCAAGAGCCAGTTTTATATAGAAACGAATGTATGTGCTGGACTTCCAATACTATCTACCCTTCATGATCTGGTGAGAAGTGGTGATCAGGTGAATAAGTTGCAGGCGGTACTTTCGGGCACATTGAATTTCCTATTTAATGAATATGATGGGTCGAAACCTTTTGCTGATGTAATCAGAAAGGCTAAAGACCTTGGTTATACAGAGCCGGATCCACGACTTGATATCTCCGGAGAAGACGTGATGCGAAAGTTGCTTATCTTGATTCGGGAGAGTGGATACCCAATGGAGGCGGATCAGATTGCATTGACTTCATTTTTACCAACATCTTGTCAGCAAAGTACTGACCTGGATGATTTCTATGAAAAAATTGAATCGGCGGAATCCTATTTCAAAGAACTCTATGACAAATCAATCGCCAATGGCACTCGGTTAAAGGTGGTGGCATCTTATGAAAATGGAAAGGGAAAAGTAAGTTTGGAAGAGATACCGGATACTCACCCGTTTTATCACCTGGAAGGAAAAGACAATGTCGTGCTGTTTTACACCAATCGCTATGCGGAGCAGCCATTAGTCATTAAAGGGGCGGGTGCAGGAGCGGAAGTTACTGCCTCCGGGATATTTGCGGATGTATTACGAATTGCTCAATCTGATTCCTGATGAATATGGAAAGAATAAAGGTTCATGCTCCGGCCACCGTCGCAAACGTCGGATGCGGTTATGACACCATTGGGTTTGCACTTGATGGTGTTTATGAAGAGATCATTGTTTCGAAAAGAAGTGATGAGCGTCTGGTTTTACAATCGATAGAGGGAGCTGATTTATCTCTTGATCCTGAACAAAATGTGGCGACCATAGCTGCCAAGGCTTTATTGGATCATATAGGCATAAAGGCAGGCTTTGATTTTCAAATCAAAAAATTCTTTAAACCCGGAAGCGGCTTGGGCTCCAGTGCCTCCAGTGCAGCAGGAGCAGTGTATGCAGTAAATCAATTGCTACCCAATCCATTGAAGACATCTGAATTATTGCCGTTTGCTTTGGAGGGAGAGGCATTTGCATCCAAATGCTACCACGCAGATAATGTGGCTCCCTCTCTGATGGGTGGTTTTATTGTTATCCGAAGCTATCATCCTCTGGACTACTTTGCGTTACCCGTCGCAGACGAATTGCATGTGCTGATCGTGCGTCCGTCTGTTGAGGTTAAGACCTCAGAAGCGAAAGGGATTGTTCCAAAATCTTTAGATATAGCTACTGCTCGCAATCAATGGGGAAACCTCGCCAGCCTGGTTCATGCGATGCATATGAAGGACTGGAGCAGACTTAAAGCTTCTATTCAGGATTTTATCGCTGAGCCAGTCAGAAAGTCCCTGATTCCAGGTTATGAAGAAGTGAAAGCCATCGCACATGATCATGAATGTGTGGGCTTCAATATATCCGGATCCGGACCCAGCATGTTTGGGCTATTTGAGGATGCGGAATGCCTTACAAAGGCAAAGAAGAAAATTCTGGGGTTGTATGGTCAACTGGGAATCACCTGTGATTTTTTTGAAAGCAGCATGAGTGATCACGGTTGTAAAATAATCGAAGGAAAATGAAGTTTGTAAGCACCACTGGACAAGGATCTGAAGTCTCTTTCAGGGAGGCTGTTTTGAATAACCTGCCAAATGATGGAGGGCTTTATTTTCCAAAAGAAATTCCCAGACTAGCCCAAGATTTCATCAAAGAGATCCCTGAGATGGAGTTATCGCAGATCGCATTGGAAGTGCTGGGTAAGTTCTGCAAAGAAGATATTGATTCTAACGAACTGGTTAAGATTACTGAAAGGGTCTTTGATTTTCCAATTCCTTTGGTACAGGTGAACGACAAGATTCATTGCATGGAGTTGTTTCATGGACCAACGTTTGCTTTTAAAGACATAGGGGCAAAGTTTCTTGCCGAGTGCTTGGCTCACTTCAATGCAAACAATAGCAAAGAAACGACCGTTTTGGTAGCTACTTCCGGGGATACAGGTGGGGCGGTTGCCAATGGATTCTTAGGAGTGGAAGGCGTGAGGGTGGTCATACTTTACCCAAAGGGAAAAGTAAGTGCGCTTCAGGAAAAACAGCTGACTACTCTGGGACAAAATATTACAGCGCTGGAAGTTGAGGGCACATTTGATGATTGCCAAAGCCTGGTTAAGCAGGCATTTGCGGATGTGCAGCTGAATAAAGAGATGCACTTGTCTTCGGCCAACTCTATCAATATTGCGAGGTGGTTGCCTCAATCATTGTTTTACTATGTACCGTTAAAACACGGGTTTCATGATGTGACAATTGCTGTGCCTAGCGGCAACTACGGTAACCTGACCTCCGGTATACTGACAATGAAAATGGGTGTGCCGATCAAGCAATTTGTAGCAGCAAGTAATGCAAATGATGTGGTACCAAGATATCTACTGTCTGGAGATTATGAGCCTGAATACACGATCCAAACCATTGCGAATGCCATGGATGTTTCAGACCCCAGCAACTTCAAACGATTGCTTTCTTTGTTTGGTGGGAGCTATCAGGACATAAAAAACCACCTGGCACCATTCACAATGGATGATGGAGCAATTAAACGAACCATTCGTGAATGCCATCAAGCAAACAATTACCTATTGGACCCGCATAGTGCGATCGCTTATGCAGCACTGCATAATTCGGACGAAGAAGGTGTGTTCCTGGGGACGGCTCACTATTGCAAATTCCTGCCAACCATGAAGGAGGCTTTAGGGCAGGAAGTGAATATTCCTGACTTTGCTAAAGACCTGATGACTCGTAAAAAACGATCATTAGAGATGAAAGTGGATTATAAACAGTTTAAGGAATTCTTAAGGTCTTGATAAAATAGCCTATTGTCGAGGTTCTTTCGAGCATCAAAGAGCCGCTCTGGCACGTATTTATCTCAAGGATTAATGTCGTCTCACAGCAACTATTTTTCAGCCTTCTTTTCAACTAGCTTGATCGTTTTCTTTTCGCATGGTCTGAACCTTACCATAAGTAAGGGAGCGCCACACCCACTCCAAAGGCCCAAACTGATATCGGTCCAACCATGCTTTAGAATAGGCATATTGAATGATCCAGATTCCGAATGTAATAAGTAGTTGAACGCTTCTTTCAACCTGCCCGAATAAACCAAAGCCAACGCCATAAAAAATAAACACACAGATGATGGATTGTAAAATGTAGTTTGTCAGGGCCATTTGACCGATAGCAGCGAAACGTTTTTTAATGGACACGCCGGCTTGAGTTTTGCTAAACAGCATGATAAGGCATATGTAACCAAAGCTGATAAATAAACTTCCCCAATAGTTGTATTGTGAGCCTAAATACATCGAGTAATCGAAACTCCAGGTATTTTCGAAATTCTTAATTAAGCCATAGATCACGATAGGAAACCCTATAAGCCAGGAAATAAGCAATCCTCGCCGGTAAAATTTTTTACTCTTTAAGCCCTGCAGGATGTTCCATTTGTAGAGGGCCATACCTACCAGCATTAGTCCTCCTGCTCGCCACAGGAATAATACTAAAAATACCAGTGTTTCTAAAAATAAGGCCGATTCTGAGTTATGCCTGACTTGATCATTGATCGATCCTGTAACAGCTTCAATTTCGCTCTTAATTTCATTTTGGTCGGGAATCCAGCTGGATTTGGCTGATGCGATGGCCTCATCTGGCCAGTGTTCCATCGAAGTTCCAAAAAAACCATAAATCAACGTGTGGACAGATATAAAAATCACCCCCACAATTAGCAGACTTACTGGGCTTTTCTTTCTGAATAAATAAACAAATAAGGCACAAATGGCATATGGAACTAATATATCTCCATACCAAATAATATGGGCATGAATGATGCCGATGATCAGTAACCAAAATGTTCTTTTGTAGTGAAGACCTACCGAACGCCTATTTTTTGACTCTGCCTTTTCAGTTACCAAAATGATCCCTGCACCAAACAGTATAGAGAATATCGTCATGAACTTTTGATCTGCCAGGATGTGAGATAGTATCCAAACCCACAGGTTGACGCCTTCCAGATTACCGTAAACTGTCGGATTCATGTAGGCAGCCCCCGGCATTGCAAAGCTCTGGATATTCATAATTAATATGCCGAGTATAGCAACCCCTCGAAGGATATCAAGGCTCATGATTCGATCGGAAGACTTGACGGGAGATAGACTTTGGTTCATCTTAGGTGATTTGAAAGAGTTATAAAAGTAACTAAGTTCCTCTGGTTCAGAAACTTTCACGGATAATGATTTAGGACCTAATTCTGGTTCGAAATCTTGTATGCATTAATGAAGGGACACCTCAAACGAAAGCTGGCCAGATTACAGCATCATACCCAATAGCGAGGAATGGAGATCAAACAGTTTTGGCGACAACACAATAAACCAATTGAACTTTGGAGTTCAGGAGTAATAGATCAGAAAGTTGATTACATTTCCACCCCCTCAGTGTCACCTCTGGGTAGAGTGGAGGGAAAGCGGACTCTGAGGAATGGAAATTACATTGGACTTGGAGCAGTGCAATTGATTATTCAGGAGGGAAAGGATTGCTTGATGTTGTCATTATAGCATAGGCACAAGCGGACGCTTGCGCCAGGGTGGGGTACAGAAGGTGGTAGTTTCTTTGTTGGCGGTTCACTAGGAGCCACTTACGGGGCTGGAGTATTTACCGGAGGTGAAACTTTCAATGGTCTTCTTTTTGATTAACTCTCTAAGCAGTGATTAGAATAGCATACATATTGTTGATAGTAGCATTGACTGGTTTATTACAATCAATTATTGATCCTTTTGATTTGAATCAAAACTTATTAATCATCTCCAAATTATTCTATGTCGGACTCACTGTGATCATGCTAGTTGTGATAGTTTTCATTAATATTAATACGATTAAGAAAATTAAAAAAGAAGACTTTATTTTGTTGACTCCATGGAATACTAGAATACTTGGTATAATAATTCCAATCGTTTGTTATTCAATTTTGCTGACTTCTTTAATTCTAGGAATATTTTGGGACAACCAAATTTTTTACATTTCTTTATTTGTATTGATATTTTTAGTTCCTCCAGTATATGTAATATCTCGTTTTAACTTGATTTTTTATAATGCAAATGAAGTTTTAATTAGTAATCTATTTAGCCAATACCGAGTCGAAAGGTCAAAAGTTGAATCGATTAAGAAAGTGCTATACAGAGCATATAGAATTAGGTTCATAGATAACAATAATCTCATTAAGAGGTACTTTTACATTGAAACCAATGATAAATCGAATATATCAGACAAGGTTACTGAAATGATTCAGAAATTGGAGCTTCAATTAAAATAGTAGAGATGAAAAAAGTTTTAATAGATCTATTTGGTATTCTCGTGCTCTTACAAGCATTTTCCTGTTCCCTACCGGAAGTTAAACAAGCACAATTCGAAAGAGATTTAGATTCTATTGTTTCAGATCTAATGAAGATTGGAGATTTTGAAGATGCAGGCATTCAAATAAAAGCAAGGTCGTTTAATGGCAAAACAAGTCATGTGATTGAGGTTTCATTGATCAATGGGAAGCAAAATAATAATGTACCATTGAATGAGGTTGCTAAAGAAGCAATTGGAATTGTTGTCAATTCAATTTCAAATGAGTCTGATTTTGACAAGTTCGAGGTGAGTTTTGTAGAGCGCAATTCTGAAGGCTTTGTGACAAGTTCTAAAGGAAGAACAATTCAGTTCACAAAAGCGGATTTGAATCTAGGAGAGACAGTTATTTGATTTAGACTAAATTCCCCCCGCTACCGCAAGTTTGCAACTTGCGGAAAAAGAAAGAAGAAGATAGCTTTTCTTACAAGTTTGTAACTTGTATTGCATGAGCCGGAATTATAAGATTCAAAACAATACAGGAATCTATTTCATCACTT
>NZ_JBSWYW010000009.1:0-155343 GCF_056161305.1 Ekhidna sp. ABH4_415
CCTATGATGAGCCGATGAACCCTGGGACCAATCCTACGATTACCTTTGGCAATAGCGGAAACTTCACCACAGCAGGTGATGGTGCCTGGTCAGGAGGAAATACGATCTGGACAGAAACCTTCAATCATAGTGGAGCCTCAGAACAATTCTTTACAGAGACTGCAGTAGTCACTTCTTCCAGTGGTGCAACGGACGTAGTAGGAAACGCCGATATTGGAGGTGGCTCCCCTTCCTTTGTGTTGGATACCCAATCACCTTCAGCAACGGTAACAGTAGATAGTGATCCGATCTTTCTAGGTGATTTGGCTCAAGTAGTTACCGTAACGTATGATGAGGCAATGAATCCGGGAACCAACCCGACCATTACTTTTAGTACAAGCGCCAATTTTACGACGGCAGGTGATGGTGGCTGGTCAGGAGGCAATACGATCTGGACAGAAACGTTTAATCATGATGGCACAGTAGAAGAAATTGGCGCAGAGACGGCCGTAGTGTCTTCTTCGAGCGGAGCTACCGACGTGGTGGGCAATGCAGATATTGGAGACACTTCACCTTCATTTGTGATTGACACTCAAATACCAACTTTCTCAGAAGCACGATCATTTGATACCAATCAAGATGGTTCTATTGATGAGATAGTATTAGTTTTTTCTGAAGATATTGATGAATCATCGGTGAATCCAGCTCATTTTATGATTGATGGATCAGCTGCCTCTTTCACGGTTGATATAACTCTACCGGCGAATAATGGGCAGGACATGAATCTTACAGACAACCTAGTCACATTGGTTCTTACCACTCCGATTGTCGGAACTACGGCAAAAACAGTTTCATATACAGCAGGAACTTTAGCAGATGAAGCTGGAAACCTTGCGGCTAGCAATGCATTCACTCCTGTTGATCTAGCTGGGCCCGCAATTCTTACCGCGGTAACTGGCGATGGAGGAACAGCAGATGCAATAAGTGGAGAGATTGATTTTATAACTGTAACGTTCTCTGAAAATATTAATGGGGGTACGCTTGATGCTAATGGAGGTGACTTTGTTATAACAGATGGTGCCTATACGTACACCGTTCCTGCTGGTCAGGTTATTTTTAATTCTCCGAATGGAGCTACGATTAACTTGAATGAAAGGGGAAGCCCTGACACAGGAGTTACACCTGATATTCAATTATTAGCTGGAGCGATAGCTGATGCAGAGCCAATAACGATAGCTGTTGCCCAAGATTTTACAGGAACTACTGATGGAGCAGCACCCGTGGTTTATGACTTTGAATTGCAAGGGGCAAATGCTTATGTGCAATTGGTATTCTCTGAAGAAGTCTACGCCAGTTCTAATCCTGGTATAGACAACATCACTCTTGGTTTATTCACTGTGATTGACGGGAATGTTGTTACAACTGATATTTCTGTATCAAGCTTAACTGATTTTTCTGGTGATCCCATCACGACTTCTGAGGATACCATTCAATTTTCATTACTTATTGATCCTGCTTTTGGAGATTATGATAATCCAGGTGATTTCGTTAATGTTAGTACTCAGAACGGGACACTAGAAGACCTGGTAGGCCTTGCACATACAACAGTGACCACTGGAAACCTTGTGTTGAATGATGTGACTACTGTGCCGATAGTCTCATCTGCGCAATGGGTAACGACTCAGGCATCACCTCTCCAAGGTTACATAGAATTGACCTTTTTAGATGGATTGTATAGAGATAATGACACGGATAGAAGTCCTCAAATGGCCAATTCCAATAATGGTCGTATCAATACAGGTGAATATACAAATGGGGATTCAGATTGTACATCAGATGAACTGTGTGTGGACTATACAGAAAATGGTTCACCAGTAGTAATTGGAGATGATAATAATACTGATATCGAGTGGCATGATGGTTCCGGGAATCGTTTATCTAATAATGATAATTATGCTGGTGCCATTTACAGGGTTCAGTTTAATGATATTTCTGAAGAATTCAGAGGAGTGGAGACCTATACATTTTCTCCAAGAAATGAGAACCAAATTAAAGGAAGAAGCAATGGTGCTAAAATGCCGGGAACCTACTCATTTGAATTTCCTTTACCTGACTTATATGCGAATGCCTTTAATAATGCAACTGCTACTGCTTATGATACGGATGGAGATGGTAATATTGATGAGGTTGAAGTGGTAATGCCTGATGGGATCGAAGATGCAACAGTAACACTTTCAGACTTTCAATTCAATTCCATCGTTCCTAGCGGATTTGATACTGGTAGTACTCCGAATGATGATACATTCCGATTGCTTTTTGATAGCTACACAGGAACTGCAGTTGTAGGTAATTTGGTCTATTCAGCAGGAACTCTAGAAGATGATGCTGAGGTGCTCGCTCCGTATTTGCCAAGTGGTAATTTATTCAATGGAGGATCAATAACTCCAGGTGATGCCGCAGGCCCAGTCATACTATCTGCGGAAACACAAGATACTGACTTGAATGGTAAGATTGACGAGCTATTAATTACCTATTCAGAGCCATTTAATGATATAGCTATAGCTGCCGGAAGCTTTACATTAGGGTCATCTTACACTACTGACGGATCGATCACTTTTGATGGAAATGCACAAACCATCAATTTAGGAGTTACTGAAATTGCAGGAGCAGGAGTTTATGATACCGATGTGACCTTCGACGTAAGTGTGATTGCAGATATTTTAGAAGATCAAACAGCTGGAGCTGCAAATAATATTGCACAAACATTTACGAATACTAGTGATGGGGCTGCTCCATATTCTACTGTTGATGTACTCAGCACGGCAGTTACAGATCCTCAGATTGATGGGGATATTGATGATATAAACGCAACAGTGTTAGTTTCAGTAGGAGGCAATACCGTAGGAGCAACAAATAACGGAGATGGTACCTGGACACTTGCGGCAGGATCATTGCCTTCAGACCTAACCACAGGAACGTATGACGTGGTGCTTACAACCATTGATGCAAATGCAAATATTGGTACGGATGATACAAATAATGAATTGACAATTACAGGTGGTGTGGTTATTACTCCTGCAGGGTTGGAATCAATGTGTGTGGGAGCTGACTTCCAATTAGTGACAGACCCTATCATCATCGCGGAAGCTCCAGCTACACCTGGCGGGTTTGGTTCTGCTGGAGATATCATTCTAAGCTTGCCTGTTGGCTTTGAGTTCGACATATCCGAAGTTCCTGCTTTAACCGGCAGCACGATTACAACTGACCTTGACAATACTGTCAACGTTACTTACGTAGGTACAACATCGCTTCGTATCGACATACCAACCTATAACTCCTCTAGTTCACAGGATGAAATTCGGATATCCAATCTTTGGGTGCGTGCGACAGGTTCTGCTGTCAGTCCTCCAGAAGATCTATACCGATCCGGCGGTGATTTATCCATTTCAGTAGGCAGCAATGTATATGGTACATTTGAGAGCAATCCGACTGAAGCTACTTTTACTAGCGTTCAGGAAACAGTAGGAAGCACTTTTGTGACTGAATGGGTAGCAAGCTATATTCCTACGGTAGTTATTCCGCACGGAGCTATTACCGTTGTTGGAAATGGATCTTTTGTAGACGATGAAACGGTTACTTTTTCTGGAGGTGCAACCGCACAAGTTTTGCCTGGATCCTCTACAGGAACACAGGTGACCATATATAATTTTAGCGATGTGGTTGCATCCGGAGAAACCATGACTGGAGCAGACGGTGATTTTGCGACTGTGTCTACTCCATTTGCAGGATCTGGATATTTAGCGCCTTTTGGATTTGTAGCTTCTCCAAATGGAATTGAAGCGCAGTGGTGGAATGCAACAACAGATACTTATATAACGAATGCTTCGTCAGTTACAAATACAGATTTAGGTATAACCGGACCCGGACTATATTCTATTGATGTCTACGACTACAATGGCACCTGTTTAAATGCACCGATGCGTCTCAAAGTTTTAGTTTACGAAGACATTGGACCAAGCCCTTTTGATGAAAACTCTTTTGTTGACAGAACGTTCGTTTCGGATAATGATCCTGTGACATTATATCTCTCTCAACCAGGTGGAACTACAGCTACGGTTACTGGAGCAGGAATAGCAGTTACAAATCCTTCAGCCACTGAGCTTGAGGTGATATTCGATCCATCAATTGTAGCTGCAGGAGGGACTACCCATGTAATTACATATTCAATATCGAATGATGTAACAGGTGATTCTTTTGATTTAACCACCAATTTTACTGTAAATGATCCATCACAAACTTATTTGGAACTTAATTTACCAACTGATGTACTTGGAGTTGATGATTTGCCAATTACGTTAACACTTGATGAGTCAAACTGGGAAGTTGGTCAGACATTGAACTTTAATCAATTTCTATATCAAGGTAATACTGCTAACTTTTTTCACTATGAAAATACCTACGTAAATAGTGGAAGACCTCCATACGTTGAAATCTTTGATCCGAGAAGTACACACTTCGACAACCCATTTGATTCGTGGAATAATTTTAAAAACACTGCGTTATATGGAAATAGTAGCGGAGGTCACGTTGAAATTCCTGATGGATCGGGAGTGGGCTTTGTTGCAAGAAGATATCTGAGTAATCCAGTCTTAGAAACCAGGCAGACATTGTTGGTTTATGGAGCTCCGCTTGTCTCAATTACGAACATAGATGCTGCCTATTGTTATAATGATGCTGGATTTAATTTAAACAGGGAGGTCACCTATGCAAGTGGTTTTGATGGGCCTATTGATGATCCGGCATTCAATTCGTCATTTACTCCAATCATAGAGAATGAAGCTGGAACTACTGACAATGGGTATTACATCTATGAGAAAAGCGCCACACCTACTCTTTCTGTTACCGCTGGTTCCTTGCTAAGCAATACCTATCAAACTTTCGTACCTGCTCTTAATGTCAGTGGAATCTATATGATCGATGTTTATGATGATGGCGCTGACGGGATCAACTTTATTGATGCACAGAATAGATACTTCAGACTCAGAGATGCTGGGGGCAATATTGTTGCTCAAATAGGAAATGTTCCTTTCAGAGAGAAAACCTTCTTTTTTGATGCATCAGATTACACTTTACCAATTACCGTAGAAGTTTACACGGATAATAATGGTGCTGAGCTGTCTTTTGATATCTATGAATACACCTTGTATGCAGATTTTTCCGAAGGGGGAGGAAATGAACAAAATGATTTTGACCCTTCAGATGTAAATCAAAATGGAACCGCCACTGATGTTGAAGGAGAAGACGGCACCTATAGAATCCTTTACGAAACAGAACCCCTTACCCCAGCCGATATTGTAGGGTACTCGGTTCATGAGGTAGTGATTTATCCGCCTGCTACAAATCCTGATTTGTTTACCAACCATGATGCGAATTGGAATGGAGCAGTATGGTATGACAATACCGATATGAACAATAGCATGTCCACGATCATGATGGAGTTTTGTAATGTCGCTGACATGAGCTTTATTGTTGGAGATGATATTGCAGGGGATTATAATTATAATTGGTATTGGGCAGATCAGACAAGTCTTTTACAAGGAAACCAGGGATTTATTCCTGTAGCTACTGCTTTTGATGATCCCAATACTGGAGGTACGCAGGTGCCTACTCCCGGAACTGTGACTACCTTCTGGTTTGAACGTATTGAAAATGGGTGTGTTTCCCCACTGCGAAAAATCGAAGTTTTTATTTATGATGATACAGATGTTCCTGTTCCAGTAACTAATGGGAATAATGAGGACGTATCCGGTGATGGAAGTAGATATGTTTATGAGTTTTGTTCTGACGCTGGCTATAGTCCTATTTTATTAAATACATTGGATGCCTCTCTTTCAAATCCAAATGCTTCCCCAGGTCATGATAATGCTTATTTTAATATTTATGATGCCAGTAATGTATTGATAAACACTATTTCATCAAGTACACTAAATGCTGCTGATTTTGGAGGGCTAGCTGCGAATAACATAACCAAGACTATATTTATTTCCCAAGTATGGAATGATGCTTCTGCCATTGGAGGGATTAATTGGCAGGGAAATACCTTTAGTGGCTGTGAAAGTGAACTAGTTCAGTTTGATATTACCGTACTCTCAGTTCCTCCAGCGCCAAACAATAGTGACATTGCTGCTCTGTCAGCACCTGAAATACATATTTGCGAAGGAGAATCTTTTGATAACCTTCAGTTGTCCAATGCAGGTATTGATGAATACGTGCTATATGAAGTGGGAATTGGCGAAGTGCTAAGAATAACAAATGGAGACGTTCTTAATATTGATGATCTTGAAAGTTCTGCATCAACTTTTGATAGAGACATTGTAGATGTATACGACTTTCAATTGACAAGAATAGCTCAAATAGGTGATGAGACTACTTTTCCTGGTTGTGAAAGTAATCCTGTTAATTTCACCATAGAGGTCCATGCTATTGAAACAGAAGTTCTCACAATTACTCCTAGCATTACTATAGTTGATCAAAACGCAGGAGATGATGTGCTTTATAATATTTGTATCTCTGGGCATGATCCTTTGGCTACATTAGATGTATCTTCAAGTTACACTCCTGATGCCTCGAAGGAATATATTTGGTATCAAACTGACTTAAATGGCGATAATGAAACCTTTTTGTTTACAACCGCAGGAGATGCAGCCAGTGGACCTACATTCGATGATTTGGGCATGGGTTTATCCGATGTTTCCGACGGCAGTGTAAGATATTTTGAAGTTACTCAGCGTACAGATATTGATGATGCAATTGATGGATATGTGGGATGTGAAGGTCCCCCAATATTTATTCAAGTTGAGTTTTCAGATCTTGATGAGCTGACCGTGACTATGCCGAGCTCAACTGTAGGTCCTACTACATTTACTAATGAGTATTGTTATGATGATTCGCGTGGAGATTTCCAAATGGTGTTAAATGAAGACGGAACACCAGTGTTGAGTGGTGATATAACGCACTATGAGGTAAGGTTGACAGGAACTACAACGGTGATTGATCTTGATCCTGGGGCTCCTGTCGTTCCAGCAACCGGTACCGGATTCCCGACAGTGGATTTGGATTCTTGGTTTATAGCTGGAGGAGGAGATACGGATTTCCTAGGAGGGCCATCGGTCGTTTTGGATGTTTATTTTGAGTATGATGCTCCGGGGGTTAATTGTATTGGTACTCATATAGAAACATTAACCTTATACCCAGATCCTGATATTTCATTTACATTAAATGGAATAGATGCTGATAATCAAGAATTTTGCTACGATGAGACAGGAATTGAATTGCAAGGAACATTATCTGATGGAACATTGCTACTTTCCGGAGCATTTACGGTTGATGGAGCAGCGGCATCTACCACGCAAGGAAAAGCTGTTATAGATGCAGATACTTATCAGGGAACCGGTCCTGGCGATGAATATAATCCTCAGCAAAGTTATTTGATAGAGTATACTTATACATCAACTGCAGGTTGTGAATATTCTGTAACTAAAAATATGATTATAAACCCTCTTCCTGAAGTGGTAGGCGAAACGATTAACTCAGTGACGGCTTGTGCTGATGAGACAGTGGTGCTGGAGGTTCCATTGGCAGGAGGACTCAATGTGGCGGATTATACGTTTGACTGGTATATCAATGCTGCTTTTGAAGGTACCATCGTAGGTGATAATCAGCTAAGTTCAAATAACATCGCAGGTACTTCGAATGTGAGAGTGGATATTACTCACAATACACGGGGATGTTTTAAGTCAATTTCCACGTCAATCACCGTTGGGGTAGCACCAGTACCGGCCATTTCATGGGTGGGTACAACAGCTAATTGTCCAACTGGCACTGATTTTAGAATTACCGAGGATAACGCCACCCTACCGGATGGTGATGTGAACTACGTTGAGTTTTTTGTAAATGGTGTTTCACAATTTGTTGAAACAAATCCAACCTTCCCACTCAACTACAACTATAATACAGGTTCACCTGGCTATAGCTTTACTGGGGCTGGTAACTACCCATTAAGACTAATTATGAGAACAACTGCCGGATGTGAAGTTGATCTTACAACGCGAAGCATTGATATCATTGATCATATACCGAGTATTACTACATATACTGAAGATTTTGAATCGGGTGCTGGTGGATGGACGATTGAGACGCTTTCACTGGATGGAAAAGAAAATACGTTGACTACATCATGGGAAATCGGAACCAATGTTCCTGATTCAACAGGAGGCACTACTTTTGACGGATCCAATGCAGTTTATACGAATGGTTACCAATCATCGGAAGTTTCATTTGTTTATTCACCATCCTTTGATTTATCAGCGTTTTCGGCTCCAACCATTAGCTTCATGCGATATGAAGACTTTGAAACATTCAGGGATGGCGTTGTTTTTCAGATGTCTGTGGATGATGGCCGAACATGGGTCAATGTTGGTGGTTTTAATGATTCTCAGCCAGCAGGACTGAAGTCCACGCCAAACTGGTATAACAGAGAAGCAATTACAAGTGCACCGGGTACCTCATCCCCAGGACCATTATCGAATGCAAATAACGCGCAGGGAATAGGCTGGGCATTGGATAGTGACTGGAAAGAGGCTATTGCACCTTTAGCCATACCGGCAGGTCAGGAACAATATGTGAGGTTCCGCTTTGCTTTGGCTGCCCAGGCTACACCAAAAACGAAAAATGGTTTTGCTTTTGACCTGGTTCAAATTTACGAACGAGAGCAGGTGGTGCTAATCGAGCAATTCTCCTCTACACTGAGTCAGGCTAGTTATGATATCAATGGAGTAATCGATAATGCAGCCATATTCAATGGTAATGATGTATTAAGAATCAACTATTTCACTGATTTTGCGAATAGTGGGGCAGATAAAGACGTTCTTAACCAACGAAATACTTCGGCACCTGGAGCAAGAAGCTCATACTACGGTATTGAAGATATCCCAAGTATGTCAATTTCCGGTGATGCACAATACATCGGGAATGCCGCGCAGCTGGCAGGCAGTATAGCTGCCCAGTTGACCAATGCCAAATTGGTTAACCCGGGGTTTGATATTAACATCAATGCTTCGATTGATGCTGATAATGTATTGACGGTTGGAGCGGACTTCACGGCTATATCAGAATTGACTAACCCTAATACCAAACTTGGGTTGTTCCTGGCGATTCTGGAACCGGAAATCACAGTCGACAACACCATGGGGCCCATTGGACTGTATCAGGTGAATGATGTCATTACCAATGTAATGCGTAAAATGCTGCCTAGTCCGGCAGGTCAGTTCGAACAAGGAGCCGTAGCAGTGAATGATGTTCTGAGTATTCAAAACATGACCTGGCCAATATCCAATATGTATGTGATGGATACGCTGACCATTGTTGCTTATGTTCAGAATTTAAGAACAAAGCAAGTGTTGCAATCTACCGTGCTGGGTTTATCTAATCCGAATACACAGCTTGCTCTTGGTTTGGATGAATTGACTGATTTCTCTGTGTATCCTAACCCGGCCGATAAGGAAGTAACGGTAGATTTTGCAGACATACTGAGAGAGAAAACGGAATGGGTGATCTTTGATCAGGCGGGTAGAGAGGTGCTGAAAGGTGAGCTGGAAAAAGGAACCAAAACCATGACGGTTCAAACAAGTGAGATGCCTTCGGGCTTGTACTTCATCCATCTGTTTGCGGAAGATCGCAAGAGACAATCCAAGCGAATTATGGTGATTCACTAGGAGAGTACATTAATTAAAAAGAAAGCCCCTGATGACTATTCATCAGGGGCTTTTTACTTTTATGTCTATGCCGGATTTATTCCGGCATCTTCCAGTTATTCCACACCTTTTTAGATCCTTCGCTTCACTCAGAATGATATTAAAGACTTAGTATATCACGTTATCATCGGTGCTGTTCTAAGAGTTTCCAATGTTTGTCGATTAGCTATATTTAATTCTCAGCATTTAGTGTTTTATCACCAGCTTCTGCTCACTTGCAGTACCAAGGGCTGTTTGAATTCTAAGGAGGTAGACACCATCTATGATATTTGAAGTATCAATCGTGATGGAATTTGAGTTTCCATTTTCGAATACTGCAACCTCATTTCCTTTCAGATCGAAGATACTGATTGTGGCATTGTGCACATCTCCAGCAAGCTCAATAAAATCACTGGCTGGGTTAGGGTAGAGGATGTATTCAAATGATGCCTCCGTGTTGAGTACGATTTCTGATGATTCTTCCTCTCCAGTTTGAGCCATAACAGGTGGGGGCGGGCAATTCAGCGCGTCTCCAATGATGGTCCAATTGTAAGTGTTGATTAGAACATTACGGCCTGTGTCGTTACAATATTCGAGTCCACCTGCACCTAGTTCAATGTTCGCTGGAATTTGAGATTCACCAACATTTAAGGTAGACCAGCCTATCAGCAAAGCATCATAATTAGCTTGAGATATTCCTGAATTGTCGAACATGTGATCCATTGGTTGATGCGTTATCAATGGGGTCACAATGATCCGGGCACTACTAATATCCCAATCAGATAGATTTTGATCGAATGCGGTTGCACCGGCAAACATTTCAGAGAAATCCTCTATGGCACCTGTGTTCCATCCACCAATATTTTGATTAAAGGAAGTAGCATTTCTAAACATTCTATAAGTGTTTTTGACATTATCAACGTTCCAAGTACTGATGTCTTGATTGAATGATATTGCGCCTTCAAACAAGCTTGAAATGAAGGTTACATTACTTACATCCCATGCACTGATATCTTGATCAAAGAGGATTGCATCTTTGAACAAGCCGGACATAGAGGTGACATTGCTTACATTCCATGTGCTGATATCCTGATTAAAGGAAGTCGCTCCGCTAAAAAGTTGTGACATGGCGATAACATTGCTAACATCCCAATTGCTAAGGTTTCCATTAAATGAAGTAGCATTAAAGAACATTCTCGACAGGTCGGATAGGTTAGCAAAATTCGGAATGTCATTTGCTACCATCGTCAAATTTGAACAACCATTAAATGCATTGTTCATAGAGATCCATGGTTGGCTTCCCCATTGATCAATACTTAGGATTTTATCCTTATCTCCAGTTCCATTAAAGTAAATCCGTGGAAAATCGCCCCAAATTGTAAGCTGATAAGTACCACCTACAGGAAAGTCAATTACGCCATCTCCATCAAAGACCTGCGAACTTCCACTATTGGACGAATTCCCTACTTCCTCCCAATCTACACGATATTGATATCCACCATCTCTAGTGGGGATAATCACTTGATTACTTGCTGAAGTACCTGAATTATCTGTTTTCCATGTGGTAATAAATGGAGTGAATCCGGGGCATACTCGTAAATCTCCTCTTATGGTCCAACTATTCGAATTTATCAAGGAATTTCTCGCAATATTGCCATTACAAAAGATGAGACCGTCCGCATCGAGATAAACGCCTTGGGGAATTCCAATTTCATCTCCATCCAGAGTATTCCACCCAATCAACGTTGCATCATAATTTTCAACTGATAGATTAGTATTCGTAAGTAAACCAGATAAATCAAATAGAAATGGAGAGAGATTCCAGTCACCTAAATTCTGATCAAATGAAGAAGCTCCATTAAGCATGTTTGCGAAAATTCTGATATTCGAGACATCCCATAAACTAATGTCTTGATTGAAACTGGATGCATTTCTAAACATTTCAGCTAGAGATATTACATTGCCTAAATCCCAAGATGTTATATCGCCATTAAAATTTGTAGCATTAGCGAACATTGAGCTAACGGATGTAAAACTGCTAGTATTCCAATTATTTAAGTTTTGATTAAAAGATAAAGCACCGCTAAACATTCCGGTTGCATTATCCAAACTACTAACATTCCAATTATCAATTGATTGGTTGAATAAGCTTGCATTTAAGAACATGTAGGACATATTCAAAACATTGCTCACATCCCATGTGCTTATGTTTTGGTCAAACGCATGAGCATAGCTGAACATATTTGACATATTTGTTACAGCACTTACATCCCAGTTTGTGATATCTTGATTAAATGCTGAGGCTTGATAAAAAATGTAAGACATGTCATTTACTGTGCTGACGTTCCAGTGCCCAATGGGGTCATTAAGAACAAATGCATCATAGAACATATATGACATGTCATTTACTCTGGATAAATCTGGTGCATCTAACGCAGGTATGGTAAGATTTTTACATCCCATAAATGCATGACTCATAGAATTCCAGTTAGCATCGCCCCATTGTTCTATTGAAAGTATTTTTTCTTTGTCTCCATTATTATTGAAGTAAACTTGATTAAATAGACCGGAGATTTCTACGCGGTAGGTTCCAGAGCTCGGAAAATCGATTGTAGCGTTTCCATCAAATGGTCCTATTCCTCCTTTATTGGATGCATTACCAACTTCCTCCCAATTCACATAATAATTATAGTCTGTTCCATTTGTGGGGATTGAAATTTGTGTGACAGATGAAGTTCCAGGATTGTCAGTTTTCCAAGTTGTTATGAAGGGTTGCCCCGAACAAACAGAGCCATCATCAAAAAAGGTCCAATTGAAACTGTTTTCTAATGTCGCTCTAGAACTCGCGCTGCTACAGTATTGAAGGCCTAAGGCCGTGAGAACTATATTAACTGGGATCTGATTTTCTCCGGCATCCAGTCTAGCCCACCCTATTATGGTTCTGTCATAATTTTTGACGCTAAGTCCTGAGTTCGATAGCATATTTGACATATTGGTAGCACTACTTATATCCCATGAACCAATATCCTGATTAAAAGAAGTAGCGCCAGAAAACATCTCATTAAAATTGGATATGTTTTCTACATTCCAATTTGTGACGTCAGGAATGGTCAAGGCATTTTTAAACATTTCTGACATATCCAGGATGCTGGAAGTGTTCCAGGCTTGGAGATCACCTTGTATAGCAGCTCCTTCAAACATGCTTTTCAGAGTCGTAACCTTGGTTAAATCTGGAGTTTCAGAAGTGGTTAAATCTATATTCCATACACCCTTAAACATTTCTTCCATTGAAAGCCATTGATTGTCGCCCCATTGATCCACTGAGATCAACTTACCTGCATCCGATCCTGCTTTAAATGCAGGGAACACTCCAGAAATTGAAATTTGATAGGTTCCGGAAACAGGGAAAGTGATTGTAGCTGTATTGTTGAAAGGACCTTCCGATCCAGTGGAAGTTGGATCGTTGACATTAACCCAATCAACATAGAAGCTGTAAATATTCTTGTTGTCAGGAAAAAGAAAATTAGCTTCATATAGAATATCATCGTTGATATTTATTGTTATCTGATTATCAGCTGACCCTCCTATGTTATCAGATTTCCAGGTTGTTATGAAAGGTGTACTCATTGCACAGCCATAACCAGCATCATTGATATTCCAGTCGAATGATTGCAAAAGGATATCTCTGAATTCATCAGATTCACAATAAACTAAGTTGATTGCATCTAAAGTAACGTTACTTTGCAAAGAGCCTAAATTGGACCATCCTTCCAGCAATAAATCATAGTTTCCAGTACGCAAGCCACTGTTCGATAGCATGTCCACCATGCTGGTAACATTCTGAACATCCCAGCTTCCTAAATTCTGATCAAATGAACTAGCATTTTGAAAGGTAGCAGCCATAGTAGATACATTGCCTACATTCCAGCTTCCAATATTCTGGTTGAACGAGGTTGCATTCCTGAACATAATAGACATGTCAGTAACATTATCAACTTGCCATGACCCTATATTTTGATTAAATGAAGCCGCATTTTCGAACATGTATGACATATCTACCACACTACTTACATTCCAGGTACTTAAGTCTTGATTAAAGTTTGTGGCATCTTTAAATAAGCTAGACATGTCGGTTACCGTACTGGTATTCCAGGTTTGTAAACTCTGATTTAATTGAGAAGCACCTTCAAACATGGCATGCATGTCTGACACCATTGATAAATCTGGATCGTCAGATGCATTAATGACTAAATTGCTACATCCTTCAAAAGCAGAATTCATGCTTGTCCATTCTATGTCTCCCCATTGTTCGACCGAGAGCAATTTTTCTTTATCACCTCCATCATTAAAGTATATCCTTGGGAATTCACCGGAGATCATTATTTCATACTCACCGGGTGCTGGAAATGCTCTAAATGTCATGCTTCCAGTATAAATATTATTGAATGTCACAAACTCCGGTTCACCAATCTTTCTATAACCAACCTTATAGCGATAGCCTGATCCCACCGTTGGTATCGTTATTTCATCATTGGCACTGGTGCCAGGGTTATCCGTCTTCCACCTTGTAATGAATGGGCGCGTACTTGGACAAAACCTTCCATCATCATTCAAAGTCCAGTATAAGTTATTAACTAAATACTGATGAGCTGCATCACCTTCACAATAATGTTGTTCAAAATCACCAATATTTAATCCAGTTGGTGTTGTTGGATTGGCAGCCCAACCAATCAATATTTGATCATAAGTTGGAATCGATATGGCACTTCGAAAGAATATATTGCCCAGATTGACAACATTAGAGATATCCCAAGTGCCTATGTTCCCGTTAAATGAGCTGGCATAGCTGAACATACTGCTCAGGTTGGTAACATTATTTGTTATCCAGCTGCTAAGGTCCTGGTTGAAAGCACTGGCTCCCATAAACATGGAAGACATATCTGTGACATTGGATACATTCCACGAGCTTATATCTCCATTGAACGCGGTTGCATTTTGAAACATATTTCTCATGTTCGAGACAGCACTTACGTTCCACAATTGTAAATCCTGATTAAATGAGCTGGCATCCTTAAACATAAAGGACATATTGGTCACACTACTAACACTCCAACCCCCTATGTCTTGGTTGAAGGATGATGCATTATTAAACATGTACGACATGTTTACAACATTACCCACATCCCAATTTCCGATATTCTGATTGAAGGAAGGAGTGTTGTTAAACATGTATGACATGTTTAGGACACTACTTACATTCCATGAGCTAATTATGCCATTAAAGGCCGTGGCATGACTAAACATACTTGCCATATTACTCACATTGCCAGTATTCCATGTGTTTAAATTTTGATTAAAAGAAGATGCATTAGAGAATAAGAAGGACATGTCTGTTACGTTGCTTACATCCCAATGATCTATCGCATCATTAAAACTGGCCGCTCCTGCTAAAGCATATGACATGTCCGAAACCTGGCTCAGGTCAGGGCCGTCTTCGGCATTTATAGATAAATTGCTACATCCGTAAAAAGCTTTGTTCATGGAAGTCCATGATATATTGCCCCATTGTTCTATTGAAAGAATTTTGTATCGGTCTCCACGATTGTCAAAATAAATCCTTGGAAAATCCCCTTTTATGAAAACGATATATTCTCCAGCCACTGGAAGGTTAATGGTGGTGCTTCCATGAAATGGTCCATCAACTCCGCTTAACGACGGGTCACTTTTATTTACCCACTTCACCGTGTAATTATAGCCACTTCCGGATGTTGGAATGTTTATTTGGGTGTTGGCTGATTGACCCTGATTATCTGTTTTCCATCTGGTTATGAAAGCATCTCTAAATACCTCCTCCGTCATTCTTGAAAAGAACTCACCATCCGATGCTTTGGCCTGAAATCCCTGAGTCAACTTCAACTGATCCAAAACAAGGTAGGAGACTCCTTCATTTTGGTTCTTGCTGGCATTGCCTACTATCTCAACAGTTTGTCCAAATAGTGAAGTAACCCAGCATAATATGGCTAACGAAATAAGTAGCTTTTTCATCTGTTCTAGTTTATGGTCACTACTTATTTACCTGAAGATGGACGTTCTTCTAATTGCTCCAGCTTTTTTTTCAGCAATTCAATCTCTTCCGATTGCCTGATCATGTAAAGTGTCAACTCTTCAATTTTTTCCAGGAGAATTTTGTTCATTTCTCCAACCTCAATGCCTTCCTCTTTTACTTCTTCGGCCGATGGTACATTAGGTAAATGATGATTTTCTTGAATGAATGCCTTCAGGTCAAGAATGGAAAGCAGTTTGTATTTTTCATCAAAGACATAATCCGGCCAGTCTCCTTCAAATTGAATAAGCACCTCTTCAGCCACAATTTCACCACCAACTGAAAGTTCATAATCCGTCTTTGTGGAAACGGTACCTATACTGACCTGACCGGTGGAGAAGGAGATATTACCTGATGTTTCAGTCCAGATTCCTCCTTCGCTATTATTGATTCGTGTGTTTATTTCATCTAAGGCTGCACTCACGTCGCTAGCAGTCAGTCCCGAAATTGAGGTAAATGGAACCTCACCTGCTGACTGATTATCGGTATTATCTAAAAAGCTGGATAAGTCAACAGTGGTTGCATCATTTGTGAGAGATAGGATATTTCCAGACAAGGTTAGGTCTTGATTGTCCGTATTTATGGATGCAAGATTCACTGTCTTGGTCGCCTGACCATCTGACTCCAGGGATAGACTTAAAGTAGTGCCGGATAAGGAGAATACATCAATCACCTGGTCATCGGTATTCACTCCCGTAACGTTCAATTTACCCCCCGACCAGTTCAGCCCTGTCCCTGCAATCTGGGATCCCCTTTGAGTGTATGCTGTGTTCCAATTGTTGGAATTTCCGCCGCTAGCCTTGATCGCACCATTCACATCGAGCTTATATCCTGAAGCAGGAGCGGTAGTTCCAATGCCTACATTTCCAGAGGCATTTATTATTCCGCCACCTCCAGAAGTCCATGAAAAAGTATTTCCTCTTAGATGAATATTATCTCCACTACCTGCACCTAGGTATGTATTTGTGGAGTATAAGTAGGTAGCAGGACTCGAACTTTGTACATAAAACTGATCAGGTGTTGCAATCCTGTTTGCTTGATCACGGTAGAAATATGAGTCTGAACTGCCAATAAATACTTTGCCTTCCGTAGTAAAGTCTCCTTTTATTTGCATATGGCCCTGGGTATTAATCGCCGCAACAGGCGTTGCTCCTGACACACCCCATGTCCAACCTCTGTTTGCGTTATTATTCATGTTCATTTTGATTGAATAATCTTGCACTGGCCCATAATGGTTTTCAGATACATTTCCCATATGAATTTTATAGTCATTGCTATTCCAGAATCTCAACCCTCTACCATGGCCTGCTTTTACATCAAAGTAATTGGCATCTACGTTACCTAGATTAGCATTTGATCCAGATTTATAGTAACCAGCGGAGGCATGATCCCCCCAGGTGTACGCAGTGTTCCAGTTATTTGAATTTCCACCTTGAGCCGTGATTATTCCGCCCGCAGAGAAATTGCCCGACAAGGCAGAATTTCCAGACGTATTGACATAAAACCGATCACCACCAGGACCTACCTGGAAAGTCCCATCTGTTCGCATGGTTCCTGTATTATGATAAAAACTTTTATTGCCATAGGTTCTGATCCAGGTACCATCTTGCATATAAATACCTCCTCCATGAGTACCATTGTACCAACCGGTGCTTCCATAAGATCTGTGCCATCCTGCATTGTTGTCAATGACTGTGTTACCATCTACTTGTATTTTATCAGAAGTAAGCAGTGATCCGGAGATTCGTGTTGTACCACTTACATCTAATTTATATGCAGGATTCGTATTGCCAATACCCACATTGCCAGTGTAATAAACTTCATTATTTACTTCAGTCCATGGGGAAGAGGAGCCACCGCCGGAACCTTGGGTAACAGAAACTTGGTGCGTATCCAAGAGATTGCCATTTTCAAAATAACTAATAGTGTATGATCCTGCAGAATTCCAGTGAACTGTTATACTATGAGTACCCTGTCCACTAAAAATATTGCCACCAGGTGAAATTGACCAAGAGGAATTTTGAGCAAGCGTGTTAACTGAGTATGTAGATTGTTGGCCAGTAGTTGCAGTTGTAGGTCCACTTATAGTTGTTTGAGCAAAAGCAACCAGCCAGCCCATGGCAAGGCCAATAAATAAGAGATTTTTTTTCATGTGATTAGGTATTAGTGAGTGTTAATTATGAATATCTGTCACAGACAGTCTATTCAAATGTAACTTAAAGTACGCTAGAAAGTCTTCAAACGAAGAACCAATGTATAAGCAGTCCTATTTAGAGGATAAGCTGTAGTGTTCATTGAACGAACAGTATTTTAATGGTGGCGTTCATACCCCAAAAAGCCCCTGATGATATTTCATCAGGGGCTTTTTAGATTCTATTCATGTCGTCTTCGACAAGCTCAGACTGACATTACACCACGATATTTACAATCTTCTTAGGTACCACGATCACCTTGCGTGGATCTTTGCCATCCATCCATTTCTGAATGGTTTCATTCGCTAGTGCTCCTGCTTCGATTTCCTCTTTGGAGGCCTCCGCAGAGAAGCTAATTTTCGCTCGCATTTTGCCATTCACAGATACAGGATATTCAATGGAATCCTCTACGAGGTATTTCTCTTCAAAAGCAGGGTAGGAGGCATCTACCACAGAGGTTTCATGACCTAGTAGGTGCCACAACTCTTCAGCAATGTGTGGAGCAAAAGGAGAGAGAATGATGGTCATCGGCTCAAGGATCGCTCGCTTATTGCACTTTAATGATGAAAGCTCATTCACTGCTATCATGAAGGTACTTACCGAGGTATTCAGGGATAGTCGCTCTGCATCTTCTGCGACTTTTTTGATCGTGCCATGAAGGACCTTGAGTTCATCTTTCGTTGGATCCTCATCGGATATGCTAAAGTTATCTCCATCATGAAAAAGTGACCAGAATTTCCTGAGGAACTTGTAGACACCTTCAATGCCGTTGGTATTCCAGGGCTTGCTCTGCTCGATCGGGCCCAGGAACATTTCGTACATACGTAGGGTGTCCGCACCATATTTCTCTACCAGCTCATCCGGGTTCACCACATTGAACTTGGACTTGGACATTTTCTCTACTTCCCAGCCGCAGATGTATTTACCATCTTCAAGGATAAATTCAGCGTCTTTTGCATCCGGTCGTGATTTCTTGAACGCTTCAATATCAAGCACATCATCCTTGACAATGTTAACATCTACATGGATGGCCGTGGTTTGATATTGATTTTTTAGTCCCTTTGAAACGTATTTATTTTCACCATTTATGCGATAAGCAAAATTAGATCTCCCCTGGATCATTCCCTGATTGACCAGCTTCTTTGAGTACTCGTCCACCTCGATGATGCCCATGTCGTAAAGGAACTTGGTCCAGAAACGAGAATACAAAAGGTGACCAGTAGCATGCTCACTACCTCCCAGGTAGAAGTCTACATCCTGCCAGTATTTCATCGCTTCCTTACTGCAAAACACTTCGTCATTGTCTGGATCCATGTATCGGAAAAAATACCAGCTACTGCCGGCCCATCCTGGCATGGTTGATAGCTCGTACGGATGACCCTTATAGTTCCAGTCATTGGCTCGTCCAAGAGGCGGATCTCCGTCTTCAGTCGGTAGATACTCATCTACCTGCGGCAGATCCAAAGGCAAGTCCTCATCCGGAATGAGTTTAGGAATGCCGTCTTCATAGTAGACCGGGATGGGCTCACCCCAGTAGCGCTGGCGACCAAAAATCGCATCTCTCAGCTTGTAGTTTACTTTTCTTACTCCTATGCCTAATTTTTCTACTTCCTGAATGCCTCGCTCCATGGCTTCCTCGGGAGAGAGACCATTCAGAAAGTCAGAGTTGATGATCTTTCCCTCTTTAGTAGGGTCAGCCTCTGTTTCGGTCAGCTTCTGTGCATCATTGATTATGGGAATAGGCAGGTCAAATTTCTTCGCAAAATCAAAGTCCCGCTGATCTCCGCTTGGTACGGCCATCACCGCACCGGTACCATATCCTGCAAGTACATAATCAGCAATGTAGACCGGGATCTTTTCCCCAGAGAACGGATGGGTTGCATAGCTACCTGTAAACACGCCCGATACATGTTTGGTATCACTCATTCGTTCTCTTTCTGAACGATTTTTTGCTGCTTCTACGTATTCTTGAACTTCTTTCTTTTGATCACTAGTGGTCAATTTAAGAGCCAATTCAATCTCTGGTGCAAGCACCATAAACGACACACCAAAAATCGTGTCGATCCGGGTGGTAAATACCCTGATCTTCTCATCCGATCCGTCTACACCAAAGTCAATCTCAGCACCATAGGATTTACCGATCCAGTTTCGTTGCATTTCCTTGATGGGTTCCGGCCAATCGATTTTATCCAGCCCGGAAAGCAGACGATCCGCATATGCGGTGATTCGCATGCTCCACTGCGGCATTTTCTTTTTTACTACGGGATGTCCACCACGCTCAGAAAATCCATCCTTAACCTCATCGTTGGAGAGTACGGTACCTAAGGCCGGGCACCAATTTACGGTCGTTTCTGCCTGGTAGGTCAGTCGATATTTTAAAAGGAATAGCTGTTGTTCTTTCTCTGAAAAGCCATTCCAATCTTCAGCTGATATGATAGGTGTGTCCGCATCGCAGGCGGCATCAATGTTTTGATTTCCTTCTTTTTCAAGTATAGCTATCAAGTCATCAATGTGTTTCGCTTTATCTGCTTTGTTGTCGTACCAGCTATTGTAAATCAGCTTGAAGATCCATTGCGTCCATTTATAAAACTTCGGATCGCTGGTGCGCACTTCCCGGGACCAATCATAGGAAAAGCCCAAGGCCTTTAGCTGTTCTTTATAGCGGTTGATGTTTTGCTCTGTAGTTAATGCAGGGTGCTGACCTGTTTGAATGGCATATTGTTCAGCAGGCAAACCAAAACTATCAAAACCCATTGGGTGAAGTACGTTGAAGCCATTTAAACGCTTGAATCTCCCTACAATATCAGATGCAATGTAACCAAGCGGATGACCTACATGGAGTCCAGCTCCGGACGGGTAGGGGAACATGTCCAGGATATAGTACTTTGGCTTATCGGATTGATTGGAAACCTCGTATACTTTCTGGTCACGCCAGTATGCTTGCCATTTCTTTTCTATCTCTTGAAAGTTGTACTCCGCCATTCGAATCAATTTTTTAAAGCTGGCAAAGGTAAAAGATGCAAATAAGAAATGAGCATAAATATTCCAGGACGAATATATACCTTGTGGCGCTGGGACAATATTTATGCGAATTCCATGTGTTCTTTAGAAAATTAGCTACACGCATGAATTAGGTTTACAAAACGCGGAAACCATTCAATCTTTTCCCTGTCTTTACACCAAACACACTCAACTAAGAAGGAATGAAGCAAATTTTGATTTTAGCACTTGTTTTTGTGACATCTACAGTTACACTGGCTCAAGAAAGTGACACCACCAAAACGGAACCAAAACCACAGCCTACAGATACGATTCCGAAACCGCCGAAACCGCCGGAGGTGGAAGAAGATAATACACCCAAAATTATTTATTATCAAAGCACTGAGCGGGACAAAAAACGGGAGCGCAGGCAGGATATTAAAACGCTAAGTGGGTCGATGAGTCACAGTGGAGGATTTGGGGCGCTCTCTTTTCGTAGCACAAAATTCAGAGATGAGTCCATGGTGCTGGGAGGACTGAGAGGGGGATGGATTATCAACCGTACACTTGGGATAGGAATTGAAGGTCATGGAATCATTCCTACGGCAAAGTTTGACGACATTGAAGCAGGGCAGGAGGTGAACATCCTTGGGGGATATGGAGGGATGTTTCTGGAACTCATTTTCTTTTCTAATGAGGTGGTTCATGTGACCTTTCCCGTTTCAGGTGGAGCGGGATGGCTGGGATACCAGCGAACCAATGAAGATAATACCATGCCGCAACCATTGGATGATGAAGTAGATTCTGATGTCTTCTGGTACATCGAGCCGGGAGCAGACCTTGAGTTTAATATCAGCCGAAACTTCCGACTAGCCATGGGAGTGAGCAAACGATTCACACAGGATCTGGAATTGATTAATACGGAATCGAGTGCCTTCGAACAACTAAATTATTTCATTACGCTCAAGATTGGAGGATTTTAGAAAAAGGATCTGCTATAAAATGAAAAAGCCCCTTCCTTGCCGGAGGGGCTTTTTGCTTGCGATTGGGTTAGGTTTTAATCGCGATTTCTTAGTGGGGCAAGTTTTTCTTCATAAGTCAAAGACGCCCAATACTCATAATGTGCATTCTCTGACGAAAGCCTACCACCTGCATTCGTAGTTACTTTTATGTACAGAGTAGGTCGGGAATAAACATCCCCGTCATAAGTGGAACTTGACAAGTCGATTCGATATGGAATGCGGTCATCGACCATGGTAACGACCATGCCTTTGTTGGTATTAGGGTCAGCTAACCACTGAGTTACTTCAGACCTGCTGATCAGAAATGGAATGGTACCTTCAAACCAAAAATCTGCTGGTAATCTATACATATCTGAGTATGCATTGGCTCCACCTAGCTCGGTTACTGCTGCTCCAGGAGAGGACCAAGGACTTGATCCGTCCGAAGTATCCCATGTAGCCGTGCCATCTGCAACCAATGGAGCATCTTTCGTCAGGGTTTTAATGCCAATCCAATTTTCATTGAGTGGAGGATTAGCTTTATCATCCAAAACAACCGGTTTTAAATAAAGAATGGCTTCCACCACCTGATATGGATCTTTGACTGTTGCCTCAATATTATCTTTCAATTTTGGGAAGTAGAGGATGGAGTTGGAGGTCATGTTAGCTTCAGATCCTCTATCCACACTCATGGTTGTACCGAATTCGTTTGCATCCTGACCATTGATGGTTACATCTACCATACCGCCATAGTTAGACAAGCCTTCGGTAAAGTAGAATTCAAAAACACCGTCCGAATTACCATCTGCACCATCGGTTCCATTGGTTCCATTGCAGACATACTGCGTATCATCTACTTCAGCTGGAATATTTAAAACTCCGTTTCCATTATCGTCTATCCCTGTTCTGATAATCAGCCCTCCGTTGGTACACCCATTGGCGAATCCACTGAATGATGAGATGGCCACTAAACTATTTAGTCCATTGGAACCATCCGCACCGTCAGCTCCATTACATACATAATAGGTTCCTACCTCTTCACCGGCATCAATACTATTGTTTCGATTCATATCGAGCCCTACCTGAATAGCTAAACCGCCACTTGGGCAGTTCGTCCCCGGGTTTTCAGTGGAAGTTGAAATTATGGTATTATAACCATCTGCACCGTCACTGCCGTCAGCACCATTACTACCATTTAATCCATTACACACTGTATATGTCGTTAGCACTTCATCTCCTAAATCAGCCAGGTCTCCATCATTATTATTATCGTAACCAAAAGTAAGAGTAGTTCCACCGTTCGTGCACGAAGCTCCAGCTGGAGCAGAAGTAACGATTACACTTTTTCCATCCATACCGTCAGCTCCATCGCTTCCATTTACACCATCATTCCCGTTGCAGACGTATATGGGACTACCAAACTCCTCACCGGAATCAAAAACCTGATTTCCGTTTGCATCGAGACCGAGCTCAATTTTCACACCTCCATTGGCACAATTAGCACCACTTGGCTCACTGGTCGTTCGAACAAAGGTGCTCACTCCGTCACTTCCATCTGCACCATCACTTCCGTTTGCACCGTCATCTCCGTTACAGACATAGTAGGTGTAGTCAATTTCTTCATTTTGTAGTATTCCGTCGGTGGTTACATCATCCATACCAATGTCAATTCTTAACCCACCATTGTTACAGTTACTGCCAGATGGTTCAGTAGTAGCTTTGGTGATGCTGGAAATTCCATCTGAGCCATCGCCACCGTCCGACCCATTACTTCCGTTTTGACCATTGCAGATGTAGTTATCCGAAACAACTTCTCCTGCATCCAGAGTACCATTATTGTTAGAATCCAGTCCGAGCTGCACTCTAATTCCTCCATTCGCACAATTTGCTCCCGGAGATTCTGTAATTACGTTGGACAAGGTGTTAAGACCGTTTGAACCATTAGTTCCATCCGAACCGTCTGAACCATTACAGATATCATACATTGCATCTACTTCACCTGCATCAAGAGATCCACTATCATCATCATCCAAACCAATCTCAATAGTGATACCCCCATTTGTGCATGATATGCTTGGTGTTGCCCTGATCAGGCTGGTCAGCCCGTTTGATCCTCCAGAGCCGCCATCTACTCCGTCAGTTCCATTGCAAACGAAAAAGGAAGTCTGTACTTCCGAATCATCCAATGTGGCATTGCCGTTGGTGTCTGCTCCAATTTCCACCAGTGTGCCTCCTGCTTCACAATTGGCTCCAGGATTTTCCGGGGAGGTACGAGCAAAAAGCGTTGGACCAGCGCTTCCATCCGTTCCTGCTGAGCCATTACAAACGAAACTTACAGAAGCGATCTCATCAGCGTCTAATGCGCCGTTTTCATTCGCATCCTGACCAACGGAGATTTTAACACCCCCGGTCGAGCAATTTTCTCCGGGAGCCTCATCGTCAACCATGACTAACGCATTGAATCCGTTTGTTCCGTCCACTCCGTCCGTGCCCTCTACGGGTTCTTCAGAGCAGCTGAGAATTAAAAGAATGAATAAAAAGTGAATTAGGTGGTTTTTAAGTGTTTTAAGGGTGATGTTCGACATTGTGATAGTGATTAATTAATTGATCGAGCAATTTAATCAATATGATATTACTTATAATAAATTGAACTATTCAAGCATATAATATTCATCGAGTTTTGGACACTATTCGTCCATTAGTGAACAGGCTAAATGATTCAGCCATAATGTAAGTTATTGATATACAGGTGATTGAAATTTCTGGCATTCTTTATGACAATTAGGAAGGCGATAACCTAATATTGTATTCATGCTAACACCTTTCAAACTCTTTTTCCGGTCAATCAAAAGAAACAAGCTATTTAGCTTCATAAATATCCTTGGACTAACGGTAGGTTTCTTCTCAGCCATCCTCATCTACATGTATGTTCAAAATGAAATGAGCTACGATGACTTTCATGAAAAAGGCGACCGCATTTATCGCGTCAATCAAACCTTTATCTGGGGTGAGGATAACCCAAATTTATTTGCTAGTACCGGACCGGGTGTGGGTTTTGCCATTCATGAAGAAATTCCGGAAGTAAAGCAGGTGGTTCGTGTGCATACACCTGATTTGATGCCTTTACGCTTTATGATAGGTAGTCATGAACGGTTTTTTAATGATGACTATATCCTGGCGGCAGATTCCAACTTCTTTGATGTGTTCAGTTTTCCGCTAGTAGCAGGTGATACACATACCGTGCTAAAGGAACCCAATTCTATTGTGCTAACTGAAGCACTTGCAAAGAAATACTTTGGAGATGCTAATCCTGTGGGAAGGCTGATAGATCTAGGTGGTGGACCCATGCGCAAGAGCTATGTGGTAACAGGCGTTGTGGCTGATCTGGGTAAAAACTCCTACATAGATTTTGATGCAATGATCTCGATGAACAGCATTGATCGGGTGAAAGATAGTAATTGGAGTTGGATGTGGACCATGTTCGAAACCTTCATTTTGGTTGACGAGGGAGTGGACGTTGATAAACTTCAAGCAAAAGTAAATCTACTTCCAGAAAAGCACACCTTCGAGACGCTCAAGGTAATGGGCTATGACTGGGAAGGATACTTGGCGGCAGGTAAGGAGTGGAAGTTGTATCTGCAGCCTATGCAGGACATATACCTGCATTCAGAGAATATTTACAATAGACTGTCAGATGTAGGTAGCAACATGATTGTCGTTGCACTGATTTCCTCTGTGGTGTTTTTGGTCATTTTAAGTTGTATCAACTTCATCAATCTTAGTACAGCACAGTTTGTGACCAGAGCGAAAAATGTAGCCTTGCGAAAAGTGTTAGGAGGCCGTAAGTGGGACTTTGTTTTACGATTTTTTGGTGAGGCGCTGACTTATTGTGCAATAGCCTTGGTTTTGTCTTTAGTAGTGCTGTTATACCTTTTGCCGTTCATCAATCAATCGGTGGGTACCAACCTTTCTTTTGATGTGGTAGATCCGATCGTTTTAATTGGTTTTTTACTGCTCCTGATTCTCACAGTAAGTGCTATTTCAGGCTTTTATCCTTTTGTGTTTTTCAACTCGTTTAAGCCTACGGCAGCCATGAAGGGGGAATTGAAAACAGGAACCAAAGGTGTACGACTAAGAAATGGGATGCTGGTAACGCAGTATATACTTTCATTCCTCTTGATCATTTGTACCACAACGATCTACAAGCAACTTAACTACTTTCTGAATGCTGATATAGGTTTTACTAAGGAGAATTTAATTGCCATACAAAACATCCATTGGTCACCAAAAGAGGCGCTCTTAAATAAAGTGGAGCAGCTAGACGGAGTAATGGACGCGTCCATATGTGATGCAAACCCAATCAGAATTTACAACGGCGATCAGTTCATTCCCGATGAACCGGAAGCTGGAGGAATCCCGTTGAACTTCACCTTAGGAGATGAAGACTATCTAGGCCTGGTACAAATGGAGCTGTTGGTAGGACGTTCTTTTGATCTTACGCATGCGAGCGATACGGCTGCAGTCATTTTGAATGAATCCGCCATTCGGGCCATTGGGTGGTCAGTTGACGAGACCTCTTTGAATAAAAAGATTGGCAACCACAGTGGCATGTATCACATCATCGGAATCATAAAAGACTTCAACTATTGGAGCTTGCATGCTCCGATTGAGCCTTTCGGATTGTTCCATGAGAAATCAACCGCAAGCTGGGGTAGACCACTCACTACGCTGATGGTTCGGGTGTCCGGAACAGATGAAAATATGTCACAAGTAGCTACTGAGCTGGCGGCTATATGGAATGAACTCGTGCCTGGCAGACCGTACGAGCAAGAGGTGATCAGCGAAACCTATGCATCTCGATATCAAATAGAGCAGCGTTTTGGAAAAGTATTGTCATTTTTCACGCTATTGACAATCGTTATAGCTTCATTGGGACTCTTTGGAATTGTGGTGTTTACCATAGAACAAAAGCTCAAAGAAATAGGAGTTCGTAAAGTATTAGGCGCATCGCTTTCACAGATCATTTTACTCTTCACAAAGAAGTATGTCAAGCTATTGATGATCGGCTTTTTACTAGCCGTTCCAGTAGGGTATTATCTCATGCAACTGTGGCTGTCTGATTTTGAATACCGTATATCGATGAGTGCAGATATCTTTCTGATTTCTTTTGGATTGTTACTCTTCATTTCTTTGGTGATTTCGGTATTCCAAACGACAAAAGCGTCGCTGATGAATCCTGCAGAAGTTTTGAAAGATGAATAACTAATCGAGCTTTTTCAATACTTTCAGTGCTTCCTTGATATGGATATCTGCATTGAAGTCAGCTCTGAAGGTATGTGCAACCTTGCCTTCTTTGTCAATTACGAAAGTGACCCTTCCAGGTAGCAATCCAAATAGAGCTGAAGGCACCTTAAATGCCTTATGTGCTTCTTTTTTGGGGTCGCTAAGCAGAAGGAAAGGTAGATTCCTCTTGTTCGTCACCCTCTTATGCGATTCGGTGCTGTCTCTGCTGATCCCTATTACTTCTGCACCCACCTCCTGAAACTGCTCATAATTATCCCTGAATCCGCAGGCCTGTGCAGTGCACACAGAGGTATTGTCTTTGGGGTAAAAGTAGATCACCAAAGGATTGCCAATCAGGTCGGAAAAGGAAACCATTTTGCCATCCTGATCCTCCAGGCTCAATTGTGGAATTTGATCTCCTTTAGTTAGCATTTTTTCTGAATGTTATAAGTAAAATGGGTAATAAACTTAAATCAATAATTAGTGCGATGAGCAGAGAAAGACTGACAAATAGACCTAAATAATAGGTCGCGCCAAAATTGGAAAATAAGTAAAGCGAAAACCCGACACTCATGATAATTGAAGTGATTAACATAGCACTGCCTGCGTGCTTGAACGTGTCGCCCATCCGTTTCACCGGATCTGCATTTTTGTTTTTTAAGTAGTAGCTCATCATGTGTATCGTATCATCTACTGCAATTCCAAAAGCAATGGTAAAAATGATGGATGTTGTCATCTTCAGCGAAATACCAAACCATCCCAAAATACTAGCAACCATGATGAGTGGGATAATGTTTGGAAGCAAACTTATTAGGAGCAATTTCCAGGATTTAAAATAGATCCCCAGGATCACCCCAATGACAATAATTGCAGTGATCAAACCCTTTATGAGATTGACAGAGAGCAACTCATGGCTTTTATCAATAAGGTAGGTGGTGCCTGTAATACGATAATTAATGATGTTATGATCAATGTTATCTTCGAAATGTTTCAACATTTTTTGATTTCGAATGTCCGTTTCTCGTGAGCCTAGTTCCGGAAAAAATCCAATCAATCTACCAACATATCCGTCTTCATTTACCAGCTTATCCAGACGCTTTGGATCAATACGGTTTTTGAGGCTGATGGTACGATGGTATGATCTTTCTGATTCCGGGTATTTATAATGTTCATTCAATCCTCCATTGTCCACCATGTTCAGGTATTTGATGATTGTAGCTGGAGATTGAACTTTAGCAATTGGATACTCATTGAGCAGGTATTCTTCAATTTTCACGATCTCATCCATGACCTGCTTGTCCCAAACGGACATTGAAGTATCAGCTACTTCTACTCTCACTTCATAGGGCTTAGACCCTCCCAACTCGGCATCCGCATACTCAAAATCTTTTCGTACCTGTGAGTCTTCAGGCAGATCATCCAACAAGTAGGAGTTGATTTTAAGTTGAGTGATGCCAGGTATCAAAGCCAACACAATTAGACCACAGACGACTATTACAGGTTTTTTCCGTGTGACAAGAATACTAAGCCATTTATCCGGTACTTCAAGTATTCTTTTATCAGCAGAAAAGTTGGTGATGGAAGCAATCAGTAAACCAAAAGTAAATGTGATCACAAAAGCAAAAATGATCCCGATAGCAGCAAATACACCGAGGAGCTGAACTGGCTCAGTGTTTATCCAAATGAGACTTAGAAAACCAATTGCAGTGGTGATGGATGTCAGAAGTGTAGGAGTCCAGACAATACTAAGAGCATTCTTCAGCTTAGCAACTCCGGCAAATTGGTGTGATTTTTTTAATGCATTCATCAAGTGCACCGCATCTGACATGGACACAAAAAACAGGATAGGGGGAAGGAGCGAGCTAAGTAGGTTGATCTTCAACCCAATCAACCCCATGAGACCAAACAACCAAACGATAGAAAGCAGGCTGATCAAAAATGGAAGCAGAGCTGATTTAAAGTTTCTGAAAATCAGTAGGAGTAGCAGAAAACTAAGCATCAGAGATCCAATCAAGAACTTACCGAAATCATTTTGGATATAGGAAATAAAGACACCAGAAGCACTGAGCTTACCTACTAATCGAATATTGCTGATACCAAAATTTCTGGCTTTACTTCGGATGGCCTCCAACAGTTTTTCGCTACGAGCCTGATCGGAAAAATGTGCATGGTGCATATATATGCTAAGTGCATCTCCACTGTTGCTAAAAGCTGACCGATAGAAAGGGTTTCCAAAAACTCTGGAGCTGTCTTGTTTGATTTGATAACTTGTAGGGCTATCGGTGTGGATCAACGGAAAAATGATCAGACCTGTCGGACTTTTAACTACGTGTTGAAGAGAAAGCGGTGAGTAGACGTTTACAACATCATCAATACCTGCTAAGGATTTTTCGAATGCGGCAGCTAGCGGCAAAAAATCCTTATCAAATATTCCCTCCTCACGCTCCACAATGATATGTAAATAATCATTGTCATAGCCAAACTGATCCACATGTTCTTCGTAGGCTCTGCTGTCTGGATGGTTATTAGGGAAAAACCGCTCAAATTCGAAATCAAACGCCAGGTATTGAAGATTCCAGCCTAAAACCAAGGTAATCGCTACCAGTAAGCTGGTCATTATCACCTTTCCCTTTGGGGTTATCAACCGCTCGACATATTTATCTAATCGTGGGTTCAGTGTTTCTTCGTTTAAAAGTTAATTTTGTTACCAAACTACGAACAGAATGCAACAATACCTGAACCTAATGCAACATATCCTGGACAATGGTGCCGAGAAAGGTGATCGGACCGGAACAGGGACAAAAAGTGTGTTTGGTTATCAGATGCGATTCGATCTGAGTAAAGGATTCCCATGCGTAACAACTAAAAAACTTCACTTGAGGTCGATTATACACGAATTGTTGTGGTTTCTGCAAGGAGATCAGAATATTAAGTATTTAAAAGACAATGGAGTGTCTATCTGGGATGAATGGGCCGATGAAGATGGAAACCTGGGTCCTGTTTATGGTGTGCAGTGGAGAAGTTGGGAAACACCGGACGGAAGGAAAATTGATCAGATAAAAAAGCTGATAGATGGGATTAAAAATAATCCAGATAGTAGAAGGCATATTGTGAGTGCATGGAACGTAGCTGATGTGGATGAAATGGCTTTACCGCCGTGTCACACCTTGTTTCAGTTTTATGTGGCAGATGGAAAGCTAAGCTGCCAGCTGTACCAGCGTAGTGCAGATGTATTTTTAGGAGTGCCTTTTAACATTGCCTCTTATGCATTGTTTACTATGATGGTAGCCCAGGTGTGTGATCTTGAGCCAGGCGATTTTGTTCACACATTTGGAGACGCTCATTTATACAGCAATCACATTGAGCAGGCTCACCTTCAGTTAAGTAGAGAACCACGAAATCTTCCGACTATGAAGATTAACCCTGAGGTTAAGGATATTTTCAGCTTCAAGTTCGAAGATTTTGAATTGATAAACTATGATCCACATCCGCACATAAAAGGTGCGGTGGCTGTGTAACATTTTAAATGAATAGATAGTCAACTAACTAGCGGTTGCTCATGGCAGAAAGTAGTGGAATATTCGACATGATTGGTCCGGTAATGATCGGCCCATCCAGCTCTCATACAGCAGGAGTGGTGCGTATCGGAAGGGTCACCAATAAGATACTAGGAGGAGTGCCGGAGCACGCTGATATCATATTTTATAATTCGTTTGCTCGAACGTATGAGGGGCATGGTAGCAATCGGGCGATTCTGGCTGGCTTAATGGATTTCCGGACGGACGATAAACGAATTAAAAATGCCTTGGATTTGACAGAAGAGGCAGGGCTGAAATATAAGTTTAGGTCAATAGGAAGTGCAAGTACATTTCATCCTAATTCTGTTCGTATAAATGCAGTGAGAGGCGAAAAGAAGGTGGAAGTTTTAGGTGAAAGTCGTGGCGGAGGAGTTATTCGCATCAAAGAAGTAAATGGATTTGATTCGAATTTCACTGCAAGCATGCACACGCTCATTATAGAAGCGGATGATGTAAAAGGTAGTATTGCGTTTTTTACCGAGGTGCTATCTCAGGATGAGTGCAACATCGCTACCATGACTGTGTCACGAAAAGGCAAAAATGATTTGGCATGTTTGATCCTGGAAATGGATTCAGGCATTGACGATATAACACTACAGTATTTAAAGAAGAGGAAGTGGGTGCATAAGGTCATCTACATACCGGATATAGACAAATAATATGAGAAAAACAGGACTAATCACCACACTGATTTTACTATGTTTTGTAGCAGTCAGTCAGGAGAAGCGTGTGCTATCCTTGCAGGAATGCATTGACATTGCCGTTGAAAATAACCTGACGGTGCAACGGAGTGAATTAAACTTGCAATCGGCTCAGGTAAACCTGATGCAGGCTCAGGCTCAGCGATACCCAACGCTTAATGCCAACGGAAATTTTGGCTACAACTGGGGTAGAGGAATTGACCCTACCACCAACCAGTTCATTGATCAACGGATCAATTTTAATGGTGTGAGTGCAAGCACATCTTTACCGTTAATTAATGGTTTACAGGTTCATAATTCCATTAGACAAAGTAAGCTGAATGCTGAAGCTTCTGAATTTGACAGACAGAAGGCGATCAATGACATCTCATTAAACACAGCCTTGAACTATGTCAATGTAATTTTCAATAAAGAGCTAGCTGAAAATGCCCGATTTCAGTTGGAGTCTAGTCAGCAACAGATGGAAAGAACAACACTCTTGGTTGAGTCAGGTGCCTTGCCTCTGGCAAACAAGTTGCAACTTGAAAGTCAGGTAGCTACAAATGAGGTAAACCTGATCAATGCACAAAACAATCTTGACTTGGCAGTACTGACCCTAAAGCAGGGAATGCTACTCACACCGGGAGAGGAGATTGATATAGTTATACCAGACGTTACCGTAGATCAGGCAGAAATTGGTGAGACATCTATCTTGGAGCTTTACAATGTCGCATTAGCCAATCAGCCAGAGATAAAGAGTGCTGAACTTAGGGTAGAGAGTGCAGATGTAGGTTTGGATGTCTCTAAAGGTGCAATGTACCCAACACTTTCTCTTGGCGGATCGATCAGCACCAATTATTCGGATGCATTTCAGGATGTCGATATAATGAATACGCCTACCGGAAATTTCGTACCGACCGGTCTAATTGACAGCAATGGTGGAGATGTCCTACAGCCTGAAGTTGTTACCGATGTTGAGATAAACGATATACCACTTTCCACGCAATATGATAACAACCTGAATACCCGGTTATCACTTAATTTGAATATCCCCATTTTCAATGGATTCAGAACAAGATCAGATATACAACGATCTAAAATCTCCTTGCAGCAGGCCGAAATAAACCGAACGGAGCAAGAGAATATTTTGTATCAAACCATCGAAACTGCTTACAGAAACGCGGCGGCTGCTGCCAAGACCTATCAGGCGTCATTAAAGCAGGTGGCTTCTTTGGAAGAAACATTCAGGGCAGTAGAAAATCAATACAATAACGGAGCAGCAAATTTTGTTGATTATCAACTCGCTTCAAATAACCTATTCCAGGCTAGAACAGATTTATCCAGAGCGAAGTTTGACTATATCTTCCGAAAGAAGATTCTGGAATTCTACCAGGGAATACCATTAACATTTTAAAACCAATCGCCAACGTAACTAGATAAAAAATCATGGCTAAGAAGAAAAAATCAAATAATAAAATTTTATACATCCTCGGGGGAGTGGTCGTATTCCTGATCCTATTTGCTGTTATTGGCAAATCTCAAGGATGGGTTGGGCAGAAAAAGAAAATTCAGGTAGAGGTTTCGAAGGCTGAAAAAAGCACCATTATTGAGAAGGTGAGTGCGTCCGGTCAGGTTCAGCCTGTGGTTGAAGTTTCATTGAGTCCTGAAGTTTCAGGTGAGATCATTGAAATGGAAATTGAAGAGGGGGATAGCGTTAGTAAAGGAGACTTCCTTTTGAGAATTCGTCCTGATAACTTCCAATCTGCTTATGATCAAGCAGTTGCGGGTCTGAATCAGCAAAAAGCAGCACTAGCTCAGGCGAAAGCAGCAAGGGCCAGAGCAGCTGCAGGCTTCAAACGTGCTGAGCAGGATTATAATCGACAGACAAAACTTTATAAAGAAAAGGTAATTTCTGAGGCAGACTATCAGTTAGCAGTGGCCAATTATGAAATTGCCGAACAGGATTACGAGTCGGCAAAGGAAAGTGTAAATGCTGCTGAATATATCTTAAGTAGTGCTCAGGCAAGAGTAGCAGATGCACGTGAGAATCTCCGGCTGACAAGCATGACATCTCCAATGAGCGGAATTGTATCCAAGTTACCTGTAGAGCTTGGTGAAACCGTGCTTGGTACTTCCCAATTTCAGGGAACAGAGGTAATGCGGATAGCTGATTTGTCTAAAATGGAAGTACAGGTAGATGTAAATGAAAACGACATCATTCGTATTTCTGTGGGAGATACAGCCATTATCGATGTGGATTCCTATTCTTACATGGATAAGACCTTCAAAGGGATTGTCACTCACATTGCTAATACTGCGAATGATAAGGTATCGGCGGATGCGGTTACGGAATTTGAAGTTCGTATATTGATACTGAACAGCTCATATCAGGATCTTATTAAAGAGGAAGGTTTGAAATACCCTTTCCGTCCGGGAATGACTGCCAGTGTTGATATAATCACTGAAGTTAAAAAAGATATCTTAACAGTGCCATTAGCTTCTGTTACGACTCGATCCGAAGACGACAAGGACAGTGAAGAGGACTCTTCAGTAGCAGACAAGCTTGCTGATGAGGAGGTAAAAGAAGTGGTCTTTGTTGTTTCGGAAGGAAAGGCTGTGAAAACTGAGGTTGAAACGGGTATTAGTGATTTTGACCGAATAGAGATTATTTCAGGTGTAGAGGAAGGAACAGAAGTGGTATCAGGCCCATTCTTAGCCGTTTCTAAACGACTAAAGGATGGTGATGATGTAGAAGCAAAATCCACAAACAAAGAAAAGAAATCGGAGGACTCAGAAGAGTAATTTCAAACTTATTGGATTAATAAAAAACCCGCATTCTGCGGGTTTTTTTGTGAAGAAGGAATTGACCAATCATCACATCTTGCTTTTCATTTTCACTCGAATGTCTCAAATTGTGGGCCTAATAAATTTAAACACTTATGAGACTCACTTTCATCTTATCAATTATTACGATAGTGTCATTAATGGGATGTAGCACGAAGGAAAGCAGGGATAGCAAAGAATTTAAAATTGAATACGAAAAATTCACCCTTGATAATGGGTTGGAGGTTGTTCTGCATGAAGATCACTCTGATCCTATCGTTGCAGTAGCGACCCTGATGCATGTTGGATCAAATCGAGAGAAACCTGGACGAACGGGATTTGCTCACTTCTTTGAGCACATGTCATTCAATGATTCAGAAAATGTACCAAGAGGTGCGAACAGAAAGCTGATCCCTGAATGGGGAGGAAGCAGAAATGGAGGAACATGGTCAGATGGCACCATCTACTACGAAGTAGTACCTAAGGATGCATTTGATAAAATTCTGTGGATCGACTCTGATCGGTTTGGTTACATGATCAATACGGTAACAGAAGATGCATTGGAAGCTGAAAAACAAGTGGTTAAAAATGAAAAACGTCAGCGGGTAGATAATGCACCATACGGTTACACGGATGAAATCATTCGCAAAAACCTGTATCCTGAGGGACACCCTTATAGCTGGACTGTGATCGGGTCACTACCAGATTTACAAGCAGCTACGCTCGAGGATGTAAAAGAATTTTATGAGCAATATTACGGTGCTGGAAATGCGACGTTGGTAATTGCCGGAGATATTGATCCGACTGCTACAAAAGAAAAGGTTCAGCGCTGGTTTGGTGAGATTCGAAAAGGACCTGAGGTAGAGAATCCAAAGCCACAGCTTGTCAATCTGGAAGAGACCAAGTCTCTTTATTTTGAAGATAACTTCGCAAAGCTACCTGAGCTTAGAATGGTCTATCCGACGGTGGAAGATTACCATGAGGACATGTATGCATTGAATGTGTTGGGACAACTTCTAAGTGGTAGTAAGAAAGCACCCCTTTATCAAATCATCGTTGAAGAGGAAAAACTTGCCCCGAATGTTTCTACCTATCAAAGTTCAAATGAAGTAGCAGGCGAATTTATCTTTAGAATAAGAGCTAATGCAGATACGGATCTTAATAGTGTCAAAGCGGCAGTAGAAGCAGGCCTGATTCGATTTGAAGAAAATGGAATTGATGAAAAGGATCTGCAACGAATTAAGGCAGAATTGGAAACGAACCTTTACCAGGGTGTGAGTACGGTTTTAAACAAAGCATTCCAGTTGGTGATAGATAATGAATTTGGCGGAGACCCCAGCTACATCACAAAAACTGCGAAGCTGACCCAGGCAGTCACTACGGAGGATGTGATGCGCGTTTATAACAAGTATATCAAAGGGCGGAATTATGTGATGACGAGTTTCGTCCCAGCTGGTCAGTTGGATTTGATTGTGGACGGGGCAAAGAAAGCAGAAGTATGGGAAGAAGAAATTGTGGCTGATGTAGCTGCTGAGAACGTGTCCAGAGGAGAAGTAGCAGAGTATGAAAAAACGCCATCAAAGTATGATCGATCTGAGCCTGATTTTGGTGAGTTGCCCCTATTGAAGTCGCCTGAGGTGTGGAGTGACAATCTGGACAATGGCATGATGGTGTTTGGTATTGAAAACACGGAATTGCCGCTTGTATACTTTGATGTTACGTTGAAAGGTGGTCATTATCACGACCCCATTGAAAAATCCGGAGCTGCCTCATTGCTTGCTGATTTGCTAACTGAAGGAACTAAAACAAAGACTCCAGCGGAGCTTGAAGAATCTATTGGACTTTTAGGTGCCTCAATTGACGTACGAGCAGGAGCTGAGGAGATAACGATTTCTGCTTCTTGCCTTTCAAGAAATTTTGAAGAGACGTTTGATCTGGTGAAGGAAGTGATTCTTGAGCCTCGATGGGACGAGAAGGAGTTTGATCGCCTGAAGCAATCCAGGATCACTCGATTGAAAGGAAGGGAGGCCAGTCCTACTGCGATAGCATCTACTGTCTTTAATAAATTATTATATGGTGATGATCATATTCTTGGTTACTCTACTTTGGGGACACTTGAAACCGTTGAGGGTATCACCCTAGATGACCTGAAAAATTATTATTCTTCAAACTTTTCACCAGCTGTTGCAAGTTTTCATGTGGCAGGAAGTGTTGAGAAAAGCCGTGTAAGGGATCAATTAATGGATATGAAATGGGAATCTAAGAATGTACAATTAGCCTATTATCCTGATCCGGAAAATGAAATAGCAGGTAATCTTTATTTTATTGATTTTCCAGGGGCTAAACAATCAGTAATTTATATCGGCAAACAGGCCATTTCCGGCATGCATTCTAAATACAATGAGCTTACATATGCCAATGAAAAGTTAGGAGGAGGGTCTAGTGGTCAGTTGTTCCAGACACTGAGAATCGATAAAGGGTATACCTATGGAGCTTATTCATATATCCCTCAGCGCACATCAATCTCTCCATTTACAGCCACTACTAGTGTTAGAGCAAATGCCACACTTCCATCTTTGGAGATCATGAAGGATATGCTTGCAAACTACAGTGATAACTTTTCAGAGGAAGATGTAGAAATAACAAAAACCAAAGTGTTGAAAGCCAACACTCGGTCATTTGAAAGTCTTGTAGCGAAGCTTACTATGCTGCATGAGATCAGCACATTCGGGAAGACACCAAACTTCATGGAAAAAGAGCAGGCGGAACTGACTGCAATGAAACTGGAGGATTATAAGCAGTTGATTGAACAGCATATGGATGAAAGTGAAATGATTTATCTGGTTGTTGGAGACGGTGCTACTCAGCTGGATGAGGTAAGAAAGTTAGGAATGGGAGATCCTATCATTCTGGATATTAAAGGGAATCCCATTAGCCAATAGTTAATAAAATAGCTCCAGTTCAAAGCATGAACTGGGGCCATTAAAACTGGCTGAGAATGTTTTTGAGGTTGCTGTGATCCTTGAAATTCTCCTTTTTGAATTGTTTTAGAAAGAGGGCTAGCTCTGGAAATACATCATCATTTTTCAATGATGCTCCCTTTTTCTTCACTTTTAGCTCACTTACTCTGGTTACATCTGTTTTACTTCTTACTATATATTGTTCATAGCGAACATACTCGTCATTAGTCGCATCTATTATTCCCTGACTGGGTTTGCCTTTTTTAATGTGGCATTCATATGTTTTAAATACCTGAATTCTGTCGGAATCAACCAGCAATTCCGCAAAAATGGTTTTGTCAGGTTTAAGGCTTAGGTTGATAAACTTTCTTTCCTCAACCACGAAGTATTCAATTTGTCTGCTGTCATGTAATCGGTGAAATTTGTTATCAAGCTGTATAATCAGTTCATTTAAATAAGTATGGTAGTTGCCTGCTTGTGCCTCAAATTGAACTCCATTACTTCGCTTGATAACAACAGGCTTCCACTCTTCGAACAGATAAGTGGACCCCTCAATTTTTTTATCCTCACCCTCGATATTGTATTCCAGCATGATAGGCACGCCATCCACAGTTTGTCCCATGGTTACAAAATTTCTTTGCGCAAAGGCAGATTGGATAAAAATCACAGAAAAGGCAGTTATGATTATTTTGATATGTTTCATTGAGCAGAAATTTATTCCATCTCCATTGCACTCTCAACTGCATCTGTTATTTCCTGCATCTTTCGTTGGCTATACCGTCCTGAGGTAGCATAAACGATCTTTCCATTAGGGTCTAGTACATAGAAGTACGGTAAATCTTTGCCGTCAAAATTTAGTGCATCTTTATATGCCTTAAGTGTTCCTTTATAAAACAGCACATTTGGCTGCATTCTGTCGTCAATGGTTTTCTTAAGTTTATTCATCACTTTCTTATAGGCTGGTCTCTTTGCTCCTGTAAACATGGGCACGAAATAGGTGTGGATATCGAAACTGAAATCGAAAGGTCCGGGATTTGGATTTTTATAAATGAATTGGTTGTAAACAGGCTCAAACCATCCCTTTAGGTAGTCTTCTGCTTTCTTCGAATATGCCAGACCGATTAGGCTATATTTTCCATTTATGTCTTTAGGAAGATCCACAAATTCATTGGTCAAAGTTTCTGCTTCCATTTCAGGAAACTGCGTCCCAATTTGAGCCATCGATTGTGAAATTGACAAACTTAAGACCAGAGTGATTATTAATATTTTTTTCATCGGGTTACTTTTTCTGGTGTTTAAACTACTTATGGTTAACGAAAGAATCTTATTTCTATCATTATTTTTCTAAATTTCGTCCAATAATCAATCAACACAACCATGCAATACCGAAGAATCAGCTATTCGATCATTTTATTACTTATCGGCTTCTTCGCATTCTCTCAGGCTCATCGTGATGCATACAATCAGGGAATGCAAGCTATAAAGTTTCAAAAGTATGAAACGGCTATAGAAAAATTTAAGGAAGCCATCAAGATTAATCCGCAGTATGCTGATGCCTGGTTTTACCTGGGTAAGACCTACGATTTTTTAAACAGGACTGAGGAGACGATAAATGCGTACCGAAATCTTGAAAAGGTAAAGCCAGACTACAATTCCAGTATTTACTATGATATAGCGAAATCCTATATCGAGTTAGATAATCTTAGAGGAGCGCGGATTTATATAAAAAGATACCTTGATAGAGCCCCCAAGGGTCCGAAGGCGGCAAAACTTATTCACTTGGCGATGAATCGTCTTAATTACATTGATATTAGTCAGGAATTGAGGGAGATGCCACCAAATACCTCGGAACCAGAGCCAATTGCTTCGGTTAACAGTATCTCAGGAGATTATATGCCCTCAGTAAACCCCACGGGAACAAGACTCTATTTTACAAGCGTACGCCAAGGAGGCTTTGATTTCAAAGATGAAAACAGTGCAGAACTAGATTTTGGAGAAGATATCTACTACTCTAAGCTTGTAAATGGACAGTGGAGTGATCCCGAGTTACTACCTAAACCCATAAACTCAATGGCCAATGATTTTGGTTCAGCTTTTACCGGTGATGGTCAGAATATGGTTTTTGTTCGTTGTGATGAGAAAGGAGCAATTGGAAGTTGTGATCTATACATTACACAGTTGAATGGAAATACATGGAGTGTGCCTGAAAACATGGGCAATGTGGTAAATGATGAGGAATGGGATAGTCAGCCAACGATCAATGCTGATGGTAATCGAATCATATTTACTTCTCGTCGGCCTGGGGGGTACGGAAACTCAGACCTGTATATGGTTGAAAAGAATCACCTCGGACTCTGGGGTATTCCACAGAACCTGGGAAGTATTGTCAATACGCCTTTAACCGAGAATAGCCCATTTTTAGCAGCTGATGGTAAAACACTTTACTTTTCATCAACGGGGCACCCAGGAATGGGAGGGGCTGATGTTTTTTATACAGTCTTTGAAAACGGAAAGTGGTCTACACCTAAGAATTTAGGTAAACCGATTAACTCAAGCGGGAATGATACTAATTTCAGTATTTCAGCATCAGGAAATGCATATTTAGCGTCATCAAGACTGGATGAAAACAACTTTGATATTTTCAGAGCTGAATTGCCGGATGAATTGAAGCCAAAACCTACGATTGTTGTACAAGGTATTGTTTCTAACTCTGAAGACAAGCAGCCGCTCAGTGCATTAGTTCTCATTGAAGACCTTAATTCAGGTGAGCTGATAGCTACTAATAAAAGTAATGAGGCAACAGGTGAATACCTGGTTGTGCTTCCTGCCGGACGTGATTATAGTGTGTCTGCCAACGCAGAAGGATTCTTTTTCTACTCTCAAAGCTTTGAGTTACCAAAAGATACGGCATATGCGGAAATCACCAATGATATTGCTTTGGAGCCAATCAAAAAAGGAACAAAAGTGGTACTTAACAACATCTTTTTTGAGGTAGGTAAGGCAGAATTGAAACCCATTAGTTACGTTGAACTGAATAAAGCTGTTACATTGATGAAGAACAACAAAACCATGAAAATAGAAGTAGGAGGTCATACAGACAATGTTGGAGCTGAATCAACCAATCAAAGTCTTTCACAGCGAAGAGCCCAATCAGTAGTAGAGTACATGGTGTTGGCCGGAATTGATCGAAGTAGATTAATAGCGAAGGGATATGGAGAAAGTGTTCCCATCGCAGATAATAGTACAAAAGAAGGCAGGGCTAAAAACAGACGGACTGAGTTTGTGATTGTAGAGTTCTAGCCCGAAAAAGGAAAGCGAATTTCATGTTCTTTGATTTCAATGAAATCGTGAGTTTCTAGCAAAGTACTTAATTGAGGAGCCACTTCTTTCATTCTAGTGAGGAGTGGCTCTTTTTCATTTAGTCCATAAATAAAAACCAACTTGTCCGGCACTTTCCTGCTTACATAGCTCTTTACAAAATCATCGTCCTTTGTGATGATCACATATCCTTTTTGTATGGATAGTCTCCTTAATTGATCATCCACAACTCGTTGCTTTTGATGGGACTTCATCTCATTTACATGTACAGCATCCAGCGAATGAGCTCTCAATATTACAGCAACAATTGGTGATATGTTTTCATCAACTACGAATTTCATGGTACTTATCTTGATTCAAATTTGATAGTCTTTGATTCAAATCTCACAGTAAAGCCAGTCTGAATCAACGATTCTTGTGAAGGGGATTTAATCTCTAAAAATCGCTTAAAACAAATATTATGAAAAGAAAATTTAGATTGGTACTCTTTGTATCAATTGCTTTTGCAATGGCAATGTTAATCAGCTGTGGTGAGGATGGGGAAGGAGACGGAGATAATGTAAGTGTGACTGTATTCACAAGTACACCGACCAATGTGACAAGTTCTACAGCAACCCTCGGTGGGAGCGTGGATGGAGAAAATGTTTTATCTACTGGCGTAGTTGTAAGCAATGTTGGTAATCCTGATTTAGAAAACGGGCTTGCTTATCCGTCCACGAGCACTTCCGGATCATTTTCAGTCTCCGTAACGGGTTTTGCGGACAACACCAATTACTTCGTAAAAGCTTTTGCTATTACTGAGAGCGATATTGTATATGGTGATACGAAGAGTTTTACTACTGAGGAAAATGACACTACTGCGCCAACTCTGGTATCGATGACACCTGATGGAACGAGCACACCAGTTTCAGTGAATACTGAAATAGTACTTACTTTTAGTGAACCAATGGATATAAATTCATTTGTCACTCCAAGTCAGGGTTCAAGTAATAATATTTACTTAAGTGGAGGTCTTTATGGAAACGATGTGCCGTTCACTGTTTCTGCAAGTGGAAATAATATTATTATCACTCCAAACGTAGATTTGGATGGTGGAGAGTTGATGTATAATTATGGCATTTTTGAAGAAGGAATAACAGATTTATCTGGTAATGAAGTGGAATTAGAATTCGGTTCTGCATCAGGTTCTTTTACAACCGTTAATTCTCCATTAACAATTACGAGCATTACCCCTAATGATGATGAGACTGGGGTGTATTTAGGTGAAAATATCGTAATTACTTTTTCCGAGACACTGGATCCTAATTTCGTAGATGCGGACGCATTCACACTTTACTCCTATAGATCGGGTCAATTGAGTGGTAATGTTACTATCTCTGGAAATACGGTGACGTTTGAGCCGACAGGGGAACTGGATGATTTAATGACCGGCCACAATTTTTATGTAGCGGGTTATGGCTCTTTCCAAATAAGAGATACAAATGGCAATTTCTTGCCAGACGAGCAATCCGTTTCTTTTGCTACGGAAGCCTTTTCTGAGAATTACTACTATGAATTTGATGGAAACTACGGGTACTCTGCTGATAATTTGGATATTACTCATAATGGAGGAACCACATATACCATTAATGTGTCCTCAGGTTCAAATTATACATCCATGTCCTGGAGATTTGTGAGAACGACCTATCAGGGGAAAGATGTATATGCTATCACAAACAAAGTAGTAGACAATAATGGTCACAGCCTATTTATTGAAGGAGCAGCGCCGGATGATAATGAGAAGATATTAATGGCACAGAGACCTTCATCAACCAACTGGTATACCGGACAGATGTGGTCAGTAGAATGGGCAGGTAACAACAGTAATGGTTTTCTGCTTAAATCTGAACTTCATGATGCATACCTGAGTAGTGTTGACTTAGATATCAATGCTACCATTGCTACATCTCCATATGAACATGAATGGTTGGTGACAAGGCGAGGAGCTTATACTGGTAATTAATCAATTGTTGAATACGAAATTTAAGCCCCTTAATCGGGGCTTTTTTTTTAGAATTCTGTGATCAATGTTTTGTAAACCTGATCCACAGGTAATCCCACGACATTGAAATAGGAACCCTTGATCCATTCTACACCAATCAGGCCTATCCATTCCTGGATACCATAGCTACCAGCTTTGTCCATGGGGGAGGCAGTTGAAACGTAATGCTCGATCTCCTCATCTGTCAGCTCATGAAATTTAACCTCTGTCACATTAGAAAAGGATACTTGTTTTTCTTCATTACTTACACATACACCGGACATTACCTGGTGGATCTTTCCTGATAGAATCTTTAGTGTCCGTTTTGCTTCTGCTTTGTCTTTGGGTTTGCCCAGGATAGTATCAGAGAAGATTACAACTGTATCAGCCGTAATGATCGTTCCTTTCTGAAAAGCTTTTCGGTGAGCTTTGTTTTTCTCAACTGCCAGGTATTCGGCAACCTTGACAACATCCATATGATCCGGAAATATCTCTTCAAACTCCACCGTTTTAACATCAAATTCAAATCCAGCCTGTTCCAAAAGCTGTTTTCTTCGTGGTGATTTTGATGCGAGGATGAGGTTATTGAAATGCTTCATCAAAGAAAGAATTGAATTCGTCTTCTTTTATGGACCCGAACAGGAAACCGCAAATCACTTTTGGATAAAAATAGGTGCTTTTCTGAGGAAGCGTATACCCACTATAGCACACTTCTTTTACGGTTTCAATGGAAATTTCTTTCGTAATAATTGAACACTGTGCTTCTTTATTTAGAACTGATTGCAGGCATTTGGTAAAGTTCCTTTCGAAAATTAGATTCTTGCTTCCTCGTTGATCTTTTCCTTTAATTCCCAGACACTTTTCAAAGACGAAATAATGCATCACAGTCAGGTCGAGTTCTTTTATCGTTCTCGGAAAATCCCATGATATCGTATCGATCATTTCCGGTTTCAAGCGAATCTTGAAGGCTTCATCACCAATCAATAATCCAAAGGCCCATTTCTTACCTAAGATCACCTCATTGACATCATAGGCTTCTTCTATGGGTTTAATGAAGAAATATTGATCCAGTTTTCTGAACAATTCTTCCTTGGAGAAATCAGGCAGGTCTTTGACCACCCGGTGCGTTGGAAGGATTCTTAAATCATCCGATTCTGTATTTGTGAAATACATGAGATGGTAATTGTATCCTTCCTTACCTGTATGTTTAAGATTATTTTTAGCTCGCTCTTTTTGATAGAGCAGAGACCCCTCGTAGCGGTGATGACCATCAGCAAGAATGATTTGTTTGTCTTCCAGAATTTCCATGATACGGCGGATTATTTTCACATCATGGATCACTCCAAATACATCGCGCACGCCCTGATAGTCTTCCGTTTCATAAAGCGGATCCATCATGGCTTCATCCAGGTAACCCTCTATTTCGTGCGTGGGGTCTGTATATAACCCATGTGTCGGACTCACATTCAGCTGTGTTTTATCCAGTATGTCCATCCGGTCATTGACGGAGAAAGGCATAGTGTTTTCGTGGCGGAGTAGTACTTTTTCCGGCCAATCGTAAACCTTGAGGTTTGCAATAAATCCTTTCCTGATGCGCTCTCTGTCACTTCCAGGTAATGTAAAATATTGATAGTAAACGTAGATGGCTGGAAGCTCATCCTGTCTGATGATGCCTTCTCGTTTCCAGTTGATTAGACGTCTTGCTGCTCCATTGATAGAATCCTCTCCTCTAGGCACTGAAAGGTGAATACTGTTGTACTCCTCCTGATATAGTGCCTCTCGCTGGCTTTCGGATACCACATCAAAAAGGGGAGACACCAGTTTGTCTATGTCCTTTATCAGGTCATCGGTATATCTCCATGCACGAAGGGGCTTGATCTCTGCCATTAATTACGTGCTCTTTCTTTCCACTTACTTCCGGCACTCTTTTGATCCGCTTTTGAGACTTTTTTAGCAGTTTGATTCATCAGTTCGTTAGCAACCAGAGCTGCCACCTCAGCGGACTCTCTGGAAGTCTCTTTTTTTAATACCTCCGGGTCATAATGTGATTCCACAAACTTGGTCGTGAATGATCCGTCAACAAACTCCTTGTGGCCTAATACAAAATCACAAAACGAAAGGGTCGTTTTCACGCCAGTGATCTGGTATTCTTCGATTGCCCTTCTCATTCTGTCAATGGCCTCTTTTCGATCCTTTCCATATGTGATGAGTTTAGCAATCATCGGGTCATAGTAAATAGAGACCTCATGTCCTTGCTCATATCCATCGTCCACACGAACGCCAGCACCTTGTGGTCTTATATACGTTTTAAGTTTTCCTGTATCCGGCAGAAAGTTGTTTTCCGGATCTTCAGCATAAACCCTCACTTCCAGGCTATGTCCGTTGATGGAAAGGTCATCCTGTTTGAGGTTTAACTTTTTACCGTTGGCAATTGCAATTTGCTCCTTTACTAAATCAATGCCGGTAATAAGCTCTGTAACCGGGTGCTCCACCTGCAGGCGGGTATTCATTTCCAGAAAGTAGAAGTCGAAGTTTTCATCAGCAATAAATTCTACCGTTCCAGCACCATAGTAGCTACAAGATTTTGCAACATTGACAGCTGCTTCACCAATTTGCTTTCTTCGTATAGGTGTAAGTAGAGCAGAAGGTGCCTCTTCAATGACCTTTTGATGTCTTCGCTGAATACTGCATTCACGTTCGAAAAGGTGGATGATGTTTCCGTGCTGATCCCCAAGTATTTGTACTTCGATATGCTTAGGAGAGGAGATGAATTTTTCAATAAACACTTCATCATTGCCGAATGAATTGCGTGCCTCACTCATTGCCCGATCCATCTGCTCTTCAAAATCTTTAGGATCATGCACGATACGCATGCCTTTTCCGCCTCCGCCGGCACTGGCTTTGATCATTACGGGATAGCCGATTTCGTCAGCGACCTCTTTGGCTTTTGGCACATCGCTGATGGGCTCATCCATACCCGGGACAAGGGGCACATTAAACTTTTGCACCGTCTGTTTTGAGGTGAGTTTATCACCCATGATGCGTATTGCTTCCGGTGATGGACCAATAAAAATCAGGCCTTCTTTCTCCACCCGCTCTGCAAATGACGCATTTTCCGAAAGGAAACCATAGCCAGGATGGATGGCATCCGCGCCCGTTTGCTTACATGCATCAATAATTTTATCCTGAACCAAATAAGATTCGGAAGCTGCAGCCGGACCAATATTTACTGCCTCATCAGCATATGACGCATGTGGAAGCAATTTATCTGCATCACTGTATACGGCTACTGTTTTGATTCCCAGTTCTTTAGCAGATCGCATCACCCGAATCGCGATCTCACCTCGATTAGCTACTAATATTTTCTTTATAGACATAATTCTATCGTTAGCGCAAGTTTATTGAAAAGCCAACATTCATTATATGTACATTCCTGCTAAATTTGCAACTTGTTTGAAAAAGAGACACAAGTAAATGGATTTATTTGAGAAATTACTCAGTGATAAAGGTGCGTTAGGTCAGTATTCATATCTGGATCAGGATTTAAATTATTACTTCTTTCCAAAGCTGGAAGGAGAGATTCAACCTCGGATGAAGTTTAAAGGTCAGGAGGTATTGGCGTGGAGTTTAAATAACTACCTGGGGCTGGCCAATCATCCGGAAATTAGAAAAGCTGACACGGAGGCCACTGAGAAATGGGGACTAGGATATCCGATGGGTGCCCGTATGATGACGGGTAATTCAGACTATCACGACCAGCTGGAGCAAGAACTAGCGGATTTTGTAAGCAAACCTACCGGAATGCTGTTGAACTATGGCTATCAGGGAATTATGTCCGTGATTGATGCATTGGTAGACCGAAAAGATGTAGTTGTTTACGATGCTGAATGCCACGCGTGTATCATTGATGCACTGCGGATGCATATCGGTAAACGATTTGTGTTCCCTCATAATGATATTGAAAATTGTGAAAAACAACTGAAGCGAGCGACTAAGCTTGCTGATGAGCAAGGAGGTGGAGTACTTGTGATCACAGAAGGTGTTTTCGGGATGACCGGAAATACCGGAAAGCTTGATGATATTGTGAAGCTGAAAGAAAAATTCAATTTCAAACTTTTGGTGGATGATGCTCATGGCTTTGGTACCATGGGAGATACAGGAGCAGGTACCGGTGAGTATTACAACTGCCAGGATGGAATAGACATTTACTTCTCTACGTTTGCCAAGTCAATGGCAAGCATAGGAGCCTTTATTGCGGGACCTACGGATGTAATCAATCATCTGAGATATAAAGTGCGTTCGCAAATATTTGCCAAGTCCCTTCCAATGCCATTAGTAATAGGTGGTCTAAAGCGACTAGAAATGCTGCGAACCATGCCAGAGCTGCGTGAAAAGCTTTGGACGATTGTTAATGCCATTCAAAACGGCTTTAAAGAGCGTGGATTTAATATTGGATCAACTAACTCTCCGGTAACTCCGGTAGTTATGAACGGTGACGTTCTTGAGGCATGTAACATGGTTGTGGACCTTCGTGAAAACTACAAAATCTTCTGCTCAATGGTGGTGTATCCGGTGATACCGAAAGGCATGGTGATACTACGAATTATACCTACTGCGATGCATACACTGGAAGATGTAGAAGAAACGCTCAATGCTTTTGAAGCTGTCAAGCAGAAGTTGAATAGTGGAGTTTATAAAGAAGCAGGAGTAGAAGGTGCGATGGTCGCAAAATCTTAATATTTCTATCATTTAAACTGTTTATTATTGATTTTAGGCCTATATTGCCAGAACTTTAAATTTTATCGATAACCTTAATTACCTTATAACAATGAAAAGATTTGAACAACTTAAGTCAATGGTTGAATCACTAGAAGCTGATTTCGAAAAGTTTTATGACAAAGGGAACAATGCCGCCGGTACTCGTGTAAGAAAAGGTATGCAGGAAATGAAAAACCTAGCGCAAGAGATCAGACTAGAAGTTCAAGACATCAAAAACAAAGGATAATCGATTAACAACCGAAACCGATAAAGAAATTAGGGAGTCGAGAGACTCCCTTTTTTTGTGCCTTTTAATTGAACCAATTGTAGCGTATGGAATTAATTAACGCTTCAAGTCTGACCATTCGTTCAATGGAAGTAACCATTCGTCCTTAGAATCCTACACTTTATTCATTTAGGTAAGTTTTCCTTCAATCCATTACTTGTTTTATTTTCTTTTGTCATTGATTAATATCAAAATGAGTGTTGCATCAACTTTAAATTATTGAGGTTACTACGACATAGTTTTGGTCTGTTTTGTTTTTCTAAATAGGGACTGTTAAAATATTAATTAACGGCTTCATATTTGTTTAGAAAATAAAAATATATTTGCAGCAGGTAGTCTGACTACCTACACTAACCTAATCGTACATGAAGATACTCACCAAAAAGGCAGTAGTGCTTATAGCACTACTTGTGTCCGCATTTGCCTATGGCCAGATTCGACAAATTCAACCCATTGATGATTGCTTAAATTGTGGTTCGCCCACAGTTAGCCTAAGTGGACCTGGTTCTGCCGGTCTAAATTCAATAAAAAGTTATACAGTCAGTGTTTCAGGTGGTCTTCATAGTTCTTCCAGCTACACAGTTTCAGGAGGACAAATCACCTCGCAAAGTAGAACTTCGGTTTCTATTAAATGGACATCTGCAGGTTCAAGGTGGGTAAGAGTAACCGCCTCGGTGAGCGGAAGTTTATATACATCAACTAAATCTGTTAGTGTTACATCCCCGCTAAATGGAGGGTCTATTGTTGCATCAACAAGTACCTCAATCTGCAATGGATCTGATCCAGGCACTATCACTAATTCTCAGTCACCCTCTGGTGGGAGTGGATCTTATAGTTATCAATGGCAAATTATGAGTGATGGACCCGTTCTTCAAGAACCTACTTTAGAGGGTGGATCTACTAGCTCATCTTGGAGTAATATTTCTGGTGCCACTTCATCAACCTATAATCCACCAAAACTATATGTTAACACTTCCTATCGAAGAAGAGTAGTCTCTGGGTCTCAAACGGCATATAGTAATACTGTTTCCTATTCAGTTTCATCTGCGTTAAATAAAGGCTCTATCAGCTACTCAGGTGGTGCGGTAAATCCCGGCGTTACACCTGCTAAGATTAGCGGAACAACAGCCACCGGAGGTAACGGAATTTCATACAGATGGCAGTGGAAACGTGGAACAGAAACTTCATTTTCAAATATACCAACCGGATTAGGGTCTAGTGTTACGTCTAGAGACTATCAGCCACAAGGTCTTGATAAAACAACGGTCTTCCGTAGAAGGGTTACTTCATGTGGACAAAATCAATACACCAATCAGGTTACCATTACCGTTAATCTCAAACCTGGTTCAATATCCGGTAACCAAACCGTATGTTCAGGAGGTGATCCATCAAACATATCGAGCAGTTCTTTGGCAACAGGTGGCAAGGGTGGATACAGCTATACCTGGCAAAAGCGTGAATACAGACCTTCAACACTGACGCCAACGGGTCTGGAAGGAGGCGGCTCTACCAGCTCATCTACGGTATATAGCTGGACAGGCTGGACCCATGTAGCATCAGGTACCTCTTACAATCCTGGCCCTATCACTTTTAAGACACAATACAGAAGGAAAGTAGTATCAGGAGGAGTGACAAAGTATAGCAATGTCATCACCAAGAACATTTATTCAGATGCTTCTCCGGGAACCATTTCATATTCTGGAGGAGCGATTAATCCAGGCACTACTCCCGGAAGAATTGACGGGACTGCTGCATCAGGCGGAAGTTCAGTGAGTTATCAATGGCAGAAGAAGACGAGTGGAGGATACTCTACCATCTCCGGGGCAACAGGCCAAAATTACCAGTCTGGATCACTTACACGCACAACATCCTTCAAGCGGATCGCGACCACCAATTGTGGTAGTTCAGCAACATCGAATGAAGTGACGATATCTGTGAATTTAAAGCCTGGTTCAATTGCATCAGCAAGTGAAACGATCTGTCGTGGATCCAACCCGGGAGTGATTAGTAGTACAGCGGGAGCCAGTGGAGGTGTAGGTAATTATCAATATCAGTGGCAGTTTTTCTCTGAATTACAGCAGCCTGGTCTCGAAGGAGGCGGTTCAGCGCTGGAGGATAACTGGCATGACCTTCCGGGTGAAACAGGACTATCATTTGATCCTCCAGTTTTGAATATGAATATGACCTATCGCAGAAAGGTCACTTCAGGGAGTCAGGTTGCTTATACATCAGCTAAAAGTTACACGGTATCAGCTCCTTTGACAGCAGGTTCAATTAGTTATTCAGGTGGCTCTGTTAATGCGGATGGAAACCCACCGGTGATTAGCGGAACCACGGTAACCGGAGGAATATCTCCCGTCTATCAATGGCAGAGTAAAGTAGGAACAGCTACTTCTTTTTCCAACATATCTGGAGCAACAGGGAAAAACTATGATCCTCCTGCCGGAATGGATTATACGACTACTTACAGAAGAAGGGTAAAATCTTGTAGAGAAACGAAATATTCGAATCAAATCACGATCAATGTAAACTTTCATCCTGGTAGCATTAGCGGCAATCAAACCGTATGTTCAGGAGGTGATCCATCAAACATATCGAGCAGTTCTTTGGCAACAGGTGGCAAGGGTGGATACAGCTATACCTGGCAAAAGCGTGAATACAGACCTTCAACACTGACGCCAACGGGGCTGGAAGGAGGCGGCTCTACCAGTTCGTCAACAGTATATAGTTGGACAGGCTGGACTCATGTAGCATCAGGTACCTCTTACAATCCTGGCCCTATCACTTTTAAGACACAATACAGAAGGAAAGTAGTATCAGGAGGAGTTACAAAGTATAGCAATGTCATCACCAAGAACATTTATTCAGATGCTTCTCCCGGATCAATTTCATATTCCGGGGGTGCGATAAATCCGGGCACTACACCCGGAAGAATTGACGGGACAGTTGCATCAGGCGGAAGCTCAGTGAGTTATCAATGGCAGAAGAAGACGAGTGGAGGATACTCCACCATCTCCGGGGCAACAGGCCAAAATTACCAGTCTGGATCACTTACACGCACAACAACCTTCAAGCGGATCGCGACCACCAATTGTGGTAGTTCAGCAACATCGAATGAAGTGACGATATCTGTGAATTTACAGCCTGGTTCAATTGCATCAGGAAGTGAAACGATCTGTCGTGGATCCAACCCAGGAGTGATTAGTAGTACAGCGGGTGCCAGTGGAGGTGTAGGTAATTATCAATATCAGTGGCAGTTTTTCTCTGAATTACAGCAGCCTGGTCTCGAGGGAGGAGGTTCTACTTTGCAAAGCAATTGGCATGACCTGCCGGGGGAAACAGGACTAACATTTGATCCTCCAGTTTTGAATATGAATATGACCTATCGCAGAAAGGTCACTTCAGGGAGTCAGGTTGCTTATACATCAGCTAAAAGTTACACGGTATCAGCTCCTTTGACTGCCGGATCAATTACTTATTCAGGAGGGGCCGTCAACCCCGATGGAGATCCTCAAGCGATTACCGGTACAACAGCTACCGGTGGAATAACCCATAATTATCAATGGCAAAAGAAAGTGGGGACAGCCTCTTCTTTTACCAATATATCAGGTGCGACCAATCAGAACTATAATCCCCCTGCAGGAATAGACTACACAACCACTTATAGGCGAAGAGTAAAATCTTGTGGAGAGACCAAATTTTCTGGTCAGGTGACGATAGATGTGAACTTTTCTCCTGGTTCGATATCTGGTTATCAAGTCATTTGCACCAATGGTGATCCTGGAATTATTTCAAGTACTGCACCTTCTAAAGGAGGCAAAGGCAACTATCAGTACCAGTGGCAGAAGAATGAATACAGGCCGGTTGAAATTATATCAACAGAGGAGCCTCTTCCAATTGAAGGTGGTGAGCCAACTCCGTCACCATCAGAAGCAATTTATCAATGGACTGGATGGACGGATATATCAGGAGCGATTAATGAAAGTTATGATCCTGACAATCAATTGTTTAAGACGCGTTACAGAAGGGTGGTTGTTTCGGGAGGAGTAACCAAGATTTCAAATGCGATTACGGTGAATCTGGTCGAGATACCGGAGGCAGGTAGCATCTCTTATTTAGGCCCTATAGTTGATCCAGGTACATCTGCCCAAACGATCAATGGAACTACCGTTACTTCCAGTTCAAACTTTGATTACCAATGGTTTAAAAAGGTACTGGGATCGTATGCTCCTATTGCAAATTCCAATACTGAGTCACTGAACCCTGGTGTCCTGGATTACACGACGTTCTTCAAACGACGGGTGACTAATGATTGTGGAGAGTTTACAGAGACCAGTCCGGAGAAGGTGCAGGTAAAACTAAAACCAGGAGAACCTATCACGCAATCATTTACAGTCTGCTACGATTGTACATTACCAACGCTGACGTTGACAAATCCGATCGGCGGGAATGGTAGTTATTCGTACCAATGGCGAAGGCTACTCCCTAACCTGTTAATAGAAGACGGCTTAGATCCAATTGAAGGAGGTGGATCAGATCCTGTTATTACTAACGAAACTCTAAACAATTTTAAGAACGTCGAGGGCGGGAATACAGCAAGTTATACGCCTGATCTTCGGCTGTTAGGGACGACCACCTATCATCGTGTGGTGGAATCGGATGATCAGACGGCAATTTCTGCGACTATTAGTGTCACAGTGCTTCCGGCCTTGAATCCGGGCTCTATTGCTTACAATAAGGCAGACCCTTGTCATGGAAGCAATGTAGCAGAAATAACCGGAACTGCTGCAACAGGCGGAGATGGTACCTATGAGTATCAATGGCAGTATTTTGATGGCTCCAGCTGGATTCAGCTGGTAAGGGGAACTCAATACCAGAGTTACAATCCAGACTTCACGTTGACCGCCGATACGCGTTTCCGCAGAAGGGTTCGATCGGCAGGTAGTACCTGGAAATTGTCAGGTGAGGTTACCATTAAAGTGTATGAGGTCATTGATAGCAGTGAACTGGGATCGATCAGTGCCTCAACGGATAAAAGATGTCCGGGCGATTTAGTGGAGTTTGTTTACTCACCTGGTCCGAAAGTAAACACCAACAGAACACACCTCTTTGGTTCTAAGAGTGGAGAAGAAGATGAAATCGATTTTGGAAAAATTAAAAACAAGCTTTCCATTCCTGTTCAAAAGGGATACACCTATTATGTGAAATACCTACAGCGGTGTACGCCCATCGATTATGAGACCAATAGCATCTCATTTAGCTTCTACGAAAACTGTAACCTACCGCCTTCATTGGATCAAAACTTTGTAAGAGTAGAAGTACCAAAAGTTCCGGTAAAGTCTCAATATGAACTTTCTGTGATGGATGCCACAGAAAGGTCCATGTCATATTCGTACACAGATGGGGTTGGCAGACCGACCATGAAGGTAGCTGTAGAGGCGGGGCAGGATTTTGAAGATGTCATTCAATTCAATAAATATAATTCCGAGGGGCGTCAAGAGAAATCATATCTGACTTACTATGAAGCTTCCTTGGTACCGGGGCAATTTGTTGACCCTGATGAAGCAATCTTACAACAAGCTGATTTTTATGACGCTAGCAAATCTGACTACTCGGATATTGCGCATGATAGCAAACCCTTCTCACAAACAGAATGGGACGCCCGTGGCAGGGTAAAATCTGTAATCGCCCCGGGGCAAGCCTGGCACGATGGTGATAAGAAGACGCTCTATAATCACACGGTTTATGATCCTTCCAAAGCGGTAGACAAACCCTGGAGTATATATACTCCGGTTATTGAATGGACCATCGAAAATGGATTGCCAAAACAAAAAGGCACCTATGCTTATAATGAGTTGTTCATTTCATCTGTCACCGACGTAGAAGGAAGAAAATCTCGAAAAGTAACAGATACAAGAGGACGTACAATCACATCACAAATCTATGACAAGGACCTAAAGAAATGGGTCGGATCATACAATGTGTATGACGATTTTGGAAGAGTAAGATTTGTTATCCCTCCGTTGCTGGCAGCAATAGCTACACCAACACAAGATCAGGTAAATGAACTTGCTTTCCAATATGTCTATGATTCGAAAGGACGAATGACTGATGAACGTGCGCCTGGTGCCGGTTGGGTGAGATACGTATATGACCACTGGAACAGGATAGCCTTGACCAGACATGCTTCCCAATTTGTCGATGGCAATAAATCATGGACTTTCTTCAAGTACGATGCATTGAATCGCCAGATCATGTCTGGAGAGATTGAGGATTCCAGAGACAGGGATCAGCTACAGGTATCACTTGATGCCATTACAGCTGAAAACAACAGGTTTGAAGTGGTGAATTCGAACAGTGCCAGGGGATATACCAAGTATCGAACATTCCCTGACCTTAACTCAGATTACAGTGCTGATCAATATGAATTCCATACGATCAACTACTTTGATAATTATGATTTTATGACGTACCCTAACTGGGACGCAGAAGGACATAATTATGCATTTTCAAATTCTACAGGATTCTCCAATACACCTAATTTGAATGCACTGGATCGTTCCACCGGAAGTAAAGTGAAAGTACTAGGTACAGATACCTGGCTAAACACGGTGGTGTATTATGATGAGAGAGGGAGAGGAATTCAGACCATTTCAGAAAATCACAAAGGAGGCACGGACCGACTGACCAATGACCTGGATTGGAAAGGGGAGCTTCAGAAGATGCTGGTCGAACATACCAGTTCATTTGATGCTGTAACAATCCTGAGTGAATACGAATATGCTCACAACGGACAACTTCTTAAAACCTGGCAAACACTGGACGGTGGTGATCGTATCCTGATCGGAGATTACCATTACAATGTCTTAGGTGAATTAGTTGAGAAGAACCTGCATTCAGAGGATGAAGGAATCTCATACCTGCAGTCGGTTGATTATCGTTACAACTTGCAAGGTTCCATGACACGTATCAACGATGCAGACCTGAGTGATGGAGAGCATGATCTGTTTGGTATGGAGTACTTCTTTGAAACCACCGCAACCATTGATGGCACACCTACCACTCCTCGTTTTGATGGCATGGTGAATTCGATGGTCTTTAATGCTACCAATATCACACCAACATCTGTCCCCTCGGGGGGACCACAGGGGGGAATTAAAACCGCCATCGCTTTTAATTACGATAACCAAAGCCGCTTAAAATCCACTCAGTTTGCTGCTGGCCCTGCACTCAATGACCAGGTTGGAGCTTATAGCATGAGTGTGAGCTCTTATGATGATAATGGCAATATTCAGTCATTATCCAGAAACAGTGATGGCGTTGAAATAGATGACATCCATTACTTCTACCACCTTCACTCCAATAAACTGAAAGCGGTAGATGATAGCAGTAACAAAGCTTTAGGAATGGATGATAAGGTGTTTACCGACAATGGAAAAATCACTGAGTACTCATACAATGCGATGGGCAACATGACCTCAGATTTAACCAAAGAGATTGTCAGTATCAGCTATAACCACATGCAACTAGTGGAAGAGATTGCTTTTGACGATGGCACTCGGGTTACTTATACCTACGATGCAACGAGAAATCGATTAGCCAAAGAGGTTATGGATGCGGATAATAACTCCATCGCACGGGTGGATTATGTAGGACTGGTGGAGTACCTGGATGATGAAATCAATCAGGTGGCCACCGAAGTAGGGCGTGCATACAAGCAAAATGACCAATATCACTACGAGTACTTCATCACCGATCACCAGGGGAACAATCGGGTGGCTTTTGGAAATCTACCGGAACGAAATGTTTACGTGGCAACCATGGAGGTGGAAAGAAAAGCGAGCGAGGAAAGTCACTTTAAATTCCCCAATGATGCCATTCGAAGTACAGCAGAAAATCACACCCCATTGGGTGGTGGAAGCATCGCTTTGAATGGAGCCATACCCGGACGCGAAGTGGGCCCTGCCAAGGTGTTGACCATCGCAGCGAATGACGAAGTGGATATTGAAGTATGGGCTAAATACAAAGATGAGTTCGTAAATAATACTCCGATTGATGGCGTGGTAAACTCGATATTGAATGCCTTCAATGTAGCAGGAACAGGAACCGGAATGGAAGGTCAAGGAAGTTCACTGGCAGACGCGCTGAACCTGGGAAGTGCCAACATATTCAGTGGAGCAGAGGAAAATGAACCCCGAGCATATCTTCAGTATTTATTCTTTGATGCTAATTACAATTTTGTAGAATCTGGTTCTAACTTCAAGGAGGTGACCCAGCAAAGCCTGGGCAAGTTTGCCAGGTATGAGAGCGGCACGCTCAAATTTGATCAGCCGGGATACTTGTTTGTGTATTTAGTGAATGAAACGGATGTTGATCAGGATGTGTTCTTCGACGACCTGAAGATCACGCATAGCAGCGCAACCAGTAGCTTCAAGGTATCCCAGATCAACGACTATTACCCATTTGGATTACGTACCGCTAATTCCTGGCGTGCACCCGGGTACATCGATCCGGGCATGCTGTATCAATCTTCGTATTCTTCCTATGATAGCTTGACGGGATATTACGATTTCTTAAGTCGAAGTTACGATCCGGTGTTAGGTCGATTCTTTGCGGTGGATCCTGCAGGGCAGTTTAGTTCACCCTACACAGGAATGGGAAATATGCCGCATTTTGGTACGGATCCAAATGGAGAGTTCTTCTGGGCAGCATTACCTCTTATTGCAAAAATAGCCGTGGGAGTAAGCGCAGGTGTAGGAGCATATCAGGGAGCTAAGATGGCTCAACAGAATGGGACGAGCATGTTTTGGGGAGCATTGGGAGGATTTGCTATTGGAGGGGCCGCAGGCTTGGCCACAGCTGGAGTTGGTAGCGCGCTCTCAGGAGGTACGGGCTTCTTTGCTGGGGCAACTGCCGGAGCAGCCTCAGGTGCAACGGGAGGTTTTATTAGTGGCGCTGGCTTTACAGCGTTGGGTGGGGGAGATTTAAATGACGTTTTTGGGTCTGGGTTAAAAAGTGCACTTATAGGAGGAGTCTCCGCTGGAATTGTTGGCGGTTTATCTAGTGGAATACAAGCAGCAAAACATGGCGGAAACTTTTGGTCTGGTAAGGGCGCAACATTTGATTATGTATATGTAGATGGTGGCGATACACAAGCAGGTGACGCAGTTGAATACAGCAATGAGTCAGCTAAGAAATTTTCAAGTGATTACGCAATGGAACCTGAGGGACTCAACGAACTCTATGCAGATGGTTCTTTGCCAGAAGGATATACTGCAAAAGGAGATATTGTATATAACTCAGATGGTACTAGAGTACGTGGGTCTACCCAATATATTGGGAATAAGCAAAGTGACGTTTACCTATTTAAAGATGCTTTTACAAGTAAAGAGCAATTATATTTCACTATGAATCATGAATATATGCATGTTGCTCATAACTATAGACATGGAGGAGTAACCATGAGTAAAAATAGAATGGCAGCTCATGCTGAAATAGCTAGATGGGAATTAAAACAAGCTAAATTATGGAAGTTTAATGTTGCTGCATATCAAGCAAGGTGGAATGCACTTAAAGGATTTGCAAATTCAGCGTTTGATGTAAATGATTATGGATTTTTCGCAATAAGTATAAAACCATGGTAATGACTAAAGTATTACTACTTATGACTCTTTTTAGCTTGAATGAAGAGGATACTGTTTATTCCTATAACAGCAAGATGATTGAGTTAGAATCTCAGATTTCGTTAAATGATGATGTAGTACAAAATTTTTTTTACTTTCTGAAAAAGGAAAATTTAAATGAGTATTCGATTGATTACTTAACTAATGCAAAAGAGTTATTTCAGTTAGGTAAAATTATTAAGTTATCATTTCAAAACTTTTTAATTGAAAACTTCGATAGTATTAACGGATTAGATGAGGAAGACCAAAGGTCGGAGTTCATAAGGGATAAAAAAAAGAATTTAAAAATTTCTATTAGTAAGTTATCTCTAAATGAACGATATAAGAATACACTAGTAATTTCTGTTTATGACAAAAGATTTAATAAATATGATAGTTTTCTATTTTCTTTTACAGAAAGCAACACCCTATCAATTTGTAAAATTTCAACAGTTTTTCTTAATGATAATTTCGGACTAATTATGAGTCCTAAACTTGACTTTCCAGTTCTAAGACTTGAAGCTTATGAATTTCAAAGTGACCTAATAATAGTGAACACTCCAACATATATTGATGTTGGTTTAGTTTTTTTTAGTGATGAAGGACATCTCTGGAAGCTCAATCTAAACTGATCTAACAGTCCCAACAGTCGCCCTCTTATCGCGCAAGTCTTCCAGCGCGGGATTGAGAAGAAGTAGAGACTTGGGCGTGAATAGAGGAAGAAGGAGAATAGGATGAGATTGAATATGAGGGTTTAAGTCAAAAAGACTTAAACCATAAAAAAGGATTCTTTTAGCGAAGGGCTTAAGTGAAGGAGTGACATGGGCGGATAAAAGAAGGAAGGAAAGATGAAGAGCAAAGAAGTGAAATGAAATAGATGTTGAAAAAAGTCCAAGTCGAAAAGACTTGAACTATATACGGCTATCGCTTAAGTGTTTTTCACTTGAGCGTCAAATGACTGAGAACTAAAAAGAAATGAGCAGTAAATACAAATTTCATGACCCAAACAGCCTGTACTTCATCAGTACAGCAGTCGTCCACTGGGCGGATGTATTTACAAGGCGGGAGTATAAGGATATCGTGATCAATAGTTTGAAATATTGCATTGAGCATAAAGGCTTGGTTATCCATAGCTATGTGATCATGACAAATCATATTCATTTAATTATTAGCAGGAAAGAAGATGGTATGTCCTTCTCAGAGATCATGAGGGATTTTAAGAAGTTCACAGCTATGAACTTGATTAAAGCAATCAAAGACAATCCACAAGAGAGTAGAAAGGAATGGTTGTTGGATTTGTTTGCAAAAGCAGGTCAGACTAATGGCAATAATACAATGTATCAGCTGTGGCAGCAGGACAATCACCCGATAGAATTGGAAGGGGATTGGATTGATGAAAAGCTAGCTTATATCCATGATAATCCAGTGAAAGAAGGATGGGTGACAGAGCCTGAATATTATTGGTATTCGAGTGCACGGAATTATGCAGGGTCGGATGCTCCATTAAAAATAGAATCAATATATGATGGAGTTGAGATTTGAGTTTAGAAGCACAAGTGGAAAACACTTGCGCCATACAATAAATAAAAAATTAAGAAATAATACGAGTAAAAGAAAAACCTAATCATGAGAAAGTTACTCACACTAATCACACTTTGTATCACTGTTTCAGTAGGAGCTCAGGTATTACCTTCACCAGATGCCGCCGCTATGATCAAAGGAATTAACTCACCTGTCAACCTTTATAATGGAACAGTATCTGTCAGCATCCCATTATATGAAGCTTCAGCAAATAATGGAGCGAAAGTTCCGGTGGCATTAACATATAACGGAGGCGGGGGAATCCGAGTTGCGGAGGTGGCCGGAGTAGCAGGCCTTGGATGGAACCTTCAGGCTGGAGGCGCAATCACCAGAGTGATGCGAAGTGAACCTGATGATCAAGCCAAATATGCGACCAACCTTAATTATAAGAACGTAAAGGAATATTTGGATAATGATAAAAGTTATGATTTCGAAAAAGACCTTTTCTACTTTTCATATCCCGGAGGAAATGGGAGGTTCGTGTTCTCAGGAGATATTTTTGGAGAGGCTCATGCTTACAGTGATAGCTACAACGACTGTATAGCGAATTGCAATACCATTAATTGTTTTGCAGATTGCGCTGACCTGATGGAATTGGCTTATCAAAGTACCCCTAATTGGTATTCAGAAAGTATAATAACATTGCCCTCCTCAGATTTGAATATCAAGTTTTACTACAATGGTAAATTGAATTCGTATTTTGTAATCACGGATAATTTTGGTACCAAATATTACTTTGGTCAGACCAGTAGCTCACGAGAAGTAACCACCACCAACGTTAAAGACAATAAGGATAATAAGGAATATAAAGATGAGAATGAGCGAAAATTTATTTCCACCTGGAAACTCAATCGAATCGAATATGCCAACCAGCCTCCGAGTGAGGATATCCGGTTTACGTATGTTTCAAGCACTATTACCGATGAGCAGGAAAATACGGTTGTACCTTTAGTTGAAAAGAATTTTTATTATCAGTGTATGAAAAACTGTACCTCCGATAGCGATTGCAATGAATGTGAGGTCTTTAATAATTTTACAGGGAGCGAACCTAATAATCCTAACGTAGGATACTGTCATTATGTTGATTGCTCTGGAATGCTTCCGGGTGCCATAGCGACAGCATTCCATCACATATTCAAGAATGTAACCAGCACCTTTAAGTCGACGATTACAACTAAATACCTAACCGCTATTCGTTTTCCAAAGGGCAGGATTGACCTGTTGTATAACGACTATCGAAACGATCTTTCAAACGGTAAGAGTTTAAAGAGAGTCAACCTGGTTGATCACAAGGGTAGGCTGGTGAGCAGTACCGAATTGTATACTACTTATTTTAGTTCATATAATTCATACTTTAAGGGAGGAAAAAACACCTCTTGCTACACAGAAAAATGTAAACGTTTAAAACTCGAATCGATCATAAAGGACGGTGCTTTGTTGTATGAATTTGATTATTCGAATGGCAAGCATGATCCAAGTGCTTCTTTTGATCCCTTTGAGTTACCTCCAAGAGATTCATATTATACGGATCATTGGGGATACTATAATGGAGGTACGCATCAGGGCGAACTGTATGTATGGCATCCTAAGAATGGTAATGTAGCAGGCATGGAGAAATATGCTACGAATGCAGCAAAAGCGAATATCTTGACCAAGATCACCTTTCCAACGGGAGGATATCGAACATTTTCTTACCAAAAGCATGATATTCACGGAGGTATCAGAATCGACCGGATAAGGGATTTTGATTCAGATGGGGTTAAAGTATCTGATGTCAATTACGATTACTTCAATGAAAATACTTCTCCGGAAGTATCTTACGTAGAAGACGCCATAATCAAGAAGAAGCAAGATGGAAATGAGTATAGAGGAGATCCGTACCCTCATTTATTCAGTAACTCTAAAACATTCACTTTTGATTTAAATGGTCCAACCAATGGATATGGACGAGTAGAAGAGATTAATGAACTTACAAATGCAAAGACAGTACACTATTTTAAAGACCTGGATGACAGGCCTCAGGTTTACGCAACTAAAACACTATATGGAATAGATACTGAGCATAAATCTGCCGGCTATGATCATTCGGTGACTTTTGATATTTATGCTTTTCCATATGTAACGAATACGCTGGAGTTTTTTGATAGGGGGGTTGAAAAGATGACTATTGCTTATGATGAAAGTGGAAAGAAAATAAAGGAAGTTGAAAATTTTTACAGACATGAAGAAGGGTTTGACTTTTCCATTACCAATAGAAGCCTTCATATGCGAAATTGGGATCAGGATGTAAACTGGCTTGGAAAGCAAACCAGTATGCTTTATAAATACATTGTATCTGAGTATCAGATTAAGTCTAGAAATGTTTTTTTAGATCGCTCGGTCAGCAGGGAATATGACGATAACGAATTGTTAATTGCTGAATACACCACCAGTTATGAATATTCAGGTTCGTATCAATCACTACCAGTGAAGGTGACAACAGAGAAAACAGCAGGTGCCGGACCCGCCTATAATTCGTTCAGAAAAACCTATTATCCCTTCTCTATTACCTCCGCTCACAGCTGGTATTCGGGTAATCGAGATCTTCTAACCGATTTAAAAAACATTCATGCTATTGCCACACCTGTGGCCGAATTGCAAGAAGTAGATCTTCCTGATGATGGGAAATCATGGTTAACATCAGGAATGTCATATACTACCTTTCAGGATGTCAATAACATGATCTTACCAAGGGAACGTCATTCTTTGATGTTGGATAGGCCAAAGGATTTGAACATCAATACGCAAGGAGTTTTTGAAAAAACCTCTGAGGTGATTTACAATGATCAAGGGCTTGTAGCTTCTAAAATTGGACATGATGGTATTATTACAGCGTATACTTACGATGAGGCTGGTTATGTAGATACTGTCATGGTCGATCCTGGTGTGGAGTCTATGAAGCGGATGACTACCTACACTTATTATCCTTTAATTGGACTTAAGTCCGTAACAAGCCCCAATGGAAGGAAGGTGACATATACCTATGATGACCGCAACCGATTACTTATGACCAAAGATGATGAGGGTAATATTCTAAAAAGGTATCGCTACAATTATGCAGGAGAGCACAACAGCTTAAATGCTTATTTGTCTGTATCTGATGGGTATAACAGAACCTGTTCCGTGTTGAATTTCACAGTCACAGGAGCCAACGATTCATACGGAAAGTCCAAATACACCTGGAATTTTGGAGATGCTGGCAATAGTGAAACGTGTGGTGGCAAGTTAGACCTTGAAGGAGAACCAATAGAAGGTGGAATCACGCCATCAGAGACAACCTCAGGAAATTCATCTTCATTCGAGTCCTTCAGTAATCACGCCACTCATGTGTTTACTGAACCAGGCGACTATACAGTCACGGTGCGTGTATTCAATCCGGAGGTAGGCAAGGAAAAGGTACTGACCAGACAGATTTCTATTTATGATCTTTATGCAAATGCGAAAATTAACGGGACGGACAAAGTTGAATATTGCACCAGTTCTGGTGGCGGTACCGGTTTTGAGGATGCTTATGCAACTGGTGGGGTCGAGCAACAAGAAATAGCGACATTAGATGGAGATGGTGGCTCAGGAGACTATCCTAATACATACTTCAGAGTAGGTTTTGAAAATCAGGGGGCAAGGTGTCAGGATTCAGGCTACAGCTATGGAGCATTATTCTATAGGGATCACAATACTGGAAGTTGGAAAAGCTTTGGAGAAAATGGAGTAGGTTCCTTACCGGAAGATGCCTTCTATTATTCTTCCAGTCCTTACAACATAGACATCAAAGGCGAAATTTCTGATAATTGTTCCAATTTTAATAAAACCGCCTACCATACACTCACAGTAAATCCATGCAATTATGGTTCTGGTGGTACTGGTGGCGGTGGCACAGGCGGTGGTGGAACCGGAGGTGGAGACGGTGGGCCTATATTGCCGGATGATCCAGATGGAGATACTACAGTCGAACTTACAGATGGTAATTGATGAACGAATGTAAGAAGCAGTGGAGAAGTATGTTGTAGGGATCATCATCGTTTTACTTTCAACTTTCAATTTATCTGCCCAGATCAAATTCGATGTGAACGTCTCTGACAAGCACCTTAGGAAAGTGGAGCGATCCAAGGATGCTCGTTCCAAACTGAAGGCATACAAAAAAGCGTATTCCAAGGATAGTATAAAGGCTGCAAAAAAGGCTTGGAGAACGTTCAAGCGAAACAACAAAGACAGTCTCAAAGCGGCTGGCAAATGGAAGGAAGTAAAGGCCCATCAGAAGGAGCTGATATTGGGCGATTGCCAACTCAAAGAGCCTAAGAAACTTGTCGTTGACTATACCAACTTCGAGCCTCCAAAAGACTCGGTTGATTGGGCCTTGCAGGAGCTTTCGAGGCGTGGGGAGTTTGAGCAGGTGCAAAAAATCTATGAAGCGTACGGGCAATACGATTCGGCCTACCTGGATCAGTTTCATCCAGACTCGATGAAGATCGATGAGCATACCCTGACCGAGCGATTTGAAATGAAAGAGCGTCTCAAGCCGTATATTCCTGAAGAAATGCGGCATGAAAGTGATTTCAAGGTAGCCGAACAAATGAAACACGGTGCAGTAGATGAGTTTGGTAATATCAAACACATCGACCGATCCGGTGTTACCGAATTCTTTAAGAATATCTCACCGGAAGAATTCACCAAATCTCAGCTGTCTCTGAATGCAGCTAAAGAAAAATATGCAGTGATTCCGGACTTGAGTAAGGAAGATGAGGGGATCAAACGAAAATCGCTGAAAGGCTCTCCACTAAAAGAAAAGATCTTTTTAAATGGGAATGTAACTATCCAATCCACGGCTCCTGTCATCCTGGATATGAACATCCAGCTAGGATACAAATGGAACAAATTGCTTTCCACCGGTCTGGGACTGATGCTTCGCGAGCAGTTGAACAATAGGGATTCTACGTCCCTGACAGGTGATGCGCATGGGTTTAGCCTCTTTGCCAATTATGATATTGCTAAGGGATTTTTTCTTTACTCCGAGTATCAGCTGGTGAAGAACAAGTCCTTGTTTCAGGAATCAGTGCTTCCTTCCAGCTGGCAATATGCCGCTTTGGCGGGTGTGGGCAGACGTTTCAACATCTCCAGAAAGGTTAGCCTGAGTGTTTCTATTCTCTATGATTTCAATTATAAAAACAACACCCTTAATCAGCGTCCGCTGACACCCAGGATTGGGTATCAGATGTACTTTTAGTAGGCTAGCTTCAAAAGTATCTAAAACCATCATTCTCATCTCCTTATTGTCAACTTTGAGCTGGAATGCATGAGCAGATTCGATGATCATGTATAATAATGACCTGAATGCGCGTCCTTGGGTATTTAGGCTGGGGGTAAGGTTTACCAAAGAATCATGGTAAGGTCACCGAATTGATTTATCGCGAATAAGAAAGTAGCCTATTAAAAGACTTTCACTAAATTGTAATAGAGATTTGTTTCACCTCCTACATAAGCAAGCCAAATGAATAACCCCGAACTCAGAGAGCGACTTTTTACTGAAGGCATCATGACTTTTGGTAGTCTTGATGAATTTGAAAAATGGCTTGATACGCAAGTGAGGGAACTTAATTATAAGAAACCCAAAGATCTGCTGGATACGGATGCGAATACGCAGCGGGTGATTGATTTGCTAAGTAAGATGCGGGAGAGTTCATAGGCTATTTACTAAAATACCCTTTCCACTTCTCCACCAATGCATCAGACGCATCATATAACGGTGGTTTTACCGTTCGTTTACAAATACCAATAGCTTCTAAACCTGCTTTTAGCGAGCTGGGGTTACCTTCCTCAGCCAATAGTGTATACACTACTTTCAAGTCATCATTTAGCTTGCTTGCAGTGATATAATCACCATTTAATGTCGTATTGACCATGGTGGTGTATTCCGATGGCATCAGGTTGCCAATCACCGATATCACACCTTCGCCACCCATTTTGATGATATCATAAGCCAGGCCATCGTCCCCGGAAAGTAACATAAATCCATCAGGTCTGTTGGCTGCAATCTCTTTACATTGATCCAGGTCACCGGAAGCCTCTTTCATCGCTATAATGTTTGGATGTTTCGCCAGTTCCAATGTGGTGGCTGCCTTCATGTTGGAGGCTGTTCTGGACGGTACATTGTACAGAATGATGGGGTGGGGGAATTCATCCGCCAGCATAGTATAGTGTCGTATGATTCCTTGCTGAGAAGGTTTGTTGTAGTAAGGGCTGGCAGAAAGGATACCTGCTAGCTCATAGCCTTTCAGGTCTTTTGATTTCTCAATCAGGTCAAAGGTGTTGTTGCCACCCAGGCCAAAAACGACCGGCTTGCTGCCCTTCAAATGATCCAGAACAAACTGCAGGATCTCCAGCTTCTCCTTCCATGAGAAAACGGGTGATTCACCAGTAGTTCCCTGCACGACGATGTAGTCAGCTTTACCATCTACAATATAGTTCAGTAGTTTCCCCAGTGAAGGATAATCAACGGTATAATCTGCCTTCATGGGTGTGGCCAATGCCACACCGGTTCCTCTCAGTTCTGCTTTCATTGTAAGCAAAGGTAAGGAGGAGAGTAGATAGTTTTTATCTCTTCATTGAAAGTATTCCCGTTCGTGTGAGGATATTGCCCTTAGCAAAGGAGGGTGTGTAGGGAGAGTGGGTTTGGAGTGGGTTGTGTTCACTAACAACCCCTTAATCAGGTTGTTGGGTTGAGTTCCTTTAAATCATCTTCAGATACCTCACCATGCTGGCAATCGCTTTGGGTTTGTTGTCATCCATTTTGAGGGATAGCTGTAGCAATTCGTTGTATTGCTCCGTTTCAAAGCCCACCTTGCAGACAGCCTTGCTTAGTGCCAGTACGTATTTATAGTTGGGGTTTTCTGAGGTGTCTAGCGAAAGGAGGAAATCGAAGGGTTGTTTGATGAAGAAATCGAGGTGGTCTTTTTTCACTGTGCCGGTGGGGGATATGTCCTTCTTGCAGAAGACCAGCTTATCCTCAGCTGGTTTATCCGAAAAGCCCATTTTGGCTATGTCCTTTCCATCATTTTTAAGCAGCTCTTCCAGCTTATCAATGGATTCGGGTTTGAACTCACTGGTGTTGTAGAGCACACCAATTCGTGATGATTCAGCATACGTGCAATGTTCCTTATCGGCAACCGTCGGCTTGCCTTTGTGCTTAAGGAAGAGGTTTTTAATCATGCGTGTAAAAGTTCTCTAAATGAAGACTCGTCCAGGATGGTTATACCCAACGAATCTGCTTTTTCCTTTTTGGCGGGTCCCATGTTGGCACCTGCCACCAGGTAGTTGGTTTTAGAAGAAATGCTGCTGGCAACCTTTCCTCCGTGTTGCTTGATCAGGTTTTTCAACTCATCTCTCCCGAATGTTTCAAAAACACCTGATACGACAAATGTAAGACCTTTCAGTTGATCACCAACTCCTTCCTGCTGCTCGATTTCAAAGGATAACCCGGCTTCTTTTAATCGCTGAATCATCGCTTTACTTTCATCATCCCGGAAATAATCCACCACACTCTCTGCAATCCGCTCTCCAATCTCATGTACTCCTACAATTTCATCAAAGGATGCATTCATTAGACGATCGATCGACTCAAAATGTTGAGCCAGCTTTTCGGCAACTGTCTTACCAACATACCTGATTCCGAGTCCAAAAAGTACACGTTCAAACGGAATCTCCTTCGACTTTTGAATGGACTCGATGATGTTGTTGGCAGACTTTTCTTTGATCGATCGTTTGGTGGTTTCACCTGTTTCCTCATCCACCTCTTCAAACTGCAGGTTGTTGATGTCGTCAAACGTAAGTGCGTAAAGACCACTGAGGTCGTTGATCAGTCCCTTACTTAAAAATCCTGCGATGGTTCTGGGTCCGAGGGATTCTATATCCATTGCATTACGGCTAATGAAATGCTCGATGCGTCCTTGAACTTGAGGCGGACAGCTTGTCTTATTCGGACAGTAATGTTGGGCTTCTCCTTCTTTCCTGATAAGGTCAGTACTACATTCAGGACACCTCTGGATGTAGCTGATCTTTTCAACATCGGGCAAGCGGCTTTTCAGGTTGACACTGGTGATCTTCGGGATGATTTCTCCGCCTTTTTCCACGTTCACACTATCACCGATCCGAACATCCAGCCGTTCAATTTCGTTGGCGTTATGCAGGGAGGCTCGCTTTACAGTGGTGCCTGCAAGCAGTACCGGTTCCAGCTCTGCTACCGGCGTAATGGCTCCCGTTCGGCCTACCTGGTATGTGATGTTATTGAGCTTAGTTACGGCAGATTCTGCTTTAAACTTGTAGGAGATTGCCCAACGTGGGTTCTTGGCGGTGAATCCCAGCTCAGACTGCTGAGCGATGCTATTGACCTTGATCACGATCCCGTCAGTTTCTACTTCCAGTTTGTGTCGTTCCTGATCCCAGTGATTGATATATTCAAAAACCTCATCAATGGTGGTACATTTCTTATACGTCTGTGACACATTGAAGCCACATGTCTCAAGAAACTTCAAGGATGCTTCGTGGGTATCGAACGTATTTGCATCGTCCAGGTAGGAGTAGAGGTAGCAGTCCAGCTTACGGTCGGCTACAGTTTTCGAGTCCTGCATCTTCAGAGACCCGGAGGTGGTATTCCTTGCGTTTGCATAGAGAGTGAGGGCACTTTTGCCTTCTGCTTCGCGTTGCTCGTTCTCCTTTTTTACGTTTTCGTTTAGCTCAATAAACTGTTGTTTAGGCATAAACACCTCGCCGCGCACTTCAAAGGATGTCGGGTTTCCTTTGCCCCGGATCTTTAGCGGGATCGATCGAATGGTTTTTACATTGGTGGTGATATCATCACCTTTGGTGCCATCGCCTCGAGTGATGCCTTGCGTGAGAATACTGTTTTCATACCGCAGACTGATGGCTACCCCGTCAAACTTGAGTTCGCAGATGTATTCGTAATCATCCGTGCCAAGTCCTCTTTTCACCCTGCCATCAAAATCTTCCAGTTCTTCTTTAGAGTAGGTATTACCTAAAGACAGCATCGGGTACCTGTGCTCCACCGTTTCGAATTCTTTGGTGATGTCTCCGCCCACCCGGCTGGTGGGTGAGTGAGACAGCTTTAGCTCAGGAAAGTCTTGTTCCAGCTTTTCAAGCTCTTTCAGCTTCTGATCAAATTCATAATCGGATATCTCCGGTTTTGCTTCCTGATAATAGAGGTAATTGTGGTGGTTTAACTCCTCTGTGAGTGCTTCAATTTTCTTTTTGGCTTCCTCTGCTTTCATCGAAAACAAATCTATTTCATTCGTTTAGATTATCTATGATTTTTCGTTGTTCAAGAGTATTTACACTTCTATTTTGGAAATCAGATCAGCAAATAATTGGAAAGGAGAGAACATATATTATCGGCAGCATACGCCCATTTTTCAACCAAAGGATACCATGGAACTACACTGATCGATATTGCTAACTCACTCAAAATGAGTAATAAAACTATATATTTCAGATTTCGATATAAAAAGGAGCTGTTTGCAAACTCTGAAATCCTTTTTGTTTGACAAGCCATACAACTATCCTCAGGTGAAACTTGAGAAGGAGTTCCATGTATTTTTGTGCAAACAATTGAGGAGCTTTTTCAGTGGGCTGCTCTCGAAAGAAGGAACCATTCAGTTTGATGAACTTTTTGACCAACGTGCTCATTTAGTTAAGGCTTATGCCTGATTGAAAACTATCTTTGCCTCATGCCTAATTTCAAGGACCACCTGAGTTCTCTATCTATTTTTTCAAAAGTCTCTGGAGCTGCACAATCAATTGGAGTTGATGTGTATGTAGTTGGAGGGTATGTTCGTGACTTAATTCTTAAGCGCCCTTCTAAAGATGTAGATTTTGTGTGCATGGGTAGCGGAATAGCATTGGCGAAAGCTGTTACTCAATCGCTTGGCGAGGATGCCAGTTTATCGACCTTTAAAAGTTTTGGTACTGCAGCTATTCATCATAATGGCTTTGAGTATGAGTTTGTGGGTGCCCGAAAAGAGTCCTATCGAAGCGACTCGAGAAATCCTATAGTGGAAGACGGCACACTGGAAGATGACCAGAACCGTAGGGATTTTTCCATCAATGCAATGGCCATCAGCCTGAATGAAGCTAACTATGGTGAACTCCTTGACCCATTTAATGGGATGGAGGATCTTCGAAATATGCTAATTAGAACACCCTTGGAGCCGGGCATTACATTTTCTGACGATCCATTGAGAATGCTTAGAGCCATCCGGTTTGCGACTCAGCTGCAATTTGATATAGAACCAGACACTTTTCAGGGGATCATTGATCATGTAGATCGTATTTCAATTATATCACAGGAACGAATCACGGATGAACTGAACAAAATAATACTGACTAAAAAGCCCTCATACGGATTTCAACTACTGTTTCACAGTGGGTTGCTAAAGTTGATTTTCCCAGAAATGGCAAATCTTCAGGGTGTTGAGAAAATCAACGGGAAGGGACATAAAGACAACTTCTATCATACCATCCAGGTATTGGATAATATCTGTGAAATGACAGATGATTTATGGCTGAGATGGGCAGCTATCCTGCATGATATTGCTAAACCGGCTACTCAAAGGTTCAATGAGAAGGTAGGCTGGACATTTCACGGACATGAAGATTTGGGTGCTAAATGGGTTCCAAAAATCTTTAAGAAACTGAAACTTCCACTGGATGATCGGATGAAGTATGTGCAGAAGCTTGTTCGACTTCACCTGAGACCCATTGCTCTGGTAAATGATCGTGTTACTGACTCTGCTGTTCGAAGAATGGTCTTTGAAGCAGGAGAGGATGTGGGTGATTTAATGACATTATGTAAAGCAGACGTTACCTCAAAAAATCCAGAGCGAGTAAAAAAATACAGAGGTAATTTCAAGAAGGTAGAGAACAAGATTCGTGAGGTAGAGGATAGAGATCGCATCATGAACTTTCATCCGCCGGTATCAGGGGAACAAATTATTGAAGTGTTTGACATCAAACCATCCAAAGTGATCGGCGATATCAAGAACGAAATCAAAGATGCTATCCTGGATGGAAGAATTAAAAATGATGAGAAAGAGGCTTTTGATTTAATGTTAAAAATTGGTAAAAAACACGGGCTTACAGCCAAGGATAAATACATTTCAGGCTCCAACGACAAATAACTATGTTTGCACGCTGTTAGATTAATAATGAATATGAAAAAAATACTTTTTTTACTTGGTGTTATAACAATTGGATTCGCAAATGCTCAGAGCCAGGAGATGGCTCCAGGTGATTCTATTCCGTGGGAACTTAGAAAGCAGTCTTTTATATACAATACTGCAAAGATGTTTAACGACCCGGTAGTAGCCAGAACTGCTCTGTACAGCTTATTAGCGGAGAACCCTGGTAATGTGGCGCTCTATGATTCGCTGGCGTTGCTTTATCTTCAGTACAATCAGAATGCCTCTGCAGCATTGGTCGCACAGCAAGCATTAAAGATTAATCCTCAGGATCAGTTTGCAATGGAAGTTGCTGGAACAGGGTTTGACAATTTAGGTGCTAAAGACCGAGCTTTAAATAACTATGAGAAACTTTATCTGGCTAATGGCGATATCAATACGCTGTATAAGGTTGCCTTTCTACAGTTTGAACTTGACAGGTATGCCGAATCAAACACTTCACTGGATATTATTATCGGTGATCCACAATCAGATGAGCGTTCGATCAGATTTCCAACAACAGATAAAAGAGGTCAGGACGTGAAATTAAAAGTGGCAGCTCACAGAGTAAAAGCAATGATCCTAGAAGATAAAGGAGACATTGAGGGAGCTAAAGCAAAATATCTGGAAGTACTTGAAATGCATCCTGGATTTCAAATTGTGCAGCAGCAGCTTAGAGAGATGACAAAACCTAAAACAGACGGGGAGTAAGTTCTTACTCCTCTGCTTTGTTTTTTAAGGATTCCAGCCAGTTTAGAAGCTCATCGTATACTTTCTGGTGTGTTTGTGTCAACACCACCATCGTGCCTTGAAAGGAAGCACTTACAGTAGCTATAGTTTGTTGTTCGTCCGACTCTAGTGACCAAACATAAATGCGTTTAACCATTCTGGCCTTGCTGGTCCAGGAGAATGTATGCGGCTTTTTGAAGGCTTGTATTTGTGAGGTTCCGTGTGCGCGCCCTTGTACCCATTGGAAGGTAGCGCCCTCAACAACCTCACCATCGACAGTCACTTTCTTTACATCACTTATCCAGTTGGGCCAGTCTTTTAAGTTCACAAGAATATCCCACACTTTATTGATGTCTGCATTGATGATGGTGGAATGAGAGTCTTTAATACTGGCGTTCTCATTAATCTGACCTTTCTGAGCAAGTGCGTTGAGCTTTTTCATTTAAGGATTATTCTGGGCTTATGTAGCTAAGTTATTCAACTTCCGAAATTTCATTGTCATTTTTCTTATCCTTATTTATCAGGCCGGATGTCATTACAAGGCTTGTAACAATAATTACAAAAAGCAGAATACCGGATTTGAAGTCTTCAAATTCAAATTCCTCTGGAATAGAGTAAAATAAAAGCAATGTAATAAGACCTCTTGGTCCAATTGTGATAGCCCGTCTAAGGTTTGCATGCTTGTAAGGTAAAAAGGATATAAACCTGCTGATATAAATGACAGCTATTATTGCTGCACTTATGATGGCAACCCTAATATCCAATAATGTTGACAATGCAATCGAAAATCCGAAAATGACAAAAAAGAATGTCCTTACTACAAATGCCGACTCAATGGTAATCATGAGGAATGTTTCCCGGATACTTTCAATGGCCAACGGGCGAAGATATTTTTTAAGCCTGCCTACAAAAAACAATTTGTAATTGTTAAGGATAAGCCCAAATACCAAAATAATGAGGAGAGAAGAGAGGTGCATAAGTTTCCCGATGCTAAATAGAAGGAAAAGAACACCAATCATCAGGAACAGTTTGACCTTCGTCTCCATGTTTTGGAAAATGTAGATTAGTACGTATGAGAGGATAACTGAAGTAACAATGGTGATCACCAAACTGAAAGTAAAATCGCCCAAGACAATTACATTACTTGTTGGCTGTGCCAATTCTATCAAAAAGTAAAAGATCATAATTCCCAGAATATCTGAGAAGGTGCTCTCATAGATATGAAATTCTTCGTCCTCCTCTCCAAGATTCACAACAGATGGGATAACGATTGCGCTGCTGATAATTGATAAAGGTGTAGCATAAACAAGCGCAGTGGACCATTCCATATTCTTAAACGAAAATATGAGAATTGCTGCAATGCCAAACATACAGATTAGTAACCCTGCCAAAGCAATTACGAAGGACTTGGTAATAAGCCTGAATTTCTCCTGTGCGATCTTCAGCTCAAGAGCAGCCTCCAATACGATCAGGATCAATCCAAGAGTGCCAAGAACTTCCAGTATTTTGATTCTATTGAAAATATCAAGTATGGTTTCTTTTTCTACACCAAGAAGGCCAATAAACTCTCTGCCTACGACACCCAGAAAAATCAGTAGTAAAACAGATGGAATATTGGATTTCTCAGAGATGCGGTTAAATAGATACGAGAGGATGATAATTATTGAAGAAGCGATGATGATGTAGTACTCCATTTCTTGTAATTAGGTGACTAAATTAACAATTCAATTCTTGTGAATGGAAATAGGAACTAAATGATTCACTAAGAAGTTAAATTTGCTAATCATATTTTTTAAGGCATGGAAAAAGCTACATTTGGATCAGGTTGTTTTTGGTGTACTGAAGCAATGTTTCAGAGGCTAAAAGGGGTTCATAATGTGAAATCAGGATACGCTGGTGGATCCACAAAAAATCCTACTTACAAAGAAGTCTGCTCTGGGAAAACTGGACACGCAGAGGTGATACAGTTCGAATATGATTCCAGTGTAATTTCATATGATGAGTTGCTTGAAGTTTTTTGGAAGACGCACGATCCTACCACATTAAACAGGCAGGGAAATGATGTTGGTACGCAATACCGATCTGTGGTTTTTTATCATAATGAAAGACAGAAGGAATTGGCTGAAGCTTATAAATTAAAGCTCAATGAATCAAACATCTGGCCAAGTCCAATAGTCACTGAAATTGCTCCATTAAATGCCTTTTACCCAGCTGAGGTAGATCATGATAATTACTATAATGAAAATAGCAATCAGCCTTACTGTGCCTTTGTAGTAGCTCCTAAGGTGGAAAAGTTTAAAAAAGTATTCTCAGAGAAGCTATCTTAGTTATAATGCTTACTGAGATGATGCACATGCAGCCGTATTTTGTCAACTCGTGATGTGACATGATGCACGTACTTGAAAAGTTCAGTTTCTAATAAGTAAACCTGACCATCATAAGAATTGTAGCCTACGTCGTTAGCAGTTACCTCAGCATTTTTTTCAATTTCACGCATCGCTTTGCATTCATCACTCATAAAGGAGATAAAACTTTGCGTATCGTACTCCTCTTCAAATTTCTTGATGTCTTTTAGTGTCTTTTTTATTTCTTTGTCACTAGTTGTTCGGGAGAGCTTCAGTAATACATCATAAAGGACTGAGTCATAATGGTGGATTTCATTCAAAAGAGTAAGTATTCTATCCCTATATTGCTCATCCAGGCACAACTGCTGCAATCCTTCGTAAGATGAGAGTTTGTCAGCCTCAAGATCCCAATCGTAAGTAATCTGATCTATCTTTTCATCTAAGCGCTCCTCTTCCTGGGCAAACCCACATATCGCAAACAATAAAAAGGCGCTAAAAAAAATGGTTTTCATAATTTTATGCTCTAGATAACCGGTTAAATCAAAATTCGATCCAAAAAGATTGAATGACGCTAAGATATGTATTAGTCGCTATTCGATTTCTACGTATAAAGCCGGATTTTTGGATTGCTGTTTAATCATACCTAATTATTACTACGATGAATAAAACATTATATTTTTTATTTGTACTATTCGCTTGTTCTATGTCAGGCCAACATACTTCAGAGGTGATTAGTGCCGAGAAATTAATTGAATTAAGAGCCGAAGGAGTAAAAGTTATTGACATACGAACCAAGAGAGAATATGACCTGGGACATATTCCTGGGGTCATTCATGTAGATTTTTTAGAAGATGGGTTTTTGGAGAGAATGAAAAATGAGGGTACCTCAGTGCCTATTATCATCCATTGTGCCAGTGGAGGAAGAAGTGCAAAAGCCGCTAAAATGTTAAAAGAAGCTGGTTTTGAGCGCGTTTATGATTACTCAGGTGGTTTTAAAGAGTGGTCCTCGAAAGGTTTTGAAATAGAGAAGTAGTGAGATGTCCATCAGGTAAACGAGCGTTCGATAGTGTAGCTTTGGCTGAGGAAGCTCTCATTCAGCATCACATCAGGAATGATTATAAAAAGGGTGAGGGACCAATTAATGTTTACGAATGTAGGGAGTGTGGAAACTGGCACTTTACATCCAAAGGCATTAAGCATGAGCTATTTAATGATCAGGAAATCTTAAAAAGAATTGAGTCAGAGAGAAGAGCGTTTCTTTGGGAGCAAAGACTTAGATAAAAAAGAACCGCTCCGTTGGGCCGAAGCGGTCCGGATCCAACGTATTTATTATGAGAAGATTAATAATTAGTGATGAATCCTGACGCAAATAGAACGAATTTTATTGAAATAGTTATATTATTTTACATTAACGGTTAATAAATATTATCTAAACATGAATCAAGATCAAGTTATTCAACGACTTAAAGAGGGGAATGAGCGATTCGTTTCCAATAAAATGAACGGTGAACTACAGAATGATGACAGACGGTCAGAATTGGTAGGAGGCCAGTCTCCATGGGCGATTGTACTCAGCTGTGCTGATAGTCGTGTTGTTCCAGAATTGGCTTTTGATACGGGACTTGGCGAGCTGTTCGTGCTTCGGGTAGCAGGAAATATTGCTAATACAGATACAATAGCAAGTATTGAATATGCTGTTGCACACCTGGGAACAGAGGTAATAGTGGTTATGGGACATGAAAGCTGTGGAGCTGTAGGAGCTGCTCTTGCAGGTGGAGACAATGGATACAACCTGAATCACCTTTTAGCTCAAATTGAACCAGCCAAGGCACAAGCTGGTAGCGATGATGTGAATACAGTGGTGAAAAAGAATGCTGAATTATCAGCCAAAGATTTATACGACAGGTCATCAATTATTAAGGGTGCTGTTGATGGTGGTAAACTAAAAATTGTTTCTGCTTTTTATAATTTGGGAAGCGGAAAGGTTGATTTATTGTAAAAAAAGCACAATAATAACATGAAGTCCACTCTGAAAGGGGTGGACTTTTTTAGTTCTCACCTTGTCTTAGCTGATTGAGGTCTCTTACCAGTGAGTTAATTCGCTGCATATCACCTATTAAGTCGTCGAGATGGGTTCTTTCTACATCCACTTTCGCCTTTACCTGAAAGCTTGAACTGATTTCTTTCTCTACAATAAGAATTGTATCAATGGTTTTTGAAAGCTGCTTAATCAGGTTCTTGGTGTGATAGAGACGTTGATAGAAGTCGGTAAGCATTCGGTTATGCTTTACATAATAATCAAGTGGGGGCGCTTTATCATTAATGCTTGCTAAAAGCAATTCAAAATCACCTGTCGATTGTTTATCAATTTGCTCAAGCTTAGGCAAGTAGACATCATTAATATATGCTTTCAATGCGGTGAGGGATTCGATTAACAATGACTCTGAGGAAAGAACATGTGACTGTACTTTCTTTTTTTTCGTTGGGGTCATCTGATTGACCTTGCTTGGCAAGATTCCACTCACAACTCCACCTAGCCCAAAAAGTCCTCCGATGGTTTCTGTAGTTCCTTTCAAGGCCCTGTAGATATTGAAACCATTAGGTATGAGTAAATAATACTCTTGAATGTACTCGTCCATATCCTTAAGGTGACGAGCTATTTCTTCTGGTACCTGCATTGATTCCTCATAAGCATTTACCGATTTAATTATGGTCGCGATGCGTAATGAGTCCGATCGGTGAAGTGAACTTTCCAGGTTTCTGGCTTCTAAATCCAGGTTAGCTACACGAACATTTAACTCTCTGTAGAATCTAGGATAGGTAGCCACTGCCTCAAAGTAGTTGTGAGACATTTTCAGCTGACTTTTACTTAAAGGGGCACATGAAGCAAAGAATAGACAGACAACAATCAGAATGCGCAAATATTTCATGCGTTAAAGCTCATCATAATATTGAAAAAATGCGATTGTAGTAAGAAAACTTTCAAGTAGACTGGCGTTGTTTTATCTTTGAATTTCAATTAAACCAAAGCATCAAGAAGTTATCTTCTTACCTAAAGACCAAAAAAGCGCATTTAATAAATCCGAACGCCTCCGAAAAGAAAGGAGTGGTCTGTGATACTGGATATAGCAATTTTTGCTATCTACATTGTTTTGGTTTTCCTTGTAGGTCTCTACTTCTACAGAAAGAATAAAACCAGTGATGATTATTATGTAGCCGGGAGGAATGTATCTAGCTGGCATATTGGACTTTCCGTTGTAGCTACAGATGTAGGGGGAGGTTTTTCCATAGGATTAGGCGGGCTAGGATTTACCATGGGCCTTTCAGGTTCCTGGCTTCTATTCACAGGCTTAATCGGAGCGTGGATGGCAGCCGTTCTTTTGATTCCAAAAGTCTATCAGCTGCCAGGTATTCAGAAAATGACCACCCTACCTCAGATATTTGAGCATTTTTATGGAAAGCAGGTAGCAATTTTAGCAGGTATTATCACTACCGTGGGGTATTTAGGCTTCACTAGTTCGCAAATCATTGCCGGCGCAAAGCTGGCGACCGGAACATTTGAGGGCTTTTCTTTCAATCATGCCGTGCTTTTAATGGGGATCGTCGCAGTAGGTTACACCATTCTTGGCGGACTCAAAGCAGTAATCTACACCGATACGGTTCAATGGATTATACTGATGGCTGGTTTACTTTTTGCAGGGATTCCGTTTGCGTACGATGCAATAGGAGGATGGTCGGCTGTAAATTCGATCGTGAACAAAGATTACCTCACATTGACAAACCTTACGTGGAAAGATTTAGTTAATTGGGCAATCACGATAATACCTATATGGTTTGTGGGAATGACACTATACCAGCGGATTTTTGCAAGCCGTGGTGAAAAGCAAGCCAAGAAGGCTTGGTTCATCGCAGGTTTGTTTGAATGGCCGCTCATGGCTTTCTTAGGTGTGATTTTGGGGCTTTTTGGTCGGGTAGCTTATGAGCAGGGAATCTTTGAAGTTGTAGGCTATGCAGCATCTGCTGATATGGATTCTGAGCTAGGTTTACCTGTGTTGTTGCGAACGGTATTGCCTCATGGGTTGATGGGGTTGGTTTTAGCCGCCTATTTCTCAGCGGTCATGTCCACGGCGGATAGTTGCCTAATGGCATCTTCCGGTTCGTTTTTAACCGATATCCTTCGATTCAAGGACAAGGGACTGGAGGAGATGGACCGTAAGTCATTAAGATCCTCTCAGGGAGCAACATTGGTATTGGGTGTAATTGCATTAGTCATTGCACTGTCGCTGGAAAATGTGCTGGAGGCGATGTTATTTTCATATGCCTTCATGGTCTCCGGTTTGTTCGTACCGATCATCGGTGCTTTTTACTGGAAGAAAGCAACAAAATTAGGTGCATTTGTTGCCATGCTTTTGGGTGGATTAGTTACAACTACGCTTACATTATTGGAAATTCAATGGTTTGGACTTGATCCGAACCTTTATGGAATAATTAGTGCCGCAATTGTGTTTATTGGTATAGGATTAGTAAAAAACAACATAGAAAAATGAATATAACTTTTAAGAAATATTTTCCTGCCCAGACTGTGGGCCTTTATGAAAAAGAGGAAGTTGTCAGCTTCCTGCATCGTTATTTAGATGAGTTTGGTGATCCCAAAGAGGATATCAGAAAATGTATTGAATATGCGTTAAATGCAGGCAAGCACCCTGGAGGGCTGATTTTGACAGCCTGGGATGGCGATACGATGGTGGGAGCTACAATTATCAATAAAACAGGAATGGCAGGATACATACCCGAAAACATCCTGGTTTACATTGCTACACACTCAGACTATAGAGGAAAAGGGATAGGTGGCCAGCTGATAGAGCGAGCGTTTAAGGAAACAGAAGGTGATATAGCTCTTCATGTGGAGCCTGAAAACCCTGCCAAACACCTGTATGAGAAATTAGGATTTACGAATAAATACCTTGAAATGCGATGGAAGAGACCGCAATAAACGATCTCATAGCTTTTAGAAAAGAGCTGCATCAGCATCCGGAAGTATCACAAAAAGAAATAGAAACACAGAGACGAATCATTCATTTTCTGAATGAGTCAGGGATAGAAGGTAAACCGATTGGTGGGACTGGTGTGTTTGTGATATTCGATAGTGGGAGAGAAGGGAAGACCATAATGCTTCGTTCCGATCATGATGCATTACCTATTCAGGAGATTAATGATTTTGAACATAAATCATTGATCGATGGGGTTTCTCATAAGTGTGGACATGATGGACATACCGCTATTATGTGCGGTGTTGCAAAGTACTTCAAAGAAAACCCGATCCCTACAGGGAAGTTGATACTGATGTTTCAACCAGCAGAAGAAAACGGAGAAGGAGCTAAGGCAGTCCTTGCGGATAATCAGTTTGATTTTGAGCCTGACCTGGTTTTTGCGTTGCACAATCTGCCAGGCTATCCATTACATCAGGTGGTGATAAAGGATAAGAATTTTACCACTGCAGCTAAGAGTATCATTATCAAGCTTTCCGGGAAAACCTCTCATGCTGCAGAGCCTGAGTTAGGTATTAACCCCGCAAAGGCAATTGCGGAACTAGTTGATATGTTTGAGGAAGAAAGCCAACCGGATTTAAACCGCGATGATTTTGCACTGGGATCCCCTGTTCATATTAATATGGGTGAAAAATCCTATGGTATCACTGCCGGGTATGGCGAAGTTCACTATACACTCAGAACATGGAATGGACGTATGATGAAAGATTTTGCGGATAGGGTTGTACGAAAAACAGAAGACATTGCTAAAACTCACCAATTGAAGCTGGACATTAGTTGGACCGAAGAATTTGACTCCAACAACAATCATCCTGCACCCATGAAGGTGATACGTGAGGCAATCGAAGCAAATAAATATAATTCCTTTGAACGCGAAAGACCGTTTAAGTGGGGGGAGGATTTTGGGCTTTTTACGCAGAAGTTTCCTGGTGCCATGTTTGGGATAGGTTCAGGGAAAGATTGTCCAGCACTACACAATCCGGATTATGATTTCCCTGACGAGATCATTGATACAGGAATAAATATGTTCACCACTATTGTTGATAAAGCGATTAATGGATAGTACTTCATACATTGAGCTAAGCAAGGAGGCTTACGAAAACAACCTTCAATTCCTTCGATTACTAATTAAAGAGGGAACAAGAATTTCCTCTGTGGTGAAGGGAAATGCTTATGGTCATGGGATAGCTGACTTTGTGCCGATGGCTGAAGAAATGGGAATTGATCATTTCTCGGTTTATAGTGCTGATGAGGCTGCAGAAGTATTTAAGGCCATTAAAAAAGATAGTACCGAGTTGATGATCATGGGCCATATAGCAAATGAGGATTTGAAATGGGCCATATCGAATGAAATTTCATTTTTCGTTTTCGAGTTTGACCGTGTAAGAGCAGCTGCTGAAACAGCGCAAATTTTGAACAAGAAAGCACGTATTCACATCGAGCTGGAAACGGGCATGAATCGGACAGGGTTTGACGAAGAAGAGGTCAATAGGCTCATTCCAGTCTTACTGGAGTATGAAGATAATCTGATCATTGAGGGGATATGCACCCATTATGCCGGGGCTGAGAGTATCGCAAATTATTTGCGCGTGCAGGATCAGAAGAAAAACTTCAATCAATTGGCTCAATTGTTGGTTGATAATGGTATCGAACCTAAAACCCGTCATACCTGTTGTTCAGCTGCTTCTATTCGACTTCCAGAAATGCATGAAGATATGGTACGAATTGGAATTCTTCAGTATGGTTTTTGGCCAAGTAGGGAGATATTCATTGAATACCTGAAAGGAAAGAAGGATAAAGTAGAGCCCTTAAGGCGGCTGATTACTTGGAAAAGCTCCATTATGAGTGTTAAGCACATAGAAATGGGAGAATTCGTAGGGTATGGCACTACCTATCTGGCTCAACGTGACATGAAGATTGCCACAGTACCGATTGGCTATTCACATGGTTTCAGCAGATCACTAAGCAATACAGGTCGTGTTTTGATTAATGGATTCCGTGTTCCGGTCATCGGCATGGTGAATATGAACAATCTTGCAGTAGATGTATCGGAAATTGATGAAATAAGAAAAGGAGACGAAGTAACTTTAATTGGTAAAAGTGGGGATGTAGAAATAAGTGTAGCATCGTTTGGAGAACTTAGTGATCAGTTGAATTATGAATTGTTGACACGATTACCAACTAAAATCCCACGAATAATCAAAGACTAATGGCATACATTGAATTATATAAGGATAAGCTAAAGAAGAACTACCAGTTTCTGGACGAACTTTTTAAAGAGAATGACATTGAATGGGCTGTTGTCTCAAAGCTGCTCTGTGGCAATGAAAAATACTTAAAGGAGGTCATTGATCTTGGCGCAAAAGAGATTTGTGATTCCAGAATTAGTAATCTGGAGGCCATTAAAAAAATTGATCCAAGCGTTCAGACGGTTTACATAAAACCACCTGCAAAGCGTAGTATTCCACGCCTTGTGAAGTATGCTGATGCAAGCTTCAACACGGAATACAAAACCATTAAATGGATTTCAGATGAAGCGGTGAAACAAAACAAGAAGCATAAGGTCATCATTATGATCGAGCTGGGAGATTTGAGAGAGGGTGTGATGGGAGATCATCTGATGGATTTTTATGAATCTGTTTTTAATCTTCCAAACATCGAAGTAACAGGAATTGGAGCAAATCTCAACTGTTTGTATGGGGTGATGCCATCTGAAGATAAACTTGTACAACTATCTCTATATGAGCAACTTATTGAGGCTAAGTTCAATAGAAAAATCCCATGGGTTACTGGAGGGACTTCTGTTGTGATTCCATTGCTCTTCAGAAAGCAGGTACCTGACGGAATTAATCATTTTAGAATCGGTGAAACCTTGTTTTTTGGACTTGATTTATTCACCCAGAAGGTGGTTCCGGGAATGGAAGGCGATGTGTTCAAACTTCATTCAGAGATAATTGAGATTACCGAAAAGCCTAAGATTCCAATTGGCTATATGGAAGCTAATCCATCCGGGGAGACTTTCGAAATCAATGAAGATGATTATGGCAAAACATCCTACAGAGCTATCCTTGATATTGGACTCTTAGACGTTTCAGAGGACTTTCTGATTCCTGATGATGATTCTATAGAGATAACGGGTGCCAGCTCGGATATGTTGATTGTAGATTTGGGTGAATCGAGTGAGAAATACAAGGTAGGGGATCTGGTATCTTTCAAATTGAAGTACATGGGAGCGTTGGGAATTTTCAATTCAGATTATATAGAAAAAAGGGTAGTCTGAAAATACATCGATACTTCCTACTTTTGCGCTAAACCTAATCGAAATGTCTGCAGATTTTCAGCGAAAAAAATTGGGATACTTCTTCCGTATCCTGGACCTTAATAGCAACGGATGCCTCCAAATGGATGATTTCACTGAAATGGTGGAAAAGGTTCGTGTGACATTGGGGTATGAACCAGGGAGCAAAGAGCATAAACGGATTACTGATAAAGCTGTTAAACTTTTTAATACGTTGGTAAAGGATATTAAGCCGGCTAGTTTCAATCAGGTTACTGAAAACGAATGGGTTGAATTCTTTCTGAAAGAGGTTATACACTCAGGTGATGAAGATTCACTAGATGACTACAAGGAATTGATCTTCAACTTCATGTTTGACTTCTTTGATAAGAACAGGGACGGATTTATTTCAAAAAAGGAATACGAAGACTTCTACGACATTTTTGGGATCGATCGGTCTTACTGTGATAAGGCTTTCCTTCTTTTAGACAATACTCAGAACAACAAACTCTCACGATACGACCTGATGAATGCCGTTGAGGATTTTTTTACCTCTAGTGATCCAACATTGCCAGGCAACTGGATTTTTGGTAACTGGGAATCTGAGCCCCATGCGGAGCTGTAAGTTTATAGCTTATCTAAAAGATTTTCATCCACCAGGTTAGGTAATGTCACTTTCAATTCAGGAGTGCGTTCCATTTCTCTTTTGATAGCGAATATTGCCTCATCATTTCGGGCCCAGCTTCTTCTTGCGATTCCATTATTCACATCATAGAAAAGCATGGATTTCAACCTTCTGTCCGCTTCTTCGGTTCCATCCAGGAGCATGCCAAAGCCCCCGTTGATTACTTCACCCCAGCCAACTCCACCACCGTTGTGAATTGATACCCAGGTTGCTCCGCGGAAACTGTCTCCAATTACATTCTGTATAGCCATATCAGCCGTGTATCGGCTACCATCATAGATGTTGCTCGTTTCTCTATAAGGTGAATCAGTGCCACTTACGTCATGGTGATCTCTGCCTAAAACAATAGGAGCAGAGATGTCTCCCTTTTTGATTGCGTCATTAAAAGCTTCCGCAATTTTTGATCGTCCTTCTGCATCTGCGTATAGGATTCTTGCCTGAGACCCAACCACGAGTCGGTTACTTTCTGCCTCTTCAATCCACCGGATGTTGTCTTGCATTTGCTGTTGAACCTCAGCAGGAGAGTTTGACTTGATTTCTCTCATTACTTTAAGTGCAATCTGATCTGATTTTCTTAGATCTTCTGCTTTGCCTGAAGTGCACACCCATCGGAACGGACCGAATCCGTAATCAAAGCACATCGGGCCGAGGATGTCTTGAACATAAGATGGATACTTAAAATCAATTCCATTTTCAGCCATAACATCGCCACCAGCTCTAGATGCTTCCAGTAAGAATGCATTGCCATAGTCAAAGAAGTATGTGCCTCTTGCTGCATGTTTATTTACCGATGAAGCATGTCTTCTAAGCGATTCTTGCACTTTTTCCTTGAATTTAGAGGGGTTGTTACGGATCAGGTCATTGGATTCATCAAAACTTAATCCCACCGGATAGTAACCGCCCGACCATGGATTGTGAAGAGACGTCTGATCTGAACCCAACTCAACGGTAATTTCTTCATCATAAAATCGTTCCCAGACATCCACCACATTCCCAACAAATGCGACGGAAACGACTTCCTCCTTTTCCTTTGCTTCTTTGACCCTAGCGACTAGTGAGGCAATATCTTCAATGATTTCATCGACCCATCCCTGCTCATGACGCTTGTGAGCTGCACTCGGATTCACTTCGGCACAAACTGTGATACAACCTGCGATGTTTCCAGCCTTCGGTTGAGCACCACTCATTCCTCCAAGCCCGGCGGTCAGAAAGATTTTTCCTGCAGGTGATACACCCGACCCCAGTTTCTTGCGGAAGGCGTTCATCACGGTAATAGTGGTACCATGAACAATCCCTTGTGGTCCAATGTACATGTAGGACCCAGCGGTCATTTGGCCATATTGTGTTACTCCCAGCGCATTGAATCGTTCCCAGTCATCGGGTTGTGAATAGTTAGGGATCATCATGCCATTAGTAACAACCACTCTTGGAGCATCTTTATGTGAGGGGAAGAGGCCCATCGGATGTCCGGAATACATATGGAGGGTTTGCTCATCTGACATGGTGGCGAGATACTGCATGGTAAGGAGGTATTGAGCCCAGTTTTGGAAAACGGCACCATTTCCGCCATAAGTGATCAGTTCTTCAGGGTGTTGAGCTACAGCTGGATCCAGGTTATTCTGGATCATCAACATGATGGCAGCTGCTTGCCTGGATTTGGCAGGGTATTCCTCGATTGGGCGAGCATACATGTCGTATTCAGGCATAAAACGATACATGTAGATTCTACCAAAATCATTTAGCTCTTCAGCAAATTCAGGAGCTAACTCTGCGTGCCACTCTTTAGGGAAGTACCGAAGAGCGTTTTTTATGGCCAGCTTCTTATCCTCAGCTGTAAGAATATCCTTTCGTTTTGGAGCCCGATTAACACCTTCTTTCAATGATTTTTTAACCGGAAGCTTTTCAGGAATGCCTTGTAATATTTGTTCTTGAAATGTCATATCTAATTTCTTTTAACCGCTAAGTGGACTGAGGTTATTACGGAGTTCTCAGAGGGATCTCTGATTTCACTGCTGTAAATAATTAAAAACTATCAAAGTCACTACTAAAGTCTGTATCCAACGAGATTCCCTCTGCATCAGCCGTTTCCCATGCAACTCTGACTAGCTCTTTATTCTTTACCATCTCAATAGCAGTCTCCATCACTTCATTCATTACACTATCTTCAGTGATATGATCAATTTTGCTTCGTACATGTTCGTGAATTGCGGCCATGATTTTGCTCGACTTTAATGGTCGATGAAAATCTAATGCTTGTGCCGCACAGAATATTTCAACACCAATGATCTTTTCAACATTTTCAACAACGCGCAATGTTTTACGGCCAGCAATGGAGCCCATGCTTACATGATCTTCCTGCCCTAATGAAGTGGGGATGCTATCAGCACTCGCCGGGAAGCACAAGCCTTTGTTTTCACTGGCAAGCGCAGCAGTAGTGTATTGTGGAATCATAAATCCGGAGTTGGTCCCGGTTTCCTTTAATAGCAGCTTCGGTACACCCGGTGTATCGCCCTCTAGCGATAAATAAATTCTTCGATCTGATATGTTACCGACTTCTGCGGCAGCCAGACAAGCATAATCAATAGGAAGGGCCATTGGCTGACCATGAAAGTTTCCACCACTGATGGTATGATCCCTATTGAAGACAATCGGGTTATCTGTCACAGAGTTGATTTCTACTTCCAGCATTTCTTTCACGTGCAGCCAGGCATTGCGTGATGCTCCATGTACCTGGGGCATGCATCGAAGTGAATATGGATCCTGAACTCGAGCACAGTTAGCATGAGAATGAACAACTTCTGATCCATCTAAGAGTTTGCTGATGAATGCCGCCACATGTCTTGTGCCCTTGTATGCCCGAACTTCATGCAACTCTGGCGAGAATGGCTTAACGGAAGCGAGTAATCCTTCCACCATCATCGCACCGGAGATATCAGCATGTGCTAGTACATTTTGAAGCCTCTCCACGATGGAAACTGCGTGAGCAGCAATGAACTGAGTACCATTGATCAATCCTAAGCCTTCTTTTGCTCCAAGCTGGATAGGTGCCAGATTAGCTTTCTGCATCCATTCACCTGTTTGTAAAAACTGCCCCTCAACTTTTACCTTGCCCAGTCCAATAAGCGGAAGAAAAAGGTGGGAGAGAGGAGCCAGGTCTCCAGAAGCACCTACCGATCCCTGTTCAGGAACGAGTGGAATGATATCATTATCTATATGATAAATGATTCGATCTATGGTTTCTTCCCGAACACCGGAAAACCCTTTGGCTAAAGCATGAACCTTAAGAATCATCATCAGTTTGGCAAGCTCATCTTTGATTGGATCGCCCAAACCTACGGCGTGACTCATGAGTAGGTTTTTCTGTAAAGTGCTGGTTTCTTCTTTAGAAATTTGTGTTGTGCAAAGGGGGCCAAAACCTGTATTGATACCATATACGGCCTTATCGCCATTTGCAATGGCTTTTACCTCATCAGCACTTTGCTGGATTTTTTTTCGCGTATTTTCTGTTAGAATTCCTTTCGTAATTCCCCTGGAAATAGATAAAGCAATCCCTGCAGTTAGGTGATCCTCTCCGTATTGAAAAACTGAAGTTTCTCTAGCCATATATAAAGATTGTTATGGCAACAAAATTAAGAATTGGTGATAGACTAATTTCTCTTTTCCGGAAATTCCTTTGTAGAGGTATTCCTAAAATTTTTTCATTAGTAGAATACCCTATTTCAGGCTGAAGTGATCCAATGTCATTATTCAGCACATACGATAAATCCAATTGAAACTGGATGGATTAGTATTGAAGAGATAAGATAATTATTAAATAAGCGGAAAACTCATTAAAAAACCGGATGGCTACTAACCCACCCGGCGTGTTAAACCTATATCCTAATGCATTGGGCACTTGTATGAAGAAGTTCTCAACCAATAGGATATATAAAAAAACGCCAAATTAAGAATATGGTTTTGAGTTTTTTTTCAAAAGCCGTATAATATTAGATTAAATCTAAAAGTATGTCGCCTGTGCTACACGAAAGGTATTGGCATGTGCTTCGATAATATCTCTGATATCCTCTGAGTATCCACCTCCCATGGATGCAACCATAGGGAGGTTATTTTTCTTTGCAGCTTCAATCACCAGCTGATCTCTTTCCTTACACCCTTCAGTGGTTAAACCCAATCGACCTAGTTTGTCTGTTTCTAAGATATCAACACCGGATTGGTAAAAGATAAAATCAGGTTCCACTTTATCTAGTAACATGTTAAGGTTTCTATCCAGGCTAGATAAGTAGGTTTTATCACCTGTGCCATCTTTTAGAGGGATATCTAAATCAGACTGCTCTTTTTGCAATGGATAATTATGTTCTCCATGCATACTGAAAGTGAATACCCGAGACTCATTTTTAAAAATTTCTGCTGTTCCATTACCCTGGTGCACGTCCAGATCTACCACTAAAATTTGCTTTGCTTTTTGGTGATCTAGTAGGTATTTGGAGGCAATTGCAATATCATTTAATAAGCAGAAACCTTCAGCTCTATCAGAAAAAGCATGATGCGTGCCACCTGCAATGTTCATTGCTATACCGTACTGTAGTGCATACTCAGCACACTGAATGGTGCCAGCATTTATAGTGATTTCTCTTTTTACGAGTTGTTCTGTTATTGGAAAACCACTTCGTCGTTCCTCCTGTCTAGTAAAATCCACTTTCTGAAGCTTAGCCCAGTATGTTGGCTTATGTACGGATATTATTTCGCTTTCCGTAAGCTGCCTTGGTTCAAAAATATTTTGCTCTTCAATGGTTCCCTCATGCAGTAACTGACTCGGTAATAAGTCATACTTCTCCATAGGGAAACGATGACCTGCAGGAAGTGGATGTTTGTATATAGACGACCAGGCTATTTTGAGCATGAACTGATAACCTTATTTAAAGTGACTATGTTTCGGAAATGTTATTGGCTTAAATACTCAAATTAATACTTTCAATTGAACGAGGTAAGTCTACTGCCAAATTATTAATATTTTAATATTAAATATGACTTAATCAATGAATCGAAAATAGTTTGAACCTTCAGTCAAATATAGCTTTATACTGTTATTGATGTTATCTAAAGACAACCTAACAATTATATCTACATCAAGGAAGAATGTCCATTCTTCTCAGCATTATTTGAATTATAAATACATAAAACAATATGGCTAAATGTTTCGCATTGATGGGGTGGAGTCTTCCCGTTATAGAAAGTATGCAAAAGACCGGAAAACCGTTTGTAGTCGTTTCTTTCCCTGATTTCGAACCTTATGCTAAAGAACATAATATTCCTTTTGTTCCTTATCAATTAAATGAATGGAGTGACACCTCTAATTCACTGGACTTGCACGAAAAGTTGAAAGCATATGATGTGGATGTGGCAGTTCCTCTGTTTGAAGAAACAGTGGAGTGGGCCGGAGCACTCAATTCGATCTATCGTGATGATCCAAGAGTGCTAAACAGGGCGTTTTTGTTCAGAAATAAAGCGATGATGAAACGTAAAGCACTGATTGGAGGATTGCGCGTTGGTTTATTTGAAGAGGTGCATAATAAAGAAGGTGTAAAAGCTTTCATGAAGCGTTTAAATGAAGCTAACCTGCAGTTAGATGGAGAAGAGGATAGCTGGGTTCATATTAAACCGTTTGCATCTGCTGGCACGGTAGGTCATCGCCTGCTGAAATCAATGGACCAAGTAGATGAAGAATGTGAGGATAGTGATTTTCCATGTCTAGCAGAAAGTCACCTTCCTGGCCGGGAGTTTTCTTGCGAAGCGTTCGTTCATGGGGGTGAAATTAAATTTTTAAACATCACTGAGTATGTGAAACTAGGGTATTCGAACTTTATACCTGAGGGGCATTATCTTGAATCGAAAAGAGACTTGATTCACAAGCACGTACAAAAACTTGTAGACATATTTGGCATTGAGTATGGAATGGTGCATCCTGAATGGTTCCTCACTGAAAATGATGAGTTGAATTTTGGTGAAACAGCATGCAGAATTCCAGGCGGTCATATCCTCGAACTATGTGGTAAATCTTATGAGTTTGATGCTCTTGCAGCTTTTGTGCAGATTCATGATCCAAGTCTGACTGAAGAAGAATTAGCAGAGATATTGCCGGACCCTGATGAAAAACCGAAAAACTATCATGGTAATGTGATGATCTATCCACACAAGAAGCAGTTTTCGAAGCTAGAGATTCCGGAAGAACTTAATAACGAACCTTACTTTGTGGATCACACGTTGGTGCCTCCTTTGAGTACGCAAAAGATCATCGATGACCGTGAAGGGTTTGGGAACCACTTTGGAACGATCAACTTTAAAGGAGAGGATCCGGACCGTATGACAGAACTATTAAAATATTATCAAAAAGTAGATTTCTACGTTTAAAAAGAGGTTAGAGCCCACATTAATGGAAATTGCCGAAAACAAACTTTTTCAAAACTTTGAAAATAGTTTTGAAGATTTCAAAACGGCTTCAGAGCTAACCAAAAAAGACAAGGCTGCTAAACTGGCCAGCCAGATAGACATTCTTGCTTTATCACGTGATGGATTAACTTATCTATGTGAGAAGAGCGCAGAATTAGATCGTCTTGGTTTTTTTTCCGGGACTTCATGGGATAATCCAAAAAAGCTGATCCCAACATTGGTAAGAGGGACTTTACAAGCTGGTCATCCTACCTCCAGTTTTGAATTATTATCTGAGCTAAGAATTCTGGGAATTGCCAATGGAGTTCCTTCTGACAAAATCACACGGGAAGAGGCTAAATCGCTTCTTGAGGAAATTCTTGTGCACAATATGGAATTTGCCTTAAACGACCTATCCGAGGAAACCAGGTCGATTATGAGTGATCGTGAAATAAAAAAGGCTACAAACCTCTTCGGATATTTAATGTCAGAAATCAGCCTGGAGGGGATATATGAAAAACTATCGGAGGAAATAGAAATAATCTGTAGTCAGCGTCCCGTTGAGACCAGAAAGGCTCGAGAATTGATTAGACTCATAGATCAGCGATTTGATACTTCCGGCAAGTCAGAAATTGACGTTTCCACAAGTAAGTTTATCAATGCCATACAGGCCCCCACAAAGAATTGCAAAGCGCATTCATCAATAAATGACTATCGGTCATTTATCAAGCATGCTGATGAGCGATCTTTAAAGCTGGAAGCTAAAGAAATGGGGCTGTCAATGGGAGAGACCGGGCTGGTAAGTGAGTATCACGCCATACTGTTATTGTATTTGGTCGATCACTTTCCTGATTTAGTTCCCTCATTGCTATTCCTAAATGAAAGAGGGAAAGCAGAATGGCAAAAATTTCAGGAACTAATAACATCGCTCATTAAGGAGGTGATTTCTCCGGAAAATTATCAATGCATCTATGGGCTTAGTTGGTTATTAGGACGGAATTTGTTGTCGAGAAGACCTGTGCGTGCTGGTTTTGAAAATTTAAGAAGAGCTAAAATAAACCCACAGGTTGAAAAGCGAATTCTAAAATCAATCGAGAAACCTCATCCTTCAGTGACTGCTCTGCAGTATCTCTTAGGAGGAACGCTAAAGGTTCTAGGTCAGCCGTTAGGAATTGGTCAGGGGAATAACCCAACATGTCAGTCTGCACGAGGAATCAGTATGTGGAGCCAACATGCGCCGGCTAAGCTTATTGACATGATTATCACAGTCGCAACTCAGAATAACCTGATTATGCGATTTGAGAACCATGACCTGGAATCAATCAAGCTTGGTAAAGGGCTGGTAGAAAAGCTTGATTATAATCTGGACGTTGTTTCAGCGATCCTTGTACCACATTTGGATCGTATTTACAACGAGATGATGCGTAGGTCTATGGGGCGAACCGACGATCCTCACAAATGGGTAAATCCCGCGATGTATGGCCACTGGATTCCTGTTGGATTTGCCTCGTGTTACGATTATCTCACAAACTCTATACTCGATTATACAGGCTTTATTCGCATTTTCTATGCGGCTTTCCATCCCCAATTTAATGACGGTCGTGAGGTTGTTTATCCAATACCTATTGGCATATTCATTACGAGTAATCACGGAGATATGCTAGGTTTTCATGCAGTCTCGTTACTTCGCGTCGATCAGGATCCATCCGGTTTGTTTAGGGCGTATTTTCTCAATCCAAACAATGAAGGACGTCAGGACTGGGGCCAAGACATCAAACCATCTGTTCATGGAAACGGAGAGAAACCAGGTGAGTCATCTTTACCATTTCATGAATTTGCAGCCCGTATATATGCATTTCATTACAATCAATTGGAGGCCAATGCCCATTTACATCTGGTAGATGAAAACGAAATCAGCAAAGTAAGGAAGCTGGCAGAGGAAAGTTGGGGAAAATCATATATCTGGAATGAACAAACCAAACTATGGTAAGACACTCATCACGTATCGAGCTTAGTCAATCATCGTTGACTGGTAATATCAATTTCATCAGGAAGAAAGTTGGAAAAGATATAAGAATATCGTCTGTTGTGAAAGCTAACGCCTACGGTCATGGAATCCATCAATTTGTGAAAATGGCAGAGAAAGCTGGTGTTAATCACTTTGCAACCGCGTCTGCTTTCGAGGCTGAAGAGGTGCTGGAAGCCAAATCTAAAAATAGTGATGTGATGATCATGGGTATCCTTTATGATGAAGATATTCCATGGGCCATCGAGCATGGCATTGAATTTTACGTTTTTAACTATGAGCGGCTGCCTAAGGTACTCAATGTTGCAAAAGAGATTGGTAAACAAGCAAAGGTTCATTTGGAGGTAGAAACCGGAGCAAACCGTACAGGCCTTCCGGAAAAGGAGTTTTTGGATAGTTTATCCTTTGTAAAAAAGCACAAAAGACACATCGCGTTTAATGGCCTCTGTACGCATTTTGGTGGAGCCGAAAGCTTATCTAATCAGTTCAAAATTGATCGGCAGCATAAGAAGTACAAGGAGTTTTTAAGGGTATGTAAGAAAAAGAGCTTCATGCCAGAGATCAGACATATAGCCTGTTCTGCTGCTGCTTTAGCATATCCTGATACGGTATATGATATGGTCAGAATAGGAGTAGCGCAATATGGATTTTGGCCAAGTCCCGACATTTATTTCATGCATTTGCAAGAGACAGGAAAAACATCAAATAGCTCATTGAAGCGCTTGTTTACCTGGAAAACGGATGTAATGGACATTCGTGACGTTTCAGCAGGAGAGTTCATTGGGTATGGGACAGCCTATCAGGCAACCCAGGATATGAAAGTGGCAGTGATGCCATTGGGCTATTCAAATGGCTATCCTCGAGCTCAGTCTAATAGGGGGCATGTGCTTATTAAAGGAAAGAAAGCTCCGATTGTTGGACTTATTAATATGAACCTCTTTATGGTAGATATTTCTCACATTGAGGGAGTAGATGTAGGTGATGAAGTTGTTTTGGTAGGAAGACAAAAAAATAACACAATAAACATCAGTTCTTTTACCCAGGTGACCCAACTACTGAATAATGAAATGTTGAGCAGACTGCCAGCTGCAATACCCAGAAAAATTGTGAAATGAGAAGGTTTAGCAAAGAAGAGAAGAAGTTGTTAAAATCCTTAATTAAATCTGAAAAGGAATCTTTCGGATTAATGGATTTCATCGAGTTTAACTTTCCAGGTGGAAGGTTCGAAATCAGCACTTTTCAGCAAGCCATTAGTCTGCAGGTTTTGGACGAGGAACTGCCCCGGGTGATGAATCAGCTTGTGAATAGGCTAAATCTTATCAAGCAATTGGAGAAAGCAGGCTTCTTAAGCCTATGGACCCAGCTACCCATTAAAGACAACACACAATCGTGTGGAACTGCGTCCGACTCTGCGAAGACTGTATTTGTGCCAGACATCAGTATTGCTTCAGAGCTTTTAAAATATGGTAATTACCAGATGAGCTTTCACAGTTCATTGGTTGAATGGTCAAAAAGAAATTTCAGAATAAATACGATACCTACAGGGCTCAAATACACCATATATGCTTTGCTGATTGCGTTTGGAGTAGATCTCCTTTATCAATTTCAAATCATCGGGAAAAACATTCAATCCGATCAACGAACAATTGTTGATAACCACAAGGAAGTGCTTGAAAATCAAAAGCTCAATAAACAGATCATAGATTCGATACAGTCTCAAGGCAATGACTTGGTTTATTTGACGAATCGAATCTCTACGAATACAGAAAACATGAAAGATGTAGAGTTGTTAATAGACCAACAATGGACATCAATCAATAGCATTCAAGCCCAAATTAATTCATTGGAGGACCAGTTGATTGCTAACAATAAACTGATAAGCAAAACAGATAGTCTTATTAATCTAACCATTGAAAATGAGTAAATCTCAAGACACTATCGTCATTAAATATGGTGGAAATGCCATGGTCAATGAATCGCTCAAGCAATCCATTTTAAGCAAGATTGCTTCACTTCATCAAGACCGTCATCGAATCGTTCTGGTACACGGAGGTGGACCGTTTATCAATGCGATTCTGGATAAGGTTCAAATTCAGTCTGAATTTGTAGATGGTCATAGAAAGACCACACCAGAGGCAATGAAGTACATCGAGATGGCTCTGAAAGGTGAGGTGAATACAAGTCTTGTTGGTCGGATGAATGCCTTAGGAGCCAAAGCTGTGGGGCTTTCAGGCAAAGATGGTGGAATGATTACAACGAAAAAACGGTTTCATTATGAAGGAGGGAGACAAATTGATCTCGGACAGGTGGCTGATGTTGCATCGGTTCAGCCAGAAATTTTAATTGACCTGCTAGACAAAAATTACATCCCTATTGTCGCTTGTGTTTCTGCAGATAAGCATGGGGTTTCCTTCAATATCAATGCAGACATGATGGCAGGTGCGATTGCCGGAGCATTGAATGCTGATTACCTGGTTTTGACTGATGTGGATGGAATCAGAAAAGAAAAAGATGACCCTACATCGCTTATTCCTGAAATATCAATTGGTCAGATTCCTGAAATGATGAAAAGCGTAATTGTTGGAGGTATGATACCCAAAATTGAGTCATGTCAAATAGCCATTGAGGCCGGATCAAAAAGAGCGAGAATCATAAACGGTACAAAACCTGAGCAATTAATTGAGGCAATAAACACAACGAATCAGATAGGTACTACGATCACAAAATAATTATGAGTTTAAGTACGGAGGAGTTACATCGATTAGATAAAGAATATTATTTACCAACCTTTAAAAGGTACCCGCTGGCTTTCAAAAAGGGAAAAGGATCCAGGTTGTGGGACATGGAAGGCATTGAATACATTGATGCACTGGCCGGGATCGCTGTGAATAATGTAGGTCACGCCCATCCCAAAGTAGTCAAGGCCATTCAGAACCAAGCAGAAAACCTTATCCATATATCTAATTTCTACCTTTCAGAACCACAAATGGTTCTCGCTAAGAAACTTGCGGATCTTTCGGGTTTAAAGCGTGTGTTTTTTGGAAATAGTGGTGCAGAGGCGGCAGAAGGCGCAATCAAAATCGCCCGGAAATATGCCAGCAAGAATGGAAGAGGAGGAACGATCATCAGTATGAAAAATGCCTTCCATGGAAGGACAATGGCGACCCTGGCTGCAACAGGTAAAAAAGCTATGATGAATGGATTTGATCCAATTCCTGAGGGTTTTTGCCACATTCCTTTTAATGATATCAACCTGGTGAAGGAAAAAGTAAATCAGGATACGGCCGCAATCATGCTGGAACCCATTCAGGGAGAAGGTGGGATCATTCCGGCTGAAAGGGATTTTCTAAAGGAGCTACGAAACTTTTGTGATGAAGAAGGTATCGCTTTGGTTTTTGATGAAGTGCAGTGTGGAATCGGCCGTACAGGCAAAATGTTTGCATTTGAGCATTATGGAGTAAAACCAGACATAATGACCCTTGCTAAGGGACTTGGTGGCGGCTTCCCAATTGGGGCGGTTTTGGCAAGCGAAAAAGTAGGTGGAGCCATCGATTGGGGTGATCATGGAACAACCTTTGGAGGTAACCCATTGGGATGTGCAGCCGCATTAGCAACCTTGGAGGCTATAGAGGAAGAAAATTTGATGGACGCTGCAACCGAAAATGGTCAATGGTTTAGGGAAAAGGTCATAAAAGCCTCTACAGAATATCCTGAAATCGAAGGAATACGTGGAGAAGGGTTAATGCTGGGAGTTGTGCTTTCTGTGGAGTCTAAGCCGATTGTTGCCACCATGATGAAACACAAGGTATTGGCAAATGCAACAGCAGAAAATGTGGTTCGGATAGTGCCACCTTTGAACATTTCACGGGAGGATCTTCAAGTAGTTTTTGATATACTATTAAAATCAATCGAGGAGAACAGAAAATGAGTAAGTATAAAGTTGGAATAGTAGGAGCCACAGGATACACTGGGTCTGAGCTGGTGCGTATTCTCATCCATCATCCATCAGTTGAGATTTCAGTCATTACAGCTGATTCAAGGAAGGGGGAGCGATTTGTTGATGTTCACCCACAGTTTCAGGGCATTTTCGATGCACCTCTTGTGGGAATTGACGAAATCCAAAAGCATGATTTAGATATTGTATTTCTCGCCTTACCACATGGGGTATCCATGGATTTTGTTAAAGATCACCTGGATGAGGATTTCAAAATTATTGACCTCTCCGGGGATTTCAGACTATCCTCTCCTGATGTATATGAAGCCTGGTACAAGAATGACCATAAATTCCCTAAGGGATTTGAGTCTGCTGTGTTTGGTCTTCCTGAGCTCTTCCGTTCAGCCATCCGTTCAGCCAAGTTGGTGGCTAATCCGGGGTGTTTTCCTACCTCAGCAATTTTAGCGTTGGCACCTCTTTTGAAAGAAGGACTCGTTGATAAAAAACATTTAATTGTCGATTCTAAAACAGGAGTGACCGGTGCAGGAAATAAAGCAAAACCTAATACTCATTTTCCTGTTGTCAATGACAATTTCACAGCATATGGAGTAAAAAAGCATCGTCATACGATAGAAATTCAGGAAGTGATCAATGCTTATTCTGGAGAAGATTCCTCCGTACTTTTTACACCTCATTTGTTACCGGTGGACAGAGGCATTCTCTCTACCACCTACTCAAAACCAACACAAGAGGTCTCTGAAGAATTAATCCATAAAATTTTCAAAGAATACTATGATGATGAGCCGTTTGTACGACTTGTTAGTCAGTTGCCATCACTGAAACAGGTGAGGGGAACTAACCTTGCAGATTTGTTTGTGACATTTGATGAACGCACGAATACAATTATCACTGTATCTGTCATAGATAATCTGGTTAAAGGAGCAGCAGGTCAGGCTGTTCAAAATATGAATTTGATGCTGGGACTGAATGAAGATGAGGGTCTGGCAATTGTTCCATTACAACCTTAAAATGTCTTTCAATTATTGATATGATCAGAAACATTACTAACGTTAGAGGTATCAAGTGCTGGGGTGCACATACCGGAGTAAAATCCATGCGACGGGATCTTGCTATCATGTATTCCGAAGTTCCTGCTAAAGTCTCTGCTACTTTCACCCAGAATTTAGTTTGTGCTGCACCTGTGAAGCTTTCACAAAAACACCTCAAAGAAACCGGTGGCATTGCGAGAGCCATTGTCGTTAATTCAGGAAATGCGAATGCAGTGACAGGAAAGCAAGGTGAGGAAGGAGCCCTTGCAATGGCCAAAGCGACCGCAGAAGAGCTCAATATAGATGTAAATCAGGTGCTGGTTTCATCTACAGGAATTATTGGAAAAGAGTTTCCAACGGATGAGGTGGTACAAGGAATCAAAGAGAATGTCAAAAACCTTTCTGAAAATTCAAGAGCTGGATCATTTGCCGCGAATGCGATTTTGACCACAGATACCTTCGCGAAAGAGGGGTATGTGGAATTCGAAATTGACGGAAATACGATCAATATAGCAGGTATAGCAAAGGGTTCTGGAATGATTCATCCAAATATGGCAACCATGCTGGCCTTTACCTTTACAGATATAAATATTGATCAAAAGCTTTTGGACAAAGCCTTCAAGGAAGCTGTAAATGATTCTTTCAATATGATTACCGTGGATGGGGATACTTCCACTAATGACATGGCTTCCATTATGACGACAGGGTTGGCGGATAACGAGTTAATAACCTCTGCCAGCGACCCGAATTATAAGCTTTTCAAAGACAAGCTGAATGAATTGATGGTCTACCTGGCTAAGCTCATCATCTCTGACGGGGAAGGTGCCTCAAAATTTATTGAATACAGGCTTTCAGGAGCTAAAAATAAGAAAGACGCCAGACATATGGTGAGGGTCGTTTCCGATTCTTCATTGGTAAAGACCGCCATGTTTGGCAGAGACCCTAACTGGGGGAGGGTATTAGCAGCAATGGGCAGATCAGGTGTAAAGTTTAACACTGAGAAAGTGGATTTATACTTGGGTAACGAACAGGAATCGGTGCAAATGCTTGAGCAAGGAAAACCACTTGAATTTGATATGAACCTGGTCAAGCGTATCCTCAAAAAGTCTGAAATTATTATTGAAATGAAGTTGAGAGAAGGAAAAGCTTCAGCCGTTGGATGGGGGACAGACCTATCTACGGACTATGTCATGTTTAATTCAATGTATACAACTTAATCAAGGCCAACGACTTTTGGTTTGCCTACGATCGGACTTTTAAAGAACTGCGGAGCAGATAATGATACTTTAAAGTAAAAAAACTTACCCTCAGTGGGTGCATTGGGGAGAAGGGAAATACGAAATTCGAACGTGTCGAAAACCAAACTTTCATTTCTGATTCGAATGCCTCCGCCCATAGTATAATAGGTCTTTGAATAAGGGTCAAAGTTACGTGTCTCTCTCACATGGCCAACACCCAGGTGACCATAGGTAGCAAATCTGAAACCATAGAAATACCAGGGTTGAAAAACAACATATTCAGAGGTAAGCGTAAAGAGTCTGTTTCCGGATATCTGATTACCCTCAATTGAGCTAATTCGATTTTCTCCTTGCAAGGATTGTGCAATGGGGATGGAAAGATCATCCCCATTGAAGTAGTGGAAACGAGTGAATATCCTCGAGTAGGCAGCACCAAGATCGAAAAGGGGAGTAAAGTGTCTCCCATCAAGCTGAAATACCCGATTGGTTTTCTTATTGTTCATTTGAAAATACCCCGATTCCAGATTAACAAGAAAGTATCCGGCTCTCTTATTGTAGGTAGAGTAGATGGTGCGGATTCCACGGTAATCCCGTTCACCAAACTCAGTCCAGTCTCGTCCAAAAATCACCGAGTAAATAAATCCTACAGGTACATCTTCAGTAATATTAAATGAAAGTATATTTCTGGTTTTCAGGAAGTTAACTTTACTATAGGAAAGTGCCCCCACGAGGAAGTGGTGATCATGATAAATGGTGTTGCTATCGGTCTGGACAGTAGGTCTTTCTGAGAAGTTATCATGCTGTAACCGGACAGCACCACTTATATTTTTCCTGTTTCCAAGTAAAAATGAACGAGCCCCCCAAAGGTCATAGCTCTTCCGGTCGATTTGAAAATCTTCTTCGTAAATGGAATCTGCAAATACAAGGTTTGTAATTGGTTCTACATGCTCGATGGTGGCTTCACCGTAATATTTTGTTTCCGGGGAAATGAAATTTCGTTCAAAAGTCAGTCCCTTGCTTTTGCCAAGATAGTTATCAGAAAAATAGACCGTGCCATCAATGAATGTGTTCTCAATATTTCTTACTGTATAATGCGCATCATATCCATGCATTGGTAACTCTTCGCCATGCCGTAAATACCCTACACCGAACTCATTACCCGTACCAAGAATGTTTTGATTGGTAAAACCTAATCTAAGTGCATCGTTATTGTCTAGAGATGCGTCTACAGACCAGGGAAATCGATCTTTGACGATGACGGTTGCTTCTACTGTATTAAGGTCACGCGGGTTAACCTTCAATATGATTTTGGAATCCTCAATGTATTTCAGCGAGCGTATGATTCGCTCTGTATCAGCTATTTCGTATGCATTCACTTGATCGCCTATTTCGAAAAGCAGATGTTTGAAGATAACCTCTTTTTTGGTGTCCTTGTGGAGCTTGTTACTTAGCTTTCCAATACTGGACCTTGCTTTAAGCGTGGTGTCGTTGACAGACCCTCCAAACAAATCGACCGGAATGTATTTGATGGATGTAATGGTTTTTCCTTCAAAGGCTTCAAAATAAGATTCACTTCGTACCGGATCTCTGTTCTTGACTCCATTTTCTGGTGGTTTGTTGGTAATCAAAAGATTGTATAGCTCTTTGGTGATTTTATTTCTTTGTGCTACGGAATAAACCGAATCATAAAACCCATCTGACAACACATATTTGTTGTCATAAACTTGATACTCTGTGCCTTTTGGTAGCAAAATGGTCGTATCATTCCTGGCAACAACCAATGAGTCGGCCACAACCAGAATCTGGTTTTGCTTTAAGTGTATAGTGGCATTTTTTTGTGCAAATGCATATGGAGCGTAGCTGCACAATAACCCAATCAAAATTCCTCTTACTTTCCTTACCACTTACATTCTGAATTTCAACTGACAAGTATATAAAGGCAATTGTTAATAGTGATCAATAATTAAAGTTTGATGGTAAAAAGACAAGTTGTGCAACTAAAAGGGGCGCTAGTTTACAATAATCTCCTCACATACTTTGGTCACTGTGGAGCAGCCATGCACCTCTGCCTCTACACATACTACGTAATCACCAGGATTGAATTGATATTCCAGGCGATCATCTCCATCAGCCATTTCTTCTTCAAAAAAGATCAGGTCCTGGTTTTGATAAATAGCCCATGAATATTCAATCTCATCCTGCTTTTCAAAAGTTGCCGTGAATTCATAGGTGTCTGCTGTAATTTCTTCAATAATGAATGATAGAGTAGGACAAGGGTCTACAACCTCCAGTATCTCACAGTATTGTGTCCCTGCAAAACAGTCGAATGCTTCTGATTGTGCTTTCATACAGATTTCATAGGTGCCTGGCTCAAAGGTTCGATCTAGTATAAAATCACCATTCACCCCTATACCATCTTCTTCTATTTTGACTCCATCCACGTACCAACCAAATTGCTCCAGTTGATCTATTTCGGGAAAATCAGCTTCAAAAACATATCGGGTATCACCGGCCCAGTCAGTTGTGAAAAACAAGCTTGGACACGTTTTGCACATGTCAAATATTTCGTATAGTTCAAAGTCATTGGAAAGAGGGAAAATCTGATTCTTTGAGTAGCTGTAAACCTCGAGTGGGTAAACGAATATGGGTTGTTTGTCGAATCCCTGCCGGGCTTCAAAGTCAAAATAATCCTGAAGTGTATCGATTGGAACAGTACCGCTATCCAAGGCGATCATCTCAATCGGATACACAAAATCAAAGCACTGTGTGAAGTATTTGTCAAACTCATCACGAAGCGTGGCAAGTTCACACTCTTCTAGTAATTCAAGTAGATCAGATTCGTTGTTGATTATTTTTATTACATCTCCTTTAGTTGCCATAATAGGAAACGCAACAGCATTAACATGTAACCCGGCATTCATGTTGTTAGCAACTTCAGAAAGTCCCTGAAAACTTTCTACAGTGATGGTGAGATCGTTGTTATAGCGAAATTCAACAGGGTAGAATAGCTCGATACAACTTTGATTAGTAGTGAGGTTTGATTTTTCAACCGCTCTTAGCATTGAAATGATGGCGGTGCTTTCTGAGAATTGAGTAGTGTCTGGTTCAACAGGAAAATCTATTTCATCATCATTAATACACCCATTCAAAAGCAGGATCAGACTCAAAAGACCGATTTGAAAAAGGCCTTTTATCACAATCCAAAAAATCAACTGCTTATTCACGGGTTTACTCACTGATGACTTCAAAATTAAGTGGTTAAATAGTAAAAAAAGAAACCGCCCGGTTTCCCGGGCAGGTTTCCAATCGACTAACCTGAAAAATTATGGAAGCGAGTAAATGTTACAAACTTGAGCTTCCGTACAACCTCCGTCTTGTATCAGACAGATTTCATATTCCACGCCTTCTTCAAACGACCAGCTAAACTGGTGATCGTCCTGACTGCCGGCTTCACGAACTTCTGATCCCTGAAAGTCATCATTGATGTACACTTTCCAGATGTATGTTACATCATCACGTCCATCAAAATCAGCAGTAAACGTATAGGTGTCCGTTCCAGTATTTAGGTCAGCAGTGTAGGATAGGTCCTTACATTCTTCACCTTCGATCACAATTTCTTCACAGTACTCAATGTCGTCACAGCCTTCCTGGCTTAGTACCAGGCAAATGTTGTATGTGCCAGGGTTAAACTGCCAGATCAGCTTATGATCTGTGTCAACACTATCCGGGTGTTCACGCTCTACTAAATCATCATTTACATACCAGTCATAAGCAACATGTTCCTTACCTTCAAAACTTGCAAAGAAGTAATAGGTGTATGGGTTGTCTTCCTCTGCTACAAATGATACTTCTTGAGGACAAAACTGATCTACTACAATCTCTTTGCAATATTCAACTGCTCCACAATCATCGCTTTCCGCTTTGATACATATTGTATGAGTGCCGGCCGCAAAGTCCCATTCCAGATAATTGGTACGGTCATCATTGAGTGGTTCTTCTTTTACCATGTCACCGTTCACATACCAGGTATATTCAATATTATCTCTGCCATCAAACTCAGCAAAAAATTTGTACTCATAGTCACTTTGCTTGTCTGAGGAAAAGGCTAATCCAATACATTCTTCTTTGTTTGGATCTTCTATGACAAATTCTACACATCCCTCAATTCGCTGATCACACGATTCTGATTCTGCGTTAATACATACTTTGTATTCTCCCGGCTCAAACTGCAAATCAAATGCAGTAGTATCAAGCTCGCCCGAATCAAATGATTCAATGAGCTGCCCATTGACGAAGAGATCAAAAGCTATGTCTTCTAAACCTGTTGCAAATACATGAGCGGTCATGTTTGCACTATCAATTTCAACGTCCAGATTTACACCAGGACAGGGATTTTCATCTGAATTACACGCGCTCATTAACAAGGCGGTAAGAATTACTGTGGCAATGCCATACGATTTTAATAATCTCATGGTTTTTTCGTTTTTAGTTTCAACTTTTTTGTAACAGGGAGTTTCCCTTGTTTGTGGTTGAAACGTGGCGCACCCTTGGAGACCCTACCCCCTGAACAAAAAATAGGTAAGGTTGAGAGGTTTGAGATCATAGAAAAAACGGATAGTTTTAAAATCAATAATGTCCGAACAAAAAGATTCTTTATGTGACGAGGCACAGTTTGATGCCTTTTATGGTGAACATGCTAGATCACTGCGAAATTTCATTTATTACAAGTTTGGGGATGCTGAGCAGTCAGACGATGTGGTGCAGGAATCATTTATCCGGTTGTGGAAAAATTGTGCCAAGGTCACGATGGAAACTGCTAAAGGCTTTCTCTATAAGATAGCTATAAATCTGAGCACCTCTCTCAAGAGGTCCGAAAAAGTACGATTGAATTATAGACAGCAAGTGGTAAAACCGGAAACCAACCAGGAGTCGCCCGAGTATGTAATGCTGGAAAAGGAATTTATGGATAAGCTGTCTGAAGCTATCTCTTCATTACCGGATAAGCAGCGAGAAGTATTTCTGATGAATAGAGTGGAAAAGAAGACGTATAAAGAGATCGCTGAATTATCGGGAGTATCTGTGAAAGCTATTGAAAAATCAATGCATAAGGCGCTGTTGAAGCTCCGTGCAAAAATTGGTGATGTGTAGGGGTAGGGTAAATAAACAGTTGATGCGTTAGTGAATTAGGAGAAAATATTATGAGCAGCAATTTTAATGATGATCGATTCTTAGCCAGGTGGCTCAATAATGAGCTAACCTCTGAAGAGCTATCTGAATTCCAGAATAGCGATGACTATGCTGTATATAAGAAGATCATAGCTGGAAGCGAGAATATTGAATCACCTACATTCGATGACCATGCACTTTTATCACGCATAAGGTCACAACAAAGTGGAAAACTGATTATTACGAAGCGAAAGGTAAACTACCTGCGATATGCAGCAGCAGCTGTATTACTACTAGCGATGAGCTTTGTTTTTTATACCATGCTTGTACCTGATATTACAACTATCAAGACGCAGATTGGTGAGAAGCGGACCATCAATTTACCCGATGGTTCAGAGGTGGTCTTAAATGCTAACTCCTCGTTGGCTTATTCGGAAGATGATTGGAAAGAAAACATCCGAACTGTGAAGCTTGTAGGGGAGGCGTTATTTAAAGTTCAGAAGGGAAATACATTCACAGTTCAGTCGAATACAGGTTTAGTTACCGTGCTGGGCACTCAGTTTACCGTTCGCGATGTAGCTGATTTTTATGAAGTTAAATGCTTTGAAGGCAGTGTAGAAGTAGTAAGTGGGGAAGAGCAGGAGATTCTTAAACCTAAGCGATCTGTAAGGAGGGTAGGGAATAAACGCATGTTACTTCGATCAATAAAGGGATCTTCTCCGGAATGGTTGATAGGAAAAACAACTTTTGAAAGTGTTCCGGTGAGCCAGGTGCTTGCTGCGCTGAAAAATCAATATGATATCCGTATTGAAAGTGGAGGTCTTGATCAAGGTTTGATCTACTCAGGTACATTTCCACACGATGATTTGGAACTAGCTGTAAAGGTCGTTTTTACTTCTTTGGATATAGATTACGAACTTAAGGACGGCAATGTAGTAGTTGTTGCTGCAAAGTAAGTATATGAAGCACTACCGATCGCTAATCATTCTGTGGTTGCTTTCCAGTGCTGTGTGGGCACAGGAGGACACGATTACGTCCGGCAGTCTAAAGGACTATCTCTCATTTATTTCTGAACAATATGATGTGGAATTCTCCTATTTGGATCATGTTATTGTAGATAAATCGGTCCAATTTGATTCCACAAAGGAGAAGTCTTTGTCAGAATTGTTGGTAAATCTTCAGAATGTAACACGTCTTCGTTTTGAGCAAGTCAAAGAGGGATACATTGTGGTGAGGCCTTACACCTCTTCAGAAATGGTTCGATTATGCGGGTTTATCACAGATCACTCCAACCAACCACTGATCGGGGCTACTGTTAGCTATTCTGCAAATGATGGAGTATTTACAGATGAAAATGGGTACTTCCAATTTGACTCAATTCCCTATGGTGCAAGGTTGACCATCCGCTCCATCGGTTTTCTTACCAAATCCCTGAATGTAAAAGATCTCTCTTTCGAGACTTGTAACAAGTTTAAAATGGGAGAATCTGTGAGTGTGCTGAAGGAGGTTGTGATCAGTGACTATCTGGCAGCCGGCATTCATAAAAATCGAAATAATGTAACAATCAATCCGGATGAGCTGAAGACACTCTCAGGTCTGGTGGAGCCGGATATCCTTCAAAGTATCCAGCAATCTCCGGGAGTAAATAGCCCATATGAAACCGCAGCTGGCATTCATGTGAGGGGAGGTCTTCCGGACCAGAATCTTGTGCTTTGGAATGGCATCAAAACATACAATCAAGGGCATTTCTTTGGGATGATTTCTGCCTTTAACCCATACATTACTGATAAGGTTCGATTCATTAAAAGCGGTACCAGTGCGAGGTATGGGGATCGTGTTTCTTCAGTCATAGATATTTCAACCGGGCAAAATCTGGTGAATGAAATCTCCGGGGGGGCGGGAACCAATATGCTCTATGCCGATGGGTTTCTGAATGTTCCGGTCATTCAGAATAGGTTGTCACTCCAATTTTCTGCCCGACGATCTTTTACAGATTTTCTTGAAACATTCACCTATAACCAGATGGCTGACAGGGTGTTTCAAAACACCAAGATCAGCGAGAGTCTGTCTAACGATAGTCAATCCAGTAATCGCTTCTTTTTCAATGACTTTACGTCAAAGTTGCTCTGGAAGGTAGATGGTCATAACAAATTGTCAATCAATACTTTATACAATCGAAATGATCTGAATTTTCGATCTGAAAACGAAGACACCAATCAGTCCTTCAACGATAAGCTTTTGAATGCCAACGAAGGGTTTGCTGTTGATTGGAGGCATGAGAGTAAGGGTCATTTTGGCTTCAATGTAGATGCTAATTATGCGAAGTATATACTCAGATACGAATTCATTGTGGATGATGCTGATACCACCTCCGGGTCGTCTAAAAAGAATCTGGTAAAAGAGTTTGGGACTCGTCTTAACGGCAACTACCAATGGAGTGACGAGCATCATATCCACTTTGGATATCATTTCTCTAACAACCGTACACAATATGCATACGAGACTTCAGGAAGTTCTTTCAATCTCATTTTAGATGCAGACAACACAACAATCAATACGCATTCCTTTTTTGCGGAATATGAATACGAAGGGTCCAACATCTATGTCTATCCTGGGGTCAGAGTAAATTACTATCGTGAGTTGGGAGAGACATTTGTTGAACCTCGACTTTATGTCGAAAAGCCGATATCAGACCATGTGGCTGTCTCAGCCTCAGGGGAATACCGCACGCAGATTGCCAGTCAGATTAAAGAATCCGTAGTTAGTGATCTTTCATTGGAGAATAAGGTATGGGCACTTGCTTCCAACGATAGGTTTCCTGTAATCCGAAGCTATCAGTTTACGTTTGGGTCTACTTATGAAAAAATGGGATGGCTGATTGACCTGGAAGGGTACCGCAAACAGTTAATGGATGTGACTACCCTGACTTTTGGTTATCTGAATTCCCGGGATAATCAGTTCAGGAGAGGGGATAGCAAGGTATTTGGAAGTGACCTCTTCATTAAAAAACAATGGATCAACTATGAAGCATGGGCCAGCTATTCATACGTTCGAACGGAGAATACGTTTACTGGACTAAACAATGACGAATCCTTCCCTGGGAGTTGGAGCATTGAACATACTGTAAGGCTTACAAACAATTACAATTTGGGCAAATGGAATTTTTCGTTGGGATGGATGTGGCATTCAGGCAAGTCTTATACGGAGGTAATTGAGGAAAACTCCAATGGACCTGTTTCGATCGTGTATGGAGAACTCAATGCGAATAATTTGCCTTTTTATCATCGGCTGGATGGTTCTGTGCTTTATGAATTTTCCTCGCGAAAAAATGAGCGTATCCGCTATCGCCTTGGCCTATCAGTCATAAATCTGTATAACCGAAGAAATTTATTAAACAGAGAATTCCGAACGACTCCCTCGTTAAATAATGAGTTGATAGATACGAAGGTATACTCGCTGGGTATCACACCCAATCTCGTTTTTCGAGTCTTTTTTTAGTTAAAGCGGCCAGTTTCGAACCAGCATGACAATTCCACAAATAACCATCATCCATATAACCAGTAATCGAAATTGTTTGCTTTTCATTTTCTTTAAATAACCCTTACCGATGATGGTTCCCAAAGTAGCACCAAGGCCAAGCGTTATTCCAAGAATCCAATTCTCAGCACTCAGCAGGCCAAAAAATGTATAACTGCCGATCTGAGCGACTCCCTGGAAAAAGGTGTTGGCTGTCTTTGTAGCAATAAGCGCTTCTTTATCCAACCCGGCATTGAGATAAAAGGGATTTAAAACCGGACCCAAAGCACCTATCATGGTGCCCAAACAAGATACGATTAGACCCAGAGGAATAAAATACCATTCCTTGAAAGAGAAGGAGCGCTTAATTTTTCCTAACCGAAATTGAAAGATGGTGCTGATGAGAAATAAACCAACGAAAACCTGAAGAAATGAAAGGTTTGCTTGCTTGAAAAACCAGGATCCTACCCAAGCGCCTGTGATTGCTGCCGGAGCATAAAAAAGACAAAGCCTCCAGTGTATATGCTTCCAAAAGATTATCAATCGAGCGGGCCTGCCAAGGAAGGTGCCAAGGTTCAGCACTGGTGCAGTACTGCCTACACCTATGTACCAGTTTAGGAAGGGAACCAGTACAAGAGCTCCACCGCCACCGGAAACAGTTGATAAAACAAAAGCAAGCGTGCCTGCTACAAATAAGCCTATGAGAATTACAAAATCAACATCAGGAAGCCATTCCAGTAGCGCACCCATATCTAATAAGCCTGATCAACATTTTGTTTATTCGAAATCATCTTTTGAAATCAGCTTGTGTTCAAATAGCGCAGACATCACTAGCTCAGTCATCTCACTCTTGAAACTAAACTCGCCTCTGATATCTGAAACATAGGCTTTTAGTCTCATTTTAAGGTACGATTTTCGGTCTTTCACTTCATTGAAAAAAAGGACAGTAATCGGTTTGTTTAAATACACTTGTTTCGCCACCTGTGCAGCCTGAATAGCAATGGTTCTAACTTTCATGGTGTCTACATCAACAGGCAAGTAAATCTCTGCGACTACCTGACAGTTGGCCTCTCCAGCATTACTGTTGGAAACTGAACTATTCATGATTTCACTGTTTGGGATGGAAACCAGGGAATCATCCGGTGTGACGATCCTTGTGGATCTCAAACCAATATTGACCACTTCACCGTAAAAATCACCGACTTCTATTTTGTCCCCAACCACAAAAGGACGATCAAAGAGAATAACGATACCACCAAAAATATTCTTTAAAATATCCTGTGCAGCAAATCCGACTGCCACACCAATGGATGCACTCAATGTGACAATAGCAGCGGCTGGTGGACGAAAAATGCCAGCTATGATTATGGTAATGAGAATAACCCATGAAAGGATTCTAATAATTGGTACAAATCCCTTTAATGTGATCCGATACGTTGTACTCCGCTCTGCAATCAATTCCAGAATTTTGGTGATAATTCGAATCACAAAATATCCGATAACCAGAAAGATGATCGACCATATGATCTTCGAAACAGAAAAAATCTCCGAAAGGTTAGGAGCGTCTTCTTTGACCTGCTTTAATCCATTTCCCTTAGCAACGTTGGCAAGAGAGTCGATCTGTTGGCATACACCTGCTAGCGAAAGAAACAGTCCATAAATGATTAAACTGATCTTTTTCATTACAATAGGTTTTTGGATTTTAGTAAAGTGATTACGCTACGATAAATCAGCGGATTAACCATATAATTATCGTGTTTTTTGAGTAAAATACCGTCTTCATATAAGCTAGCTAAAATCATGTGACTGCTGTGCTTTTGCATTCTGGCAAGGTTAGCAAATTGATCCACTTTCAGTCCATCATGTAATACAAGCAGGTGGAGAGAGGTGATTTTATCCATAGAAAGTGCATTCAAAAAGGTGAAATCAGGTTTCTTGAATTGACTGATTACGATACTTTCACTGGTAACCTCTTCGGTAGAAAGCAACCAAAACATTAATGCCATGCTAATATTACTTGAGGAAAATTCAATCAGACTTTTAAAAAACTCCTTTCTTAGTAGTTCTTGTTGGTCTCGTTCATTCAACTTGTTGAATTTTTTTGATTGCAAATGGGATTCAGAGGGTTTAAAGCTCAGCTTATACCCACTTATCCTGTTTCTTTTTTGAATGAGCTCTTCGATTTCTCCTTCGGAGGGTTCTCTTAATTTTATTTCGAACCTAAAAGCCTCATCGAATTGAATGGTTTTTTTAAAATACCCCCAACTATACAAGTTGCAGGTCACCACCCAAAGGATATTCTTTGAAGTATTTTGGATAAGCTTGGAGAGATCTATGAGGCTATCAAAACCTCCGATTTTGCGGAAATACATTCCCTGCAAGTCTTCTATGATAATGACCTTTTTAACGCCTTCATTTAATTTATCTGATATCATTTCTAAACTCACCGGTTCATCAGGTGAAACATCAACGATTTCTGCCAAGAACCTATACAGGGATTGGGTCCCGTCTGAAGAACGTGCTGAAAATCGATTGCACCGATAATTAAAAATACCCATTTGTTCGAAGTGGTTAACGAAGGAGGTGAGTCCACTCCACTTTTCTCCAACAATAGCAATAGATGCACGTTTGTCATTAGCCCAATATTGATAAGCCTCCTTTAATTCCTCAAGCTCTTTTTCTCTCCCAACGTACAATTCTTTATCTGTTACTGGAGTTATTTGATAAAGGTTTCTGTAAATGATCGGTAATGATCGGACCACATTTTCCGTGTCAATCAGAAAGTTTGAAACCTCTATGTTTACATCTTCCTCATTATCCAGGGATAGGGACCTGGTGATCTTATCCTTGATGTGAATGATGATGCCAAGCTTATCTTTAAGGTAAGCTTTTAATAATTGATATTTCGTAAGGATTTTGGCTCGTACTTCCTCCTTGTATTCTTCCGTGGATTGAATCGCTTTGGCTCGTACAATCCGCATCCGTATTTCTCGAACATTTTCTGTCTTGGTTAAGTCTTCCAAAGAATCGATGAAGTTTTCTACTGCTTGGACCACTTGTTCATTTGCATATTCAATGGCCTGTCTGATAGCATTGCGTACGTCATCAACTCGTGCGGCTGATCGCTCCATACTTTCTCTGGCAATGCTTTTTGCTGATTGGATATCGTTATTAAGCTCCCCTTCGTCCAATGCGGTGGATAAACCATAGATGATCATATGATCCAAATCCTGGGCGGTTAGCAGGTTTTCATTCAGTTTGCCTACCAACTCTGCCTTTACAGCATTCAGTTTGTCGCTCAACGCTGGAGCGGTTTCGAATGCAATGAGATCATAAGGAGAGATGTCAGTAATATCTTCAGAGTCTATTGGTGAAAGGTAATCTGTAACCGCTTTGGTGATCTTACGCTCCTTCGTTAATTGTTCCATGTGGCTTTTGGTACTGGCCTCCAACCTGGAAATACCATTGATCAGACTCTTGTTACTAAGTTTTTCTAAGAGAGAGGGGATCAGTTCCTTATCCAGTGACTTTTGAGAAACATAAATTTGCTTTTTTAATATGCTCGGTAAGTTGTCTTCGTTCCGCTCTATCAAATTTAACGTTTCATTGATAAGCTTTTCTATAGCATCTAGTTCATTGCCAACATATTCAGAGATATTCAAGGACTGGGTGTCAAGATAAGTTTTTAAATCAGATTTCGACTGAAACATTAACGTTTGGAGGGTTAAGTCAGATCGCCACGATTCTAGAAAAACATTGAATGTATTGACCCACCCCTCATCAGCCTCCCTCCAGCTTTTATCGAGTTCCTTGAATCGCTTTTCTACTTTTATGCTCTGATATCGGGAGGTCAATAATTCTATCGTGCCAGCTTTATCCAGGGCTTGATCTAGTTCTGCAAATGCCAGATTTAAATCGTCCTTCATTTGCTTTTTAAACGATCGCTTAAGGGATGAAAGGTCCTTTTTTAACTGAGAGGAAGTTTTATCTGAAATGCTGGTGGCATCCGATAAGTTTGACTCTTTCTGATAAAGGTCAATACATGCTTGCATGATCGCCTTATTGAAAGGCTCCAGAATGTATTGAAGCTTGGGGATAAATTGATTGATAAGGTGTTCTCGAATAGCCCCATGAACTGGTACGTGATGCTTCCAATAGGTCGATTTTTTTCCCATTAATCGCTTCGGAAGCTGGGAAAATGACCAGAATAACCATTTAAAGGGCTTGGCAATTTTCAAAACAATCCCATCACCCGGTTGAATTTTAAATCTTTCAGGTTTTTGCTGGAGGTGCTGTGATGTGGGAAGCTGCTCTAACTCTTCATAAAAACTCACTAAGAATGCATCAGCTAGCGAACTAAAGCTTTCCGGTTCATAGGTCTCCCATAACTCTTCTGTGAAAGCTAGCAGCTCCTGTTTGCACTTTATTATATCATCTGGGTTATCTGATTGCTTACTGTTGAGTAATGCAATTTTTTCCTCTAGTTCTTGGAATTCAATGAGTTCTCGCTTGAATAATCGATCAAAGGTCGAAAATAGTTTATTCAATACCAGCTTCTCATAAACTTCCTTAAAGGCGTTCAATTTTTTGTACATGAGGTTAGATTCAATGTCATGAAGATAAGAATGATTCAGAACTTTTCGTGATGTTAAGACTGTGTTATTGGTAAAAAGTCACTATCCAAACAGTTGAATTTGCATGATTCCAGCAGTTCAAATTGAATCCAAAGAGTGGCTAATTGAATTCCGGAATCCAACAACTTCCGGTTTAGCTAGTTGAATGGCTACACTAATCTGTTGATCATGAATTATTTAGAAATTATCCTGAAGCTGATTGTAGGTTTGAGCATCCTGAATGTTTGGCTGGTAAGAGCCAGGAATACTACACCCTTTAGAGGTGGGTCTGCATCCAATATCAAAGAAGAATTTGAGGTCTATGGTTTACCGTCGTGGTTTATGGTTGCAGTAGGAACAATCAAAGTATTGTTGTCTATTGGGTTGATCGCATCGATTTGGTATCCAAGCCTTGAAATGATTGCTTCTCTTGGGATCGCATTGCTAATGGCAGGAGCAGTCTCTATGCACATCAAAGTAGGAGATCCTATAAAAAAAGCTTTGCCTGCTTCATTGTTTCTGGTTTTATCAGTAATCATTTATTTAATATAATTGGAAAGGTAAAAGCCGTAAAACAAATATCCGTTTATAATCATGAATAAGAAGGAGGGAAGGGATTCTTCTATGCCATCTTTAATGTTTAAGCGTACGGCAAACCCCAATAGCATCAGTAAGCTTAATCCTACGGTTCCAATCATTCCAAGAAAGGGGAGGCGGAATCCAATCAAAATACCAATGCTTCCGAGTAATTGAAGAACGCCAGTCAGTATCCGCTGCTGATTGGTCAGTCCAAATCGCTTGAATTCGAGGTGCATTTTTCTGGAAAAAAGGCAACTAAGGCCATAATAGAAAAAGGCCAGTGATGTGAAAGAAGCTAACACAAAGTTGAAACTCATAGTATCTCAACATGTGATTAAATAGATGGTTTTAATTTTCTAAGACTCAACTGTCGTATTGCTCCTTTCCTTGAGATAATGTTTCATTCTTGCGTGCATGGCGTCACCAAAGAGACTGATGCCCGCATTAAAAACGATCAGGGCGCCTGTGCCATACCAAATCCATTCATTGCCTGCGTTTTCTGCATGTTTGATGAAAGCAGCCTCTATTGCAAAACATAAACCTGCTCCCGTTAATATGACGCTAACAGGTCCCAAGATCATCCATTTTTGAAAGTGTGTCATACCTTAATGTTTTTAAGAGTTAATCATTAAACACAGCCATTGTTTGAAATGCATAGATGATTTTCCCTTTTCTCATTAGTTTTATCGCATGGCCGATTCTAACCAACCTATCATCCCTAAGTGGCTTTCTGAACTTCAGCAACGAAGCTGGGAGCCGGAAATACTCTTGTCCGGTATCGTGCTTTATGGAATGTTTAAAGTACCTGACCTATTAGACGATTTTCTGGTTTACTTCAAGCTCAACATTTTTGGTAACTCGCAGGATATTGATAATCTGGTAGCATTATCCAAGATGGGTATCTACTGGCTGATTTCTGGGTTGATCCTCCACTTAGTCTGCCGCGGAATCTGGATAGGAATGGTCGGGTTAAGCTACACGTTTCCCGATGGCATTAGAAACGAAAGATTGAGGTACAAAGGGAAGTTCGAAGAGAAAGTGAAAAAAGCACCCTCTTTTGAGCAGATTGTGATCCGTCTTGAAAAAATTAGCAGCTCGCTTTTCAGCATTTCATTCATGCTATTCATGAGTTTGATTGGGGGCTATTTTTACTTCCTGATCCTTGTCATTATACCTTTTACTATCCTTTATGTTTCGTTCGACTTAGGCTTCTCTGGACCTTTGTTTGATACGTTTCAGATATACGTATTAGTGATCGTTGGTATTGCATTGATTGCCCTACTAGACTTTTTGAGCCTTGGGTACCTGAGAAGGTTTGGTTGGTTTGTTAAAGTGTACTGGCCAATACATCGTGTGATCAGCACACTTACACTTTCACGGTTCTACAGACCCATCTATTACGGGGTGGTTTCTAACTTCAATAAATGGGTGTTTTTTGTCTTTCTGTTAGTATTTACCATAGTGAGTATTTTTGGTGCCGGTACGATTACAGACACTACATACCCGGGAGATTCTTATTCAAACCTTGAACTTTGGGGAAGTGATCAAGGGTATACGGCATTCAGCGGCTATTACGATGATCAAAACCAGGATGTTTTTTCGTATCGGGCTCACATTCCTTCTGATATTATCACAGGTGATGTATTAAGACTTTTTGTGGTTGCAAACATTTCTTCTGAGGACAATATGCTGGAATTCATGCCACTAGATTCATTGAAAGAAGTGTATCCTGATACCACCAATGCGGCTTTGGAGTTAATGATTATAAAAGGCTTTTATGACATTGAGATCGATGATAAACCTGTAAATATTGACAGGTGGTTTTATCACTATAAGACCCAAACTAAGCAAAGGGGGTATTTAACTTACATTGACATTAGTGATTTGAGCGAAGGAAGTCATCACATTGAAGTGCAGGGTCCTAAAGATCAATATAACCGCCCTTTTGCTCACATTCCTTTTTATCGTGATGTTACATTGGATCCTTTGGTCAAACCTGCCACTACTGAAGAAAAGAATAGTGATGCTGACTTTCAGCCCAAACCTTTTGGCATACGGGAATAAAAAAAGCAAGATCGGGGATGACCTTGCCTTATAATCATAGTATTAAATGTTTATCACGCTTTTGAAGCTTTTGATAACGGTATTGTCACATCTTTTTTAAGATACTGCATGGAAATATATGAAAAGAGAAATCCTGATGCCATCGCTTCGATGAAGAGAACCATGCCAGCAGTTAATGGGTTTAAAAATTCCTTTTGCGGATTGTCAGCAACAATTGCAGCTAAAAAAATTGGATCAAAATAAATATAAAAACCGACAAACACGGCAAACGTTGCTGCGGTGACCAATCCCGTAAAAAATCCTGCAGCAATACCTGTTAGGTAATTAAATTCTAATTTAAATGTGCGGTCTCTAAATCTTTTGATCGATAAAAAAACACCGGCAAACATGATCACCGCGTTGAATGTTCTTAATTCAGTAACCTCCGCCAGCCCTAAAATCTTCATTAAAAAAAAGAACGCAATTAGTCCTGCGGTTGTCTTGAGACCATACTTAATAACATGTATTTCTTCCTTTCCCATGAGATTTTAACAATGAAGAGCATTTATAGTTTTGAAAATATCTGATTTTACCAATGTGCGCCTACAAAATGGAAGACGCTGTTTTTTAGTTGACATCTGTCAACTTGCTATTCATATCCCGTAGTGCCTGGTCCAGTTCAACTGCAGATTTCTGTAAGTTTTCATTAATAAAATCCAGGTTTTTGGTGTCGCCAGGTTCATATAAATCTACAAGCCCTAGGATTCGGGCGAGAGGTGCCCTTACAATATGCGAGTGAGTGGAAAGATAATCCTTGAGTTGTTGGTTTTTTTGTTTGAGTTCTTCTGTTCGCTTCTGGACTAGTGCTTCCAGGTTATTGTTCATGGCGATGATCTCCTCATTAGCCCACCTTAATTCCTCTGCTTGTAGCTCTATTTGCTGATTGAGCTTGTGGAGAGCATCATTAGCTTTTCTTTTACGGCTAAAATTCTGATAGATGAGGTAAGTAAGCAAGATCATCACCCCCAAGCCAGCTATTAGCGTATTCCTGGTCCATATGGCATTCGTCAATATCTTCTCATTTTCAAGCGCTATTTTGCGCCGCTCCATCTCTTCCTGCATGCGTTGTTGCTCAAACGCATCTTGTGCTTCTTTAAATGCAATCCGTCTGGTCACATCCATATTGATCAATGAATCATTCAGCGCCTTATATGTTTGAAAAAAACCAAGGGATTTTTTATATTGATTAGATTCTTCATAAAGTTCAGCCAGATTTTTAGCTGCATCTCTTTTCTCTGCCCTTAGGCCAGCTTCATTAGCCTCCTTGTATGCCTGGTTAAAATAGTACTCCGCTTTTGCAGATTTATTCAGTTTTCGATACATCTTGCCCAGGTCAATGTAGGTGAGGCTAAGCACATATTGATCCCTGAATTGTCTTGCTAATTTTTCTGTGAATAGCAGGTATTTGAAAGCAGAATCTGGTTCATTTAGCTGCATATATACACTACCTATATTGTAAGTTGCATAGAAAGCATTATCTGGTCGGTGTAAATCATTGGCGCGGGTGAGAGATCTTCTCAAATAGTTGAGAGCCAAATCATAGTTTTCTTTCTGCTTGTGAATGTACCCTATGTTATTTAACAAAACCCCTTCTCTGGAAATGTTATTAAGTTCTAAATATAGCTGCGCCGATTGTTCATAATAGGATAATGCCTGCTCCGTATCACCTATGAAATTGTAGACCCTACCGATATTATTAAATACTTTAGCCTGACGGTTCTTTTCGTTTAATTGTTTATAGATTTTTAAAGCATGTAAGAATTCCTGAAGGGCAGTGTAATACTCTCCAAGTGAGGTGTGGCCGATTCCTCGATTTAGAACAGCATCGGCCTCTCCAAGTGGATAGCTCATCGAGCGGGATAGTTGCTCAGCCTGGTCAGATAGTAGGATAGTACTGTCGGGGTTACTGTTTCTTAAAGTATAACCCAATTCATTCATTGCCTCAATTTTCCGAATCATGTCCGGAGATGTTTTAATGACATTAATCAGGTCACTCATATTATCTTGCATTGCAGATAAAGCAGTTGCATAAAAATATAAAGTGAGCGATATGATATCTCTTGTTTTCAGCAAGTTAAAGAAGACGATTGATCAATAAATTAACAAAAAATGAAGACGCGAGCAATTTGAAAAACAATTAATCGGAGCGGGTGAGGGTCAGGTATTCATCCATCGCCACCATTTACCAAGCAAGGTTTTAGGCTCTTTTTTACTCGTTACGGGTAGCGGTTCCTGGGTTGGTTCTTGCTTTAATTTAACCACCTCTTTCTTTTGCTTGAGGTTTTCGGCTTTCCTGAGTTTTTCCCTATAGTGTTTAGCCTTAAGTTCCTTTAAACGACGGGCTTCCTGTTCTTTACGTCGTTTTTCCTGGCGAGCCTCGTAGGCCTCTTGCTTTCGCTTGGCTTTTAGTCTTCGTTTTTCCCTTTCTTCCTCACTTAACTGTGGCCGTCGGTTTCGCTCTGGTTTTTTCTTTTGGTCCTCCTGCTCAGCCTTTTTCTTAGGTTCAGGTAATTCTACCTTACCTAATACCTTTAAACCGGGAAGCTCTTTTTTAGGAGCTTTGATGAGCTTTACTTTTTCTAAATCAGCATTTGATTCTTCGTTTTCCAATAATTCAAGCAGCTTATCAGTTTGAATTACCTCATCATCCTTTGGTCTGAGTTGCTCCTGTGTTTCTTCTTCAAAAGTCACAGATGTTTCATGTACCTTATTCGGTTCTGAAGGGGCGGCCAGTTCTCCGTCAACGGAGGCAATATCTTGCTCGGGACTCATTGGTTCGGTAGATGATTCATCCCGATATTGCTCTGGCTCTTTTTCTTCTATTTGTTTCTGTGGTTTCACCACCGGATCATCTGGATATAGATCGAAGTGCTTGAAGATTTGTGTTTCAATCGTATCGTACAGCTTGGCATTGGCATGAAATTTCTCTCCCGTTTCTTCTCTCAGGTAATCAATGATTTCCTGCACGGGAATGTCATATTTGCGAGCTAGCTGTCCGAGTCTCATTGAAATGTCTGTTTCTGTCGCAAAACTAAAATTTATCCCCATGTGCAACATGTTAAAAATCAATTAATTGTTGTACTTTAATTACATGAAGCCGCTAACCTGTATCTCCATTGATGATAATCCACTCTTCTCACGAAAATTAGAGGCTTTTACAGAAGGGCTTGATTGGATTTCCATCATTGATTCATACGATAATCCCATTCAGGGAGCTACTGCCATCGTAAATCAAAACCCGGATGTGGTTTTACTGGATATAGAGATGCCATTCGTGGACGGAGAATATCTGGTGGATTGGATCAAGCCCAGACTGGAAGCCATGGAAAAACAACCACGAATCATTGTTATATCCTCTGTTTCAGAACCACCGGAGGAGCTGATTGCAAACACTGCAGGCTTTATCAACAAGTCTTCGGTATCTGACCCTGAAACACTTGAAGCTAACCTTAGGGAGATTTTAGGTTGATTTAACGGGTAAATTTATCGTGAAAGTGGTACCGTTACTTTTTTCACTAGTTACTTCCAGCTTACCTTTGTTCAGTTTGGTAAACTCATTCACCAGCTGAAGCCCTAATCCAATTCCCTTTTCACCTTTGGTGCCATAGGTGCTAGACTTCTCAGTGAGAATGAACAGGTTATCGATTTGCTCCTGATTCATCCCTACACCTGAGTCTTGTACACTTACAGAAACTAGCTCTCCTTTCGGTTTGGCTGTAATATTAATGGTCCCGTTTTCAGGAGTAAACTTCAGTGCATTGTGGATCAGGTTACGAAAGATCGTTACGGTGCTGTTCAAGTCTACATAGGCAGTGATTTTTGGGTCAATGGTGGCTTTCAACGTTATGCCCTTGCTTTTGGCGATTGGTTCAAAGATGCCAAGCAAATCAGTGATCATCGTTTCAATGGACACAGCCTCCGGTTTGTATGGTATCTGACTAAGTTCTGAAGAAGCCCAGTTAAGCAGGTTATCCAGCAGTTTGGAAAGGTGATCGGTTGCCTGATCTACTTCATGCATCATCTTCTCCAGTTCTTCATATTTGGCTTGCTGTAGGTAGAGCGAGATGATCTGACTTATGCCCTGAAAGGAACTTACAGGTCCTCTCAAATCATGCGAGATGATGGCGAAAAACCGGTCTTTCAACCTTTTCTGTGCCTTGATCTCCCGGAGGTAAATTTTCAGCGTGTCATTTTCCCGTAAAGTCTCCGCATTCTCCCTCAATTGCAGAATGTGCTTGATCGTCTTAACCATCGTGATCTCCAGGTCCTTAAAGTCGATGGGTTTGGTGATGAAATCAAAGGCGCCCAGGTTCATAGCTGTACGGATGTTTTCCATATCACCATAGGCCGAAACAATAACTGTCTTCAGGAAGTAGTTTCTTTCATTCAATTTAGATAACAAGGTGAGGCCATCCATCTCAGGCATATTGATATCAGTGAGCACCAGGTCAACTTCAAAATCTTCGAGTACATCGAGGGCATGTCGTCCGTTTTCCGCAAAGTAGAATTCATATTCCTTATTGCGGATGTTCTTGCGAAACTTTTGCTTGACCAGTGCTTCTAAATCCGGCTCGTCATCTACTACCAAAATTTTGGTCATACGTTAAGGGATTTAATTTTTTCTTTCAGCAGACTGAAGTCTAGCGGTTTGGTGAGAAAATCATTGGCACCTAGCTTCTGAGCAGCATTCTTATTGTCCTCATCGCCATAGGCAGAGATCATCATAACCACTGGAGGTGGGGGAGTGGATGACTTTTGAATTTTATCCAATAGCTCCAATCCACTCATGCCCGGCATATTGATGTCTGACAGTATGAGTTTGTCTCGAAAACCATCAGATTCCAAATAGGCAAGTGCCTCTTCACCGGAACTCACAAATTTCATTTCCAGTTCATTGGTTTTGATTTCTTTTCTAAAACGTTGTTGAAACAAAGGTTCAACATCCAGTTCATCGTCTACTACTAAAATCTTCATGGTGGCTAGTTGGTTATAGGTAATTTAAATATAAATGACGTTCCTTTGCCTTCTTCACTTTCGACTTCTAGTGTTCCCCCGTGTCCCTTCGTGATAATCTCATAACTCATACTCAAACCTAGTCCAGTGCCCTCACCGGCAGGCTTGGTGGTGAAAAAGGGTTGGAATATTTTATCCCGTACATGATCCGGAATTCCTGGTCCATTGTCGGAGACAGTGATTTGAATACCCCCGGCACCTGAAGGGGTGTCGTCCCACATGGTTTTTACAGTAACTTGAGGTTGGTAATCAAATTCCCCTTGAGGGGGTTGGATGATGAGTTCACGACTCCTCTCTGAAACCGCCTGAAAAGCATTATTGATCAAATTCAGCAAGACTCTTCCAATATCCTGAGGTATCACATTGATCTTGGGTATCGAGGGGTCTAAATCTGTCTTAAACTCTGCGTTAAAGGACTTGTCTTTGGCCCGTAAGCCATGGTAAGCGAGACGCAAGTACTCATCTGCTAACTGATTGATATCAGTAAACTCCTTTTCACCATTGCCACTGCGGGAATGCTGAAGCATGCTTTTCACAATCTCTTCAGCTCGTTTGCCATGATAGGCAATCTTCGTTTCATTACCGAGAAGATCATTGAGGTTAGCCTGAACTTCCTCCTGGTCATTTTTAGCAACTGCATCCTTCAATTCCTCAATGAGCTCTTTATTGAGCTCAGAGAAATTATTGACAAAGTTGAGGGGGTTCTGAATCTCATGCGCGATCCCGGCAGTCAGCTCTCCAAGGGAGGCCATTTTCTCCGCATGGATCAGCTGGGCTTGTGTATTTTGAAGGTCTTGATAGGCTTTTTCTATTTTCTGTGCTTGTGTTAACTGCTGATCTTTTATACGTTCATGTTCTTTTCGGATGGTGCGGTTTTTTTGATACCTGTGTATCAGAAATATTCCACCAGAGAAGACAATGAAGTAGACCAAATAAGCGGCATTAGTTGCCCAAAAAGGAGGTAAAATGGTTATAGCAATAAAGTCACCTTTCTCATTCCAAATGCCATCGGCATTGGAACCTTTTACATGAAAAGTATATTTGCCGGGAGATAGGTTTGTGTATGAAGCGCTTCTTGTAAAAGAAGGGATGCTCCATTCCTTATCATATCCTTTCAGTTTCCATGAATATTGATTGTCTTCCGGTCGCAGATAATGCAGCGCCACAAAGTTGAAGGACAAATCTTTTTGCCAGTGTGATAGGGTTATTTCGTCTGTGTAATCAACCGCGTTAGTAAATATTTCACCATCTGGTGCAGCGTACACACTATCCATGATGGACATGGCAGTGATCCAGACCCTGGGAGGGGTGGTGTTCTTTTCAAACAATTTTTTGGGATCTATTCGATTGAGTCCATTCAATCCACCTATCCAAATTTCATCGGTGCTGCTTTTGAATGTGTTAAAGTTCCTATTTGGTTTTTGTAATCCGTGCGTCTCAGTAAAATTTGTAAAGGTTTCTGTTTTTGGATTAAAAATGGAAAGTCCCCGATAGGTTGGATAATATAAATTACCATACAGATCTTTTTCAATCTCCTGGAATAATGATAAGTAATCATTATGAAGTAGGCCCTCTTCCTCACCATACGTTTTAATAGCACCTGATTCTGGATTGACACGCATTAAGCCACCACCACTATAGGTGGCAGCCCAAAAATTATTGTGCTCATCAACCGTCCAGCCAGAAAATGAACCTTGACTAACCCTGATAAATGCACCGTCTTTGAATTTGTGCAAACCTCCGTCTGTTCCAATCCAAATTTGGTTGAGCTTGTCTTCTGCTATGAATCCAATTTCATTACTTATCAGTGATTTGTCATCATTTGCAATTCTTTTAAAGATAGTGATGCTGTCTGTGGGATTTATGACAATAAGCCCATGATCGTTATCTCCGAAATCCCCTAACCAGGTATTACCCTTGGTATCATGTAATATACAGATAGCACTAAAGGATGTGTCAATCCTATTTGAGTAATCTTCTATGATAGCACCATTGTAATCAAGTACAAATATTCCTGATGAAGTAGTAACCCAAATCTTGTCATCATTTAACGATATCTGGATTACTGACTTATTAGTTAAGAACGTTTCGAAAGATTTTGTAACGGGATCAAATCTACCAATGCCACAGTCCTTATCTATCGTGCCAATCGCGAACCAGAAATTTCCGGAATGATCAACTATTTCATTCCAAAGGAAGGATTGTGCCATTGGCAATTGGTAAGTAGTGAAATCATTTGTTGTGGGATTGAACTTTGAAAGTCCACTTAAAATGGAAGAAATCCATATGTTGTTCTGATGGTCCTCGATAATGAAATTAATGGTATCGGACGGGAGTTGATTTTCTGTTTTGCCTCCGTTGTATAGTTGTATCCGTCTAACCACCTCTTTATACAAATTTGGCCGGGTACCCAACCATTTAATGCCGGAAAAGTCTTTCACGAAGGTCTGAAATATAGTGTAATTAGTTTCAATGTAGGGATTGCTATCCATGTTGAATTGGTTATTGAAGAATGTGAAAGAACCGGTCTCATAAATGTATTGTGCATAAGAGTTCTGTTTAAATCCCTCTACCGGGTGACTAATGATGAAGTAGATACCTAAAGAGTCCTGATAGAGCGGAATAATCGCAATGGCATTACGTTCTTCGTTTGGGTTGTTAAAGATGTTTTGACCATACTCATAGAATTCGGTTTGACCGGATTCTAGATCAATTCGAGTTAGGTTGTTTCCTGAGCTGTACCAAATATTTTCCCTGAAGTCAAAAAAATACCTAAATGACTTGGTAATTGAAGTGTCTGATTTTACATCATAGGACCTAACCACCTGATTACTTTCAGGGTCTATTAAAAAAACCTGCTGATAATTACCTGTGGCTAACAAGCCATTAAATGATCTGATCCCGTAGATTTTTTCCTTCCTGCCCAGCCCGGGTATGGTGTCTCCGGATTTCATAATTGGGTCGAATGCATTCGATTCAGGATTGAACTTCTTTAATTCATAATCTCTTCGATTGAATAGCCAGATGGAGCTATCATTCACGTTTTCTGCAAAAGATAGATTCAGCAAATAATCATTTATACGAAATGTATATTGTCTTTCCGGATAATGGTGAAACTGATTGGTTTTCTGATTATATCGACAGATAACTCCGGAATCAAGCTCATTGGAGTAGCTGTAAAACCAGACATTCTTATTTAAGTCTTCAATCAATACAGAATTTTCAGGGAAAGGAATTTTTGATGAGTCCGGGTGGTAGAGGAAATTTGTAAATGCTCGATTGACTGGGTCATATACAGAAAGTCCTGAATTTTTTAAAACCCCACTTAACCATAGCTTTCCATCTTTCGTTTTTATTGCAGTTATGTTTCCCACTTGCAGGTCGTCTTTATGATTTACGCCATATACTTCAAAGTCATAGCCATCAAATTTCACAAGTCCATTTTGAGTAGCTATCCACATGAAGCCTTGATCATCTTGAATGATGCTCTGCACATACTCCTCGGGCAATCCTTCTTTTACCCCATATTCTTTAAAAGGAATTTGATTTTTTTGACAGAAAGCGGTCAGTGAGATAAAATAGAGAACCCAGGTAAGTTGGTGGAGCATGGTTGGTGATAGATTGGTTGCATAAGCTACTACATTTTGACGTTATTTGCTAGGTAAGACTGCCTTGCATGGATTAAATTATGCTAAAGGGAGCTTTATGATGAAAGAAGATCCTTTTCCTTTTTCACTTTCCATCTCAATGGTGCCGCCATGTCCCGTCGTGATTATTTCATGACTCATTGACAAACCCAGCCCCGTTCCTTGTCCGTTTGGTTTCGTTGTGAAAAAGGGCTGAAAGATTTTACCACGGACTTGATCCGGGATCCCAATGCCATTGTCGGTGACGGTGATTTGGATGGTTTCCGCAAGTTTTTTGGTAGCGACTATGACAAGTGGAATGTCACGCTGAGGCTCTCGAAGTGTGACTTGATTTGCCTCCTCGTCTAACCCTTCGACAAGCTCAGGATGACTCGGATTTTGAGAAACCGCCTGAAAAGCATTGTTGATCAGGTTGAGCAATACCCGCCCAATATCCTGCGGGATTACATTGATCTTGGGTAGGGAAGGGTCTAAGTCTGCTTTAAAGTCCGCATTGAAAGACTTGTCCTTCGCACGCAAGCCATGATAGGCGAGACGCAGGTATTCATCAGCTAACTGGTTGATATCAGTAAGCTCCTTTTCTCCATTGCCACTGCGTGAGTGCTGAAGCATGCTCTTTACGATTTCTTCTGCACGCCTTCCGTGATGATTTATTTTGGATTCATTTGCTTTTAGATCATTGTAAACGGCTTCTATTTCTGCTTGATCATTTGTACTGATTGCTTTCTTCAGATCATCCAATAATTCATTATTCAGATCTGAGAAATTATTGACGAAGTTTAGTGGGTTTTGAATCTCATGTGCAATACCTGCAGTAAGCTCACCCAGAGATGCCATCTTTTCAGAGTGGATGAGTTGATTTTGAGTGGACTTCAGATCTTCCAAGGACTGATTGAGTGCTGACGTTCTTTCGTTTACTTGTTGCTCGAGTAGAATATTCTGATTTGCCAGAATCTCCCTCTTTTCTTCATTGGCTTTAATCACCTTCTGACTTTTCTCATAGACCTCTTTAAGTGTCTCGTTTAATCTTACAGACACATAGCCAATAAGAAACAGCGGCAACACAAGGTTTGCCAAGCTAATAATTGGCTTATCATACTCATTGTAAAAGTCAAGCAGGTATTTGTGTATACTGATATATTGCAAGGTGGCGAGGGTGGAAGCAATCACTCCGGTCACAACCATCCATTGTGCTCCTGTGATGGATTTCCAATGCTTATATAGCAAATTTCCATAATAGGCCAGCATTGCTGTAAAAGCAATGCCAAAAGGGACAGAGATGGAAAAAAGATGAGCAGGTGTATTGGATATCAATAGCGTGATGAAAATGACTACAGACCATTTAGATATACGCTTGAGTAACATCCATTCCAGAATGAATAAACCAAAAATGGTTGTAATGGCCTGCAGGTTAATCAACAAAAGGAACCGTATCTTTTCTGTGAAGTAACCGATATCAAAGAATGAATTGAAATATATAGCAACGGAGGTAAGCATAACAAAGGTGACCAGCCAGGCAATTAGCCTGAATATTTTTTGATCTTTATTTAAGAAATACAAATACCAGAATAGCAAGCAGAGCAGGGTGCTAAAACCAATGCTTAGTGTCCCAAAAATGTAGGCCGTTTTGACCGATCGATCCAGATAATTCAAATATCCGGGCCCGGTTATGGCAATAAAATTTTTGAGATTTGCAGGCTTTAATCGCAGCTCGCGTTGTTGCAGAAGTGATTCATAGTCTACAAAGTGAATGGCCAGAAGGTATTCTCTATTTGCTTGGAGAGCTACAGGAATCGGCTTCTTCAATATGGGATTATAAGCCTCATAGGGATTGCCTGTATCTCCGAATGAATGAAATAACTTACCATCTATGTAGATGTCAGTAGCTGCCCAAAGATCTCTGCCAATTGCAAGGGGCATTCCATCAAACGAATCGTCTAGTTTGATTTTAATTCTGAACCATCCCTCTAGTCTTCCAGTAGCATCTTCCATTTCAGCAGTAAGCTGCACAGGTTTGAATGTTTGCCAGCTTGATACATCTATATTTGGTCGAGACCATTCATGGTTATTTCCCTGTTTAAATATCCATCCGTCTAAAGTTGCCAAAGACAATCGTTGATGGGATTTAAACATCGAGGTATCCAACTTTACCACTTGTTTCTGAGCCAATAATGGCTGACAGAAGTTCAGAAACAGAGCCAATAATATCAGGAATAATCTATGATGCATGGATTGGCAGTCGTATGGTAAATGTTGTTCCCTTGCCAACCACGCTATCAAGCGCAATTGTGCCACCGTGTCCTTTAGAAATGATGTCATGGCTGAGCGATAAGCCAAGTCCAGTACCTGTTCCGGTTGCTTTGGTAGTAAAAAATGGCTGGAATATTTTGTCTTTGATTTTGTCAGGAATGCCGGCACCATTGTCTTTGACCTGAATTTTGATGTGGTCCTCTTCCTTTTGGGTGACAACCTCTACTGTGGGCTTGTACGATGGATCTTTCTTACTTTGTTCCGCAGTTGCATGAAAGGCATTGTTAATCAGGTTTAAAAAAACCCTTCCAATGTCCTGAGAGAGCACTTCAATTTTCGGAAGGTTCTCATCAAGAGTGCACTTAAATTCGGCATTGAACGACTTGTCCTTTGCTCGTAGACCATGGTAGGAGAGGCGAAGAAATTCATCTGCTAAAACATTGATGTCCGTAAGCTCTTTCTTGCCATCACCTCCTCTGGAGTGCTGAAGCATGCCTTTGACAATACCTTCTGCTCGTTTTCCATGATGGATGATTTTCTCTTCATTCTCCTTTAGATCCTTCAGTATTTCAGCGGCCTCCTTAGCATCACCCGATTTTAGTGCTTCTTCTAGCTCTTCAATTAATTCAGCATTTAGGTCTGAAAAGTTGTTCACGAAATTTAGCGGATTCTGAATTTCATGGGCGATCCCTGCGGTTAGCTCACCCAAAGATGCCATTTTCTCCGCATGGATCAATTGGCTTTGTGTAGAGCGAAGTTCCCCCAAAGCATCTTCGGCCATTCGCTTGGCTTTTTCCAACTGCACAAAATCTTCGTATCGGGTGTAAGCGATGGAAAACGTATCTGCAACATCTTGTAATAAATCCAGATTGTTCTCATTCAGAAACTCCTCTGTTCCTATGTATAGCATCCCTTGCTTGAAGGGAACAAACTGTAGACATAGTCTTTCAGGTGGGGCGGAGGAATGTTGGTACATATTGGGGCTCTCCACCAACCCTTGCTTCGCTAGCCCCACAGACCATTCAATGAATTCTTCTTTGCTCCACTCTTCCCGGAATATCTCTTGCCGGATCCAGTGATTACTGGCTGATTGTGTAATCTCACTATTATCAAAATCCAAGGTTAGTACCGCTATCGACTCACCGAGGGGGGTTGAAAGGTACATGTTAATCTTGCGGGCCTGTTCATCCATAATAAAAACCCCACACCTGAAAAATGAGATTCCAAGTGCACTTAGCTCCATCCAAATAAAAGGAGTCAGTTTTTCCAAATCATTTTGAGTTCTCATCGAGGAAATTTCCGCACGAATACGGTCTAATGAAGCTTGTTTACGTGCTTCTTTTGCTTGCTCAGCGGCTTTTTGCAGATCGTCAAAACGCTGATAGGCCAGATCAAACGTTCGAGCCATTTTGATGACGATTAGCTCTGTGTCCTCATCGGGTTCCGTCATCATGTCGAGGGTGAGTAAGCCGCTGGAAAAGCTACCAAAGGGGTTCCATTGTGTTTTGAGCTTGTTGTTTTCAATCGCTCTTTTCAGACTTTGATAATTCTCTTCATCTACCAATTTCCATTCTTCCAGCTCCTTTTTGTTTTTCTCCAGGTCGTACTCTATTACAAAGTATTCTTCGCCTTGCTTCCACTTGCGCCAGAATTCCCCCAGCATGTTGAAATCCCGTGGATCATAAGTGGATTTATGATCACGGGTATAGCCCATATTGCCGGGATCGGAGATGTCCCACATGGTCACAATGTCATTTTCATCAATCAGAATAAATGCAGCACCCGTGATGCCTTCAATGCCAAGCACCGTGATCTCTTTGATGAGCGTCTGTGTTACTTTGACCAGGTCACTGGGTTTATGCATGGCCATGGCTTCAGATCGTACACGCTCCACTGCTGCTTCAATCTGTGCTTCACGTGCCTGATGTTCCGCTTGTTTCAGGTCTTCAAAGCGCCTGTATGCCAAGTCAAATGCACTGGCAAACCTTCTCAGCGTTTCAATTCCTTCTTTTGGTGGCTCAGGGATGTTGCCCGGCAAACTGTAACCAATTTCACCATGCGTGGTACGGGCCATGATAAAGGTGAGCCCACCAAGATTTCGTACGTCTTCCAGACTGGGGGCATTCGGATCCAGCCGCTCGAAATCACCCATAGAAATCATCTTATCGACATATGTCACTGCTGTGTCGGCATCCATGGGGAAGACTAACGTAGGCTCTTGTCCTTTTTCCCATTTGTCTACCAGTGGGATGTCACCATGGATATGTCGGGGTAGTTTCATCACCATGCCAATGCGCGCACCATCACCGGCGGTCATGGCTTTTTCGTATCTATCAGGCAGCCACCTCATGTGCCAGAAGTAATGCGCTTCGTGTCCCAGTGCTACAAATTCTTTTCGCATAGTCACCACGATATCCTGAAGATCTTTTGATTCCTTCATGGCAGTGGCCTGGGCTCTGATGCGTTCTAATGCAGCCTCAACCTGAGCTTCCAGGGTTTGCTCTTCAGCTTTTTTAAGATCCAGGAAGCGGTTGTATGATTGCTCAAAAACCTTCCCAATTCTCAGCAAAATATCGATTTGCTCTTTGGAGTAGAATAGTCCTTTGTAATTGGATATAACCAGAAAAATATTTGACATGAGCGTAAAGGTTCTGGCATGTGGACGTTTTGCCATTTGATCCCAGATATCTTGATCAATAAATCTTAGGTTGTCACATTTGGCGATGTGCCTAATCCACTTTTCATGTTGCTTCGGAGTTAAACAATCCTCAAAAAAATCAAGGTTTTTCGCTTGAGCCTGCTCGTACCGGTCAAATACGGGATGTTTGATTCGGGGCACTTCGATAAAAACCGCTTCTTTCCAACCGCTCATTGAAATCCAAAAGCGATAGGACTCCTTCTGATTCAGCTGGCCAAAACTTACACTTCCATACTTAAAACCCAATGCGGTTAATTGTTCAGACATCACCTTGATAACATCTAAAAGCCCTTCACTGCTTTGCATGGCCATTGACGCTGCTCTGACTCGTTCTAATGCTGCCTCTACTTCGAGCTCTCTTTCGAGAGCTTCTATTTTGGTTAATAAAACCTGATCTTTTTTTGAGGAAACGTTCGACTTTGGTGCTTTGGGTGAAGGCATACTGTTGGCGGAACACAAGGTTCTTTTTTAGGATTAGCTAGGCAGTGTAAACCCTTAATTTACCAGAGTTTAAGGAATGAAACAAGTGCATGATTTACTCTGAATCAAATCAAAGAATATATTGGCGGCAAACAAGCTATTAAAATTAACTGATAAACTAAGATGTTTTCAGTAGGATGAGTCATCTTGAGTTTATCGAAGGATCGGGCTAAGCAGAGGGTTGTTACCAACTCACCCCGGCCCCCCTCTATTATTAGAGAGGGGCGTGGTTCGCCGTTACGGCGATCGGGAGGTGTTAATAATCAATTGTAGTAGGCTTAATCAAACCTCTACAACCCCAAACCTCCACTTATCACAAAATCCATTCTACCTTCTATACGGATGAGTATATTTATCATCTTGATTTAAACCTAACCCTTATACTAATGAAGAGATTACAACTTATTCCAGTGTTACTATTCGCATTTGTTTCGTATGCTCAGGAAAGCATTGATGCGGAAGCCATTGAAAAAATTAAAAAAGAAGGGCTTGAAAACTCACAAGTAGAGCAAATTGCCTTTGAACTGATAGATAAAGCTGGGCCAAGACTTTCCAATTCTCCTGGATACGATCGGGCTGCTTCCTATGCGATCAATCAGCTAACTGAGTGGGGTTTGGAAAACGCGCAGAAGGAGGCCTGGGGCGAGTTTGGTCGCGGATGGGAAGTTAATAAAAGCTACATCGCGATGACCAAACCATATTATATGCCATTCATTGCAGTACCGGAAGCATGGACAGAAAGTACAGATGGTGAAGTTTCAGGTGAAGTACTTTTCGTAGAGATTAATAATGAAGAAGATTTTGAGAAGTACAGGGGAAAGTTAAAAGGGGCGATTGTAGCATTTAAGCCAAGAGGAGATCAGTCACCCACTTTTGAGGCTGATGCGTTACGATATACTGAAGAAGACCTGGATGAAATGACTGAGCCGCGTACAGAAAGAAGGCAATGGACAGAAGATGAAATAGCTGCCTTTCGTAAGCGAAGGGCTTTTGGCACCACATTGAATACATTTCTTAAAGATGAAGGGGTTGCATTGATTATTAAAGGAGTGAGGGGCAGACACGGTACACTTTTTACCAGCAGCCCGAGGAGCTACGATAAAGATACACCAGCGGGTGTTTGTGAATTGGAGACAGCTCCGGAGCACGTCAATCTTATGGCGCGTCTTGTTGAGAATGGAGTATCAGTAGAAGTGGAAGCAGAGGTAAAAACTACGTTTAAAACGGACGATCTTACAGGATATAATGTAGTGGCAGAGATACCCGGTTCTGATCCTGATTTAAAGGATGAAATAGTAATGTTAGGTGGACATTTAGATTCCTGGCATGGTGGTACAGGGGCTACCGATAATGGAGCAGGATGCATCGTGATGATGGAAGCAGTTCGTATTCTTCAAGAAGCTGGTCTTCAACCAAAACGAACGGTACGCATTGCCTTATGGGGTGGGGAGGAACAAGGAATTTTTGGGTCTCGCAACTATGTGAAAAACCACTTTGGTGATGCTGAAACGATGGCGCTAAAACCAGAACACAGCAAAATATCCGCTTATTATAACATCGACAATGGTACAGGAAGAATCCGGGGCATCTATTTGCAGGGCAATGAAGAAGTAGGTCCCATTTTCAAGGATTGGTTTGGCTCATATGATGACATCATGGAAAATACCACCATTACGGTAAGAAATACCGGAGGAACGGACCATTTAGGGTTTGATGCAATCGGCATACCAGGTTTTCAATTTATTCAGGATCCGGTGGAGTATTGGTCTCGGACTCACCATACCAATATGGATACGTACGAGCGCCTGGTGATCGATGATTTGAAACAGATTGCAACCATCGTTGCTGGATTTGTATACAACACAGCCATGCGAGATGAGATGCTGCCGAGGGAGGAGTTGGAGGTGGTAGAGTCGGATTAGTAGCTTTTACTTTTTGTAGCCCTACTTAAGTGCTAATCTTTGAAAATGATTCTTACATTCAGGTGTGAGGTGAGGATAGACCTTAACTAAGTGTGGGTGCGTCTGATTTAAGTGCCCACCAAACATATCATTCCCAACAACAGGCTCATGATGTTTACTTCATTGAATAATCTCGATGGCCACATCATCTAACCACACAGTTCCTGGGTCCCTGAGGTAGACTCCATAAGTAATACTTGCCGCCTCCTCAGGAACTTTTGTCTCTACTTCATAAATACTCCAATCAGAAGTTTCTATTCTTATACTATCCAGGCTGTCAAATATGGGAGGTAATCCCTGATGAGCACTTTCCAGTACATCCGGATCAATGGAGAGCCGGAGAAAGGCAAAGCCTGGAGCTTGTACGTCCGATCGGCATGCTGCTTTTATGCGAATTGTTTTGCCTATGTATGGTGAAGCATCAATCCTCTGTGTTAGGTTGGGGGTGATCTCACCGTACGAAAGGCCCGCAGGCCGATGAACCATGGCTGCATTGTTCCCGCGGTAAGGGTTTCGGTCTGTGACTAATAACTTTACACCCAGGCGTTGAAATTTAGACCATACCAACCATCCTTCAGGTAATTCACCCGCAGGGTTGTCCTCAAAATCCAAATTAGCTGGAGTTTTTAATTTTTTGTCCAGCATCCAGATGTTATCATAATCAGCATCGTTGATAGCGTTTACAGCAGCGGTTGAGTCCAGGTAAACAAGTACATCATAAGCCTCTGCCGGTACATATGACCAAAAATAGTCTTCGGGCTTCATTTCATTGTATCCGCCTCCAGAATGTCTGGTTGACCGCTTCGTATAAAACCAATCGCGGATTGGACCTGTTTGTGGTAACTGCTGCATATCTACCATGGCTAGGGAATGTTTAGCTGAAGCTAAGGCGTGCTCCAAGGTGCCTGTTGGTGCCTGACCAACGGTAAAGGTGTGCATGCCCCTGGATGGCATATTTGCATCAATGGCATTAAAAGATCCTTTATTAAAAAACAGTCCAAATATTTTTAACTGGTCGCCATACCTTTTTCTAAGGTAATAACCATGCATATTGGTTTCACCCTTTGGGGCAGCATTTGATACATGGCAATTATGCGCCCAGACAATAGCTTTTGATGTCGCTCCTTCCCGGTCGAGGCTCCATTTGATATTTTCAGCCTGACCCATCTCCCTCAGATCCAGGAAATTTTCACCTTCATTGAAACATGCATCGATCCAAATTTCAACCTGCCTCGCATGTTGGCGTGCCCATGCCCATTGCCTTTCGCTTGTTAAGGAAATGTATTTTTGCTTGTTTTTTTGGAACGCTTTCATGACGCGCTTTATCTCCAATAAGCTCGCCTGATCATATTCTTCAGGGATAAAAGGTCTTCGGCCCAACCCAATGGGATCGGAAAACTGGATTTCCAGGATGGACAACTCGGGTTTAATGGATAGCCATAGCTCAGGATCTACTTCTCTTAAGTATTCTAACATGACTCGTGCTGCCCGCTCGGGATCCTGGATATCAAAACCGTAAAATTTGACTTTTCTCTCATGATTTGAATCTGCATTATAGGCTCGCATCCACTCAAGCAAGGCAAGGATTTCTTTTGTATCCCAGGTCCAAAAATAAATGCCGGCCAGGGCCTTTATTGGGTCTCCAATACCATCGATCACGTATCGATTTATATCATAGGCCTCACCAAAGGGACATTCAAGAGCAAAGATGTTGAAGCCATGCTCCTTAACCAGGTATTCAATAATTCGGTGTTTGAGTTGGAATACTTCCCGATTGCCATGGGTAGGCTCCCCCAAAGAAACGATCCGCGAATCACCAATCATTTTCGATAATGGTTCAAGATCTTCAAATCCGCTACCGGGGAGTACCGTTTTGAGGGGAATGGCATGATCGGCGATCCAATGGTTTACTTTCTTTTCGGTAGAATCCTCTACGCAAGAGGTTAAAAGTAGAAGAAGCAAGCAAAAGGTTTTTTTTAAGGGTTTCATGTATTGCAGTGTATATGCTTCATGAAATCCAATTATGGGGGTACTGGTCATTCCATGAGCTTCATTTCGGTGTTAAGCGGAATAAGATAGGCATAATAGCTACCAGTTGAAAATCTTATTGCCGGGATGTGATTGGATCAAGCCTCACGGAGAGGGGATGCGCAAATAGGATGTAGCTTTTTTTCAGTTATCAGAGGTAATTAACCAGTGAGCATTACTTCCCGATACAAAACTTAGAAAAGATGTTCTCCAGCAGATCATCGGTCGTTACCTCTCCGGTGATCTCACCGAGATGGAAGAGGGCAGATCGTATGTCTTGAGCCACCAGGTCATTACTCATTTGCATGTTGATACCTTCAATCACCCGGTTGAGTGCCTCATTGGTTTGCTGCAAGCTCTGAAGGTGTCGGGCGTTGGTAACTATCACATCGCTGGAGCTTTTAGTTTCCTGAACAAACTCCTTCAGTCGAACTTTCAGGTCGTCTAAATGGGTCTTGCTTTTTGCAGAGATAAACACCGGGCTTTCTTCTGCAATCGCATCCATCAGCTCCTGCTGTGCTTCGTCTTCCTTATTGCCAACGACAAGGTATGGTACCTCTGACTGTTTTAGGCCCTTTAATTGCTCTTCAATATCATGAATGGTATCGTTCGCCAGATCAATCATATAGATCACCAGGCTGGCTTGTTTCATCTTCTCCAGCGTACGTCTCACACCTATGCTTTCCACCTGATCTTCCGTTTCTCTAATACCCGCAGTGTCAATGAAGCGGAACGCAATTCCATCAATGTAAATTTGATCTTCAATGAAGTCTCTTGTGGTGCCAGCCACATCAGAAACGATTGCTTTTTCTTCGTTGAGCAACGCATTCAATAGGGTGGACTTTCCTGCATTTGGTTTTCCTGCGATAACTGTGGGGATACCGTTTTTAATGGCATTTCCGTATTCAAAGCTGGCGATCAGCGATTGGATCAGGGTTTGGATCTTATCGATAAGGTCTATCAATCCCTGCCGGTCGGCAAACTCCACATCTTCCTCTGCAAAGTCCAATTCCAGTTCAATCATAGAGGCAAAGTGTACCAGCTGTTCGCGTAAGTTCTTGATCTCATCACTGAAACCACCCCGCATCTGCTTCATGGCCGTCTGTTGCATGCTGGCATTCTCAGATGCTATTAGGTCAGCTACTGCCTCTGCCTGTGCCAGATCAAAGCGACCATTTAAAAATGCTTTCTGTGTGAACTCTCCGGGTTTTGCAAGTCGGGCGCCTTTCTTCACCAGTAGGTTCAGGATCTTTTGTAGGATGTATTGCGAGCCGTGGCTGGAGATCTCAATCACATCTTCTTTGGTGTAGGAGTGAGGCCCTTTGAAGATCGATACAAGCACCTCATCGATAATGGTGTTTTCATCATCTCGTATGGTTCCCAAGTGGATGGTATGAGAGGCAACTTTGGTCAAGTCTTTTCCTCGAAATAGCCCGTTTACTATCTCAATGGTATCGGATCCGGATACGCGTATAATACCCAAAGCACCTTGTCCGGGAGGGGTGGCTAACGCTGTAATGGTGTCATTGATGTGAGACATGGGTGCAAAAGTATAGGAGAAATGGAGATGTTTTTCTTTACTTTCTTCCTTAATGAAGAAAGTGTCTATCACTGCATCATCTATCCCTCTCTAAGCTAGAGAGGGGCTGAGGTGAGTTTGTAATTCAGGAGGCTCTTCATTTTACCTTGATGCAAAAACGAATCGGAACGGCTTTCCGCCAAAAGATCATGTCAAATCGAAGATTCACGAGGGATAGGAGGGTATGGTGTGTGTATGTAAAATCAATCCAAATGACTTGTTCTATAAGATTCCCAAGTCTCGCTTGTTCCTCGCTCGCAAGGGAATAGGGGGTAGTTCATGGTTTAAACTGTAGAAAAAGCCCTCAAAGGCAACATTGCTGTTCTTAACACTTACGCGAATTCTGTATCCTTCGATTCTACAATTATGATAGTTTTACTCATTTCATTTGCAAATAGGAAATAAATAATTATATATTTGTTTTGTAAATAGGAAATAAATAGGACTAATATGAAACTCGGAGCTTTTGAGGAATTGGTATTATTGGCAGTAGGGGTGCTCGGTGAAGATGCCTATGGCGTTACCATCAAGGAGATCCTGAAAGAGAAAACCAAGAAGAATCCAAGTATTGGAGCATTGCATTCAGCATTGTATCGCTTGGAGGAGAAAGGTTATTTAGAGGCTTCTGAAGGAGGAGCTACCAGCGAGCGGGGAGGGAGGCGGAAGAAATACTATCGTCTTACTAATCATGGAATAAAAGTATTGGAAGAAGCGAACGAGCTGCGGATGGCCTTCTCAAGAGAAGTGCCGGGACTAAATCTGAATACCAGCTCATGAGCACACAACCCAATCCACCAAAGCTTGCCGGAAAGATCCTTCAATGGTTTTGTTCGGAAGAGGTATTAGAGTTTCTTCAGGGAGACCTGGAAGAACTGTATTACCTCCGGTTAAAGCGGAATGGAAGATTCAAAGCTGCCCTTCATTATTTTCTGGATGTATTCAGTGCAGTACGTCCATTTGCATTCAAACAATCAAGGTCAAACTCAAATATTGCTATGTTAAAAAACTTCTACTTCACTTCAGTAAGGAATTTCGCAAGGAATAAGCGCTATTTCCTTACCAATCTCACAGGACTAACCATCGGTCTAACCAGTTTTGTGCTTATTGCCTTCTATATTATAAATGAGCTCAGTTACGATCGTTTTCATACAAAGTATGAACAGATCTATCGGGTGAGTAACGTCGCGGTGATAAATGGCAAGCAGAACAGGGAAGCACCTGCAAGTGCACCACTAGCTGCAGTGGCGTTGAATGATTATGCCGCTGTTAAAAGTGCGGTGAGAATCGTTCAAAGTGATCCAGTCTTGCTGGAAGAAGGTGATCGTAAATTCATAGAAGATGGTCTTTTTTATGTAGACCCTTCCTTTTTTGAGCTTTTCGATTTCAACTTAATCGATGGAAAGTCGAAGGAGGTCTTTAAGCATCCTCGATCACTTGTTCTTACTACATCTTATGCTGAAAAATTCTTTGGAGACCAGCGAGCGGTAGGCAAGCAAATCCAGCTTGATACAGATTCGTCATTCTATATCATTACTGGAATAGTCGCAGACCCGCCTCCCAATTCACACATTCAGTTTGATATGTTGGCTTCCCTTAATTCACTTCCTGATGTAGACAAAGGCAATAACTGGATTGGAAATGGAGCACACACGTATTTATTGCTTAATGAAGCAACTGATGTCAAAGATTTGGAAGAAAGCATGCGTGACATCTTTTACAATCATATGGCTCCTCAGATTGAATACTATACAGGGCAAACCATCGGTGAGTGGGAGGCTTCCGGAAACTGGGTAGGGTATGAGCTCATGTCGATGAAAGACATTCATCTTAAATCCGATTTCACAAAGGAGCTAACACCTATTGGAAACCTATCCTACCTATACATTTATGCCGTCATTGGTTTCATCATTCTCTTTATTGCCATCTTCAACTATGTGAACATGGCTACTGCACAATCAGCTACTCGAGCTAGAGAGGTAGGCATTCGAAAGGTGATGGGCTCCAGCTGGTCACTGCTGGTAAAGCAGTTTATCTTTGAATCTGTTCTATTAGCACTTTCAGCCGGGATATTAGCAGCCTTTCTATCCTATACACTACAGCCATCATTTGAATGGATGTTACAAAAAGAATTGGCATTCGGCATCCTCTCCAGTTTTTGGGGACCTATAGCGCTTATCATCTTTGCCACACTTGTAGGAATTCTGTCTGGTAGTTATCCAGCATTTGTACTTTCCAGATTTCATCCGATTTGGGCCATGAAGAACACCTTGTCACCAGTAGGTACCTCAGGTTGGCTTAGAAATGGGCTCGTGGTAATCCAGTTTGCTGCTTCCATTGTGATCATTATAGTAACACTGGTTGTTTACAATCAGATCGATTACATGCTTACCAAGAATCTGGGCTTTGATAAAGAGCAGGTAATGGTGATTAGACGTCCGGATGCCCTACAGAATCATCTGGAGACGTTTGAAAATGAATTGATTGCAATGAGCAATGTCCAGCAGGTGTCACACACCAAAACCCTGCCTGGAAAGGGGTATGATATTCGATCATATCGCCCTAAGGATAAAGGTGAAACGTTTTTGTTTCCAAATAATCTGGTAGATCAGAACTATCATCAGGTGATGAATATTGAAATGGTTGCTGGACGTTTCTTTTCTGAGGAACATAAACAGACAGACGTCCATGCAGTGGTAATCAATGAAGCAGCAGCGAAGGCTTTAGGATATGATGATCCTGTAGGCCAGAAGCTCACTTCTCCATGGCATATGGATGAGTTAATAACGATCATTGGTGTAGTAAAAGACTATTATGTTGAATCATTGCACCAGCCCATTATGCCGATATCACTAGAGCTTCTCACTGATGATGCCCCGCAGTATATCAGCGTTCGGTTGAAAAGTGATCAGGATGTAAGAAAGACCATCGAGCAAATCGATGTGTTGTGGGCTGGCTATACGAATGATCATCCATTTCAGTACTTCTTTATGGATGAGGAATACGAAAAACTGTATCAAAACGAGGCAGCCACGGCACAGATCTTTCTGGTTTTGGCATCATTATCAATTCTCATTGCATGCTTAGGATTGGTTGGTCTCATCTCATTCAATATCTCAACCCGTAGAAAGGAGGTGGGTATTCGTAAAGTGTTGGGAGCCAATACAACTACACTAGTCTGGTTACTGTCTAACAGCATGGTGCGTACCACGCTTATAGGAACATTGATTTCATGGCCTGTGGCATACGTTGCTACCGATTACTGGCTTCAGAATTTCGCTGAACGGACAACAATTAATGCGTGGAGTTTCGTTCTGGCCACCGTGATTGTTTTTTTAATTGGTGGATTAGCTATCAGCTTTCAGACGATTAGAGCTTCACTTACCAACCCGGTGGAGAGTTTGAAGCAGGAGTGATTATCAGTCACTAATGTCATGCTCTTTGATACAGGCTTTTAAAATATATTTTTAATTTAAGTGTAACCATTTGGTTTCTTTTTAGTATACTTGTAACCGAAAGGTTTCATATTATGCGACGAGATGTATTTCAGGCGGTAGCAGATCCAACCCGGAGAGGGATATTAGATATCCTTTCTGAACAACCACAAAATGTAAATGAGTTGGCAGATAATTTTCAAATGAGCAGGCCAGCTGTTTCAAAACATTTGAGAATACTCAAAGAATGTGGATTAGTGTCTACTAAGAAGAAGGGCAGGGAGCGCTATTGTCATGCCAACCTTGACAAACTAGGAGAGATCGCATTGTGGGTGCATCAGTATCGTCGATTCTGGAATACACGCCTGGATAAACTGGAAGCCTTGCTAAAAGAAGAAGACAACAAATAACTAATTACTACCATGGATAAATACGGAAAACTAATCGAAGATCACACCTTACAATTTGAGCGATTGCTGCCAGGCCCCATCGATCGGGTATGGGAATACCTCACCGATGGAGATAAAAGAGCCCTATGGTTTGCTGGTGGACCCATGGATACGGTAGCAGGCGGGAAGGTGGAATATCAATTCAATCATGACCTCTTGTCGCCTGAAGAAGAAGAGATTCCTGAAAAGTACAAAGATCTGGAGGGAGGGATGACTTCTATTGCTGACGTTCTCACCTATGATAAACCACGCTTACTCGTGATTGGCTGGGAAGGGGGTGAAGTTACTTTCAAACTAGAAGAACTGGGAGGTCAGGTTAAACTCACCTTGACACACTCAAACCTAAAAACAGATCGAGATGCACGAATTGGGACATTCGCGGGATGGCACACCCATTTGGATATTCTGACCGACCGTTTAAGTGAGAAGAACCCTAAAGCCTTTTGGAAGGCTCATTCAGCTATGGAAGAAGAGTATGAGAAGAGGGTAGATTCTTAGCACATGAATAGAATGAGATTGCTTGCCGTACCTCCCCGCAATGGCGTAAATAAAATTATAACGTCATCGAGAGTATAGCGAAGCGATCTCGTAATCAGATGCAAATTCTCTACTGAGTCTTCCTTGAAGCAGAATAAAACCAAATTCCAAACACCAGCAAGAATCCGCCTGCGATAGCTATTGCAACAGATGATTCAATCAGGAATATGATTAAAGCAGCAGATGCTATCAATCGCACGTATTCGATTGGGATCCAATTTCTTCTATTCTCCATAAGGATACCCATCTGAGCAATGGACCATATGATGAATCCAGCCATAGCCAGTTTTATCTCTAAAGAAAAGTTGGATTGAGTGAATAGAAATAAAGAAGTAAAACCAAGGACCAGTATGAACTGAACGAACACATATCGGATCATGGGCATGTGCGGATGCACGTCAAACTTCCGATAGGTTTTCTTGTCCACCTCTGGTGCTATCTGGTAGCCACCTAATTCAATTGGCTGCCAACCGGGTTTGTAGAAGAGCACTTTAATCTTATTCAAGAAGCCTGGAGTTGCTTTCACCTGGTTAGTCATATCTACGATAGGAAGGATATTGGCCCAAACCGGATTCCAGGTATTTGTAGGCTTAGTCACTCCATAGGTTGGCTTTTCTTCTTCTTGTTGAAAGGTACCAAACATGCGATCCCAGATCATCAATGTTCCGGCATGATTCTTATCTATGTATTTGGGGTTTCTTCCATGATGTACGCGATGGTGCGAAGGGGTATTAAAAACGTACTCAAACCACCTCGGAAGCTTGTCAATAGCCTCAGTATGAATCCAGAATTGATAAATAAGGTTTATTCCTTTTACTGTAAGAAATGCATAAGTATTAAAACCAAGTAGCGCCAGTGGTAAGTAGAAAACCATGGCAAATGCACCTCCAAAAGAAGCCTGTCGAAGTGCTACAGATAAGTTGTAATCCTCACTTTGATGATGGACTACATGGGCCGTATTCCATAGAAAATTGATCTCATGACTGGCGCGATGAAACCAATAATACATTAAATCCACTAACAGAAACAACAGAATATAACTCCACCAGACATTAGGGATGGAAGCTAACGACCAATACTCGTATACGTACTGATACATGGCTATCGACAACACACCCCAGAGCGCATTTGTTACCTGAGAGGAAATTCCACAGCTGATGTTAGAAATTGCATCATTTGTTCGATATACTTTCACCTTTTTTACCAGCTGGTAGATAAGCTCAAGCCCGATGAGGGTGAAGTAGAGAGGGATGGAAAGAATAACCGGGTTGAAGTCCATATCCAAAATTAATGATATGGCATAACAATTCTTTCCTGCGCTGCTTAGATTTGCGGTTATGATAAAAGCGATCAAAGTTCTCAATCGAATCTCAGTTCTATTATTTGCAGCGATTTTCCTTTTGGTCTATGCCTACCTCCCTATATCTGTTGATTTGGGAATAGAAGGAATAAATCAGCTTCACAAGCAGAACTTCTTCTATTATTTTTTCGGCGCTTTTATGATCATCAATATCCTGCTTAGAGTGACCACCAATCTTGGAACAAGAAGCTTGAGTGAAGAACTATCTTCTTGGATCAGGTCCATTGTTTTTATCGTCAATTTCTACCTAACCACCATGGTAGGATTCATAGGTGTTCTTAATAATACGAATCACATCAACCCAGAGAGCTACGCATATTTATCTTATCTGGGACCAACTCTTTTAGTGATTTGGGTAATTGGCTTGATTTTTTTGTTAATAACAAATAAGTAGCAAGATACTCAATATCAGCTTATTAAATTGACTTATTTCAAGTAAGACTACCTGATAATGTTAGGTTGTTACGTGTAAGTATTGGATTTTTATAATTACTTTGGATTAGTGAATATTAAATCATATTTAACGATTTTACTGCATGGCTGAAGCGATTTATACTGAGGATAGCATCAAATCACTGGATTGGAAGGAACACATCCGACTGAGACCTGGGATGTATATAGGTAAGCTGGGTGACGGAAGTTCACCGGATGACGGCATCTATGTATTGGTGAAGGAGATCATCGATAATAGTATTGATGAGCATATGATGGGGCATGGTCGAACCATTGAAGTGAAGGTGACCGATCATCGGGTAGCGGTACGTGATTACGGAAGAGGAATACCGCTTGGCAAAGTGGTTGATTGTGTGAGTAAGATCAACACCGGAGGTAAGTACGATTCCGGAGCATTTCAGAAATCAGTTGGATTGAATGGTGTGGGTACCAAAGCTGTAAACGCCTTGTCCAATTACTTCAAGGTACAGAGTTATCGGGATGGTGAAACCAAGGTTGCGGAATTCGAAAGAGGAGAGGTCACAAACGACTCGAAGGTTCAGAAAGCTGAAGGTCGCAATGGTACACAAATCATATTTGAACCGGACGATACTGTATTCAAAAATTACCATTTCATTCCGGAGTACCTGGACAATTTGATGTGGAACTACGCCTATCTAAACTCCGGGTTGACCATCGTTCTGAATGGTAAAAAATACCACTCAGAAAATGGACTGAAAGACTTGCTCACCAGGAAGGCTGATGTTGAAAACATTCGTTATCCGATCATCCATTTGAAAGGCGAAGACATTGAGGTGGCGCTCACCCATGCCAATCAATACGGAGAAGAATATTACTCGTTCGTCAACGGACAATACACCACTCAGGGAGGTACACACTTAGCAGCTTTCAGAGAGGCCATTGTTAAAACCGTCAGAGAATTTTATGGAAAGACGTTTGATGCTTCAGATGTGCGATCTGCCATTATTGGAGCCATAGCTGTAAGGGTGCAGGAGCCGGTCTTTGAAAGCCAGACCAAGACGAAGCTTGGTTCACAAAGTGTTGGGCCAGATGGACCTACCATGCGGACATTTGTCAATGATTTTGTTAAAACCGAATTAGATAACTTCTTACATCGTAATTCGGATACTGCAGATGCACTATTGAAACGTATCCAGCAATCTGAGCGGGAGCGTAAAGAGATTGCAGGAATCAAGAAGTTGGCCAACGAACGAGCCAAGAAGGCAAACCTGCACAATAAGAAACTACGAGACTGCAGAATCCACTTCAACGATAAGAAAGGCGATGATACCATCAAGGATGAAACCATGATCTTCATCACAGAGGGGGATTCCGCCAGTGGATCCATTACCAAATCACGGAATGTCCAAACACAGGCAGTGTTTTCGCTGCGTGGTAAGCCGTTCAACTGCTTTGGTCATACCAAGAAGGTGGTGTACGAAAATGAGGAATTTAACCTGCTTCAGCATGCATTGAATATAGAGGATGGCTTGGAAGGGTTACGCTATCGTAAGATTGTAATCGCCACGGATGCCGATGTGGATGGCATGCACATTCGATTGTTGCTATTGACTTACTTCCTGCAGTTTTTCCCTGAGCTGGTAAGAAACAATCACATTTTCATTCTGGATACACCATTGTTCCGTGTAAGGAATAAGAAAGAAACGATCTACTGCTATTCAGAAGAGGAGCGAAGAAATGCCATTGCGAAGCTTGGAAGCAAACCAGAGATAACCCGTTTCAAGGGATTAGGGGAGATCAGCCCTGGTGAGTTTGCCGCCTTTATTGGCGATGATATTCGATTAGATCCGGTGATACTTCAAAAGGACACCAGTATTCATGATTTACTGACCTTCTACATGGGTAAGAATACTCCTGATCGTCAGCAGTTCATCATAGACAAGCTAAGGGTAGAGAAAGATCTGATTGCTGAAGTGGAGAAAGATGTGGAAGCTGCCTGATGGAACGGTCTAAGTCACTAACAACACGTGCTTTCCTTATCTACAAGATTACAATAGTAGGTTTCCTGTGCTTGTTCTTTGGGTTTTATGTAATTACACATATTCAAAGAGGAGGATGGTTTGGGTATATAATCGGTTTTGGATACCCAATTTTTCTAATGGCTTACTGGTATCCGTCCTTCCTGAAACGTATGAGATCTATGAAGGAAGTTGCCTATGATTCAGAAAATCTATATGTGAAAGAGGGTGACTATGAGATCCAAATTCCATATCACCTTGTGAAGGATGTTGAAATAGTAAGTCTGGACGGTCTATACAAATTTAAACTTTACCATCATGACCAGTTTGGAGATGAGGTAGTATGCAAACCATCTATTTGGTATCCTTTTAATTATAAACGGATAGACGCTGAGTTGAACCGAATACGCTCATATGTGCGAAAGGCGCATCGTGAGTATAAAGAACAAATTGGGTCAGATTGTTCATTACCAAGTAATTGATTGTAATAATTATGCAAAAAATGATTTTTTGTAAAAAAAATACAATAAATTAGATCTTGCGTTATGGAAGCAAAAAAGCGATTCATATTAATGGCGGATGTAGTAGATAGTCATGAAAAGGACGGAAAGTTACTCATGGCTGACTTTCAGATGCTTGTGAGCTATACGAATAAGATCTACAGTGAATCGATAGAGTCGCCACTAACCATAACACTTGGGGATGAATTTCAGGGGATTGTTGCCTCTGCTACGGTTGGTATAGACATCATTTTGGCGATGGAGGAGTACATTTTGGAAGAAGAATTTGACTTCAAGTTGAGGTATGTACTTTATGAGGGTCTGGTGGAAACGCCCGTCAATCCGGATAAAGCCTATGAGATGCTGGGATCAGGATTGACCAACGCTCGTAAAAGGCTTAATGAAATGAAGAAGGACACTGCTCGCTTTTATGTTTCTACCAAATCATCCACAGTGATCAATAAGATGATGAAAGTAACTCAGCATTTCATTGATAGCTGGCACCCAAAAGACCGCAGTACCGTATCAGGATTTTTGCAGGGACATGATTATAAAGCATTGGCTAAGATTCATCAGAAAGACGAATCAACCTTATGGCGGAGAAGAAAAAGTTTAGCCATTGATGAATACCTAATGTGCAAAGATTTACTCCATCATCTGATTAATGGATAAGCACATAATCCATATCGCTATTTATGTGGTAGGAGAGCTTGGTGCTCTGCTGACCTTCTTTCTGATTACGAAGATGTTTCGGCGAAACCTCACGCTGAGTAGCGTATTGCGAGGAGCACTGGAACGGGCTTTTTTATTCATCATTTTGCTTGCGGATTTACCTCAGGGATTGGCTTTCTTTGGAGCGTTAAAAATCGCCACTCGCTTGAAGGACGATGATAAGATATCAAACGACTATTTCCTAACTGGGAATTTAGTATCAGTTTTAATAGTAATTGGTTATTACCTAACAAGTCAATATTGTTTCTAAATGGGAGAAGAACACGAAAACGAGGAAGAGATTCATGATGTAATTCCAATTTCCGGAATGTATGAAAACTGGTTCCTGGATTATGCTTCATACGTAATCCTGGAACGAGCAGTGCCGGCCATCAATGATGGTTTGAAGCCGGTACAACGGAGGATTCTACATGCCATGAAGGAGATGGATGATGGACGATACAATAAGGTCGCGAACATCATCGGTAGTGCTATGCAGTATCACCCACATGGAGATGCATCCATTGGAGACGCCATTGTGAACCTGGGGCAGAAAGATCTACTCATTGACACGCAGGGAAACTGGGGTGACGTACGCACGGGTGATTCTGCTGCTGCGCCTCGATACATCGAGGCTCGCCTTTCAAAGTTTGCCTTGGAGGTACTTTTCAATCCACAAACTACCGAATGGCAGCTTTCCTACGATGGACGTAAAAAAGAGCCGGTTACCTTCCCAGTCAAATTTCCTTTACTGCTTGCTCAGGGAGTAGAAGGGATTGCTGTTGGATTGTCTACCAAGATGCTTCCTCACAACTTCTGTGAGATCCTGGAAGGGTGCATTGCCACACTGAAAGGCAAGAAAGTCAAATTACTTCCTGATTTTCAGACTGGAGGTAAGATTGATGTTACAGACTACAATGATGGAAAGCGTGGGGGCAAAGTTCGCGTACGAGCCACCATCGAGGAAAGAGATAGCAAGACACTTGTAATCAAAGACATTCCGTACGGAACTACCACCACTTCGCTCATTGAATCGATAGTTAAGGCGAACGACAAGGGCAAGATCAAAGTGAAGCAGGTAATTGATAACACTGCAAAGGATATTGAGATCCTGGTGAATCTTGCTCCGGGCACTTCTCCTGATATCACCATGGATGCCCTATATGCATTCACTGATTGTGAGGTGTCCATCTCACCTAATGCCTGCGTGATCATTAATGACAAGCCTCATTTCATTGGTATCAGTGAAATTCTGAAGCAATCGGTAGATCAGACAGTTGACTTGTTGCGACAAGAATTGGAGATTGAGAAGGCTGAATTGAAAGAAAAGATATTCTTCAGTGATCTTTTGAAGATTTTCATCAATGAGGGGATGTACAAAAATCCGGAATATGAAAACTCAGGCGATTTGCAGAAGTGCTATGAGGTTCTTAACACTCTGTTTACACCATTCTTTGATCAGTTCTATCGTGAGATTACCAATGAGGACTACAAGAAGCTTATTGATAAGCCGCTGAGTAGCATAACCCGATTTGATACCAGCAAGGTAGAAGCTCAGATCCGGGAGTTACAAGAGAAGATCGAAAAGGTAGATTACAGCCTGGATAACCTCACTGAATTTGCAATTGAGTATTATCAGAACTTGCTGGATAAATACGGTAAGGGGCGTGAGCGTAAGACAGAAATCACCAACTTCGATACGATTAATGTAACAGTGGTAGCTGCAAACAACGCCAAGTTGTACGTAAATCGTAAGGATGGTTTCATTGGGTATGGATTGAAGAAGGATGAGTTTGTTTGCGATTGCTCAGATATCGATGATATTATTTCCTTCACCAAGGATGGCAAGTGTGTGGTGACCAAAATCCAGGACAAGGTCTTTGTGGGTAAAGACATCCTGTATACAGGCGTTTTTAAGAAGAATGACGAGCGTATGGTCTACAACATGGCCTATGTGGATAGCAAGTCAGGAAACACCTATGTGAAGCGATTCCAGGTGCTATCTGTAACGAGGGATCGTGAATATGATCTGACCAAGAAGAACAAAGGCTCCAAGGTGCATTACTTCACGGCCAATCCTAATGGTGAGGCGGAGATCGTAACAGTGTCATTGACTCAGGCAAGTAAAGCTAGAAAGAAGGTATTTGATTTTGATTTTGCTGAGCTTGAGATCAAAGGAAGGGGTGCCGGAGGTAATATCCTTACCAAATACCCTGTGAGAAAGATTGTACTGAAGGAGGAAGGAAGATCAACATTAGGCGGAGTAGATATCTGGTATGATCCTACGGTAGGAAGATTGAACAGGGAGGAGCGTGGTGAATTGCTGGGCAATTTCATGTCAGAGGATCAAATTGTAGCCTTCTACAAAGACGGCACCTATGAGACCACTTCTTTTGAGTTGACCAACCACTATGACTTTAACAGCCTGATGGGTATTTACAAATTGGATCAGGATGCATCGTTCAATGCCATCCATTACGATGGAGAATCCAAAACCTACTTTGTGAAGCGATTCATTATCGAGACCAATACACCTAACAAGAAGTTCTCGTTTGTAACTGAAGCAAGAAGTTCGAAACTCGTATTTATCTCCAAAGGCATTGATTCGGATGTAGAGGTTACCTACAAGGATGGTCGTAAGCATGAGAAAAAGAAACTGGACCTCATGAATTTAATAGACATTAAAGGGTGGAGAGCGATTGGCAATAAGCTACCTGTTCAGAACGTGATCTCTGTTAGTTTGATTAAAGAGGAGAAGCCAAAGGAAAGCACAATTGACCTTGATGAGATTAAGAACACCATAAAAAGTGAGGTAGAGGAAGAGGAGAATCAGCTTGGCTTGTTTGGCGAAAAGAAAGAGTAATGGACCATCAGCAGGCCATCGATATTCTGAAGGAGTTTGTTTCGGAAAATAAGCAAACACATGTTGAGCGTGTATTAGAAAAACGAACCAGACATATCACGCTGGTCTTTGAGGATATCGATAAGCCACACAATGTGAGCGCGGTGCTGAGAACTGCTGAGTGCATGGGCATTCAGGATTTGCATTTCATTAAAAACAAGAACAGTTATTCGGTAAACCCCGGAATTACGCAGGGTGCAGCTAAGTGGGTGACCTTGCATCACCATACAAAAGCAACTAATAACGTAGATGCTTGCTATGATCATTTAAAGGCGTCAGGCTATCAAATTTATGCCACATCCCTTCACGAGACCTCACGATCGATTGAAGACATAGATCCTTTCAGAAAAACAGCTATTGTTTTTGGTACAGAGGCCGACGGAATTAGTGAAGAGGCAGGGGAAAAGGCGGACGGGTTTGTTCATATACCAATGCAAGGGTTCACCGAAAGCTTTAATCTTTCCGTTAGTGCAGCCATCTGTCTAACTGTTTTAAAAGCTAAGTTGAAAGATTGGCCAACACTGAATGAGAATGAAAAGCTGGTTTTACGCTCAGAGTGGTATCGCAAAATTGTGCGGGAAGCTGATTTGATACTGAAAACGAAAGGAGTGGAAATATGAGAATAACACCGCAAAAACTTCTCCGCCTGGGAATTTGGACATCAATCACACTATTTCTTTTTGTTCTCGGTACCAATATTTGGGTCGTGCAATCCACAAAGAACTTGATTTATGATCCACTGAGAGTACCTAAAAATAAGGTAGCCTTAGTTCTTGGAACAAGTAAAAGAACTTCTGAAGGGAAACCCAATCGATTTTTTATGGAACGAATGGAGACTGCAGCAAGTCTTCATCTGGATAGTAAGATCAAGCACATACTCGTGAGTGGGGACAACCGAACAAGGTATTACAATGAACCAAGAGATATGCTGCATGCATTGGGTGACTTAAATATCCCTGAGGAAGATGTGTCACTGGATTTTGCAGGGCTGAGAACACTGGATTCTGTTATAAGATGTAAAGAAGTGTTTGGACAAAATGAAGTGACAATTGTTACTCAGGAGTTTCATTGCTACCGTTCGTTGTTCATAGCCAGGTATTTTGATATGGATGCAGTAGCAGTTTCTGCTGATGATGGAGGACCGGTTGGGAATACACTGGCTTTAAGGGAAGTGCTGGCACGAACAATCGCCGTACTCGACCTTTACGTATTGCAAAGGAAGCCAAAGTACCTTGGAGAAAAGGTGACGCTCCCAATCACTGATTAAATCATCTCCCCACCCAGTCTCTTAGCTGTTTTAAAGCATCTTCACACTGATCGTGGATGTCGGTGAGGATTTCTTCTGTTGCTTTCTCGGGGTGGTATTGGATATCCTCTAATGTTTCGGCACATGGCAAGGATATCATTTTTGCTGATGGCTTTAGCTGGTGAGCTGATTTTGAGAGCTGGTCCATATTACCACTTGCCAACTCCTCTCTCATTTTACGTACCAGGGATACATAGGTGCTTTCAAATGTTTCTATAAACTCATCTTTGAAGTCTTCGTCATCCTCGCTGAGTACTTCTAAATAGGTGAAATCGATTTTAACCATAGTTTGCTTAATCCTGACTTTAAAACTAACATGTAATCAAAACATCTAGGTAAAAAACATAACCAAATTTTAGTGGGTGTGTCAACAATAGAGGAGAAATAATTTTGTATTTTCGAGCCGAAAATTTGAAATATACAAAAAGGAATGATCCCAGAATTTGAACCACTACGAGAAGACGAGATACAGGTATTACTAAAGGCCCCTGTATATGTAGCAATTTTAATTGCAGGAGCTGATGGTAAAATTGATAAATCAGAGAGAAGAGAGGCTATTGATGTTGCACGAACAAAGCAGAGTAGATCACGTGAGCAATTATCAGCATACTACAAGCTTGTGGGCGAAAAATTTGAGGAAAACTTTAATGTGTTGGTCGATGAACTTCCTTCAGGAACGGAAGCACGAATATCTGCCATTACAACTGAACTGAGAAAGCTGAATTTCATTCTACAAAAAGTGGACAAGAATTTCGCGATCAAACTTATTGCGAGTCTGAAAGACCTTGCTAAGAAGATTGCAGAAGCATCAGGAGGAGTGCTTGGCTATTTATCCGTAAGCTATGAAGAGGCAAGACTAATGGAGTTGAAGATGCTGAAAGAAATAGAATAGTAGCTGCTATTATCAATCAAGAAACCAAACCCTGACTTCTTCAAGATCAGGGTTTTTTTTATTTTACCCTATGCCTAAATCAGGAATAGTCCCTCCGCTTCGATTGTGCTTCTTTATGTGGCTGGTTTTTACGATTGAATTTTATTCAAGAATTGACTTTGGATATTTAGGCATTTATCCCAGAGAGATATCTGGACTTATCGGTGTTGCGATGGCTCCATTACTCCATGGCAACTTCAACCATCTGGCCTCCAATACCATTCCATTACTTGTTTTGGGAGGTAGTTTATACTTTTTCTATCCAAGAATAGCTCCACGGGTATTTCTACATGCCTATTTCTTCACCAATATTCTTGTCTGGATCTTTGGAAGACCTTTTTACCATATCGGAGCAAGTGGACTGATCTACGCATTAGCTTCTTTTCTGGTATTTTTTGGTTTATTCAAACGGAATTTTAAATCTGTAATTATCAGCGCCTTCATGATTTTCTTGTATGGAGGTTTGGCCTATGGACTTTTTAGTTTTGACGAACGTATTTCCTGGGAATCCCATCTCATGGGAGCGGTAGTAGGATTAGCCAGTGCATTCACCTTTTCCAAATCAAAGAGAATCAATTACTAAAAATATTAGTAATTTTAATTCATGAATTATTTAAAAGGTAAGGGTTCGCAGATTAACGTTCCAAATAAGTTTTCAGATTATTTTATCTCAACTGAATCAGCAGAAGGCCTAGATGAAGAATTATTAACTGAAAGACCAAGGACTCAGGTATTTAAAGAGACCCCTAAAAAGATCATTTCTACGAATAAGAGTCCTGACATTGGGTTGTCAGCATCAGTGAATCCCTATCAGGGATGTGAACATGGGTGTGTGTATTGCTATGCAAGGAACTCTCATGAGTATTGGGGTTTTAGTGCAGGATTAGATTTTGAGACAAAAATCATCGTAAAACCGGAAGCACCTAAGTTGTTGGAGCAGGAATTCCTGAAACCGTCATATAAGCCTAAAACAATCATGTTAAGCGGTAATACAGATTGTTATCAGCCCATCGAACGAAAGTTTGAACTGACTCGGAAATTATTGGAGATTTTCAATAAATATCAGCACCCGGTGGGCATCATCACTAAAAATGCTTTGGTGACAAGAGATATTGACATTCTCAGCGAACTTGCCAAAAACAATTTGGTTCAGGTTATTTTTTCAATCACTTCCCTGGATGAAAAACTCCGCCAAAAACTTGAGCCAAGAACTGCAAGTGCTAAAAAGAAGCTCATAGCGATGGAAACGCTAGCTCAAAGTAATATACCAGTTGGTGTGATGAATGCACCCATAATCCCTGGTCTTAATCACCATGAGATTCCCGATATTTTAAGAAACTCAGCCAACGCGGGTGCCAGCTTTGCCAGCTATACAGTTGTAAGGTTAAATGGACAGATTGGAAAGATCTTTTATGATTGGCTCCAAAAGAATTTACCGGATCGGGTGGCAAAGGTATGGCATCAAATTCAGGATTTGCATGGTGGTAATGTAAACGATACAACGTTTGGCAGGCGGATTAAAGGGCATGGGAAGATATCGGGTATAATAAGCAAGCTGTTTGAAGTGAGTAAGCGAAAGTATTTTGGTGAAAAGTGCTTTACGCAGCTTGAAACTTCCCATTTCAGAAGGGGAGGTGCATACAGTTTGTTTTAATAAAAAAGTCCCGACAATACTGCCGGGAACTCTCTCTTCATACTTATCCAGGTTTGGACAGTTTTCTTAGTCACTCAAATGGATGCTCATGAACCATGCGCTACCAGCAAGAGCCAAATCCTTAAGGAAATTGGATGTGGCAGCCTGGCCTCCTTCCATAAATCCGGGAAGATGTATTAGAACAGCAAATAGTGTTAGCATCAACCCTAAAAGCTGGGTGGCCAATTTGGCTTTTTTCCCGATTATAATTGCAACGGCAGCTAATATTAAGGCAACACCTGTTAAGTATACAAATACTACGGGAGCGGGTAAAAAATCAGGCACCATGCCCTGCATTTCATTGGCACCCATTAAGTGAAATATTCCGAACATTGCCATTGGTCCGGCATACATGAGTTTTCCTAAAAATCCTAAGCTTTTCATTTGGTTGAGTTAAAGGTTGAGAAAGATGTTAATCCACCCTGAAGATAGGTTTTTTGATAGCCAATTACAAAACGGAAAACCTTACAAGCTGCGGATCAAAGACTTCAGCTCATTAACAACTTTTGCCGGCATCTGGTACCAAAGCCCATCACCAAAGTTAACGCTTCCATCCTTAGGCTTTTTAGTATGCTTTAATGAATCAAAATCCAGGCTATAAATTGATTTGATTAACTCTCTACCCAAATGCCAGTTCTCCATTGCTTTATTATTTACTTCGAGCTCCCTCTTTGAAAACTCCCAACTCAAATCAAGCTTCTCATTATTAACATGGCATGTTATTATCAGCGGCATTTCTATATTAGCCTGCTCCAGTATGGCTTGTAAAATTTCCTGAAAAATAAGATTGGTGTGAGAAATGTCTCTTGGGAATCCGAGTGCTCGGCCGTTTAAATCAATATGCACATAGATTTCAGCATCGGGATCTGAACTCATGTCAAGTTTGGTTAATCCCTCAATGTCATGTTTCCATTTTTGATTGAGCTTCCCAACCCAGTGAAAATCATCATCTCGAGTAAAACCTTCCGCTCTGAGTTCATCATCAGACACCTTATCTCGATCCAGGTATTCCAAATCCAGCTTTGTGCTCATGTCAGCAATATCAGCAGAAAGAACCGCTGCATAGGCAAAAGGGGGAGGGAGTTGTTGGGTTTGATATGATATGGTGATTTTCATAATGTCGATTCGAAGTGCTCCTGAGTTTTCTTTCTATCAATTTTGTTGTTGGCAGTTTTGAATATCTTTTGATTAAAAAAGACCTCTTTAGGTTGGTGGTATTTCTGCAGGTCGGAAAAATCAAGCGTTTGATAATCCCCTTCAATCAGCAAAACCAGTTTGCTACCAAGTGTATCATCGGGTAAAGAAGCAGCAATAAACGCTTGCTTAATTTGGTTATCTAGACGTGCTTCAATCATTTCCGGATTTATTTTGATCCCTCCGGAGTTGATGACAAAATCCGCTCTACCGAGCCACTTAAAAGTCTTGTCAGATTGAATATCTACAAGATCGTTTGTTTCTAACCATTTGTTGTCGGTTACGTACCCTTTGATTTTTAACGTTCCCTTTTCGGTGATGTCTACCACCACATCCCCAACAGTGGTGAAGACTTCTTCTGAAAGTTTTCTCAGGGCAATGTGGGAAACAGTTTCTGTCATACCATATGTGGAATAGACATTTGTATTTAATGCCGTTTTGTCCACCGGCATTGGAGCTCCACCAATAAGAATATTCTTAAACCTGGTCAGATCATTTTTACTAAGATTTCTGTATTGCATGGGCACCATGGAGGTAAGATCATAGATTCGATCCTTATTCAGGGCACTCATTACATTGGAAGACGGCTCTATTATTGTGAGATCGTGATCGAAAATAAGTGCCCTATATATCACCATGGCACCACCTATATGTGATGGATTAATGCATAGGAGAGAGTTACGTATTTCATTATTTGGATCAATAAATGACAATGTTGATTTGGCACTAGTTTCAATTTTATCCCTACTAATTATGATTTTCTTGGGTCTTCCTGTTGAACCTGAGGTATTATGAGTAAATTTTTGTTGACCGGAATGCCACCTTCGAATTAATTCCAACACAATATTTTCGCTCTCGTTATATTTTCCTGTTGGAAGATCATCTATTAGAATTTCTTCTAACTTTAGAACAAAATTTTTAGAGGATACAATCACTGCAATTGGAAAACGAAAAGGTTATAGTAAATCGTTTGATCAACAAAGATAAGAGGGCTTTCGAACTCGTGTTTAATCAATACTATTCAATAATGGTTTTGTATGCTTCTCGCTTTATGGATACTAAAGAAGAGGCAGAAGAAATCGTACAGGATGTCTTTGTTAAATTTTGGGAAAAATGCGATTCATTATCCGAAGATTCATCAATAAAAAGCTATCTATATAGGTCTGTTCATAATTCATGCTTGAATACCATAAAGCATGAAAAAGTAAAAGATGGCTATAGGCAATATGTCATTCAGATGATGGAATCCTCCTATCAAAACGATTTCGATATCGAAGATCCAGAGCTTATAAGAAATCGAATCAATGAGGAAATTGAAAAGCTTCCACCCAGATGTTCGGAAATATTCAAGTTAAGTCGCTTTGAGGGGCTGAAGTACCAGGAAATCGCAGATCATTTGGAAATATCTGTAAAAACAGTAGAGGTACAAATGGGAAAAGCATTGAAGGTATTGCGAGAAACCTTACAAGATTTAAAAAAAGTCATTAGGGATGCGAGCTAGCATATTCAGTCTTGCATTTTGTGTGTTAGCAATATCAGCAAACGCTCAAAAGCGTAATAATGACCTGATAAATGGCTCATTTGAGAATGTCCCTTTGGAAGTAGTTTTTGATAGTTTAAGTGCTCAGACAAGTTATTTTTTCAGCTATAATTCAGAACTTCTACCTAAGGGAAGTTTGTACACTATTATAGCGGATAATACACCTATTGATCAATTTCTATCTCAGCTTTTGGTTGGTACCGGGCTTAATTATTCATTCTTTAAAGATCAAATAATTTTGAACTATGCTCCTCGCGAGCAGGTGGTTAAACGGAAAAAGAATTTCTTTTCAATTTCAGGAACCGTATATGATGAATCAGGTAAGCCTCTTCATGATGCAAACGTTTTTCTTGATGGAACAACTATTGGGGTCTCCAGTGATTTAGATGGGAATTTTAAACTAGAATCAATTCCGCCTGGATTTTATGATCTTGTTTTTTCATACGTAGGGTATGAAAATGCAGTCTATCAAATTGCTGAGTATAACGGTGGAGCAAGAATACAGAATCATCGTATGGAATTAAATCTGGGTCAACTAGAAGAGGTTGAGGTTGTATCCAATAGAATAAAGAGAGATCAAAATAGTTGGCAGAGCTATTACAGTATTTTTAAGGAAGAGTTGTTAGGTCAAACTGATAATGCGGCATTATGTGTAATTGAGAATCCAGAGGTTTTAAATTTTACTTTTGATAATGTCTCCAATACGCTTCACGCTTATTCACAGTACCCAATTCAGATAAGGAATGATGCGCTAGGTTATAGAATTAGTTATTTTTTGGAGTCATTTAAAAAGCAAGAGGATAATTTAAGATTTAGAGGAAAAATACGTTTTAGAAATTTAGACCCGCAAAATGGTAGGGAGCATAAGTTATGGAGGCGAAACAGAAAACTAGGTTATGAAGGGTCTTTCAATCATTTTAAAAGAGCCTTATTGAATAATGAATTGAGAAAAGAAGGGTTTCGAATTTTTCACATAAAGAACCTGCAAAAATTTGAACTAAATAAGTCTGAGGAATTAAGCGCTTCAGATATCATCATATTTAAGGGTGATCACTATGAATTGGACTTTAAAAACTATTTAGTAGTTACGTATAGAAAGGAAAAAGAGAGCATAACCTTTCTCAATAAGAGTGAATCAGTCCCTATCCTTTATGGACATTTGATCAATGATGAGGGAATATTAATCAAGAATCCAGGTAATCAACTTTCTATCCTTCGTTTATTAAAACGATCAGTTCGATTAGATTTGACAGGTGAAGTGATAGACAGATTTGGTATGACGACATATGGATATTGGTCATGGGAGCGTACCGCTGATTTAGTACCTATAAATTATGATCCTAGATATGATAATTTGTAGAAAGTTTTTAGGGGGAGATGACCTGTAAATTGTTAACAACCAGACGATAAGAAAAGAATGGAAGAAGTACTAGCAAAATATTTTACGGGAGAAGCTACCAATGACGAAATAGCAATGGTGGAAAGTTGGAGGTCGGAATCAGAAACAAACGCAAAAGCATTTTTAGGTGCAAAAAATGTTTGGTCTGCTACACAGGCCGAACTCACCCCGCCAAAGCATGTTTTAGATGAAATTTTGAAGGAACCTCAAGCTAAACAAGTTCCTTTTATGATGAGAAATTGGGTTAAATATGCAAGCGCTGCGGTTTTAATTCTTGCTATCTCATTACTATTTATACTTAATCAAAATTCAGGAGAGGTAAACTTCACAAATCAAAAGCTAAGCGATGGTAGTAAAGTTTCTCTTCACGAAAACTCAACTCTTGAGATAATTAATATTGATCAAGATGCGAGAGAAGTCAGAGTTTCGGGAAAAGCATATTTCGATGTGGAGCGAGATGAGTCTCGGCCATTCATCATTCATACTGAATATGCTAAAGTACAGGTATTGGGTACATCGTTCTTGGTAAAATCCGATGACACTTCAACTGAAGTATGTGTTGAATCAGGTCTTGTGGAAATTTCGAAAATTAAAGAAAGCAAAGATGCTGTCTCCGTAAAGCTTGCTGAAGGTGAGATGGGACTAGTTTCCATAAACAACAAAGGCATAATCAAACGAAACAATAACGATCTGAACTACCTGGCCTGGAAGACGAAGGTTATTACATTCGAAGAAAGCACCATGGCGGAAGTTGAGTCGGTTATAGAAGATGTATACGGTATAGAAGTTAAGTTTGAGAATCAGGACTTTCGAAACTGTAAACTCACTGCCAAGCTCAATAAGAAAAAAGCCAAAGATGCTATCGAAATTATAGCCCGAACTTTTGGGGTTGAATATGAATTCTCAAAAGGAAAAGCGATACTCAAAGGAAAGGGGTGCTAAGCACCCCTTTGTTTATTTTTAGATTCTTATTTCGGTCAAGGAATCCACTTGATGTCATTGAAGTTTGGTTTTCTTTTTTCAAGGAATGCGTTCCTTCCTTCCTTCGCTTCATCGGTCATGTAAGCTAATCTGGTAGCTTCTCCGGCAAATACCTGTTGACCTACCATTCCATCATCGGTGAGATTGAAAGCAAACTTGAGCATTTTGATTGAAGTAGGGGACTTGGCTAAAATTTCCCGTGCCCATTGATAGGCTTCATCTTCCAACTTTTCATGAGGGATAACCGCATTCACCATCCCCATCTCAAATGCCTCCTGAGCGGAATAATTTCTACCCAAAAAGAAGATTTCTCGAGCACGTTTCTGACCGACCATCTTAGCCAGATACGCAGATCCATATCCACCATCAAAGCTCGTTACATCTGCATCGGTTTGTTTAAAGATGGCATGTTCCTTACTCGCAAGCGTCAGGTCGCACACGGTATGCAGACTATGTCCTCCGCCAACAGCCCATCCTGGTACGACAGCAATCACAACCTTAGGCATGAATCGAATCAATCGTTGTACTTCAAGGATGTTCAGTCGAGGCATACCATCTTCATCTACATAGCCCTGATGTCCTCTGGCATTCTGATCGCCACCACTACAAAAAGCCCAGCCACCATCTTTAGGTGACGGACCTTCACCACTTAAAAGCACCACGCCAATATTCACATCTTCCCTGGCATCAAGAAAAGCTTTGTACAGTTCAGCGACCGTTTTCGGACGGAACGCATTGCGAACTTCCGGTCTGTTGAATGCGATTCTGGCTACTTTGCCACATTTTTTATAGGTAATGTCTTCAAACCCCTCTGCAACTTTCCAGTCAATTGTTGATTCGCTCATGTATACGTTTCTTTAATTCTTTATAGGTCTTTTGATTGGTCTCCGGATTTGTAAATACCTCTAAAACCTTTGCTGATTTTGAAGGTTCGTAGAGTCTTGTTAACTGCTCCTTCAGTGACTCTTTGTCACCTGCTTTGAGATACTCAAATCCGTTTTCAGCACAAATATATTCTGCTGTTCGGTTATGCCTGGTCTCAAAGTATTCTTCGAGTTCAGGTAGCCTGGCTGGGCCATCGATCAATCGGAAAATTCCGCCCCCTTGATTGTTGAGTACGATTATCCGGAGATTGGGCAGCTTATAGTTATGAAAGAAGGCATTACGATCGTATTGAAAAGCCAGATCACCGGTTATCAATACGTTCATCTGATCAGAAATCAGGCTTGTTCCCACCGTGGTAGAAGTACAACCGTCGATTCCACTTGTGCCTCGGTTTGCATAAATCTTAATATTATTTTTTACTCCAAATAAATCAGCATAACGAACTGG
>NZ_JBSWYW010000010.1:0-131891 GCF_056161305.1 Ekhidna sp. ABH4_415
TTTGTCTTGATCTTTGATTTTGTATTTTTCGCTCACATACCAAAAATAGGGACTCAATGTTTAATTGTCACGGAAGGTTAACTACTAGTATGTCACGGAAGTAACTTCCGCGCCAGAGGGAGTAACTTCCGCGCCAGAGGGGGTGCTCAACAAAAAACCCCGCCGAAGCAGGGTCATATTTTCTTAATCAACAGATGTAAGCAACCTTCAAAATGAACTTTTCTCCCTCTCTCCATTTAATCCAACCAACAATATCAACCTTAGAAGGTTCTTCTCCCGAGTAACAGTCTTTGTCATCTCTCACCTTAACCCAATCACCTTTTACTTCTACTGGAACATAAGTATAATCTCCATATTCAGAGACTAAATCGGAGTTATCACTTGGTTCTTGTCTTAACGGATTAGATTCTGTTGGAATGGGGTAAGTTTCCATGATATATTCAGTAAAGCTTTTAAAGTCAATCTTCTGAGAGCTTGTTCCAATAAGTGCTATTTGTTCATTGAACATCACTTCATAAAACCCATCCACTTTTCCCTTACAGCTAAGAACGAATAGACCATACTCTGGATCGAAGGATTCCACATCAATGCCATCCTTGTATAAATGCTCTTGATCAATAATATCATAGCTTGATCCATTAATCTTGATTTCAGACCCATTAATGTAGGCTAGGGTATCTGATCCACTCTTTTTCAAAATGATCAGCTCACCCCCATTATGATAGATATTGCTAATACTTACAAAAACAAATCCCTGTTCCTGCTCTTGCTTTACTTCCCTCTCTGGTGGAGTCGCTGATTCTGATCCTTTCTCTCCTTTTGAACGTGTCTCTGTACAAAACGCATTCATTGAGATTAGAGCAATTATGATTACATATTTCATATCAATTTACCTTAATGGTTGGAATCCTTTTCTTTGGATATTCAATATTCTCGGCTTAACCCTTACATTCGGCTTATACCCTTGTAAATGCTGATGATTGTAATGATTCTTCAGATGTGTTGTACCAGATACCGAATGAGAAGTAGTAGTAGTGACTTCTTTACCATTCACAGTAGAAGTATTTGTAACTTCTAAAGTAGATGACCTGATATCCTTATACCCAAACTTCTTCAAAGCTGAGTTCATAGAAGCAGATGCAGTTTGATCGATTTTATCAAAGTTCGTCTTACTTCCTTCGTAATCAATTGCGTCTCTTGCTCCATCATTCCCCGCATACCTAATATCCATATTTTTCCCATCCGTATGGCTTGTGCTTGGAGATGGAGAGGAACCGTCTGATTCACTAGCACTTACTACAAATACTTCTTCCCCTGAGTCTGCAGAAGCTCCAATCAAACTTGCTACTGCTTCCCCTGATGCATACAACCTATCCTCATTTCCCGACTTAGTAGATATTTTGGCTCCACTTCCATCAGAGTCATCAATGTTTGACAATTGAATTAACCCACTCTCATTCTTATCATATTGACCTACATTATGCTCTGTCCCATCACCATCCACGTAAGTGAAGGTGTCGAAAGAATCAGTTGTTTCTTGTTTCTCTATTGTCCCGTCTGAATGGATTTTGTAATCATGTAAAAACATTCCCGTCTGATCCATGAACTTCAAAGGGTTATTGGCAACCCAAGAATATGGACTTAGAGAATAATAGGCATCAGCCAATGGATCAAGTTGCCATGTTCTAACAGTCCACTGATCGTACATTCTTGCGTGGAAGTCATAAACGTCCAGTTCTTCCTGAACTTCCTTGCCTTGATACTTAAATCGTTGAGCTGTAGATGCAGTACGAGTGTAATTATTAAAAGTCCCACCAAAAGGATAGTAATTATCAAAAATCTTCTTTGCCGTATTTTTTTCTGTAGGCTCTACAAAAAATGACAGGTTGGTTTTTGCCTGACCTCCTTTCTTCCAGATGGTTAAAAAAAGTAGTGGCTCTTTCTCCTGATGATATGTGAGTTTAGGACAACCCATCAACTAAACATGTTCTGTTGATTTCCCCTCGGATGATGATCGATTACCTTGGTGATCTGATAGGATTTATTGATGTATGTATTTACTGAGGGGTCGAACTCTTGATTAATAGTCATTTCAACCTCAAGTGAATCGCCTTTAGCAAAACTCTCACCTTCATCAACTTTCTGATTAAATCCTTCATCAATAATCTTTGCTGATATCTTATTCCCCTTGTAGTAAAACTCCCATTTGTACTTCTCATTAAATGCCAGTCTAACGATGTTTAAAATGGTTACCTCGGTGACTGCTCGGGAAGTCTCATCAATAATTTCTTCATTAACATGTGATAGATCCTCGAACTCCTCTTTTTCGATTTTCACAAGCGGGTTTTCTTCATCATCAGTGATTTGGAAGTTGGTAACTGATTCATCTTTCTTTAAAGCCTCAAAGTTCTGCGTAATCGCATTGTTTACTATGCTGTTGTTACTGTATATGTTATAGGTAATGTTTTCAACAACTATGCGATCACCTTTTTCATTTTCTATCTCTACTTTGTCCTTTTCTTTTTCTTCAACCTTTGAAGCTTTCTTGCCCTTTAGGACTTTTTTTAAGCCAAATAAACCAATTAGAACTGCAACCACATGGGAAGCAGTCTCCGCATTTTCCCGAGTAAATAAGCCTGCAAGTTGTTCTGTGATGGATTCAATTAGTTCGAGATGGACTAAAAAACTGCCCTTATCAAGAGCTTTGATTTTTATCTCAATATTTTTTTCATTCCGTAATTCACGATTTACCTCTTGGATTATAGCGCTCATGTGAACCAATGAACTAATCAGAAGATTAGCATCAATCTGATGCAGCTCACCATCAAACTTTAGTTTAAAATCGCTTTTGTCGTAGGGTATTTCCAAAACGGTGATCTAATTGACTTGCCAATTTTACGTTATTTCTAAACTAATAAAAAGTTAACATCGGTTGGAAGGATAAATGCCCTTAACTGTTCGTCAACTTTTGCTCTGATCTCCTGGGCATTTATTCTTTCAACTGATGCTCCAAGCGAACCACTAAACTTGATCTGGGCAGTCCGTTGGCAGAGCGCGGAAGGATGCACCGAACCCCTCTTGGTAAAAGAGCCTTCAGCTAATCGGCCTGGCTACTGGCGCTGACTCTTGCGGGCCGCCTGCGGGTACCACCACCAGCCACACAGGGAACGAGACTGTAAAGGAACAACTGTGTGTGCCGTAGGGTACTGGTGGTGGTCGCAGGCCCGCACTAACAAGGGCTGTGGTTTTTGTTTTTTGCCTACCTGCCGGAGGCTTTAATCAACCAAAAACAAAAAGTAGAACAGCCGTGACGAGGAGCGGATGGGCAGCAAGCGGAGTAAAATGCAAATGGGCTTGTGGGTGGCTAAACAACTACAAAAAAACGATGGCGGTGATACCGATTTCCCCTGCCGCAAGTGCAACGAGGCTGGAACATCAATAACCAACCATCACGGCCAGAGGCTTTTTTGTAGTTGCTTTAAGGCGGGTTCATTTGCAGTTTTACGGAGTGCAGCCTGACCAACGCACCACAGGAACACCGCTTTACCAAGTGCATGCCGAAGGATGCATAGCCTTGTGCGGTGGGTTTCTTGGGTTGGTTTGTGTGGTTGGGTTAGCCGAGTGGGTGGAACTGTTGAACTTCTTCCTGTAGCCCTTCCATTTCATTCTCTAAAAAGCTTTCTGTACTGCTGATGTAGCGATGTCCTGCCAGATATTGAACTTCTCTTAGATTGTACATTCTCAGCCATTTTGTAATCACACTTGCTCTGATCTGTTTTGCATTTACCAACTGTGGGTGTTTCTTTTTGAGCCTTGCCATGAGTCTGGAGATAAAGTTGCTGATCTGTGTTCCACCTTCCGGACTTACAAAAAGCTTGTCGGTTGTTTCTCCTGATTTCTTCAATATCTCTGATCTGATCTGTAACATGTAATCGTACATTTCCATGATCTGGTGGGATTCCAGTTTCATCTTTCTGCCATTTCTTCTAATGCCTCCTGGTGCTTCTATTTCTCCTTCTCTCAACTTGATGTGGTTGGTTTCCATTCTGCCTAATTCTTCTGCTCGTAAGCCTTGATAGATCAGTAGTCCTAAGATCACTTTGTCCCTTCTTCCTTTCAGGCTTTCATCTTTGTGTCCATTGTAGATTGCATTGAGTTCGTGGGGTTGGAAGATGTGATAGAGTATCTTTCGTTTTACACCTTGTACTTTGATTCCTGTGGCTGGATTCTGAACTACTTTCTTTGCTTCTATCAGATGGTCGTAATAATGCTTGATGCTCACTAAATAATGTTGGATGGTTCGTTGGGTTACTCCTTGATTTTGCAGGGATTTGATATAGCCTAAAACCTCTTGATAACTCGCCTGATCTGCTTCTATGTTTTCTTGCTTTAACCACTTCCAGTAAAGCCCCAGGGTTCGCTTCATGGTGGTGATTGTTCCGTGTGCATAGCCGTTGGTTTTCAGATAGTCGATAAACTCATTCATCTTCTGCCAGTTGGGTTATTTCATAGTTGGGGATGTTGTTAAAGGGCTGTGCTTTCTCGATGGGGATTCCTGCCAAGTGAGTGTAGATCTGTGTGCTTTCTAAACTGCTGTGTCCTAAAAATCTGCTGATGGATTCTAACTTCATTCCTGCTTGTAAAAAGTGTGTGGCTATTGAGTGTCTAAGTGTGTGGAGTCCGATTTCTTTCTCGATCAGTTCTGTATTCTCACTTTGGTATTTCAGGTATTTTAATCGTAGGATCAGGGTTTGTCCTTGCAATCTTTTAGCTGCTTGACTTATGAACAGTGCTTCTGTTTTTGCTCCTTGCAACAACTCAGGTCTATGGTCATAAACATATGCTGTCAGGTGGTTTAAACTGGTCTTGCTAATCGGAACAAAACGCTCTTTGTAGTTCTTTCCTTTCTTCACATGCAATACGGAGCGATCAAAGTTGATGTCTCCTACATTGAGTTGTACTCCTTCATTTCTTCTCAGTCCACAACCGTAATAGATTGCCAGCATTGCCCTGTCTCTTGATTGCAGTGCTTCGATTCTGCTTTCTGGCATGTTGGGTCTTTTGTAGGGTGGTTTATTGGTTGCTTTGAACAGGAGTTGGATTTCATCAGTGGTGAGTACTTCTATATTTCTTGGGTCTTCTTCTTCGTTCTTCAACTTCAACTCTGGAAGGGTCAACCTTCCTACCTTTCGTAAGTACTCGGTGAACTTTCTTAGTGCTTGGATATGCTTATTTAAATGTCCTGTACTTATGCCTCCTGATCTTCTTTGATTGGATCGCTCTTTTAGTTTCTCGTAATGTTCCTGTATGAGTTGATTGTCCAGTTCTTTGATGTTGTTGATTTCCTTTTGCTCTAAGTAGTAGAGTAATTCCCGAACGTGTAAAGGCATGTAGTAGACGGAGCTTTGCGCATATCCCAACACGTCCAGCCACTCTTTAAAGCTTTGTTCTAAGTATCTGTAGGATGGATTTTTGAGTGCTAATTTTTTCACCTCGGTTTCATTTTCGTGGGCTACTGGACTTTTGGACTTAACTAACTGTCTTTCTTCTTTTTAGCTTGTCCGTTTTGTTTGTGGGCTACCAGTGGGCTACTGGACTGCAACCCTTCCAATACTTTGTCGAGTACGGTTTCTATTTCCTGTTTCAACTGGTGGTATTCTTCTCCATTCGCTATTTCATATTCATAGCCTTTGTACCGCTTTCCTGCCTTGATTCTGATTAATCCGATCTCTAATAATTGTCCGTGATACCTTTTGAGTGTGGTTGCTTTGATGCGAAGCTGTTGCCTGATCTCTCGGTTGGTAAAGGTGCTTCTGCCTTCTTTCTGCAAGTGATATTTCAAGGTTTCAAAGTAGTATCTGCAAGCTCCTGTGAGCATATCAGATTTTCTTATTAATACCTCCTTCATGAGGCCATTGGCTTCTTCAATATCTTCAAGAGTTGTTTCAATAAATTCTTCTCCGGTTTCCTTGTCGTACTGTTTTTCTCTTTGATACTGATGGTAAAAAGTCACTGCTTCGATGAAGGCCAGATAGTGTGCATTAGATCGTCTGGGCTTGAACACTTCTGCTGGCAGGATCAACTGTTCTGCATACGGGTTTCTGATCTGTACTGGTAATAAGACTCGTTGTGTGTTTTGTAATAGCTCTTGGATTTTGATTTCTTCACTTGTATCTACTTTGCCCGCACTCAACTTTCTCTGATAGCTCATGATTTTTTCGTCCTGCTCTTTGCTCTCGTCTATGTGGATCAGGAAGGATCGATTAGCATTATCTTCATACAAGCTCTCCTTGGTGGTACATCCTGCTACGCTTACTGGTCCTTCTACATTGAGTGTGATCGTCCTTGTCTCTCCTTTGGTGTTTTTATGGACTACTGTTTTATTGATCCGCTTTTTGCTCTGTAATTCTCTGAGTGGATAAAGAACTCCTTCTGCTCCGTCCAGATCCTCAATGAGTATGAGCTTGTGTTGTAGTTGTCTTTGCCCGAAGTAGTAAAAGGCATTCTCGCTTAGTGTGGTGATCTCTATTTTGTCTTCCTCTGGTATGAGTGCGCTTACTTTCTCCTGCAAGTGGGTTTTCCCGATCCCTGAACTTCCGAGGCTAACGATATGCAAAGGGTGTTCTCTCTTTCTCGATGTAAAGATTAGGTACATCAAAAGCCTGTTCGTTTCTTCTCCAATCACACCAGCTCGTCCTATATCTTCCATTGTTCTTTGCATCAGGTCGGGAGCAGTCAGGTATTTCTGAGCTTCTTTGATTTCTTCTGGTGTGAGCATTTTCCGCTTGTCATGGTCGATGGTTTGTTTCTCGATTTCATCTAAGCGGTATTGTTCTAACAGGTCGGTTAAGTCTTGCAAGGCTGCTGCGATCACACTTGTTCCTACTTCGAGTTTCTCGGCTACTTTTCTAATCAGCTTCTCTACCTGGGTGTCATTGTACAAGTCCAGGTTATGCCTGATTGCCAGGTGTTCTACTTGTATTTTCAACGTTACCCGCATCCTGTCTAATCCCTCTAGTCTGATCCCTCCAAGTATGATGATCTTCAACATGTCGTATTCGTAGCTGATATGATCGGGATTGGTGGTGTCTAGGTGTCGTTTGTCAGGTATTGCCATTGAAAAATATTTTCTTAGTACTTATAGGTTTCAAATTTAATCTTTCAATTCTAACAAGCAAAGTTTTTGCGATTTGATTAATACTTATCCATTAAATAAATTTGTTAATTAGAAGGATTTTAGGTTTTATCAAGTACTTATGAGTTTCGGAAGCAGATTATTAGAGGCAAGAAAAAAGAAGGGTATCTCTCAGGAAGAGATTGCCAAGTTTCTTAATACTAAAGGCCCTGTGATTGGTCGATACGAACGGGATGAGATGAAGCCGTCTATAGAAGTAGCCGCAAAGATGGCTGACTATTTAGATGTATCGTTGGACTTTCTTGTAGGAGCTTCCGAAGAGCAACTAGATAAGACTACTCTTAAACGAGTGCTGGAGATTCAACGACTTCCTGCTGATATTCAGGAGAAGGTGTACTATTTCATTGATATGTCTATCAGAGACGCTAAAGCTAAACAGGTCTATTCATGAGAGGGGTTGCTATAAAAATCGTTGCTGTATTGATATTCACTATCAATAGCAGTTGTCTAAAGAAAGATGATTATTTCACATTTGAACGAGTCCCTTTGAGTAAAGTGTCTAAGCTAGAAAAAGGCTTTGATTCTGAGCTTAAAAAAATGAAGACTCCTATTTTTATTTCATCTGATTTCATCCCTGATAAATACCTCGATAACCTTTCTCCTTACCCTTTGATCTATGTAAGAGAGGATAAAAAATTCAACTTGATCCCACAAGTCGAAGTGATGTACCATTATGATGAACCAGACTCATTATTACGCCTAATCACATACACATGGGATTCAAAAAAAATTGGTGATAGACTTGAAGATATCAACTCTAACTTCGATAATAACCTAGATGATTTCAACCAAAAGTTTGATCTCATTCAAAACCAGATTTCTACTAAAATTGGCAACCCTACTCAGAGTGATTCTCAGCCAAAACAGAGACAGGATAAGGATTATGGCCAATGGCTTGAGAGAGTAGCTACTTGGAAGTTAGATCAGACAATCGTAGAGCTTCGACTTGTTTTTACCAATGGGGTCACACCAGGAACCCATAGTATTCGAACCAAAATCTATTGGACAGATTGATTAGTCCACTCGGTAAGCATTAAAATACTTAGCCCTGTGCTGACTACTAAAAGTTATGGCTGTTGCAATCAGATTAATGATTACCAAAACCGTAGGGATCAATTCATAAGAATAAATCCTTGTACCAATATCCCACAGATAAAATATTGCAACAATTGAAAGGATTACTGAGATTGGAAAAACCAACCTGCTTAACAAGGTGGTTTCTGCTCTCACCTTGTTAAGATGATAGGTTGATTTTTCCTTACAGTTTGGACAAGTTAGAGTTATTTTCCGCCCTACTTTTTTACTGAGTTCGTATCTATTACTTGCCCTTTGCTTAATCTTAATCGCATTTCTACAATTACTGCAATCCGTAGTGACTTTCAATTTCTAACCTTTAATTTCCTGTCATAATCCTCTTGTATTCTTTACTAGCTTCAGAAGGATTTCGGAACCTTCCTCTGTTAGCTTTTTGGAACCTGTTCCATTGATTCTTAGGCAAAGTCGAGTTTCTTAGATTCGTTTTGAAGTCAGCACTAAAGCCGCCATCAGGTCTTTTTATATTACTCAACTCCTTTGAGAACTTAGCCAGTCCTTTTTGATAACCTGCTAAAGAAGCTCTTGAGAAAGATCCTCCGTTTGCTCCCCCTGCTCCTGGTAGATTAAAGTAACCTTCCTCGATACCCATCCAGAAAGCTTTATCTGTTCCCCATCTTTGGACATACTGGTCTCGATATTCTTGTCCACTTACAGGTTGAAAGTTTCCTTCTTCTTCTTGTCGGAGTAGAGCTGCCGTAATGATATTCCCTGATCCTAAACTTAAGAGTGATGTTCTAACTTCCACGTCCTTGTCAGAATAAACATATCCTGTCTTATTCTCACTTTGAAGTACAGATGGATTTCGTTTTGGATTTTGTATTTGAACAGTTTCGTAACCTGAGACATTGTCAGCATTTTCCCTTTGCTCATAATATCTATCTGGTTTGTCATTTACTATTCGCATTACTTCCTCTCCATCTCTGTAATAAATATCATCAAGCAATCCTGTAGGATCGATTCTATTCACTGGATTATTTTGTGCGAAGTTGTAAGGACTTAACCATTCTCTTTCTTCTGCCATTGGATCAACCTGCAAGAACCCAGGACCACCCCAAGGATCATAGAACCTTGCATTGAAGTCATAAACGCTCCATTCTGGTTGCCATTCATTTCCATTGAACTTATAGTTCTGAGCGGTTGAAGCAGTGCGAGTGTAAGAATTGAAAAAACCACCGCCAGGATAGTAATTATCAAAAATCTTCTTTGCCGTATTTTTTTCTGTAGGCTCTACAAAAAATGACAGGTTGGTTTTTGCCTGACCTCCTTTCTTCCAGATGGTTAAAAAAAGTAGTGGCTCTTTCTCCTGATGATATGTGAGTTTAGGACAACCCATCAACTAAACATGTTCTGTTGATTTCCCCTCGGATGATGATCGATTACCTTGGTGATCTGATAGGATTTATTGATGTATGTATTTACTGAGGGGTCGAACTCTTGATTAATAGTCATTTCAACCTCAAGTGAATCGCCTTTAGCAAAACTCTCACCTTCATCAACTTTCTGATTAAATCCTTCATCAATAATCTTTGCTGATATCTTATTCCCCTTGTAGTAAAACTCCCATTTGTACTTCTCATTAAATGCCAGTCTAACGATGTTTAAAATGGTTACCTCGGTGACTGCTCGGGAAGTCTCATCAATAATTTCTTCATTAACATGTGATAGATCCTCGAACTCCTCTTTTTCGATTTTCACAAGCGGGTTTTCTTCATCATCAGTGATTTGGAAGTTGGTAACTGATTCATCTTTCTTTAAAGCCTCAAAGTTCTGCGTAATCGCATTGTTTACTATGCTGTTGTTACTGTATATGTTATAGGTAATGTTTTCAACAACTATGCGATCACCTTTTTCATTTTCTATCTCTACTTTGTCCTTTTCTTTTTCTTCAACCTTTGAAGCTTTCTTGCCCTTTAGGACTTTTTTTAAGCCAAATAAACCAATTAGAACTGCAACCACATGGGAAGCAGTCTCCGCATTTTCCCGAGTAAATAAGCCTGCAAGTTGTTCTGTGATGGATTCAATTAGTTCGAGATGGACTAAAAAACTGCCCTTATCAAGAGCTTTGATTTTTATCTCAATATTTTTTTCATTCCGTAATTCACGATTTACCTCTTGGATTATAGCGCTCATGTGAACCAATGAACTAATCAGAAGATTAGCATCAATCTGATGCAGCTCACCATCAAACTTTAGTTTAAAATCGCTTTTGTCGTAGGGTATTTCCAAAACGGTGATCTAATTGACTTGCCAATTTTACGTTATTTCTAAACTAATAAAAAGTTAACATCGGTTGGAAGGATAAATGCCCTTAACTGTTCGTCAACTTTTGCTCTGATCTCCTGGGCATTTATTCTTTCAACTGATGCTCCAAGCGAACCACTAAACTTGATCTGGGCAGTCCGTTGGCAGAGCGCGGAAGGATGCACCGAACCCCTCTTGGTAAAAGAGCCTTCAGCTAATCGGCCTGGCTACTGGCGCTGACTCTTGCGGGCCGCCTGCGGGTACCACCACCAGCCACACAGGGAACGAGACTGTAAAGGAACAACTGTGTGTGCCGTAGGGTACTGGTGGTGGTCGCAGGCCCGCACTAACAAGGGCTGTGGTTTTTGTTTTTTGCCTACCTGCCGGAGGCTTTAATCAACCAAAAACAAAAAGTAGAACAGCCGTGACGAGGAGCGGATGGGCAGCAAGCGGAGTAAAATGCAAATGGGCTTGTGGGTGGCTAAACAACTACAAAAAAACGATGGCGGTGATACCGATTTCCCCTGCCGCAAGTGCAACGAGGCTGGAACATCAATAACCAACCATCACGGCCAGAGGCTTTTTTGTAGTTGCTTTAAGGCGGGTTCATTTGCAGTTTTACGGAGTGCAGCCTGACCAACGCACCACAGGAACACCGCTTTACCAAGTGCATGCCGAAGGATGCATAGCCTTGTGCGGTGGGTTTCTTGGGTTGGTTTGTGTGGTTGGGTTAGCCGAGTGGGTGGAACTGTTGAACTTCTTCCTGTAGCCCTTCCATTTCATTCTCTAAAAAGCTTTCTGTACTGCTGATGTAGCGATGTCCTGCCAGATATTGAACTTCTCTTAGATTGTACATTCTCAGCCATTTTGTAATCACACTTGCTCTGATCTGTTTTGCATTTACCAACTGTGGGTGTTTCTTTTTGAGCCTTGCCATGAGTCTGGAGATAAAGTTGCTGATCTGTGTTCCACCTTCCGGACTTACAAAAAGCTTGTCGGTTGTTTCTCCTGATTTCTTCAATATCTCTGATCTGATCTGTAACATGTAATCGTACATTTCCATGATCTGGTGGGATTCCAGTTTCATCTTTCTGCCATTTCTTCTAATGCCTCCTGGTGCTTCTATTTCTCCTTCTCTCAACTTGATGTGGTTGGTTTCCATTCTGCCTAATTCTTCTGCTCGTAAGCCTTGATAGATCAGTAGTCCTAAGATCACTTTGTCCCTTCTTCCTTTCAGGCTTTCATCTTTGTGTCCATTGTAGATTGCATTGAGTTCGTGGGGTTGGAAGATGTGATAGAGTATCTTTCGTTTTACACCTTGTACTTTGATTCCTGTGGCTGGATTCTGAACTACTTTCTTTGCTTCTATCAGATGGTCGTAATAATGCTTGATGCTCACTAAATAATGTTGGATGGTTCGTTGGGTTACTCCTTGATTTTGCAGGGATTTGATATAGCCTAAAACCTCTTGATAACTCGCCTGATCTGCTTCTATGTTTTCTTGCTTTAACCACTTCCAGTAAAGCCCCAGGGTTCGCTTCATGGTGGTGATTGTTCCGTGTGCATAGCCGTTGGTTTTCAGATAGTCGATAAACTCATTCATCTTCTGCCAGTTGGGTTATTTCATAGTTGGGGATGTTGTTAAAGGGCTGTGCTTTCTCGATGGGGATTCCTGCCAAGTGAGTGTAGATCTGTGTGCTTTCTAAACTGCTGTGTCCTAAAAATCTGCTGATGGATTCTAACTTCATTCCTGCTTGTAAAAAGTGTGTGGCTATTGAGTGTCTAAGTGTGTGGAGTCCGATTTCTTTCTCGATCAGTTCTGTATTCTCACTTTGGTATTTCAGGTATTTTAATCGTAGGATCAGGGTTTGTCCTTGCAATCTTTTAGCTGCTTGACTTATGAACAGTGCTTCTGTTTTTGCTCCTTGCAACAACTCAGGTCTATGGTCATAAACATATGCTGTCAGGTGGTTTAAACTGGTCTTGCTAATCGGAACAAAACGCTCTTTGTAGTTCTTTCCTTTCTTCACATGCAATACGGAGCGATCAAAGTTGATGTCTCCTACATTGAGTTGTACTCCTTCATTTCTTCTCAGTCCACAACCGTAATAGATTGCCAGCATTGCCCTGTCTCTTGATTGCAGTGCTTCGATTCTGCTTTCTGGCATGTTGGGTCTTTTGTAGGGTGGTTTATTGGTTGCTTTGAACAGGAGTTGGATTTCATCAGTGGTGAGTACTTCTATATTTCTTGGGTCTTCTTCTTCGTTCTTCAACTTCAACTCTGGAAGGGTCAACCTTCCTACCTTTCGTAAGTACTCGGTGAACTTTCTTAGTGCTTGGATATGCTTATTTAAATGTCCTGTACTTATGCCTCCTGATCTTCTTTGATTGGATCGCTCTTTTAGTTTCTCGTAATGTTCCTGTATGAGTTGATTGTCCAGTTCTTTGATGTTGTTGATTTCCTTTTGCTCTAAGTAGTAGAGTAATTCCCGAACGTGTAAAGGCATGTAGTAGACGGAGCTTTGCGCATATCCCAACACGTCCAGCCACTCTTTAAAGCTTTGTTCTAAGTATCTGTAGGATGGATTTTTGAGTGCTAATTTTTTCACCTCGGTTTCATTTTCGTGGGCTACTGGACTTTTGGACTTAACTAACTGTCTTTCTTCTTTTTAGCTTGTCCGTTTTGTTTGTGGGCTACCAGTGGGCTACTGGACTGCAACCCTTCCAATACTTTGTCGAGTACGGTTTCTATTTCCTGTTTCAACTGGTGGTATTCTTCTCCATTCGCTATTTCATATTCATAGCCTTTGTACCGCTTTCCTGCCTTGATTCTGATTAATCCGATCTCTAATAATTGTCCGTGATACCTTTTGAGTGTGGTTGCTTTGATGCGAAGCTGTTGCCTGATCTCTCGGTTGGTAAAGGTGCTTCTGCCTTCTTTCTGCAAGTGATATTTCAAGGTTTCAAAGTAGTATCTGCAAGCTCCTGTGAGCATATCAGATTTTCTTATTAATACCTCCTTCATGAGGCCATTGGCTTCTTCAATATCTTCAAGAGTTGTTTCAATAAATTCTTCTCCGGTTTCCTTGTCGTACTGTTTTTCTCTTTGATACTGATGGTAAAAAGTCACTGCTTCGATGAAGGCCAGATAGTGTGCATTAGATCGTCTGGGCTTGAACACTTCTGCTGGCAGGATCAACTGTTCTGCATACGGGTTTCTGATCTGTACTGGTAATAAGACTCGTTGTGTGTTTTGTAATAGCTCTTGGATTTTGATTTCTTCACTTGTATCTACTTTGCCCGCACTCAACTTTCTCTGATAGCTCATGATTTTTTCGTCCTGCTCTTTGCTCTCGTCTATGTGGATCAGGAAGGATCGATTAGCATTATCTTCATACAAGCTCTCCTTGGTGGTACATCCTGCTACGCTTACTGGTCCTTCTACATTGAGTGTGATCGTCCTTGTCTCTCCTTTGGTGTTTTTATGGACTACTGTTTTATTGATCCGCTTTTTGCTCTGTAATTCTCTGAGTGGATAAAGAACTCCTTCTGCTCCGTCCAGATCCTCAATGAGTATGAGCTTGTGTTGTAGTTGTCTTTGCCCGAAGTAGTAAAAGGCATTCTCGCTTAGTGTGGTGATCTCTATTTTGTCTTCCTCTGGTATGAGTGCGCTTACTTTCTCCTGCAAGTGGGTTTTCCCGATCCCTGAACTTCCGAGGCTAACGATATGCAAAGGGTGTTCTCTCTTTCTCGATGTAAAGATTAGGTACATCAAAAGCCTGTTCGTTTCTTCTCCAATCACACCAGCTCGTCCTATATCTTCCATTGTTCTTTGCATCAGGTCGGGAGCAGTCAGGTATTTCTGAGCTTCTTTGATTTCTTCTGGTGTGAGCATTTTCCGCTTGTCATGGTCGATGGTTTGTTTCTCGATTTCATCTAAGCGGTATTGTTCTAACAGGTCGGTTAAGTCTTGCAAGGCTGCTGCGATCACACTTGTTCCTACTTCGAGTTTCTCGGCTACTTTTCTAATCAGCTTCTCTACCTGGGTGTCATTGTACAAGTCCAGGTTATGCCTGATTGCCAGGTGTTCTACTTGTATTTTCAACGTTACCCGCATCCTGTCTAATCCCTCTAGTCTGATCCCTCCAAGTATGATGATCTTCAACATGTCGTATTCGTAGCTGATATGATCGGGATTGGTGGTGTCTAGGTGTCGTTTGTCAGGTATTGCCATTGAAAAATATTTTCTTAGTACTTATAGGTTTCAAATTTAATCTTTCAATTCTAACAAGCAAAGTTTTTGCGATTTGATTAATACTTATCCATTAAATAAATTTGTTAATTAGAAGGATTTTAGGTTTTATCAAGTACTTATGAGTTTCGGAAGCAGATTATTAGAGGCAAGAAAAAAGAAGGGTATCTCTCAGGAAGAGATTGCCAAGTTTCTTAATACTAAAGGCCCTGTGATTGGTCGATACGAACGGGATGAGATGAAGCCGTCTATAGAAGTAGCCGCAAAGATGGCTGACTATTTAGATGTATCGTTGGACTTTCTTGTAGGAGCTTCCGAAGAGCAACTAGATAAGACTACTCTTAAACGAGTGCTGGAGATTCAACGACTTCCTGCTGATATTCAGGAGAAGGTGTACTATTTCATTGATATGTCTATCAGAGACGCTAAAGCTAAACAGGTCTATTCATGAGAGGGGTTGCTATAAAAATCGTTGCTGTATTGATATTCACTATCAATAGCAGTTGTCTAAAGAAAGATGATTATTTCACATTTGAACGAGTCCCTTTGAGTAAAGTGTCTAAGCTAGAAAAAGGCTTTGATTCTGAGCTTAAAAAAATGAAGACTCCTATTTTTATTTCATCTGATTTCATCCCTGATAAATACCTCGATAACCTTTCTCCTTACCCTTTGATCTATGTAAGAGAGGATAAAAAATTCAACTTGATCCCACAAGTCGAAGTGATGTACCATTATGATGAACCAGACTCATTATTACGCCTAATCACATACACATGGGATTCAAAAAAAATTGGTGATAGACTTGAAGATATCAACTCTAACTTCGATAATAACCTAGATGATTTCAACCAAAAGTTTGATCTCATTCAAAACCAGATTTCTACTAAAATTGGCAACCCTACTCAGAGTGATTCTCAGCCAAAACAGAGACAGGATAAGGATTATGGCCAATGGCTTGAGAGAGTAGCTACTTGGAAGTTAGATCAGACAATCGTAGAGCTTCGACTTGTTTTTACCAATGGGGTCACACCAGGAACCCATAGTATTCGAACCAAAATCTATTGGACAGATTGATTAGTCCACTCGGTAAGCATTAAAATACTTAGCCCTGTGCTGACTACTAAAAGTTATGGCTGTTGCAATCAGATTAATGATTACCAAAACCGTAGGGATCAATTCATAAGAATAAATCCTTGTACCAATATCCCACAGATAAAATATTGCAACAATTGAAAGGATTACTGAGATTGGAAAAACCAACCTGCTTAACAAGGTGGTTTCTGCTCTCACCTTGTTAAGATGATAGGTTGATTTTTCCTTACAGTTTGGACAAGTTAGAGTTATTTTCCGCCCTACTTTTTTACTGAGTTCGTATCTATTACTTGCCCTTTGCTTAATCTTAATCGCATTTCTACAATTACTGCAATCCGTAGTGACTTTCAATTTCTAACCTTTAATTTCCTGTCATAATCCTCTTGTATTCTTTACTAGCTTCAGAAGGATTTCGGAACCTTCCTCTGTTAGCTTTTTGGAACCTGTTCCATTGATTCTTAGGCAAAGTCGAGTTTCTTAGATTCGTTTTGAAGTCAGCACTAAAGCCGCCATCAGGTCTTTTTATATTACTCAACTCCTTTGAGAACTTAGCCAGTCCTTTTTGATAACCTGCTAAAGAAGCTCTTGAGAAAGATCCTCCGTTTGCTCCCCCTGCTCCTGGTAGATTAAAGTAACCTTCCTCGATACCCATCCAGAAAGCTTTATCTGTTCCCCATCTTTGGACATACTGGTCTCGATATTCTTGTCCACTTACAGGTTGAAAGTTTCCTTCTTCTTCTTGTCGGAGTAGAGCTGCCGTAATGATATTCCCTGATCCTAAACTTAAGAGTGATGTTCTAACTTCCACGTCCTTGTCAGAATAAACATATCCTGTCTTATTCTCACTTTGAAGTACAGATGGATTTCGTTTTGGATTTTGTATTTGAACAGTTTCGTAACCTGAGACATTGTCAGCATTTTCCCTTTGCTCATAATATCTATCTGGTTTGTCATTTACTATTCGCATTACTTCCTCTCCATCTCTGTAATAAATATCATCAAGCAATCCTGTAGGATCGATTCTATTCACTGGATTATTTTGTGCGAAGTTGTAAGGACTTAACCATTCTCTTTCTTCTGCCATTGGATCAACCTGCAAGAACCCAGGACCACCCCAAGGATCATAGAACCTTGCATTGAAGTCATAAACGCTCCATTCTGGTTGCCATTCATTTCCATTGAACTTATAGTTCTGAGCGGTTGAAGCAGTGCGAGTGTAAGAATTGAAAAAACCACCGCCCGGATAGTAATCCTGTGTGCTCACCACGTTCGTCTTGCCGTGGTAGACGGTGAAGTCGTCGAAATGGACGTTTACTGCCTCTTGGTTTTCGTTGGATAGGTATGCTAAGATGTAGCCTTCCTTATCTGCAATAATATCGTCGATCCTGAGCTCCTCATGTACGCCTACACCCTGCGCGGCGGTGGAGACCTGTGCAAACCCGGCACGAACGTAATTCATGTCCTTGTCAAAATAGATGTAATTCAAAAAGGCTCTGGGTGCGGTGCTTGCATCGTCTTTGCCGCCCATTTCTGCCCCTCCCAGGGCATTGTCAAACGTGGTGGAAGAGCTGCTCACTCCTCCTCCTTCCGGCACGCCGCTTCCGTATACGTTATCAAAAGAGGTAAACAGTGCATTAAAGGCTGTGCCCAGGAAGTTATTTCCACTTGGTGCACTCTCATAGTTGGCCTGTACGGATAAGTGGATCGTATCCCGCTTGTTCACACTCAGGAAGATCATCGCTCCGGTTTGTCCACTTTGAAGGAGCTCTACTTCGTCTCCAACACTTTCATCTTCATAAACTGTAGTATTCGCATCAGTATTTGTGTGTCTGTGTAAGTCCTGCCAGCCGTTCTCCTCGCCTGTTTCGAAGGTTTCTACCATCGTATAGTTCTCTGGAGTAGTTGAGAACGTCACACGTACGTTACCCAGGTGGTCTTTGAGGTGGTATTGGTAGTCATAATCCTCCCCCTGACCCCCTCCAGAGGGGGGAGTTAGACGGCCTTCTTCATGCTGGATGAGCTGGAGCTTTCTTTCTCCTGTGCTGTCCGTCTCATAGATGAACTCTCCTACATAGTCCGTGGTTTTCACCAGGTTTCCGTCTTTGTAAACCTTCTGCTGGAGTTTGATGCCTGCAGCGTCGTACAAATACTCAATACGGCCAGATCCTTCGCTGGTGCTCAGGATGACAGCCGTAGGGAGGTTGAGGTGGTTGTATTCGATATTGGTGATGCCTTTATTGGCGTCTGAGATCATGTTGCCATTGGCATCATAGGTGTAGTCTATGTTGGTGCCGGTGCTTCCATTATTAAAGCCCAGAGTATCTCCCGAAAGGTCATTGACATATTGGAGCTGGTTTCCTACATATTCATAATCCAGGTTATCCATAAACGCACTCACGCTCTCCGCCCTTCGCTGTAATGACTTGATATTTCCATTCAGGTCATATTCAGGAATCGATACATCGTACGGGTTGTCCGCATTTGAAACTCCATCTTGATAGTGCTGTGCATCCGTCAGTCGATTAAGTTTATCATACTGGAAGGTGTATGCTCTATCATTGATCCCTTCACCATTGGCATCCGTATTGCTCCATGCCATTCCACCAATGTTGCCATTGAAATAAGTTTTGGTGTTGTCTAATGGATTGGTATGGTAGTGAAGCTCCATTCCAAAAAGGTCACCATCTGGGGATGCTGAAAGATCGCTTTGGTTCATCCTGGTAAGCCACCCTCGGATATTATAGGCATAGTCCAGCGACTGAGCGAAGGTACCCCCCGTCCCTTGGTGCAAGTCTTTTTCTATGAGTTCGCCTAATTCATTGTAGCGATTTTCAGCAACCAGTATTGGATCTCCGGTATCCAGCTGGTGCCAGGTTTTTAGCAGCCTCCCTGCGTGATCGTATTCAAAGGTGCGTGTGATGGTTGTAGTCTTGGTTTCATCACTGTGCTCCGTGATGGTTTTGTCTACCTGACCGATAAAGTCATAGTAATTGGTGACTACATCCTTGCCATTTAAATGATTGGTGCTTTGACTTTGGATCATGCGATATTTATCATCATAGTAGCTGGCGCTGTAAATCCAGCTTCCATCGCCGGCTTTGGTCATCGTGCCTGTGACCTGCCCTTTGACTGCATTATTTTCCGTCAGGCCTGTAGGATTAGTAAAGGATAAGCCCGCATTCACCCAGTTTGCATGAGATTGGAAATTGTAGTTGTCATAATAGGTGACTGTCAGGTATTCTTCCACGAGGTTGTCCGATGGATAAGTTACATCGCTATACTGAATAGTGCCGGTACCATTTAAAGTCTCATATCGATCTGTCTCAGCTTCTACAGCTGCCCGTTCAGCAGACTCACTACCTCCATTCATAATCCCAGTCATGATTGGTCTGTTCAGCGCATCGTATTTGGTAAACAGCCATTTATTTGCGGTGCGTTGGTTTCCATCCTGAGTTAATACCAAACGATCCCATTGGTCGTACACCATAAAGACACTGTCCGCACCCGGGGCTTTTTTCATGGTCATCCGGTTTCGTCCGTCATAGTCATATAGGAATGCCCAGGTATTTAGTAAATCTTCTCTTGCTTCCTGATTTTGACCGAAGAATTCAGAATCCAATCGGTTAGTTGCTTCGGGTGGAAGAACTACTGCTAAGTTTCCATAGACATCATAGATATAGTAGGTCTCCGCCCAGGTGCTTCCATCCACCTGTGATTTTTTGAGGATGGTTTGGCCTTGCTGGTTGGTGTATTCGATGGTTTGAGCACTGTCTTCGTCGTAAGTAATTATCTTAAATAACTCATTCTCCTGGTAATAATGCAGATCTGAATACAAAGAATCATGTATCAAATAGATAACTTCTTGCTCATGATTTAGATCATAGGTGTAATTTATCCTTGCGTCATCGTTTTTCCAGGCAACACCCGGAAGTTGTTTACTTAGGACTCTGTCTAGCGGTCCGTCACTATAGTTGGTGTATGTAAAAGCAATCGAGTCACCGTAAAATGCTTTATAGTAATTTTCTTGATTTTCTATTGTCATAGCATCATACGCACCAGATAAGTCATTTGTATAAGGCAAATACTGGTACTGTTCTCTACCTGCATCATCATACTGATGAAAACTTACTATATCATTAAATGAGGGGCTTGCATGGGCATAATTAGACTGAATTGTTCTTCCCAGCCCATCAACGTAATTCACTTCATCTCGTGATTCAATTGTTTCAGCATCAAATACATATTCAGATTGGGGAATTGCTGTTGTAAGAGTCCTGGTTAGGACATAATTTTCATTGGATAGGTTAAGATTTAGGTTTTTGCAACCTGAAAATTTACCAAAGGTGGTCGGACATATGTCCAAATCATTCGTCACATAATTATTCCCATCATTAGGCGGATAATTTCCTGTAAAGGTATTTGGACCATCTACACCAAACCCATCATCATCCTGATCAATAAACCACTTCGTCCCCGGATTGATTTTACTATCGTAATCATTCGCATCGGTGTTGTTGGCTGCATATCCTGAAGGCACATCGAAAGCAACAATATCGCTACATGATTCATATGCTATTTTTTCTCCCGGGTCATTTATATCTCCATATCCATCATTGTCTCTATCTATATATAAGCGTAAGTCATATTTATCGGGATCGTCAACAAAGCAATCCATATTGTTAGTCACATAATGAACAGTATCTCCATCTATTTTTACCTCAAAATGAGGTGCGCAGCTTTCAACCTCATAAGGCAAGCTCTCCAGCTCTGTTAAGTCCTCTGAGTGAAGTGTTATAAATCCATCACCATATCCATCACCATCCGTATCTGGATACCATGTCATAACTATAGTCGCATTAGGGTCATTATCATCACAGTCGCCACCTGTTCCAGCATATCCATCAGGTTGACTGCATTGAATAACGGTCACTGAAGCATTGCCAATTCCATCTTGATCCTGATCCAAATACCATACTTTACGACCTATTAATGGATCACTATCATTACAATCATAGGCTGTTAGGACATAATCTGCCGGAGGAACACACGCTGTGATAAAACTGTTTGCATCACCTTCTCCATCGCCATCCGAATCCGCATACCAATTTTTAGCTTCAAAGTAGTTTGGGTTATCGTCATTGCAATCTTCGCCAACTAAAGAGTAATTATTTAATGCAGCTGTCTCACAATCAATGCCTGTGAAGGAAATGTTTGAATTACCATACCCATCTCCATCATTATCCTCGTACCATATTGTATTAGGATTAATAGCAGGATTATAATCATCACAATCCAAAGTATTAGTAACATAGTTGCCATTACTTGGAGGCGTACAGCCAAATCCAAGCGGAATGATTTCTTGTTCCACTGTCAAATCTTCTGACTGGGGAGCCACAATAACTCCAAATCCATCACCATCATTATCCGGATACCAGATAGTTTCCGGGTGGATGACTGGATCATTATCGTTACAGTCATCGTTAGTCAATACATAGCCCGTTGGCTGATTACAGGATGTTGTGGAAATATTTGGATTTCCAAAACCATCTCCATCTGAATCTGCATACCATACAGTGTTTGGTGTAACTGTCGCGTCGGAATCATTACAATCCAGATTATTATTTACATACCCTAAAGGTTGCCCACATCGTGAAATTGTTACATTACTGCCAAAACCATCTCCATCATTGTCCTGATACCAGGTCGATACAGTCGTAAGTGATGCATCATTGTCATTGCAATCTGTATTGGACAATTCATAATTAGGACCCATGATTGGTTTGCCACAACTCATTATCGCGAGTGGGTAGAAATTTCCATTAATTTCTATTTGAAGTGCTAATCCACCTGAATAGGTAGGATATTGATTACCTACACCATCATTATCTGCATCTAAATACCAGGCTTGTTCCTGATAAATTGAGGCATCATTGTCGTTGCAATCGCTATTATTGCCCACATATCCATTAGGCTGGGAACATGCTATTTTAGTGGAACTGCCGCCGTATCCATCACCATCATTATCTACATACCAGGTTTTGGCATCTTTTATAGATGCATTTGAGTCATTGCAGTCCTTGTTGTTGGATACATACCCTGATGGCTGAGAGGAAGCCATTACTTTTACATTCGGATTACCATATCCATCCCCGTCATTGTCTCTAAACCATGCTCTAACCACCTGTACTTCTATTCTATCTAGTTCGGTAGATCCATTTTTGAAAACCAGCGTGTAATTGCCAGCCTTATTCCATCGCATTCTTAACTTGAATCCTTCACCAGGCACATACCAATCATCCAAGAAAGTGTAGTTTCCAGCATAAGTAAGTGCCTTCCATTTAGGATCTACAAGTAGAAACCCATCGTATGTGTATTCAACAATTTCACTTTTTTCCGGAGATGTAGGTCCGGTAATTTCTCCTGTTCCAGGCTGCTCTATGGGTAATAAAATCTGTGATGAAACACCAAAAGTTACACTTACCGATAATATAAATAATATTAGCTTTGATTGCATTGTGATAGAGTTAGGTTGATTATTGATTCCTTAGATGATAGGTATGCTCCTTTACTACATTTCCCTGATTGTCGATGACTTGTTGCAATCGACCAAAATCATCATAGAAATATTTAAAAACGGCCCCATTCGGATCATGGATTTCAGATAGTCGTAATTCACTATCATATATATAAGAAGTCATTAAACTATTATCAGAACCAAGGTTTTCCCTTATTTTGATTAACTCGGCTTTGACATGAGACCAGCTCGTTCCCTCCAACCAATTGGCATCAATCGTATTGGGTGATGAAGACATGATCTCATTGTAAGTTTTATCAACTATTTCAGCAATCAGTTTAGACCCATTAAAACCATATAAGTGAACTTTTCTGATACCATCTTTACCAGTGAAATCAATAATATTTCCCCATTTGTCAACCTTATGGATTATGAATTCTGATTCAAAATCAAACCCATTATTCTTTCTTGTTGAAACAGTGCTTAACTCATACACACCATCAACCTCATTATTATATATGAATTTGGCTTCTTTGATGACTTTTGAATTCACTTGTAGCGCATCACCATTCTGAATACTATTCTTTAACAGAACTGGATCAGCTATTCTAAAAAACTCAGCATTTGTATTTATGTTATCAAGCTCTGCTTCTGTAAAATAGCCTGACGATAGTGGTAGCGGCCCCCCTGAATAAGTGTATTCATTGAATGTAGATTTTACTATTCCTCCTTCATTAAAATTTGTTTGCTCAGTAGAGACTAATCTATTATTTGCATTATATGAATAGTTGATTATTTGTTCATTCTTTTTTTGATTGCCCCACTCATCGTAAGAGAATTGTTTGATGGTCTTTTCAGTTAATTTATTCCAATGCTCCGTATGTTCGATCTCAGTAACCTTGTAAGGGAGATCGCATGTAATCAACCCGAACAAATCAGGATCACAAATTGTGAAAGATCCTGAAAGATTTGGCGGACAATTGACCATCATACTTCTATTCTGATTGGTCTCATGATTTGTATAAAACTGTAAGGATCCACATGCCTCTGTTTGAGTCACTAAATAAGAGCTCCCTTTTAAATCCGATTGCGTATTGTAAGCATATACCTTTGAACTAACCGGGAGCCATTTTGATATTTGAATACTGCCAAGATTCTCACCTTGCTCAGGTCCTTCTACGGGTAGAGAAGTGCTCTCATCGACGGAATCTTTTACAATAAACTCTTCATAGCTGATCTCAGATAAAAGCAAGCCACGGCTGTAGTCATTGTTTTTTTGATGAAAGGGAAATTTAAATTCCTCAATACCACTAGGTGTATCTTGAGGGGAAGTGTAATTATAAACTGTATACCCCCGACCTCTCTCTGTCACTTTCACCCTTGAATACCCAACATACGAACCATGGGTTTGCTTAACGTTTGCAAGATCATTTTCGATGGTGTATCTGATCGTGCGCTCCGCAAAACCTGAATTTTCCTGATAAGGAAAAATAAAGTGCTGGACATTTCTGCTGTGGACAGGTTTGTATGTGTCCCAGGTCCCGTCGATTACGCCGGAAGATCTACTTGAAGTATCAGGATGACTATAATCATAATTCCATCTTCTGGCGATTCCTCCTTTATCGGTAAACGAAACTTCCTTTATTCTGGGCCCACCGCCGTAGATCCAATATTCCGGAGAATCTGAATTGTTAGTGGAACTGACATACACTTCATATTCTACCCTCAATTGAAAGTCAATAGTATAAGTTGTAATGTCCGGAGTATACAATTCAACTGTAAGAGTACCAGATGTCAGACCTGGTGCTGATACATAGCTATACTGTTGAAGACCTTGAATATCTGAATTAAAAAGAATATTACCTGATGCATCTTTAATTCTTACACCAGTGTTATTTGGATCGATAGCTGGTGTTGATGACAAATCAATTAACCGCACTTTAGCATTTCTATGATCAGGCAGGTTAATTGTTTCACTGTGAAGAACAAACCCTTCACCCTGAGCCTGGGTGGTTCCGTTAAAATTTACGTTACTGGTCCGTAAGCTCCAATTATTTGGATTTTCATTAGATCCTGATACGCTTACTAGTTCATCTCCTGCATACGAAAACCGATGCTGTTCCCATTTAAACTCTTTCTTTCCTCCTGTAGGATACTTTATATAAGATAGCAAACCTGTCTGAATAGGATCATAACTTTTTCCAGTTGCTGATCCATCACCCTGATCAATGTAGCCCCAGATATCCTTCGGAGAATCAAAGGGAGGCAGCAATGTTCTATTGTGATAGCCCAACTCCGTTTCATGCTGCAATGTCCTTTCAGTATTGTATTCTTCAAATCCTAAAAGCCACAAACGTTCATTAGACACATCATGATTGAACGTAATCGTTTGGCTTGGTGCACCAGTGGTCTTATAAAAATCAATGGATCCTAATACAGCTCCATTAGTCTCCGGATGTTGAAGATTGTTATTAAAGTTGAAATTAATCGAAGTGCCATCTTTAAATTCAACCATAGAGGGTTTTAAGGTTGTTGTAATATTTGAAAAATAGCTTACCACTTTATATGGCTTAAATATGCCTATGTTATAATTATTTTCTAAAGCGTCCGATGAAACTGGACTACTATTGAAATCAATCGTATTGGTGGTTCTGCTTTTAGCATTTAGGTAAGCTTCCGTGCTAGGCGAATAAGTCACTGACAAAAGTTCAGAATTAGCAGAAGGGCTGGAATAAATTTTCGTTAAATGCCAGGCAGATCGAGTTCGATAAATTTCATTTACCCCACTTGCATCAATATCTCCGGTATGTAAGCCAGTCGGAGAATGATAATTCTGAGGCAATACGGCATTAACCGGAATGGCTTCTGTATATTCAAATACCCCAAACTCATATCGTATACCCTGGGTATCTATGATAATAATTTTGTCCAGTTCAATAAGTTCCGAATCAAGGCATCCGGCAGGAAAGGATATTGTTTGACAAGGAAATGAAGAACAATCAATAATTGACCGTTCTTCTAACCAAACATTTCCTGAAGCTTCGCACTCTTCTTTTGTTGGAGCTGGACCTGAACTTATATCATAACCAAGGTGGATTTTAACTGGGCTAGACATTTTTGTAATTACAGGTACTAATAATCCACCTGTGGATGTCTTAACATAGAACTCAACAGTTCCACCAGGGTATGCAGCCTGAAACAAATCGTATTGGGAATCCCATCTTTTACCATCCTCTCCGTTTACCATCCATTGTAACTTTTGATCGGTCTTTATATTTTGTTCTATAATTTCAGGAGCATGCCAGGCACCTACGCGTATTCCATTGTTCCAATCGTCAGGTATTCCCCTTACTGTTTTAGCAATAGTACCCAAACCAGAAAGTGACCACCCAGTGCCAATCCATCCTGACCTATTATCAATCTTCACGCCACTCGAAGAGTATCCTAAGGATAAATCAATCATTACATCTCTATTGAGTTGTTTTGAAAAAAGAGGGATTGTAATGTTTGGCTGACCTGTATAATTATTGACCGGTACCTCACTAAAATCAATCAGGTTAGCAACAGTAGGAGATGGTGGTAATTCTTTATTCGGATCAAAATTTTCAGTGTCAAACTGCTGTCCAAAGATTGAACTTGATATTAAAATGAAAATATTGGCGATTTGAATGCCAAAATGATTTTTTTTCATAGTGAATAAGGTAGATATATTAATATTTTGGTCATAAAGTGAGATTCATTATTCACACTTTGTCGACCACTTTTTTCATGGGCTCAATTCCCTGCGATTTCAGTATGTAACTTATGATTAATGCTGCGTAGAGCAACACAGCTCTTTTCGCTGCTTGCGATAAAAATAATGGCATTTTTAGGTGGTTTGGATAGGTTAGGTAATGTGGTTTATACTTAAATAACTAAAACAAGTAGCTGACAAACATATTTGAATTAATCGAAAATATCAATTTGCCATTGCTTGAATGAATGAATGGTAAGCTCCGAAGGATAAAGTGTAGCTCTGAGTGAACGAAGGGAAATCACAACCACAAATACTCATCTCTGATTATCTCATGGGATTCCTCTCCCTCGCCATGGTTGGTCTTGTGACCAACCATCTGCTATGCCATTTCTTTAAAGACTCGTTGGTGACAACACCAACGAGGGCGGACCTTTTACGACCTAAGAAGGCTAACCCTGTATGATTTCGCTAATAATGAGCTGTTGTATACGGTGGATGATTGAATGTCACTGCCTTTCTCTAATGGAGAAGTAAGTAATCACTTCACCCCCTAGCCCAAGAATCTTCGGACAGCTCAAGGGGGATATGTTTGGCTCAAAGCATGAGATCGTTTCGCCAACCCTTGAGATGAATGTACTAATATTATTTACGTTATTGAGAGGGAAGCATGTGTGATTAAATCAACAACTTTCTGGTCAATGGCTAAATAAATGCTTAAATTATATTTCGAACATCTGAGGCATGCGATGAAAGCCATCTGTCTTTTACTGGCAATTTTTTTGTGCTCTGCATTTCTTATGCACTGCAAGAGTGATGAAACCCAATCATCACCGCTAGAAGCATTAGTAGGCACATGGGAGGCCTCACAAATTGTTTTTTCTGACTGTCTTAACCCTGAAGAAGATGGAACTTTAACTTGTGATCCATTCTGCATACGAATAACTATCAATACTGATTCTACTTACGACTTGATTGAATTCGATGATGATGGAAGCCAAAAAACTGAAACTGGTGTGGTTGCTGTTACTGCAAACACGATCCTGATATGTGAATCTACCGAGCCTAACTGCATGGATCCGAATACATATACCCTTGATGGAGACATTTTACTGATAACCGAACAAGAAGATGATATCTCCGGGTGTCAATCGGTATTTACTTTTGAACGTATCAGTTAAATCTTCAGCTTCCGCATCCCTTTAAAGTACAGCCACATCATCTTGAGTTTGGAGCCGCCTTTCTTTCGACCCATTTCCATAGCGTCCCAAAGCTCTTCCGGGATGGCGTCCAGCATGTTGAACTCTCCCGCTCCTTTGAGCCACTCCGCACCATCAATGGTAATCACTTCGCCATTGATATATGCTGAATAATCAGAAACAAGGTAGGCGGCAAGGTTCGCCAGCTCCTGGTGATCACCTACTCTACCCAGAGGTACTTTTTTGGCCGGATCATATTTCTTCTTTAGATCGCCTGGTAGTAACCGATCCCAGGCACCTTCGGTCGGGAACGGTCCGGGAGCTATTGCATTACTGCGTATCCCGTACTTCGCCCACTCTACTGCCAGTGATCGTGTCATTGCCAGCACACCACTTTTAGCACAAGCAGAAGGAACCACATACCCAGACCCGGTCCATGCATAGGTAGTTACAATGCTCAGTATATTACCACCCTGCTTATTTTCAATCCAGTCCTTTCCCATGGCAAGGGTGAAGTTGTAGCTACCCTTTAAAACGATATCTACCACGGTATCAAATGCCCGATGGGACAGTCGCTCGGTCGGACTGATGAAATTGCCTGCCGCATTATTAAGCAGTACATCCACTTTACCAAACTTCTCTTTAGCTCCTTTGATCACTCGCTCCACCTGCTCATATTCACGCACGTCACATGCTACACAGTGTACCGGATAGCCTGTCTTATCAGTTATTTCTTTTGCGGTTTCTTCCAGCACCTCCATCTTCCGACTTGTGATAACCAGGTTGGCACCCAACTCCGAAAAATAGGATCCCATGGACTTTCCCAGTCCGGTTCCTCCGCCTGTTACAATGATCGTTTTCCCTTTCAATGATTCCGGGCTTAGCATTCCTTGTGTATGACTCATAAGCATATTGTTTGGATCAGCAATATAGCCAAAGGGGGCAAAAAAGAAGAGGCCCTGAAAAGAGGCCTCTACATTAGGCAGTGAATAGAGCGGTGAGTATCTGTGTGTAAAGAACAGCACTTATCAAATGATAATCAATACCCCAATTGGGGTATTTTTCGATTTTTATTTGAATGGTTTAGTCAACCAACGAACGTAAAAACTATGCAAAGTGAGTGGTAAGAAACAGCTCCTCAGCTAGTCCTTCCACCATTTTATGATAAGAAAGACAGCAAATCCGAACGCCATAAACATCAATAATGCAAAAAGAAGATTGCCATATAAAAGATTACCAATTGCAAACAAGGCAGCATATACCCCCATCGTGCCAACGAAGACTGACAATAGGTGATAACCAAGATTGGATGTACCCTTATGGTCAAATTTCTTCCATCCTATCCCGGGTTTCACCTTTTCTACAAAGGAAGCAAGCTTTTCATTGTCTTCCGGTTTTGTTAACAACGAAGTAAGTATCCATACGGTCGTTGTGATGATGGTCGCGATGATCAAGCGTGTGGTAAATGCATCCAGATAAGGGTTTGTCAGCATGTCATCTGACACTGCCAAGACCAAAACAAAGGCATTGATTGTAGCAACAATCATCCCCACGATCTCTGTAATGGCATTGATACGCCACCAAAACCATCGAAATAAAAAGATGGCTCCTGTTCCAGCGCCTGAAAGCAATAGTATGTTAAAAGCCTGTGTTGCATTTTCAAGTATAGTCAGAGCAAGGATACCAGCGATGATCATCAGGACCACAGTAGACAAGCGACCAATCAACACCAGTTGTTTTTCAGTCGCATCGGGTTTAATGAATCGTTGATAAAAGTCATTTACTACATAGGATGATCCCCAATTGAGGTGCGTACTGATGGTCGACATATAGGCTGCTATCAAAGAGGCGACCACTAACCCCAGCCACCCCGGAGAGAGTAAAGTGAGCATAACCGGATAGGCAATATCATCCCCAAGGTATTGTTCACTGATGGTTGGGAAAGCTCGTTGAATTGAATCCAGGTCCGGAAACAAAATAATGGAAGCCAGCGCCACCAATATCCATGGCCAGGGTCTTAACGCATAATGCGCAAAATTGAAAAACAGGGTTGCCCCCACGGCATGTCGTTCGTTTTTTGCTGCTAGCATGCGCTGGGCGATGTATCCTCCTCCACCCGGCTCAGCCCCAGGATACCATACTGACCACCACTGCACAGCAAGCGGAATGATAAACATGGTGACCACTAATGAGGTATTATTAAAATCGGGAATAATATCAAGCTTCCCCTCCAAAGATTCATGTGCCAGCAATCCTGAAAGTCCGCCTACCTGAGGTTGAGAAACTGCCACATATGCAGCGTAAACGGCACCAATTAAAGCGATCCCAAACTGAAAAAAATCCGTCCAGATCACTCCCTTTATTCCTCCCAGTGCTGAATATGCCGCTACGACCACCGAAGCAATGACCACTGTGTAAATGGGCTCCATACCAAAAAGTATAGATGATATTTTGATTGCCGCTAAGGTCACGGACCCCATGATCAAGCAATTGAAGAAAATACCAAGATAAAGAGCTCTGAATCCCCTAAGGAAAGAAGCTGCTTTACCTCCATACCTCAATTCGTAAAATTCAAGATCTGTCAGGATACCCGACCTTCTCCACAACCTGGCATAAATAAACACAGTGACCATTCCTGTTATAAGAAACGACCACCAGGCCCAGTTTTTCGCTACGCCACCTTCTCTTACGAATCCTGTAACAAGGTTGGGAGTATCCGCAGAAAAAGTGGTTGCCACCATAGAAACTCCCAAAAGCCACCAAGGCATGGATTTGCCTGCCAAAAAATACTCCAATGAGCTTTTTCCTGCTGATCTACTTGCCGCAAGACCAATTCCTAATACAATGAGAAAGAATGCTCCGATTACAATCCAATCAAAATGGGATAATGCCATGATGGGTTAAGTTGGTTTTGGTGAAAATAATATGAAGCATGTAACCAATCGAATTTACATGAGTATTTCTTTCAGTCATGCAACTTTTGGCAATCTCGCAAATCCTTAGACAAAACTTACCTCTACTCACATGCTTAAAAATTTCTTTCTTATCTCCATCCGAAACCTGAAGAAGAACGGACTTTATTCCATTATCAACATCTCAGGTTTATCCATTGGTATCGTATGTAGTGTGCTCATTCTCCTATGGGTAGCCGACGAAGTATCCTATGATAAGTTTCTACCCAAATACGATCGATTGTATCAGGTTTGGATCAGCTCAGAATTTGACGATAAAGTAAACAACTGGCAATCAGTACCTCTCCCATCTTATGAAGAGATGAAGGTGATTGACAGCAATATTAAAAGCTCGGTGGTAACCGGATGGGGTGGCAATCGTTTGCTAACCGCTGGGGATACACGAATCATTAAACGAGGGTACTTTGTGAGCGAAGAGTTTCTGGAAATGTTTGAGTTTCCGCTCGTTTCCGGCACACACTCAGCGGCATTGAAAGATCCCATGTCCATCGTGCTTTCCGAATCGTTGGCTAAAATCCTTTTCGGTGATGAAGATCCTATAGGTAAACAAGTAAAACTGGAAAATGATGGCACCTTGCAAGTTACGGCCATCCTGAAAGATGTTCCCGAAAACTCCACTTTTCAATTCGATTACCTGGCGACATGGAAATATCGAGAATCTGTCAATGAATGGGTCCGCGACAACAAAGACAATTGGGGCAACTATTCATTCCAGGTCTTTGTGGAGCTAAACGATCCCATTAGAGAGATGGATGTAGAGCAGAGCATCTACGACCTGGCCATGGAAAAAGATGGAGAACATGGCATGGAAAAGCACTTCTTTCTTCACCCCATGTCTCAGTGGCGCTTGTACTCTAATTGGGATGATGAAGGAAATCAGGCTGGTGGAAGAAGTGACTATGTTCAGTTGTTCACTGCCATTGCCATTGTCATTCTGATTATCGCCTGCATCAATTTTATGAATCTGGCCACCGCACGATCTGAAAAACGTGCCAAAGAGGTGGGTATTCGGAAAAGTCTGGGAACCAGCCGAACCCGATTGATCTATCAGTTTATTTCTGAATCTGTCTTTATTACATTTATCGCATTTCTCATAGCGGTACTTTTAACCGAATTGGCCTTGCCTTCCTACAACTCGCTGGTAGAAAAACAACTTTCTATTAACTATTCTTCCCCCCTATTCTGGGCTGCTGCTATCGGAACCATACTTGTGCTGGGAATTATTGCAGGTAGTTACCCGGCTTTCTACCTGTCTTCATTCAAACCAGTTGAGACCCTGAAAGGAACCATTAAAGCAGGTAAAGGAGCCACAACCCCAAGGAAAATATTGGTGGTCCTGCAGTTCGGCTTTTCCATTGTATTAATGATCAGCACGATTGTCATTTTCCAGCAAATCAATTTGGTAAAAAACAGGGACCTGGGCTATGATCAGGAACGATTAATTGCTGTGGAGCTAACAGAAGATCTGAGAGACAACTACGAAGTTTTGAAACAAGAACTAGAATCTTCAGGACTTGCTGAGTCTGTAACGCGATCCAATTCACAGATCACCCAAATCAATTCCAATAACTTCCTGGGATGGCCGGGCAAGCCAGAAGATCGTAGGGTCATATTTACTACCATCACCACCACTTATGATTATGCCAAAACGATGGGCATAGAGGTGCTAATGGGGCGGGATTTCTCTAAAGAATTTGGGAGTGATTCCAGTGCCATTGTGATAAATAAAGCGGCACTGGATATCATGGGCCTTGAGGATCCAATTGGCACCAACCTAGATTTGTGGGGAAGCAAACGAAAACTCATTGGGGTAATTGATAATGTGCTGATGGGATCACCCTATGATCCGGTTAAGCCTATGTTTATGATTCTGGACGACTGGGGCGGTTACATTTCTGTACGACTCAAAAAGACGAATGATCTCCAGCAGACACTTGCAGGGTTGGAAGAAATCTTCGCAAAACACAACCCGGCATACCCCTTTGAGTACAACTTCGCTGACGTGGAATTTCAGCGCAAGTTCACTACCATTAAACTGACCCGAAAGTTGGCCAGCTTATTCGCCACCCTAGCCATGATCATTACAGGACTTGGTTTATTTGGTCTGGCTTCTTATACGGCAGAGCAACGGATTAAAGAAATTGGAATTCGTAAGGTGCTGGGAGCTACAATCACGAGCCTGATGAGCCTAATGTCTAAGGATTTTGCGAAACTGGTCGTACTCTCATTCCTCATCGCTGCACCTTTTGCCTGGTATCTGCTGGATCAGTACCTGGATAGATATACCATCCGGGTGGATATTGCCTGGTGGATATTTCCGATGGTGGGGATCATTGTGCTTATCTTTGCCATTCTCATTGTATCAGATCAGGCGCGCAGGGCAGCAAAAGCCAATCCCGTGAACTCGCTAAGGAATGAGTAACTAATCCCCTCGTGGGAGCGGTTCGACGCTTCGAGGTTTGGGGTGGGTATTCAAAATTTATTTTGTAAATGCTATGTTTTTTCAACCCACCTCTATTTCTCCTCCAAGGAGGAGATTTAATGTTTATTTTAAAATGAATTTTTCCAGTTTTCTACTTAATATAAACCGTCTTAACATTCACAAACTCTTTGATTCCATGGTGAGATAATTCCCTTCCAAATCCACTTTCATTGATGCCTCCAAACGGCAATCGTGGGTCAGAAGAAACCATTTCATTTACAAAGCATGACCCTGCTTCTAATTTTTCAGCAGCTAATTTCTCAGCTTTGGCGACATCACGAGAAAATATAGCACCACCCAATCCATAAAATGTATCATTTGCCACCTTTAATGCTTCATCCTCATCTTTTACTGCAATAACCGTAGCAACAGGTCCAAAAAGTTCTTCCTCATATGCAGGCATACCTTTCTTCACATTCGTTAGAATTGTTGGTGGGTAATAATACCCTTTCATATCCGGGATCTCACCTCCTAAAATGCATTTTGCGCCTGCCTCAATGGATCGTTTCACCTGATCATGTAATTGGTCACGATACTTCTCTCCTACCAATGGTCCCAAATCGGTTTCTTCGTCTGTGGGGTCTCCGAAAGTATAAGATCCCATTTCTTCAATAAGTCGTTTTTCCACTTCTTCCTTTATCGATTCAGGAACAATGAACCGCTTGGCACTGATGCAGCTCTGCCCGTTATTTTTTAGCCGGCTGGCAACTGTGACCTCAATAGCTAAATCCAAATCAGCATCCTCCAGAATGATGTACGGATCGCTCCCACCTAGCTCCAAAACACATTTCTTTAGTGCCGCTCCTGCTTGTTTTGCTACTTCCTTTCCTGCTCGTGTACTTCCTGTCAATGTTACAGCCTTGACATGTGGATGTTCAATCACATTAGAAGCTTGCTCATTACTGATATATAAATTACTGAATACTCCTTTTGGAAACCCGGCTTTTTCAAAGACCGAAACAATGGCTTCAGCACACCCAGGCACATTAGGAGCATGCTTGAGAATTGCAACATTTCCTGCCATTAAGCTTGGTGCAGCAAACCGGAACACCTGCCAGAACGGATAATTCCACGGCATAATGGCAAAGACGGTTCCTAGCGGCCGATGACTTACATAGCTATTTGAAGCATCTGATTCAATGATCTCATCTTTTAAAAACTCTGCGGCATTATCTGCATAAAACTCACAAACCCAGGCACATTTCTCTACTTCTGCTTCACTTTCCTTTAAGGTCTTACCCATCTCATCGGTCATCACTTTGGCTAAAGCCTTCTGCTCCGTCCTTAACACATCGGCTGCCTTATTCATTAAATCAGCTCGATAACCAAAAGAAGTATTTTTCCATTCCCCGAAGGCGCTTTGACTAGCTTCAATGGTTTCAATAACATGTCTATCCGTGTGATTTGGATAATCCTTTAATGCTTGTTCGGTAGCAGGATTTATGGCTTGCATAGTATTATCGTTAATAATTTTCGTGAGTTTCTAATTATCTTCTCTCCAGATTTCATATTTATGGATACCACAAAACATGTTGACAGCAGAAGAGGTTTCATAAAAAAGCTAGGAGCCGCAGGATTATATGCCTCCACGCTGGGAATACCTACCCTTTCATCTGCTTTTGATAAAAATCAATCGACCTATTCCCGCTTAAACCCCGTCAAGGTTTCGCGAGAAAGAATCATCCGACAGGTGGCAGGCTTACGTCCTTATCGTCCGGCTGGCTTCAATCTCAGTGTTGAGCAGTTGGATAATAAAACCATCATTCACAACTATGGGCATGGAGGAGGTGGGATTTCATTATCATGGGGTACTGCATCACTCGCAATAGACCAGATCAAACAACCAGAATACACCCCTGTTGGTGTGCTTGGAGCTGGTGTTGTGGGCCTTTCCAGTGCAATTCTTTTGCTGAAACGAGGAACTCCGGTCACTATTTACACTGAAAACCTTCCTCCAAACACGACCTCCAATGTAGCTGCTGCTTTTTGGGCCCCTGTTTCTGTATATGATCCGGGACAAGTGAACGAGCCATTCGTTAACACCTTTAACCAGGCCTCACAAATTTCTCAACGTATGTTTCAGGACCTGGTGGGCGACAGGTATGGTGTGTGGTGGATGAAGACATTTTTCATGCAGGCACCCTTCGACTTTCCCGGTGGGAAAAATCTCTATCCGGATTATAAAAAGCACAATTCTGATTCCTCACCATTCGGTCATATTTCTGACCCGGAACAGCTGCATTCACTCATGATAGAACCTCCGATCTATATGAAAGCACTTCTGGATGATTTTTTTCAATTAGGTGGTAAGTTGGTAATCAAAAAAATGCATCAGCCGTCTGACATTCTGGAATTAAATGAACACACAATTATGAATTGTACGGGGCTGGGGTCCCAAAAATTATTCGGGGATAAAACACTCACACCAGTGAAAGGACAACTAAGCATTCTTTTACCCCAGCCTGAAATCAATTACGGCTATGTTAACCTAACTCCGGGAGGATTATTGTACATGTTCCCCCGAAAGGATGGAATCATACTGGGCGGTACATCTGAAAAAGGTGAGGCATCCCTCAACGCAGACCCTCAGGAGACTGAACGTATTATAAAAGGGCATCAGTACATTTCACAAAACCTTAAGGGTTAAGCTTTACGTACAATTTGGAAGGGAAACAATTAAAGCCTTAACTTTGTTGTTAAAACAACTAATATAAACCACATAGATCATGGAACGCACTGCACTAGCACCTGATGCACAAGAGAAAGATTTCATGCCAATCAATGGCACGGACTATTTGGAACTTTACGTAAGTAATGCCAAGCAGGCCGCTCACTTTTACAAGTCTGCTTTTGGTTTTCAGTCCCTGGCTTATGCAGGATTGGAAACAGGAATCAGAGACCGGGAGTCGTACGTGGTAGTACAGGATAAGATCAGACTAGTTCTGACTTCACCCCTTCGCAGTGGAACCGTAATCGGTGAACACATTGATAAGCATGGTGATGGAGTAAAGGTTACTGCACTTTGGGTTGATGATGCTACTGTTGCATATAATGAAGCCATGAAACGAGGAGCAAAATCCTTCATGGAGCCAAACACGATTGAAGATAAGCATGGAAAAGTGGTGCAGTCTGGTATTCACACGTATGGTGAAGTAGTTCACATTTTCATAGAAAGAAAAGACTACAATGGTATCTTCCTTCCTGGATATCGCGAGTGGAAAACAGATTATAACCCAGAGCCTGTTGGACTTAAATACGTAGACCACATGGTGGGTAACGTGGAGTTGGGTGAAATGGATAAATATGTGAAGTTCTACGAAGAAGTGATGGGGTTCAAGCAAATCATGTCGTTCGATGATAAAGACATTTCCACCAAATACACAGCTCTTATGAGTAAGGTGATGAGTAATGGGAATGGCCGTATCAAATTTCCAATCAATGAGCCGGCTGCCGGACTGAAGAAATCACAAGTCGATGAATATCTGGAATTTTATGAAGGAGCAGGTGTACAACACATTGCTGTAGCCACTGATAACATCATCCAGACCGTAACTGATCTGAAGAACCGAGGCGTAGAATTTCTGAAGGTGCCCGATACCTACTATGATGTGCTAACGGAACGTGTGGGTGAAATCGATGAAGACATTGATGCCCTGCGTCCATTGGGTATCCTTGTAGACCGTGACGATGAAGGATACCTTCTTCAAATCTTTACTAAAACGGTTCAAGCCCGACCTACGATGTTCTTTGAGATCATCCAGCGAAAAGGAGCCACTTCTTTCGGAAAAGGGAACTTCAAAGCTTTGTTTGAAGCACTTGAAAGAGAGCAAGAGTTGCGAGGTACTTTATAAATACTCCATTCACTACTAATCACACTGGAAAGGAGCTCGAAAGGGCTCCTTTTTTATTTGATTAGAATCTGATTATCTGTTTCACTTACCTTCGTGTTCCATAAATTTTAATCATGCGATCAATTTTTCTTTCTGCCATTCTCTTTGGTCTTATTCAATGCACCACAAATAAGAAATCTTTACCCGATCCGCTTGAAGCTGGGTGGAAAAATCAGTCCGTATGTGAGATATTGGAAGAGAATGATAATGTAAGGGTGCTCAAGTGCACATTTCCTCCGGATGTGGGTCATGAGCGGCACTTTCATGCCGAACATTTCGGGTATACGATCAAGGGAAGCGCATTTAGAATTATTGATGAATCAGGTACAAGAGAAGTGAACGTTCCTACGGGAAGCAGCTTCTACAATGAAAAAATCGAATGGCACGAGGTGCTCAATATCGGAGATAGTACGGCGGTTTTCTTAATTCTGGAACCTAAGTAGAAAACCAGTTTAATCTTTCTGGGTATAATTAGTAAAAACTTTGTCCAGCAGGTTAATAAGCGTTTCGTATTCTTCTTCAGAAAGATTGGTCCAACCCAGTTTTCTGGATTCTTCTACCGCAGGAGTTGCTTTGCTAATGACATTGTTGCCTTTAGGAGTAATGCGGACATGGTATTTTCTACCATCTGTCTTGTCACGTATCCGTTCCACCAACTTTTTTTGAACCAGAAGGTCTACAATACGCGAGACGGTTGGTTTATCTCTAAAGCTCATGTTGGCCAGATCAGTTTGAAACATATCCTTCTCCCCTATCTTGGAAAGGATCACCCATTGTTCTGGTGTGATGTTAACTTTCTTTTCTTTGAATCTACTGATCAGATCGTGGCGAACCACTTTGTATGTTCGATCTATAAATGACCCTATTTCTTTATAATCTGGCATAATCTCTAAATATATCTTTTTTTGCATTATGTCCGAAATTAACACTGGGTGAAAAAAAACAAACAAAGATTGCTGTAGGTACTAAAAGCTCCGTAACTAAGTTATTTTTGAGTAAATCAACTTCAGAGCTTGAAAAAGGTTTTAATCATCACATCCATATTGCTGCTGGCTGGAGCAGGATATTTCACCTACGATAAGTGGGTCAAACATGCGAACCTGACTAAATGGAGCTTTGTGCCGGCAGATGCATCATTGGTTATAGAGGGTGAAGTAATTGAAGATTTGCAAACCCTTCAAGGATATCCGGCATGGTCCATAATAGAGGAATCTACCGGGTTTGACAACTTCAGAAAAGGACTCTCGTTCCTGGATTCCATCAACGGAGAGGGTGGATTTAGGGCTGTGTTTGAGCGAGCTCCTGTGCTGGCTTCTGTACATAAGGTATCCAGCAGTAAGTTGGATTTTTTATTTATCGTAGAGCTTCAAAACATCTCGCAGAATACGTTTGCCAATGCTGCAATCGGAAGGCTTCAAAAATCCGGCTATCGTTTTAAAACAAGAAACTACAATGATTTCAAAATCAGCGAGATCAGCAAGGATGGCAAAACACTGACGTTTATTTTTTACAAGAACTTTTTTCTTGCCAGCTTCACACCTTATCTCATCGAAGATGCCATTCGGGTAATTAGTGACTCGGCACTCCCTGCATTTCGAGAGAAATTCAATAAGCTAAATGATACAGGCACTCAAGGCCTGATTTCCTGCTACGTGAATTATGAAAAAGCCGGTGCTTTACTGGGAGCATTTGCTTCATCAGAAGTAGACTTTACTATGAGAGCTGGAAACTACGAGCTGATGTTGGACTCTTCCTTCCTTCAATTTTCGGGTTTTTCTTATAGTAAGGAGAATGGGTGGATTGGGACCCATACTGAGCAGCCATCAACATTCGATATGACTGAAGTAATCCCTGAAAACACCGCTTACCTTATGCATATCACTTCAACCAATATGTCCGGATGGAAGGAAAAGCAAATTAGCTATGTGCAATCCAATTATCCCGAGGTAAAGAAATTACAAGACTCACTCAGAATACAATTTGATTTTAATGTGGATCAGGTATTCGATCTGATTGATGAAGAAATAGGGATTGCAACCCTGGAATCACCGAGATCGGGTGATCAGCAGAAACTCTTGATCCTGGAAATGAAAAACATGCAAGAGTCTCTAAGCTTTTTCAGTCAGCTATCTCAGCGCATCGCCTTATCAAGGGGAGATACGGTTTACTACGAATCCTATAGTGACAATGAGATTCGCTTCCTTGCCATAAGGGACTTTCCATATACTCTTTTTGGGGAGATGGCTGCCGGATTTGATCAGTGTTTCTATATCAATTATCGAAACTACCTGATTTTTTCTAACGACCTGCTGGAATTGAAAAACCTCATAGCATCGGTGCAAAATGAGGATACCTGGGGTAAATCAATCCAGATGAACAACTTTTTTGGAAGGGCAAATAATGCAGCAAATGTTAGCCTTTTCGTGAATGTCCCACGGGCATGGAACAATATTACCACATCGCTAAAACCGGAATGGCAAGACCAATTCAAGGAAAACACCAATACCTATCGATCGATTGAGTTGGCCGCCTTTCAATTTAGCTACCTGGATGGCCGGTACTTTACCAATTACACCTTCACCCAACCTACTAGAAGAAAATCCAGCATTCCTAAAACCAGTGCGGATAATGGCGTTCGTTTTGTAAGTCCTATCATAACCAAACCATTCCTCGTTCGCACCCATGCACATAAAGACTTTGACATTATTCTTCAGGACAGCACGAACACGGTTTACTTCCTTGACCCAAACCAGAATGCATTATGGTCTGAAAATGTGGAAGGACGTATCATTAGTGATATTTATGCCATTGACTACTACAAAAACGGTAAGGTTCAATACCTCTTCGCTACAGCATCCAAGGTCTTTATGATTGACCGAACAGGAACATCGATACCGGGCTATCCCAAGACGCTCCCTTCCCCTTCTAAGATTGGACACCTTAACCTGATTGATTATGATCGTAGCAGGAATTACCGTCTGGCTATCACAGATACGGATGGTAATATTTACCTGACGGATAAGGACATGAAATTACTAAATGGCTGGAATCCAAGAAAGATGAATCGAGGGGCAATTGGCCCAATGGATCATGCAAGATTAGGTAGAAAAGATGTGATGATCTCGTTACAACAAAATGGAGTGATCAACCTGATGAACAGAAGAGGTGAATTCATGAATGGGTTCCCTTTTGAAACACGACAATCCCTTAGTAAAAACTATTTTCTTCGGCAATCAAATTCCCTCAGCAATTCATCTTTGACGGTCATATCTGAAGGAGGTGAGTTAACGGAAATCACACTTGAAGGCGGTGTAGTAAAGCGCGATCAGCTTATAAAAACCAGTGCAGATACTCAGTTTCGATTGATCCCTGATACAGGTAGCGATTCATTTATTATCATCAGAAATGAAGGCAATACCTACGAAGTGCTGGATGATACCGGCAACCTACTATTTAGCAAGGACTATCTATCCGAAGGTCCTATCCTGGTTCAGTACTATCAGTTTGGGGCAGGGAAAGATCTGGTGATCTTCACTGATCAGCAGAACAAAGCCCTTTATATCTATGATAAATCCGGCAACCTGATTACAGGCAATCCACTGAACTCTGAATTCGAAGTAAGTCTGATCTATTCCAGTGCAAAGAAAGAATTCCAGGTCTTCACCACATGGGAAGAAAACCTTGAACTCTATACATTTAATTATTGATCACACTTTAACCGTTTTCCATTTGCCTCTCTTAAAGAGTGCAATAGCAATCACCGCATAAAGGCTATGGCAAAATGCAATACAGAAAAAGACACCATCAGGTCCCCAGTCATACACCAAAGCCAGCAGGTATGCCATTGGAATCTGGATCGCCCAGAAAACGATCAGACTGATCACGAGCGGTGTATACGTATCACCCGATCCGTTGAATGCCTGTCCGATCACCATCCCATATGCAAAGAATATGTAACCAAAACATATGATTCTCAATGCCTGGATACCAATATCACGTACATTATCAGTGGCACCAAACAGCCCCAATATTTGATTGGCGAAAATGAAAAACACAATAGCAACCACCACCAGGAATATGGTATTCCAAAGGGCCGTTCGCCAGGCAGATGTCTCTGCCCGATCCGGCTGACCTGCACCCAGGTTTTGTCCAACCAAAGTAGCCGCAGCATTAGCCATGCCCCAAGATGGAAGTAGTGTAAAGACAATGATCCGGAAGGCAATGGTATAACCAGCCAGTGCTTCCGCTCCAAAATTGGCAATTACTCTAACCAGAAAAATCCAGCTCGCTGATTCTACCAAAAACTGAAATACACCTCCGGTAGAAACCACGATCATTTCCTTAATGGTTTTCCATTTCACGACAACACTTTCCCAGCCAATCCTTACGATGGCTTTTCCATTAATCAGATGAAATAGTTGATACACAACTCCAATTGATCTTCCGGTTGTGGTTGCAATGGCTGCACCTTCCACACCAAAAGCCGGAATTGGGCCATAACCAAAGATGAACAATGGATCAAGAATAATATTCAGTCCATTGGCAATCCACAACGATCGCATAGCGATGGAGGCATTGCCTGCACCCCTGAAAATTGCATTGATAAGGAAGATCAATATGATACTTAGGTTTCCGGCATACATAATCTTTGTATAGCCAACTCCTTCAGCAATTAATGATGGATCCCCTCCCATCAGCCTAAGGATGTCCTCTGCAAAGAGGAAGCCCGGAACACCAAGGACCACTCCTACAACCAAAGCCATCAGTATTGCCTGAAAAGCAGCATTGTTTGCCCTGTCATAGTTTTTCTCGCCAATTCTTCTGGCCACAATGGCTGTTACTGCCATACTTAGCCCAACTGCAATTGAGTAGATAATCATCAACACCGATTCAGTCAAGCCTACTGTAGCCACTGCGTTTACGCTTACTTTGGCAACAAAAAAGACATCAACCACCGCGAATAAGGATTCCATGACCATCTCGGCGATCATTGGAATGGACAATAGTACAATCGCACGGTTGATACTACCGGTAGTAAATTCAGTTTCTTCGCCTTTTAAAGCGGATATAAAGAGTTTAAAGACTCTGGATATAGAGAATGATTCTTTCGTCATTTCCAGATGAAATTAGATGTTTTGAACCGTGCACATAGCGTGACGGCTTTAGTAATTAGTTTAGAAATAGTAACGGATAGTTTGAGATACCCAGCCTTGGGGTTACCCTCGGGTGCGTGAAGGCGTGGTATTTACAATCTCAGCGAATAGAATCATAAGAATACAATAGTAGCGTTTTTTCTCAATTTATGTGGCTTAAACAACTTGAAATTTTTAAAATCGGTCACAAATTCTTTGTTTCTTTCAAAATTGTCTCGGTGCATATACTTTGTATACAATATAAATATCTGAGCGTTTTATTGATGAAAATAGAGTTTTCATACCTGTTTCTAAAGGATTGATCTTCGTAATTCATTGATCCAAAAATGATCTTCTTACAGCGATAATCTTCTTAAAATACAATTCATATCTACATTATTGATTATTTTGCCATCCTAATGGATCACGACTACAGCCTGTTAGTAGAAAACCTAAAAGGGAGAAGGTATGATGAGGCTCTGCGAGAGCCTGTACTTTCGGATGCATTTCATCAATCCGGATACTCGGATTGTCTGCTGTATGTACTGGAATCCATGGTTGAAATTGACGTATCTTATGCATATAAAGTATATGCCAACTCCCGAAGAATTCATGAGCTCATTGCCAAATCATTGAAGAAGCGTGGCTTTGACGTTGATTACCGATACCAGGGAGCATTAAAAACATTTACCAATATTTTGCTGTATGGTGATGTAGAAATTATCGTGATAAAGAAAAACCTGTCTGACAAACCTCATCAGGATATGCAGACATTGGCTATCGACATGCATGATACATTGCGAAAAGATCCTACTTTTAAATCGATTGATTATAGTGATAAAACAAGAATTCGGATCACGGCTCAAAAGCCAACATGCGAAATCGACATACTCCCGTCTATGTGGGTTAATAGTGCAGAATACCTCAAGACTAAAAACGAGATTTACAGAGGAATAGCAGAATTTGATTTTAAGAAAAAGAAGGTTAAGAAGTACCTACCCTTTCTGAATATTGCTCGCATCAACTCACGGGATCAACACACGAATGGCGCCCTGAAAGCCATGTGCAGACTTTTAAAAACGCTGAGAGCAGATTCTGACGACCGAGTTGAGCTTAGGGATTCGGAGATCAATGCCATCCTCTATAATATGTCACAAGAGGAATTGACCGTTCCTTTAAATAAGATTTTAACTCTCCTGCCGAAAGTAGAAGCAATGCTTGATAAACTTTCTAAAGACACTAACTACTTTAATCGAATGCTTTCTCCTTCTGAAAAAGATAGAGTCTTTGCCGGACACCCTGAGAAACAAAAGGAAATTGCAAAACTGAAAACTTCTCTTTCACGCCTGATCACAGATGTGAAGAATGATCTCGAGATTCACAACAAGTCGCTCAATTCTGAAATCCCATATCTGGAAGATTAAACCAATCCAGCCCTTTTTAAAAGTGCTTCGGGTGTCGGCTCCTGCCCTCTAAACTTTTTATAGAGCTCCATCGGATGTGCTGTTCCTCCTTTACTTAAGATATTTTCCTTGAAAGCGTTTGCTGTCTGCTTATCAAAAACACCATTTTGCTGAAACAACGAGAAAGCATCTGCGTCAAGCACTTCGGCCCATTTGTAGCTGTAATATCCTGCAGCATATCCTCCGGCAAAGATGTGACCAAACTGTACACTCATGTTGGTTCCTTCAACCTCAGGAAATAACTCTGTAGATGCAAAAGCCTTCTTTTCGAAAGCTCCAACATCGGTTACTTTATTGGCCTCTTCGGGTGAAAGGCTGTGCCAGGCCATATCCAGAAGACCAAAACTTAGTTGGCGAACAGTGGCGTATGCCTCATGATAAGTTGATGATTTCTTAATTCGTTCTACCAGCTCGGCGGGAATGAGTTCACCTGTTTCGTAGTGCTTGGCAAACAGATCTAAACATTCTTTTTCGTAGCACCAATTTTCCATAATCTGCGATGGAAGCTCTACAAAGTCCCAATAGACACTTGTCCCCGATAAACTTTGATAAGTGGTATCTGCCAGCATACCATGCAATGCATGTCCAAATTCATGGAATAAGGTCGTTACCTCATTAAACTTTAGCAGTGAAGGGTGATTCGCTGAAGATGGCGTGAAATTACAAACAATGCTCACTTGTGGCACCACGCGATTTCCATCCCTGATGCATTGATTGCGATATGAAGTCATCCATGCTCCGCCCCGCTTTCCATCTCTGGGGAAAAAGTCTGTCAGGAAAACTGCAACCACCTCTCCTGTTTCATTCAGTACTTCATAGGCTTTCACATCCTCATGGTATACTTCCAGTTCATCATTTGTCTTAAAAGTGATTCCAAACAGCTTCTCTGCTGTAATAAAAACCCCTTCGATTGCGTTCTCCAATTTGAAATACGGTTTTACTAATTCATCATCGAGCTCGTATTTTTCTTTTCTAAGTTTCTCTGAGTAATACGCCCAATCCCATCGTTGCAGTTCGATATCATGCCCAAGTTTCTTAATATACGCTTTGATTTCTTCCACCTCTTCTTTGGCCTTCGGAAGGCTCTTTTCCATCAAATCTTGCAGAAATTCAGAGACTTTATCAGGTGACTCAGCCATTCGCTGTTCCAGGATATAATGCGCAAATGTTGGATATCCCAGCAAAGAAGCCATCTCTGCTTTTAGCCAGATTGTTTTTAATATTAGCTCCTGATTATCTCTGTCATTCCCCTTGAAGCACTTGGTCATGTACGCTTTGTACATCTTCTCTCTCAGCTCCCGATTGTCCGCATATTCCATAAAAGGAATGTAGCTGGGTGCCTGCAGCGTGAAGATCCAGGCATCTGGTTTATCTTTCTGAGTTGCCAGCTCTTTGGCACGAGCTCTCACATCTTCCGGTAGACCAGAAAGATCCTTTTCATCCTCAATTACTAATTCAAATTTGTTTGTTTCGGCAAGAAGGTTCTCCGAGAAGGTCAAGGAAATCTTAGATAACTCTACACTTATTTCTTTAAATCGTTCTTTCTTATCACCTTCCAGCTCTACACCTCTTCGAACAAAATCAAGATAGGTCTCATCCAACAGTTTCTTTTGTTCGACGTTCAAATCAAGCTCATCCTTTTTCAAATAGACAGCTTTTACACGCTCGAAAAGCCTGGAGTCCTGCTTCACTTCGCTATTGAAAGCAGAAAGTTTTGGAGACACTTCCTGAGCGATCTTTTGTAGGTCGTCAGAGGTTTCAGCTGAGTTTAGATTGAACAGTATTGAGGAATTTCGGGAAAGTTTTTCACCACTACTTTCCAGAGCCTCAATGGTGTTTTCAAAAGATGGATCTTCATCATTGTTGATGATCGCATCAATTTCCTTTTTTGCCTCTTCCAATGCTTTGTCTATTCCCTCACCGTAATCATCCATCGCGATTTTTGAAAATGGAGGTAATTCATATTTTGTATTGAATGCGGATAAAAGAGGATTTGACATCTATCTAATTGATTATATTTCAAAATTGAAGGGCAAAGGTAATTGCCGTCACTAATTACTTTTGCATCAAACAACCTGACATATGAGAATTGTTCTTTCAACCATCATTTTATTTTCATTTTTATTCACCAAGGCACAGGAAGATACCTATGTGAATTTGAGCAGCCCGCATGGTTCCGTAAAGACCTTCCTGGATAATTTACAACCAGAACACAGGAACGACTCATTGGCAGCCCTGCCTTTCAAAACAGCAGATCGTTCTTTCGAAGTGGCAAAAAAATCTGCAGTAAAATTCAAACGCGTGCTGGATGGCAGAGGCATCTTCATTTACCTGGATGAAATTCCCAAGAATTCAGCTTATCAGGACTCTGTAAGCCATAAAAACAAATACGTATTATTGGATGGGTATCCGAATATTTTTCTGCTCAGAGCAGGTGATAACAAGTGGTATTTCTCAGACTCCAGTATTGACAAGATCGAAGAGATGTATCAGGAAACATTTCGATTTGGAACGGGTGAGTTGCTGAATCTCTTGCCTAAGCTGGGGACAAAAAAGACTTTTGGCTTATACACGTATCAGTATGTGACCATTTTCATACTGGCACTGATTAGTGCATTGGTGTATAAAATATTTGCCTTCTTCACAGAACGCATATTCAGCCGAATAGTAAGGCGGTTAAACTACCAGGGCGAGGCTACTGAAAAATACCTATGGCAAATAGCCAGGCCCACTAGCGTATTCATTATTGTGTTGCTATTACTTCTGGTCACACCTGCACTGCAGCTTCCGATCACCTACTCAAAGTATGTGAATCTGATCCTGCGGGTAATGGTACCACTGTTTGGTACCGTCATCGTGTACAGACTGGTGTCCATTGCAAGTGTGTTCCTGGCACGAATGGCACAAAAAACCGAAAGCACACTGGATGATCAGCTGGTACCGCTCCTGAGAAAGACCCTTAAAACATTCGTCATCATTATTGGTACGCTACTCATCCTTGATAACCTGGACGTACCTATTCTGCCGTTATTAACCGGATTGTCCATTGGAGGTTTGGCATTTGCTTTAGCTGCTCAGGATACCATCAAGAACTTCTTTGGCTCAGTCATGATTTTTGTGGACAAGCCATTTCAGGTAGGTGACTGGATTACTTCCAATGATGTGGATGGAACGGTGGAAGAAGTAGGATTCAGGTCTTCTCGTATCAGAACCTTTAGAAATTCCGTAATCTATGTGCCAAACAGTAAGTTGGCTGATAACACCATCGATAACCACGGACTAAGGAAATACCGACGTTTCTTCACACACATCTCCATCACCTATGATACTCCACCGGAAATGATCGATGTGTTTGTGAAAGGGCTTAGGCAAATTGTGGACAACCACCCAAAGACATGGAAAGACAATTACCATGTGTATTTTAATGAGATGTCAAGTAGCTCACTGAATATCATGTTCTACATTTTCTTTAATGTACCTACCTGGGGAGAAGAGTTGCAATGTAGGCATGAAATACTGATGAGCATTATGAAGCTTGGGAATGAGCTTGGGGTCAACTTTGCATTCCCTACTCAGACTTTGCACATCGAGAATCTACCGGGACAGCCTTCCCTCTCGCCAGCTTACCTTTCTGAAAAGGAAGCAGAGACGAAGTTACAGACGTTTTTCAAAAAGAGTCAATAAAAAAGGCGCTCTATTGAGCGCCTTTTTAATCTATTTCCTAAGCTGGATTAGTCTTGTTTGATCCAACGTTGAGAGTAAACCTGTTCTCCCACCTGCACTTCGATGATATAAATTCCTGCCTCCGCACTGGTCATATCCAGTTTTCTGGACCAGCCATACGATGACTTTTCTGAATCAATTTGGTGTATCATCTTACCGTTAAGATCAGAAACCGTGACTGATAAATTTCCTCGGGAAGTATTATCCATTCTGATATGAATTTGGTTTTGACCAGGGTTTGGGTAAATGCCCAGCGCATTAGACGACTCATCGTCAAGACCGAGTACATCATTCACCGAAATCGTGAAAGCCTGAGTAATTGACTCACCGTACGAATCAGTCGCCATTACATTGATATTCAGTGCTTGCTGACTATCGAATGAAAGGTTTTGAACCAGCACCAGCTCATTTTCCTGAATTGTAAATTTATTATTGTCAGCATCATTTGACCCATCTCCAAAAACCAGGGCAAAATCATGCGTATCCCCTGCATCCACATCTGTAGCACTGAAAGATGCCACCGAAGTACCTGGAACAGCGCTCTCATCTACACTAGTAGCAGAAATGCTAATGCCAGTAGGTGCGGTATTCACATAATTAACCGTAAGTGTGAATGATTCCGTGACTGATTTACCAAAATTATCAATGGCTTTCACATGAATATTCAATTCCGCATCATCCTCAAATTCTACATTCTTAATCACGATGAGCTGATCACCATCAATAACGAACTTATTATTATCGGCATCATTCGTGCCGTCACCGGCTGTCAGGAATATGGTATGCGTATCTTCCAGGTTAGGATCTATGACTGATAAGGTACCAATGGATTCTCCAATAGGTGCTCCTTCATCAAATGAACTAATGGATAAATCTATACCGGTTGGTGCAGCGTTTGTATTCAGGAAAACCCGGATATATTCACCATCATCCTCTCCCATCTCAATCACACAACATCCAAAAGCAGGCTCAGTATTACTGATTAAAAGATCTAAATCATCGTCACTATCCACGTCCATCAACTCTATATCCAGACCTCCAACGTCGTTGATGGATTGTTTCTCATCAAACGAGCCTGTCCCATCATTCGTGAATGTCATGACCCCATAGGTATATTCAAAGGTCTCTGTATCGTACGATGATTTAAAGGTTGCCACTAAATCCGGAGAACCATCTCCGTCAAAGTCTCCAACGGCTAACTCTCCATCCACTCCTACACTCTCTCCTCCAATAGCTAACGTTTGCACAACGGTGAAAGTGGCGCTACCGTCATTGTCTAGTATATCAATTACTACTCCACTACCATTTGAGTTTCGCAGCAGTGCAATGTCATCATCTCCATCCCCATCAAAATCTGCACTTACAGGCTTATTAAGACCGTAATCATTATCCGTGATGGCTGCAGTTACCGAGGCAACCAGACCAAACTCTCCTCCATAGTATATATAATCATCTGTTCCAGGATTAACAATCAAAACGTCATCCAAACCATCCCCGTCAAAATCTCCTACCGCCATCCTTGCAGACGGTCCGATTAAAATATGATCCATTTCATCAAGAGGCGTTTCTCCATTGCCAATATACCTTTCATAGACAGTTAAATAGCTTCCATCACCATCACTGAGTACAGCTAAATCATCTGCTCCATCTCCATCAAAATCGCCAATTTCAAATTGTGATACGGATCCTACATAACCATTGTAGTTACTACCCTGGCTTTGGCCATATTCATTGAAATAAAAGACATCTAAACTTCCATCAAACTCTCCTCCGATCAGCTCTTTCTGTCCGTCATTATCCACGTCAAAAAAAATGGCTTCCTCAACTGCGTATTTTCCTCCCCCTGCATTTTGGGGAGCAAAGAAACCTTGTGTCTGACTGTAAAGTGAATTTTGGAAAGCAGCATTTAATCTCTCTCCACCACCTCCTCCTGATCCTGAGTTAGATGATTTAAATAGATCATCATCTCCGTCCACATCAAAATCACCTGCTACAAATGCTACAGGTGTGGCTGTTCCGAACATAGGCAAACCGTCTACAGCAAAAGTTCCATGACCATCTTCCGTCTGGTTGCTGAGTTTGAGGTTGGCTTCAGACACACTTGATTTCACACCATCATTCAGGACAACTTCAAAATTGAAATCACGCTGATCTGTCTCCCAGTCAAACACCTGCGCTGTTGTGATTGCACCTGTACCTGTATCTAAATTGAAGGCAGCTGCATCATCCCCTTGTATTCCTTCGATGGTAATTGGGTCTCCTTGCCGATCAAAAAGCGACAAATAACCCACCAGCGTACCAGCAGGATCATTTTCATTCAGGATAACATCTCCGGCAAAACCATTAACATAAGGAGCTGCACGATCATAGACAAGCGAAAGCCAGGCTGACCCATAATTGGCCACAAAATCATCCGCACCATCTCCATCTAAATCCCCGATAGCCACATCATATGTGCTACTGAAGAAGCTACCTACCACCCCATCTGACAAACTTCTTCCATCAAAGTTGGTACCGTTGAGGCTGGCCAGGTATGCACCTGCAGACCCAAGCCCCAGCAATAGGTCATCATCCCCATCTAAATCGAAATCTGCCACGCCCACAGCTTCTACTGAAAATGACGAAGATTGCGGGATCACTGAAAAGGTTGTAGCAGTAAACGTCCCTGTAGATCCTTCTACATCCTGATTTAAATATCCGTGGAGGTAGGAGTAGTTGCTATGATGAAAGAACACATCATTATCTCCATCTCCATCAGCATCTAGAATGGTTATATCCTCCAGGTCAGGGACATATAAATTAGTAGTTAATTGATCTTGAAAGCCCGTAGTGAAATCAGGATTCAATCCTGTCCCAGCAACATTTTCAGTGGCAAAAACGGTTCGTGCACCATCCCCCACATATGAGTTACTCACCAGATCCATATCGCCATCACCATCCAGATCGGTAAATTCAAAGTCGGTCACTCCACTGCCCGGCACAGCTAATGACCCTTTTGTGAAATTACCCGCACCATCATTTTCAAAAACAGTTAAACTGCTACCATTGATCCCAACCACCAGGTCAAGATCATTGTCCGAGTCAAAATCAACTAAATCAATATCATCATTAATGGCTGCTTCTGCTCCAAACGAACCATAATAGGTAGGAGTATATTCATCATCACTCAATTGAAAATTACCATTGCCATCATTCAATGCCAGATAAAAAGTATTCCCATTACGGAATATCACGTCATTGTCCAGGTCTCCATCTACATCCCCTACTACGAATTCATCGCGCATGTTGGCCAGTGCAGTTACATCTTGTCGGGTCCAACTGGCTTCACCACCTTCTTCAATTCGGTTAATTAGCTTCGCCGGCCCACCAGGTACTGAGACCAAAAGTTCCAGGTCACTATCTGAATCCAGGTCTACCAATGCCATATGCTGGGGAGTTTCTCCTCCGGTATAAGCATAGTTTTCATTTCTAAGGTAGACATTTGGATCCTGGGCATTGCCAATTGCCGGTATAGCAGCCAAAGCCGTAACTGAACCGGCCACTGCGGCACCTCTCATAGAGAACCCGAATTTTTCCAGCCTGGATTTATATTTATCTACCCGGGAAACCAGTTGATTCTTTTTCTTCCTTGGAAGTGAGTCGAACTGTCCGGATGAAATTTTCTTTTCAAGTCGGCGTTTAAATTTGAAATATTTCTCTTTGGCGGTGTTCAGAGAGTAAAAGTAGAAGCTGTTCATGACAGTGATGTGATTTATTATTTCCCAATCAATTCTTAATCAAAGAATTTAAATCAAGAGCGGATCCAACTTCAAAATCCCGCGGCGCAAGCCCTTTTTTTAATTTACGCAACGCTTTTTGATAGGCTTTTTCCAGGTATTTTACCTGAATTTCAGTATCGAAAAGTATTGCTTTATCTACGGCTTGCAGCCTTTCTTTCGTAGCTTCTAGTTCGGCGGCACTGGTAGCAAGTCGTATTGCCCATGTAATATACTCATTCTTGGTGAGACAAATAAGCTTTTCGAGCCCGGAATAGTACAATAGACTGGAGCCTAATCTACTATTATGCGTTTTTCCTTTTAGAGAGATCATTGGCACCCCGGCACGGATTGCTTCTATCCCAGTGGTATGAGCATTGTACAAATAGTTATCCAGAAATAAATCAGCATGACGATACCGCTCCCAGTGCTTTTTTATTGCCGCAGGCTCTGCGCATATAATTCTTTCAGGTTTAATTCCCATGCGAGCTGCTTTTTCTTTTATGGTTTCTTCGTAGTTGTTTACTCCTCCTGTATAAAGCCACATAACAGACTCTGGAACCCGATCAAGTATCTCCATCCAATCGTGAAAGGTTTTAGGATCGAGCTTTTTGGGGTGATTAAAATTGCAAAAAACAAATGCATCCTCAGGTAGGCCATGATCCGCTCGAGTAGTCTTTATCTTGGAATCAAAAGGGATTTCACTGTTGATTAATAAGGAACAAGGAAGCGTAATGACCTGCTCAGTGAAATTTTGCCTTAGCTCACTATCAAGCATATATTCATCAGAAAACACATAGTCAATGTAATCTGCACCTGTGGTTTCATGCGAGCCAATGAGCATCATTTGAATAGGTGCCGGTCTGAGTGCCAGCGCACTGAATTTCATACCTGTATTGTAGCCAGCTAGTGAAACCAACACATCTATGCCTGTGCGGTTTATAAAATCGGCAATTTCAATGCTGGACATTTGAGAGACATCATGATAGTAATCTACTGACCCTCTGATCTCCCTATTTACCCAGTCATCCGTGTGAATCAACGAGAAGGCATGGATTTCAAAATGCCTATTGTCGTGATAATCGAAGATTTGTCTCGAGAGCACACCGCCGGGATGCAGCCTAAGATCCGGAGAGAGATAGCCAATCTTAACCTTCCCTTCTGACAAGGTATGGTCATATTGCCTCTCTGCAAATTGCCGTGTAATGTCTGTCTTGATTTTCGCAGCATATTTTTCAGCTACTTTTTTATAAAGTGCCGGCTTTACCTTGGAGTAGCTTAGTGCATAAGGCACAACTTCAAAAGGTGGATGATCTTGTTCGATATACCAAAGAAGAATCTCATTCAATTCTTCCATATCATTTTCATAATTAGCCCATTCACCTACATGTTGCCTGGCAATGATTTGGTAAAGACGAATCCCTTTGTGGTACGTATCGTCTCCTTTTGCAAGCCCCTCATCAAATACCTCTAAAGCTCTTTTATAATCGTTTATTTCCCTGGCGTACAATTGACCAAGGTGATAATAAACAATGGTTAGTTGAGGAGAAATACTTTTTGCCTTCTTGTAATAGTCAATTGCCAGACTCCATTTTTTTGATAGCTCATACAATTTAGCCAGGTTACAGTAGGCCATACCCTCCTCTGGGTGCTTTTGAATAAGCCTTTTGTAATAGGATTCAGCAAGTGACCGTTCCTCGCGCTTTAGGTGAATATTTGCAAGATTATTAAGAGCCGATTTATGATCCGGTTTTATACTCAGACATTTTTCGTAGAGAGAGATTGCTTGATTAACATCACCCTCTTCAGCTGCACTTTTTGCATAGTAAAACCAAAACTTAGGATTTGAAATTTTTGTCGATGATCGCTCAACCGCATCAAACCAGTGAATAGCTTCCTCGTAAGCTCCATGCTTGTGAAGGGTTATTGCCAGGTTAATTTTCAGAAGTATTTCATCGCATTTTTCAACCCCTGACTTTAAAGTTTCTACAGCATTGGAAAGCTGATTTTTTTTCAAATATGCTTGAGCAATAACCAGGTAGGCTCCCATGCTTACAGGATTTGCCTGCTGTAATCCTTCGCATAGATCAATTGCCTCTTCCAGTGCCCCTAATTTTATCAGTGCCCTTCCTTTTTGTAGGAACAAGTCCGGATTTTTTGGATGCAGTGACAGGCCTTGATCATAAAGTTTTAGCGCCTCCTCATATTTCCTTTCCTGATAAAAAGATTGGCCTTTCATGAATAGGCTTTCCAGGTGACTAGGCTGAAGTTTTAGAATTTCATCATACAGCTTTCTAGCCTCTTTAAACTTACCCGATTTATGTAGATCAAGTGCTGTTTGATAGTAGGTATTGATGCTTACACGAGACATACCTCTTGATTACGAATCATTAGTGGTTGCAGAGCTGGTCAATACCTCTGTGTTAGCATACGGACCTGATGGTACATTATCTTTTGGGGGATCCTGCCAAAATATCCGTTTCGGAGTAATAATAGCTCTGGTATGTAAATCACCCATAGTATTCAAAATATTAGGACGTAACACACCGGGCAAAACATGCACATCATATAGTTCCTTCACAGCATTCTTATATTCCAATAATGCTTCAACCTGTTTCGTTCTCAGGTTCACAATTGCAACGCCGGCAATGGGATTCTTTGAGGCAATCGGCATCTTACCAAAGTCCTTGGAGTCTTCCCTTATTTTCGACAGGCCAATGAAAAGAAAGTTTTGATAAAAAGACATCCCCCTGGCGAACCCTGGCACGTCACAAATTCGCTCATTGGATTGGGAAGGGACGTGATATTTCCACAGCTCTCCAACTGCGGACTGAAGATAATAGACATCATCTCCTACCAGTCTTGGGCTGTGAGGCATGGCAAGCCCGCTAAGGAGGATTTCATTGGTTTCAACATCCATTAGAATGCCACCATTTAGTTTGTTATCTCTCCAGCCTCCAGGCTTATCTGATTTACCTAATGCAGTCACATACTTGGGGATTCCGTCTTTAAGTGTCATTCCGTTCAGGTGGCATCTATCACCTGGAGCTATTTCTGAAATGAAATGAGGTTTCCATTTTGGAAGAAAGCTAAAACGAGGATCCAATTGAGCTATACAAGAAAACTGTGTAATCACGGCCCACAACCCACCTTTTCCATAGGAAATGTCATGTGTATCTACTATTCCGGTATAGTGAGACGATCGAGGAAGATAGATCGCATCATATACATCTGGTTTATTCGGATATGACTTTGCAGCATTAACAGATCTGTGTGTCAAAACCACTTCATTCAAACAGGCAATGGCCAGATGCCTGTCATAGGAAGCAACCCCCATAGGCTTCCTGAAGTTTCTCGGAAGCTGAATCATCTGAGTCTCACTTTTAGGACTGAACATGACCACCTTACCCGTTTGGTAGGTGCTAAGCACCAGGCTGCTTTTTAGTGCATGCAGTATTTGCGCAAATGATTTGGTGTGTTGATAATTAAATGGATTCTCCTTTTCTAACTCCTGCGTGTGATCATCTAAGGGTGGAGTATTTGATTGATACATCTGATGGTGAATGTTAAAGGTTCTGAGTAAAGATATTTAATTGTAAGATTTAAATATCTTGGCAGGCTAAAAACAAGACTAGACGCATGAATCAGGAACTGAACATTGAATTTGTTTGGAATAACGCAAATGATGCCCTAAAAAAATCCGTTGTTGAATTTTGGTTGAATGAAAGTGCCATCACAAAAGAAGAAGATGCAGTAAAAAGAGCAGAGGAATTACTTGCTGTGTGCAAATCAAACGATCAGATCGTGGGTGTGGCTACAGGAGTTAAAACCATGTATCCGGCCTTGAGGAACAATTTCATTGTTTACAGATCTTACGTAACAGAAAAGCATCGACACGAGGGAGTAGCAAGCACCATTTATAATCTGGTATACGATAGTTTCAATAAAGACAAAAACTTTGAAAAGCACGACATCATTGGCCTGCTTTGTGCCTTCGAAAATGCTCATTTAAACCTAAACAAGCAAGCTGTTTGGACTAAAAACCGAAACCTGACTTTTGTGGGGTTCGATCAGAGAGGAGTTCAGCTCCGAGTATCGTACTTTGAAGGAGCTGAGATAAAACTTCCATCAATTAAATAATTAATGAGTGCTTGCAGCGGTAATATGATGCCCTTTTACCCAGTCAAACCGATGGAATTCGAGCAGCTCGGTTTCTGACTCATCGTTGAATATTTCTTCAATGACAATGAAATGACGATGATTATCTGCTGAATTATATCCAAGCAGAATGTACTCCCATTCATTGCCGTCCCATAAAAACTTAAGCATGTGAACGGAGATTATTTCCTCACCGTGGCTATAATCAGCGATGAGTTTTTGTCTTAAATCATCATCTGAAACAAAATGAGCTGTTTGCTCCCACACTTCATCATGGCCGATAAATGCATGAATAATGAGGTTGCCGTCTGTTTTCGTATGATCATGCTTGTGTTTGATCTTAAAATGATCAAAAGCATGTACCTGTGGAGCACTCACATAGTAACCTGAATAATATTGTGACGAGACACTTAATGTTGTCAAGAGAAGCAGTAGAGTGGCGAATGTTTTCATTGCTATTGATTTAAATAAAAGCTTTAATAGCCGTATTGTAAGTACAAGAATATCACTATTCTCAGACACTTTAGTCAGGAAATAGCCTACTGGTAGTATACCATCGATAAAATCAAGATTTCTACCAATAAATGGTATTTTGGCATATTACAGGTCAATTAACTCCATTCTTAAGGTCATTCACCTTAAAATCTCAATAAATTCGCATATGAAATTCGGTACAAAAGCACTGCATGCAGGGATAGATCCGGACCCTTCTACCGGGGCTATCATGACCCCCATATTCCAGACATCCACCTACGTTCAGGACGAACCTGGTGTACATAAGGGGTATGCATATGCAAGAACAAAAAACCCTACACGAAGTGTGCTTGAAAAGAATCTTGCTGCTCTGGAAAACGCCACATTTGGACGTTGCTTTAGTTCAGGCATGAGTGCGACTGAGACTGTTCTCAAAACTTTATCTCCAGAAGATGAAGTCATCTGCTCAGCAGACTTGTATGGTGGTACTTATCGCCTTTTCACCAAGGTATTTGCCAAATACGGCATCAAGTTTACGTTTGTAGACATGCTGGATGTCAGCAACATTAAGGATGCTATCACGGATAAAACCAAGCTGATATGGTCTGAAACGCCTACCAACCCAATGATGAATATCATGGATATCCGGGCGATTGCAGATATAGGAAGAAAGAATAACATTAAAGTCGCTGTTGACAACACTTTTGCTTCACCGTATTTACAAAACCCATTGGATTTAGGTGCAGACATTGTCATGCATTCGGTCACTAAGTATATCGCCGGTCATTCGGATGTGGTAATGGGCTTCCTGGGAACGAATAACCCACAGATCGATGAAGAATTTGGCTTCATTCAAAACTCTGGTGGAGCAATCCCAGGCCCTCAGGATTGCTTCCTGACTTTACGCGGTGTAAAGACTCTCCATGTTCGAATGCAGCGGCATTGTGAAAACGGTGAAAAAATTGCACGTTTCCTTAGAGATCACCCAAAAGTAGATAAAGTCTACTGGCCAGGATTTGAGGATCACCCCAATCATGAGGTTGCCAAAAAGCAAATGAGGGGTTTTGGAGGAATGATTTCATTTAGACAAAAACAAGATACCATTGGGCAGGCAAACAAGACCTTAAGCAGTTTTAAAATATTTAGCCTGGCTGAATCTTTAGGAGGAGTGGAATCGTTGGTTGGACATCCCGCTACTATGACTCATGCAAGTATTCCCAGAGAGCAGCGACTTGCTGTTGGCCTCACGGATTCTTTGATCAGACTAAGTGTGGGAATTGAAGATGCTGAGGATTTGATCGCCGATTTGAGGCAGGCAATCGGATAAATAATCGTAATGAAAACAAAAATCCCGACGGTAACGCCGGGATTTTTTATGCTTAGTCGAAAAGACCAGTTTTTCGGGATTAGTTGTGAAATACGATATGAAGATAGTAACTATATTCGATGAAATTGTTTCATTTCGACCAACCAAAGATTAGTTTCTACTTCTAAGCAAAATACTCGATAAACGTAAATAATGAACAAACTAAAAACAGCCATAAATCAGATCATTCATTCCCTGATGATGCAATTAACATTTCATCATTTTAAGAAAAATCTGGCGCTACTAGCGGTTTGGTTCATAATTATAGCATCATTTACAGGAGGGCTTGGCAGAGTTTATGGCATTCACTACCTATTTCTTGATCCGGAATACCTTGGAAAGGTTAGCTTCTGGAGCTTTTTTATCGTGGGTATTGCATTCGGAAACCTGATCATGGCATGGCATATAACCACTTATATTCTAGATGGTCACCGTTTTCGATTCATTGGAACACTTCAGCGTCCCTTTACCAAGTTTTCAATTAACAACAGTCTCATTCCTCTGCTGATTCTGGTCATCTATATCATTTTCCTTGTTCGCTTTCAAATGGAGAACGGACTTGCAGAAACAATGGACATTTTCCTGTATGTGGTGGGGCTCATCCTGGGGATTATTAGCATGCACCTACTCATGATTCTCTATTTCCGCTTTACCAATAAAGACATATTCATTTTTCTTGCGGGCACCCTGGATAAACGCTTGAAAAAAAGTGGATTGAGTCGTGACAGAGTAATGAAAAAGATCAGAGAGAATAAAGCAGATGAATATAACGTAACTAACTATCTGGATCTCAACCTTCAACCAAGATCAACTAAACATATTATCAATTTTGGTAGCAGAGAAGCCATTGTTAGGGTCTTTGATCAAAATCATTTCAACTCTGTGGTTGTGGAGTTATTCATTATTGGTGTCATCCTGTTGCTCGGATTTTTCATGAATATAGAGTTTCTTCAGATTCCTGCTGCTGCTAGTTCTCTTCTCATCTTTGCTATCGCTGTAATGCTTGTAGGAGCAATTAGCTATTGGTTTAAGGGATGGGGTCTGGCATTTGCACTTGGTATTTTTGTTTTGGTGAATACAGGTGTAAAAACCGGGTTTGGAAAAGGCGTAAACCAGGCAACAGGCCTCAAATACGATACAATTAAAACGGAATACACCATTGAAAACCTGAAAAAGGTTCATTCCAGAGAACAATATATTCATGACAAACTTCACATGCTTGAGACCCTGGAAAACTGGAAAGCAAAATGGAAGAATCCCAAGGAACAAAAGATGGTTTTCCTGTGTGTGAGTGGCGGTGGTCAGCGAGCCGCACTATGGACGGTGAATTCACTCTTTAAAGCGGACAGTGCTCTCAATGGCACACTCATGGATCAAACCTTTCTGATCACTGGAGCATCCGGCGGAGTTATTGGAGCCGCTTATTACCGGGAAGTTCAACGTCTAACCCCGAGGGTTGCTTTAAGTGATATGGGGCCAGAACTACTAACCCGTATCGGTAAAGACAATCTGAATCCAGTCATTTTCGGGCTACTCGTAAATGACCTGTTTTTCAAGATCAGAAAGCATAAATATGCCGGTAGAACCTACAGTGTCGATCGGGGATTTGTTTTTGAAAAAAACCTGGACAAAAATCTGGGGCGTATTTTGGATAAACAGATCAGTGACTATCAGGAACCGGAAGCAAAAGCAAAAACACCAACGCTGATCATGTCACCTACCATCGCTAATGATGGGCGTAAACTTTACATTTCGTCACAGCCAATCTCATACATGGGCGTATCATCCTCGGTTCTGGATGGTGATGAATCTAAAATCAGGGGCGTGGACTTTCAGACACTATTCAGACAAAACGAAGCGGAAAACCTGAGCTTCCTTACAGCGCTAAGGATGTCAGCGAGCTTCCCTTACATTACCCCTAATATTAGCCTACCTGCTGAACCTCGTGTAGAGATCATGGATGCTGGAATCTCAGATAATTTCGGAGTATCGGATGCAATCCGATTTGTCAATGTCTTTGAGGATTGGATAGCAGATAATACAGGGGGTGTGGTTTTTCTGGTAGTTCGGGACACGAAATCAAACGCGCCGATTGAGAAGCGGCCTAACCCTTCAGTTGTCGACCGGCTAACCTACCCTATTGCGAGTGTTTACAATAACCTCACCAATATGCAGGATATCAACAACGATTTCCGGCTGGAGCAAATGAAGCTGTGGTTTGAAGGGGATTTTGATGTGGTAGAAATAGCCTACGATTCTTTTGAAAAAGACAAAAAAGTATCAGAGGTGGAACGCGCCTCTTTAAGTTGGCACCTTACTACCAAAGAGAAGCAACACATCATCAATAACATCAATATTGAGAGCAATCAAAAAGCGATCAAAAAGCTTCAGGACCTTCTTAAAAGCTCATCAAATCCTTGAATCGTGAAGTTTGCCTCCTGCTCACCTCCACCTCTGTTCCATCTTTAAGATACAATCTGATCGTGCCACTGAACCATGGCTCAATCTTGTCAATCCACTTCATGTTTACGATCTGCTGACGATTGGCTCTGAAAAACACCTTGGGATCCAATCTACTTTCCATATACTGAAGCGTTTTAGGGATCATAGGTTTGTGCTCATCAAAGTAGATTCGTGTGTAATTATCCCATATCTCAAACAGACGAACATCCTTCAATGTTACAAACCAGCACTTCTCTCCGTCCTTAACAAACACCTGACTGTTCTCACTCAGCACATCTTTTGACTCTTCCTGCTTTTCAATGTTTTCACGAACACGTTGAAGTGCAAGGGTCAATCGATCGTCCGTAATTGGTTTTTTTAAGTAATCCAGGGCATTGTAGTCAAAGGCTTTGATGGCATATTCGCTGTATGCGGTCGTAAATACGATTTGCGGAACTTCATCCAGCATCTCCAACAATTCAAATCCGTCCTTATCAGGCATTTGAATGTCCAGAAAAACCAGATCAGGCTTCAATTCTTCGATCTTCTTCTTAGCCTCATCTGCGTTCTCAGCTTCGTCAATCACCTGAACATCCTTGTGGTTTTTTAAAAGAAACTGGAGCTCCTGACGAGCAAGTCGGGTGTCATCTACAATTATTGCCTTCATTTTTCAATTGGTAATTTTAATCTCGATCGAACCATATTTCCCTGTTCGAATAACTCCAGGTCGGGTTCGCTATCAAACAAAATTCTAATTCTTTCTGTCGCATTTCGTAATCCTATTCCACTTCCTAAGTTCTTCTTTAGCTTTCCAGTATTGCTCACTTCCAGCACAAGATCTTTCCCTTCTTTATCTACACTTATCAATATATCGCCACCATTTTTTATTTGGGAAATGCCATGTTTAATCGCGTTTTCGGCCATAAGCTGAATGAGCATCGGTGGAATTTTGCATCTGCTTAATTCCATGTTAGGAAGAATTTCATAATGCAACCTGTTCTCGTAGTGAATGCTTTCAAGCTCAAGGTACTTATTCACAATTTCCAACTCCTCCTCTACAGTCACCTTCTCATTGTCATTGAATTGAATGGAGTATCTCAGCAATTCTGACAAGTGGGAAACCATATCCCGTGCTTTCATGTGATCCTCCAATATGAGGGCCCGAATATTATTGAGCGCATTGAACAAAAAGTGAGGATTAATCTGGGCCTTTAATGCAATTAACTCAGCATCTTTCACGGCTGTCTGGAGCTGCCACTTGGCCACCTCTTCTTTTTTGTAGTTTCTAAAGAAATAGATGATAAGATAAACGGCTGTCCAAAGGCAGAAATAAACAAAGGTTTGAAAGGTGAAGAGTAAGAAAACCGTAGGACTAACTTTATCTACCGGAATCAAATCTGTAGTTAAAATAGTATATCCGGTGGTAATGCCATTAGCCAATAATGCCAGAATGATTAGCGTTGGTACTAACCGAACAATCAGTTGTTTAATTTTCAGCTTTAACCAACCATCCATTTTCATTTTGTAGCGAAGTACGTGCGTGCCAAAAAGCATCACGATCGCACTGAAAAACTGAGCTAAAATCACCCAAACGTCCACATTATCATAGAAAAGTAGCGCGATGATCACCCCGATCATTCCGTACATGAACCAACCGATGGTTTGAAGGAGCCAATATGATGTGTTTCTGGTCATCTCTCTGATTTAGAACACCACAAATAAAACGGACTAGATGTTCCTAATCGAAAGCTTTGAGGGGAATGGTCGTAAGCAACAGATGAATGGAAATAAAAAGACCCATCCATCAAATTGATGAATGGGCCCATTTGAAATCTTCAAATATCTTATAACAATTTATCCACAGGAGTATATGGCATATCGAATGCGTCCGCCACCCCTTTATAGACAATCTCTCCATTAATAACATTCAATCCAAGCTTCAACTCTTCGTTATCATTACATGCTTTTTTCCATCCTTTGTTTGCTAACTGAAGCGCATATGGCAAAGTAGCATTGGTTAAAGCTAATGTAGAAGTATACGGAACTGCCCCTGGCATATTAGCTACACAATAATGAACAACATCATCAATGATGAAAGTTGGATCCTGGTGTGTAGTAGGTTTACATGTTTCGATACAACCCCCCTGGTCTACTGCTACATCTACCAAAACGGTACCAGGCTGCATTTCCTTCAGCATATCTTTAGTTATCAAATGTGGTGCTTTCGCTCCCGGGATTAAAACTGCACCTATTATTAGATCATGCGTTGCGATCAGCTCCCTAATGTTGTATTCACTACTCATGAATGTGTTCACATTCGCAGGCATTACATCATCCAGGTATCTCAGACGTTGCAAATTCAAATCCAGAATGGTCACATCTGCTCCCATTCCTGCCGCCATTTTAGCTGCATTGGTACCAACAACACCTCCACCTAAGATCATCACTTTTGCCGGGCGAACTCCAGGAACACCACCTAGAAGAATTCCCCTACCCTGCAATGGTTTTTCCAAATACTTTGCGCCCTCCTGCACTGCCATTCTTCCGGCAACCTCAGACATTGGAACTAAAAGTGGAAGTGATCGATCAGCTTTTTCTACCGTTTCGTATGCCAGGCATACTGCTCCACTCTCAACCATTGCTTTCGTCAATGGCTCATAGGAAGCAAAGTGGAAATAGGTAAAAATCAGTTGATCTTTTTTGCACAGTTTATATTCAGGCTCGATGGGCTCCTTCACCTTCATGATCATCTCGGCTATTTCATAAACATCCTCGATTGTAGGTAAAATCTTAGCTCCGGCTTCAATGTACTGCTCGTCAGTAAATCCACTACCTATACCAGCAGTAGACTGAATATAAACTTCATGACCTCTTTTAGTAAATTCAACGACACCTGATGGGTCAACAGCCACCCTGTTTTCGTTATTTTTAATCTCCTTTGGAACGCCTATTATCATCGTAGTATTAATTATGGGATGGCAAATATAGGAACTGTATTTCAGAGGAAAACCAACATTATGAAATACGAAACAAGCAGAGATATAATTCTTATTTTATCAATATTAAATTATATAAAAATCCATTTAACAGAATTTTATTCTTATAAAAGCTCAACAAAATGTCCTGTCAATAGTTTTATATGGTAATTCAACTTTCATAAGTGCGTATTTTTTCCTACTTTTGAGAGTGGCATATCGTTATAGATTCTTAAACATTCATCATTATGAGCGAGGCGAAAAGTAAAACCAAATTACCAGTTTCTAAAAAGGAAATTTTAAACGATTACAAACTAGCTGTTGAGAGCCGGGAAGCCAGCCTGATTGGTCGAAAGGAAGTTTTCATGGGGAAAGCGAAGTTTGGAATTTTTGGTGACGGTAAGGAGGTGCCTCAGATTGCAATGGCCAAATATTTTCAAAATGGAGACTGGCGATCGGGTTACTATCGCGACCAGACTTTTATGATGGCTATTGGACAACTCAATACCGAGCAATTTTTCGCTCAGCTATATGCCCACACTGACGTTGAAGCTGACCCTGCCTCTGCCGGAAGAATGATGAATGGGCACTTTGCTACTCGCTACCTTAATGAAAAAGGTGAATGGTTAACCCAAACCGACAAGAAAAACAGTAGTGCAGACATATCTCCAACAGCAGGACAAATGCCTCGGTTGTTAGGCCTTGCCTACGCATCTAAACTATACAGAGAAAATAAAGGCCTTGAGGAGTTTGAAGATTTCTCGATAAAGGGAAACGAAGTAGCCTTTGGAACCATTGGTAATGCATCCACATCGGAAGGTCACTTTTGGGAAACAATGAATGCCGCAGGTGTGCTGCAAGTGCCGATGGTGATGTCCGTTTGGGATGACGAATATGGCATATCTGTGCCACAGAAATATCACACGATTAAAGAGAGCATTTCTGATGCACTTAGCGGATTCCAACGATCAAAGGACAAGCCAGGATTTGAAATTTTTAAGGTGAGAGCGTGGGATTATCCGGCACTTATGGACACCTATAAAAAAGCGGTTGAAACCTCTAGAAAAAAACATATCCCATGTCTTATCCATGTGGTAGAAGTAACTCAACCGCAAGGTCACTCTACCTCCGGTTCTCATGAGAGATATAAAACCAAGGACAGACTAAACTGGGAAAAAGAGCATGATTGCATTTTAAAAATGCGCGAATGGATCGAGAGTGAGAACTTTGCTACTGCTGAAGAGCTGGATGCAATGGAGAAGGAAGCAAAGCAAGCTGCAAAACAAGCCAAAGATCAGGCATGGAAGTCTTATAGCCAGGACATAAAGAAAGACGTAGAAGAAGCGCTAAACCTTATAGAAAAGGCTGGTATTTCATCAACTCAAAAAGATGAAATCTCCAAAATCGCTGGGGATTTAAGAAAAGAACTGAATCCTGAAAAATCCAATGTGATCCGTTCTGCAAAGCAAACATTAAGATTACTAAAGAATGAAAATTCTGCTGAAAAGCAGACATTGGTGAATTGGCTGAAAGAGAAGTCTAACCTTTATTCAAAGCAATTCAATTCGAAGCTTTACAGTCAATCTGAAGAATCAGCACTGAACGTTGAAACCATACCTGCCACCTACTCTGACTCAAGCGAGTTGGTAGATGGAAGAGAGGTATTGAACGCTTGCTTTGATAATCTTCTCAAGAACGATCCGAGAATTTTTGCTTTTGGTGAAGATGTGGGGAAAATTGGTGATGTAAACCAAGGTTTTGCTGGGCTTCAGGAAAAGTACGGTGAGCTTAAAGTAACCGATACAGGAATTCGTGAGACCACTATTATTGGCCAGGGTATTGGTGCTGCGATCAGAGGTCTAAGACCTATTGCTGAAATTCAATACCTGGATTATTTACTCTATGCCATTCAAACCCTTTCTGATGATTTGGCAACCTTACAATACCGCACCTATGGCGGACAAAAGGCACCACTAATCATCCGAACAAGAGGACATAGATTAGAAGGTGTATGGCACTCAGGATCTCCAATGGGAATGATTCTGCATGCACTGCGTGGAATATATGTTCTTACTCCAAGAAACATGACCCAGGCAGCCGGATTCTACAATACACTTTTACAATCGGATGATCCTGCATTAGTAATCGAATCTCTGAACGGCTATCGTCTAAAGGAAAGAGTACCTGATAATTTAACAGAATTCAAGCTTGCACTTGGAGAACCGGAAATCCTACGTGAAGGTAGTGATGTTACAATCGTTACTTACGGATCTACCTGTCGAATTGTGATGGAAGCTGCTAACCAGTTGGCTGAAGAAGGCATTGAAGCTGAAGTAATTGACGCACAAACACTTATTCCTTTCGACAGACCTCAAATGATTGTACAATCACTAGAGAAAACGAACAGACTGGTTGTAGTTGATGAGGATGTAGAAGGTGGTGCTTCAGCGTTTATTCTGCAACAGATTCTGGAAAGAGACAATGGCTACTTCCACTTAGACTCCAAACCATCAACAATCACTGGAAAGAACCACAGACCTGCATATGGCAGTGATGGGGATTACTTCTCTAAACCTAATGTAGAGGATGTATTTGACAGGGTGTATGCGTTGATGTCAGAGGCTAATCCAGAAAGCTATCCGCAGCTTTACTGAGTGATATCAGATAACACAAAGTCGGGAGTAAATACTTCATTACTTTTATTCCCGGCTCTATCGTATATGTAAAACTTTGCTCTGATAACATCATCAAGAAAAGCTAATCTCAGTATTACTGACTGAATCGAGTAGGTAATAGTGCCACTCTTTCCTTCAGGATCGTAGAGTGGAATTCTCCCGTTGAATATCCCAATATCGCACAGTTCAGTGCCGAAAATATTCTGATAGTTTAGCGGAACATAGTTTTCCCCCACCTTCTTTTGAAATTCAATAATGAAATTGTAGTGAGACTCAACTCTTCGTACAGGAATGGTAGTATTTATTACTTGCGCACCTGTGGTAGGAACAATTCTTGAGTTTTCGCCAAAATCATATGAGGTAATAGTAGTATTATTCAGGAACGTTTGATCCTGATTAGCCAAACCCGGACATTCGAAAGGTATATCCGAGACATCATCAGAAAAATGCTCCCGATTAAATACCAAGACCGGGTAATCATTTTCTGAAGGATCAACAATCAATGAATTTCCAGAAATGCCAATTGGCACAAAGTTTTGAGTAATTAAAGGAGCAAGGTAGACTGGAGGCACCACCTCATTTAGATTTGCCTCAGTAACCACAGTATCTCGTGAATCTATGTAGACATCAAATTCATGAAATGGCGGTAAAATATCTGAACCTTCATTAATTCCTATATCGCCATTTCCATCCTCAAAAGAGAATGATAATATCAGTGAATCAGTATTGGCTCCATCATAAAATACGATATCCTCAAAAGCGATTCTTGGGGTATCTGGAAATACATCTTTTTCAAAACACCCTGATAGTGTCAGTACCAATACCGAAATAAACCAAATACTTTTGAGGAGTCTTTTCATATGATGAGAACAAAAATAATCTACATTGCCCCTAATGAGACAAACCTATGAGTTTTGCTGAAGAATTCAAGCATAGGATATTTGAAATAAACGAAGAAACATTTCAGGATAGTTCATTGGCTGCTTTTGAATATCAATATTCAAATTGCCAGATATATCATGAATATTGCAATCACCTCAAAAGAACACCTAAAAATGTTAATCATTTAAATGAAATACCATTTCTTCCGATTGAGTGCTTCAAAAATCATGCTGTAAAAAGTGGTGAATGGAATGAAACGAAAATTTTTAAAAGCAGCGGTACAACTGCCTCTGGCAGGAGCCAACATTTTATCAAAGACCTGTCCCACTATCATCAAAGCGCGAAATCAAACTTCGAAGCGATTTTCGGTTCACTTAGCGAATTTATAATTGTTGCCATTCTACCATCATATCAAGAACAGGGCGACTCATCCCTCATTAGCATGGTGGATTACTTCATGCAATTCAGCAATCCAGATTCTGGATATTTTTTAGAGGAGCATGTAGATCACATACTCAATAATGACCATAAAAAGCTAATTATCGGAGTGTCTTATGCACTTCTTGATCTGGCAGAAAAAGACCCTAAAACAAACAATGCCATAATCGTGGAGACCGGAGGTATGAAAGGAAGAAGAAAAGAAATGACACGCAGCGAATTTCATTCAAATTTAAAGCTTGGATTTGGAGTAGATCATATCTGGTCGGAATACGGGATGACGGAATTACAAAGCCAGGCTTACGGCAGAGATGGGGATTTTTCATTTCCATCCTGGGCAATGTGTCTAATCAGAGATATTAACGATCCCTTCACCTATTTGCCCGAAGGTAAGACCGGAGGCATTAATGTAATAGACCTGGCAAACATTGATACGTGCTGTTTTATTGAGACTAAAGATCTGGGAAAGAATAATCGGGAATCTTTTGAAGTTCTTGGTCGTTTTGATAATAGCGACATTCGTGGATGTAACTTGCTGATTTAGCGAAAAGAATGAAATATTTTAACGAAATCGCTGTTGTTTAGAAGATTATTTCTTCTATTTTTGAAGGGTTAGTAATAAAATTAGCTTGCTCATCGAATTAAACCGCTTATGAAATTGAAACTTACCATACTAGCTGTAATAATCTTGGCAATGAGTGCATGTACTCAAAGAACATGTCCTACTTATGCTCAGGAAGACACCAAAGAAGTGAAAACAGAGCAAGCAAACGCTTAAGCTTCTACGTACTTCTTTACATCGCTCTTTGTAATCGTGTCCTGAGACATGATTACCAATCGCTCGACTACATTTCTCAATTCCCGAATATTCCCAGTCCAGTCGTATCCCTCTAGCTGGGTAATTGCGTCCTTATCTATAGATTTCTTGGCTGTGCCATAATCGGCAGCAACCTGATCCAGAAAATGATCAGTGAGCAATCCAATATCCTCTTTTCGCTCCCTAAGTGGCGGGACAGTGATCACCATTACACTCAACCTGTGATAAAGGTCCTCCCTGAAATTTCCTTCCTCTATCTCCTTTTTCAGATTTTTATTTGTTGCAGCTAATACCCTCACATCCACGTTTATTGACTTATCTCCTCCCACTCGAGATATCTTCTTATCCTGCAAAGCCCTTAAGACTTTCGCCTGGGCGGAAAGACTCATATCCCCTATCTCATCCAAAAAGAGGGTACCACCGTGCGCTTGTTCAAATTTTCCAATTCGTTGCTTATGTGCCGAGGTGAAGGAGCCTTTTTCATGGCCAAACAATTCACTTTCTATTAGCTCTGAGGGAATAGCAGCACAATTCACTTCTACCAATGGAGCCTTTGAACGAGCACTTTTTTCGTGAAGCCACCTGGCAACTAATTCCTTGCCTGTTCCATTCTCTCCAGTTATCAGCACTCGCGCCTCTGTTGGAGCTACCTTCTCGATGGTTTCTTTTACCTCTGTAATTCCTTTTGACTCACCAATGATCTCCAGTCCTTTGCTCACCTTCTTTCTAAGCACTTTAGTTTCTGTCGAAAGTTTAGAGCTTTCCAGCGCATTACGAACAGTCAGCAAAATCCGATTTAAATCCGGCGGTTTCTGAATGAAATCATAGGCTCCCTTCTTTGTGGCTTCCACTGCAGTGTCTATGGTGCCATGGGCAGAAATCATTACAAAAGGTACCTCTATCCCCTCCTCTGAAGCTTTGCTCAACAGTTCCATACCATCCATTTTAGGCATTTTAATATCGCAGAGCACGAGATCTATTTTTTCATCTTCCAGCTTGGTCCAACCAGATTCACCATCTTCTGCGGTCAGAACATCATATTTTTCTTCAGAAAGAATGTCGCTAAGAGCATCTCTGATACTCTTTTCATCATCAACAACAAGAATTTTAGCCATATATCAAGATTTGAAGCTACTTATACAAAAAGCAAGCCAGTAAGCCGGGTTCTGTTCTATCCCATCATTTATCTGGCCTTGTCGTCACCGACAAGGTCTATCAACCTACCCAATTCCACTCGAGCGAGTAACTCTCAGCGTAGAACCTATTTGGTCTTTCAGCGCGTGAGGTTTGCCATGCAACCAATGTCACCATCAGCCCGGTGAGCTCTTACCTCACCTTTTCACCTTTTCCTATCAAAGACAGGTAGTCTGTTTTCTGTGGCACTATCTCTATACTGACGTGTAACCGTCAGCACGCTTCTGATTAAGAAGCACGCTACTCTATGCTGCCCGGACTTTCCTTACAGGCTGTAACGCCTGTACGATGGGTCGGCTTGCGTTGCAAAAATATTAATGAATATCCTTACCAGTGATCTTTAATTCCCAATCATCCGCATGTTGGGCAATTTCCTGAATCATTTCCTTAACCATCTGATCCTTCAGATTCACAAGGAAATTGATTGCTTCTACTTTAAGGAAGCCATCCTCAATGATAAACTTGGTGTACGGATAATCCTTTGAAGCTGCCAAACACTCATCAAATGGTATGTCATACGAAAGCTCGCACACCTTTGATTTCAAATGAACTACTTCCCTATTATAGCCAGCATGCTCAACAATATGTCCTGTGACTGTCTGAAATCTTCCACGTTTTAAAGGGACAATAATAACGGATTGGTTTTCATCGTATTCACGAAATTCACCTCCGATTTCTTTGGCGTAGCTTTGACTAAATTTTCTGTAATTCATGGTGTTTAGGATTTATCTTCTAAAAAGATAACTATTCCAATTGAATTACCCTCAGAACTGGCTACAAAACTACTTTGTGGAGTCTTTGGTTTCATCATTAGCAGCCTCCAGGTCATCATCGCTTTCGTCTTTTCTCCTTAGTATAGCCTCATTTCGCTTCATGGTCAATAACTCTGTTAAATCGTTAAAAGAGTGTACAAAGCGCAAACTGATGCCTGTTTCCTGGTTTTGCTGATTGTCGTTAATTTGAATTCGCTGATCAGTAGTCCTGAAGACTTTAGCTCTGAGTCTTCCGTCTTTGGTTAAGCTATATTCTACAGACCAATCACCTACGATATCGTTGAGCACATTATCGTTCTGATCATTCTGACTACCAAAATCTCCACCACGAGTCACCTTTAAGCGACCATCTAAAAAGGTATAAGCGAATCGCAATTGAAATGTATTAAAAGCATCACTATTTAAATCAGCAAGATTCACCTCAACCTCTAAGTTTTCGTCAATCTGACTAACCAGGTAGCTAACCTGACTTGATAGAAACTCACTCACACTATTACCTACACTTCCACCGCCACTAAGTGTAAAGCTTTGACGTGGTGAAAATCGCTTAAGAAAGAGCAAACTAATTACCTGACGTTTTAATTCTTGTTCATCACTTGTAATCTGAGAAAGCAAAGGAATATTATCCTGATTTGCATCTGACTCATTTTGAAGTTCAAGGTCAAAATCAATGTCAGGAGAAAGCATTCCTCCCTGAATTCTCAGAATCACTAGAATCGGTACTTTATTTGCGAGTAGGGTCGGATCCTGCTCTGCAGGGTTCTTAAGTCCTTCAAAAGAGGCTCGCTGAAGATAGGTAGCATCCAGGTCTAATGTCGCATTATAAGGATCACCATACCAGGTAATGCGACTTCCCGGAACAACTCCAAATTCTTTGTTTAGCAGATTGGGAACAGTGAAATTGTAAGCTCCTTCAGTGATTTCAAGAGGACCAAACATGTTGAACTCCCCATCCGTATCCAGTCGTAATTTCAAGTTACCTCGCCCTCTTCCACGAATGATATCTCCTGTCTTAATATCAAATATCAGCTCACAATAGGCATCTGGTGTCACTTCAATATCAAAATCCAATGTAAGACCTGAGATATTAAAGTCATCCTCTTCAACTATTCTAGTGGTATCTTGAAAATCAACAAATGAAATGTATTCCTCTTGTCCTACATTTGTTCCTTCTGATATGGGTACGAAGAATCTCGTATCGGCCTCTGTGGTAATATTGGCTTTGATATTCAGGTCATTTAATGGACCCGTCACATCAATGGTGCCAGTTCCGTAAGCAGAGCCATAATACAGATTGTTATCTATAGAGGTCGTGTTCAGAAATTCAAAATTGTTAGCACGAATGGTCATGTTTGTCACAAGATTGCTAAATGATTGATGACTGATGTATCCTGTAACAATAGCATTCGACCCTTTTCGATCAACCAGGTCAAAATTGACTAATCGAATCTGAGCTGGATCAAAATCAATTCGACCATCGAACTTATAATGCGTATTCAAATATTTGATTGTTACGCCTCCATTTTGAATATTGCAATTACCTACTACTTTAGGACTGTCCACTGTACCTGATATTTTTAGAGATCCACCCGCTTTTCCTTCTATTTCATCAAAATTTTCCTGTAAAAATGGTTCACCCATTTTCAATTCAGCATCATCAAATTTGACGTCAAAATCAAGCTGATTGGTGGCTAAAGTTGGATAATAAAACCCTTCTATCTGGATCGCATTCACATTTTTTCGTTCTACTTCCACTTTGGTATAAACACTCTTGTCCGATGGGTTCCATCGGGAGGATCCGCTCACATCTCCTACTTCCAGCGATCCATATTGAAGATTCTTAAGTAAGAAACCTCCATCAAATTTGAATGGCTCAGTACTACTTTGACGAAATACCCTGAAATTACCATTCAGAAAGCCTCCAACAGTCTCTCCTGAGAACAGGCTTGCCTTATTCATATTTAGATCTTCTGTAAAAACCTGTATGGAAGTGGGGATGGAATCAGCATATACGCCTTGAACAGATATGGATTCACTTGAATCATAAATCTCCAGGTTGGAAATAGTGGTTTTTCTCCTTGTGATCACTATTTGATTTGTTGGATTAAACGTCCAGTTATCGTCAAGAAGCTTAATATCGGATGGAAGCATCTTTAATGTAAGCGAATCTGAGTATAGCTTAATTGCACTTTCTAATCGAATATTACTTCCAGTTTCCGGTTGCTCTATTAGTGTAGTTAAGTCGATATTCTTGTCATACCAAACACCTTCAAGCATTAGACCTTGGGTATCCGGCATTCCAGGGACTTCCTGTTTTTCAGATTGAAACAAAAAACTTGTTAGTACCCCTGAATCATCCAGTTCTTTGGAACCAAAAATTTCGAGTATGGGACGATGAAAAGTGTTATCTCCAACAAAAAGGGTATCTAACTCCACAAAAAGGGAAATATTCACATTCTTGCTTTGTCTAAAAGATGACTCTATTGTGGTTTTCCCACCAATAGACACAGGTAGTTTTAGAGAATCCAGATAGCTTGAAATATTATCTACTGAAGCATTGAAAGTAACCTTGTAGTCTGCTCCACTTCCTACCTTCTGTGTTTCCAAGGTATCCTTTGTCAATTGTAACTTTTGCGCATACCCAGATGCCATCACTGGCACATCCTTGATCAAATCAGAAATTTTGAATTTCCCCTTCAATTGAGACTGAAATCCTGGAAAAGCCACCTTGACTAGTCGAGCACTATCTGCTTCATAATCAGCACTAAACCTTATTGAATCCAACACCACCTGTTTTCCATTCAATGCTAGAAGCCCGGAATCAATTTTGAGTTTCCCAACAAAATTGTCCAGATCGAGATCCACTACATTCACCTGAATTTTTCCATAGGACGAAATGGGGCTGGCGGTAAGATTCAATTCTTTCGGATTAAATTCCTTGACATCCATTTCTACGTCCAAAATCTCAACTTCTTCTCTGAAATCAACCTGGGCCTTACCTAACAGGTCACAATTAGGATCGTGAATTCCAAAATCACCCTCAAAAAAGTTTTTAGCAAACTTTCCTTCAGCTTCGATGGTATCATAAACATAGCCCTTGAGACCACTTTGATAGATCAATGCCTTTAACTCAAAGTCTGCGTTATCTGGTGTTATCCCTTTTCCATTGATTGATGCTTTCAAGTTCACTCGTTGAAGAATATCGTTTTTTAAGAATGCACCAACGTTCACATCTTTAAACTCAAGGTTGCCTCTATAAGACATCTGATTGGGGTCTTGAGGAATTTTTAGGTTGATATCTGTGTGTACTGAACCCTGATTGGTAATAAAGTCACCGCGTGCGACAAAATCTTTCAGAAATCCGGCAAAACTTCCAGTGAAATCAATTTTACCCATCTGTTCCAGATTATCTGCATACTCACCAATGTAAGGTCTCAGGTCCCTTGGTAAAACGTGAGAATCTGTTAGATCGGCTAGAACGAAAGTTTGTGAGATATCTGGTAATCCAAAACAACTGACCCCTCCTATAAAATACGAATCACCATAACCAAATCTCGTCTCCTCAATATTGAAATCACCCACAGTACCCCATATGATTCCATCAATGGTAATATCCGCCTTGACCTGATCCTGACCGGTGACTATCTTAATGTCCTTTTGTGATATTTTGGATTCTTTGAAATGAAGTATAAAGGACACACTGTCAACGAAGCTGCCAAAATCATCAAGTCCATTATAAAAAAATTCCAGACTATCAGTGATGTGACTTGTGGGGGTTCGAAACTCCAAATCATCGATACTAATTGCTTGATTGCTAAACTTAAACTTGGTAGCAAACTCAGTTATCGTAAAATTCGAGTTGTGTTCCACACCCGTCATTTCAAAAATATTCCCAGATATGGTATCTGATTCTACGGCCAATTGACTGACTGCAAAATCGGGAATACTGAAGTTGAGATTTGCAAAATCTAACTTATTTGGACTTAGTTGTTTGCTTTTATCCTGCAAACTCAGGTGAAGATTGGAAAGGGTAATTTGATCAATGTAAAGTGGCTTGGACTCCTTTTTAACCGTATCTTTCTTTAAGGCATCCAAAAATTGTGAAAGATTGAGCTTACTCTCTCTATGATATTTAACCAGCTTTAGCCGTAACCCTTGTGATTGGATCTCCTCTACATTTAAATAATTCCCGTTGATCAGGTCAGATATTTTATAATTAATCGAAAGGCTTCTTGAATATATTAACGTATCTTTTTTCAGATCCTTTATGAGTATATCCTCTAAAGAGGCACGATCCAGCCAGGATATCTTTACTCTGCTTAGTGAAATTTCATGATCGGTCTTTTCCGACACCCCCTCCAGCACTTTTTGAGCCAGGAAGGTCTGCACTGGCCGAAGCTGCAACAGAAGCATTACTAGCAGTAAAAACATTAATGAATAGAAGAAAACCCCTGAAATAATCTTCCAGAGTACCCTGCGAACTTGCGTTATCGTTATCTTGGCCTTCAAAAAAAAGCGGTGGCGGTTATTCTAGGTATCGAGTCTTCTTGCGACGAAACTTCAGCATCTGTCTGTATCAACGGCAAAGTAATCAATAATGAAATTGCGAGCCAAGCAATTCATGAGCAGTACGGAGGTGTAGTGCCCGAACTTGCCTCACGGGAACATCAAAGAAATATCGTGCCAGTTGTTGATCATGTGCTCACTCACGCTGATATAAACGTAAAAGACCTGGATGGGATTGCTTATACAAGAGGGCCTGGGCTGTTGGGAGCCCTATTGATTGGATCCAGCTTTGCTAAATCCATGGCTGCATCATTGGATATACCACTTATCCCTGTTCATCACATGAAGGCTCACGTCTTAGCCCATTTTATCGATGATCCAAAGCCCTCCTATCCATTTATCTGTCTGACAGTGAGTGGGGGACATACACAGATTCTTCGGGTCAATGGTGCTACTGATATGATCATTCTGGGACAGACGCAAGATGACGCTGTAGGTGAGGCTTTTGACAAAGCTGCCAAGCTATTAGGTTTACCTTACCCAGGAGGTCCCATGATTGATAAGCTTTCAAAAGAAGGTGACCCTAGCAAATTTCAGTTTTCACAATCGGAAATGCCCGATCTCGATTATTCATTTAGTGGCATAAAAACGTCCATTCTCTATTTTCTAAGAAAGCAGGTTCAAAGAGATGAAAATTTCATTAAGCAAAATCTGAATGACCTGGCAGCAAGCATTCAGCATACTTTGATCAACATGCTGATGGATAAGCTTGTGAAAGCCGCTAAACAAGAGGACATCAAACAGATCGCGATAGCAGGTGGTGTTTCTGCCAATAGCGGCTTGAGACAATTTTTGGAACAGGAAGCTGAAATAAATGGTTGGGACATATTCATACCAGACTTTCAATATTGTACTGACAATGCAGGTATGATTGCGATCAGTGGGCACTTACTTTATGAACATGAAGCATTTGGTGAGCTAACCGATAGCCCACTGCCTCGTATGCCATTTTGATGACTCTATTATATATTTAAACTATGACTAAGGATAAGAACAGGTTTTCTAACGATATTCAAATAAAAAATCGCAAGGCGAGCTATGAATTTGAATTTGTGGAAAAAGTGGAGGCCGGCATTATGCTGAAGGGAACTGAGGTCAAATCCTTACGAGAAGGAAAAGCCAGCATACAGGAAGCATATTGCTATTTCAAAAAAAATGAGCTTTACATTAAAGGCATGAATATTTCTCCCTACTCCCAAGCCAGTTTTGAAAGTCATGAGATGACGCGTGACCGAAAACTACTATTGAAAAAGAGGGAGCTCGAAAAGTTCAAATCAAAGACAGAAGAAAAAGGATTGACTATTGTACCTGTTCGGATCTATATCAACAGCAGAGGACTAGCCAAACTGGAAATCGCCCTGGCGAAAGGAAAGAAAATATATGATAAGCGGGAAAGCATTAAAAAGAAGGATCAGAAACGCGAACTTGAACGCATGAAAATTTAGAAATTATGAATACTGTACTGGTACTTAATCAAGATTACTCTCCACTTACCGTATGTTCAGTACAGCGTGCATTTCTACTAATGTTTCTAAAAAAAGCTGATTTGATATCCGGAGTTGAAAACAGACAACTACGATCTGTTAGTGAATCATTTCCGTTTCCTTCCGTGATTAAAATCAAATACTACATCAGCATTCCGTATAAAGGAGTGGTTATGAGTCGGCACAACATTTTCAAAAGAGATGGGGGAAGGTGTCAGTACTGTGGTACCTCCAGAGATCTTACCATTGATCATGTGATCCCAAGATCAAAAGGTGGTAAATCTACCTGGACGAATCTAGTGACTGCTTGTAAAACATGTAACTCAAAGAAGAGTGACTATGCGCTGGAGAAAGTTGGGATGAAATTATTAAAACTACCGGTAAAACCCTCCTATCTTACATTTCTTAAAATGAACACCGGAGTTTACAGAGATGAATGGGCTCCATTTTTAAACCCGAAACGAGCAAGTGCGTAAGCCTTGAATAAAATACATTTTCAATGAAATACCTTACCTACATTTTGATTGGAGCTGTGACAATAGCATGCAACCCACAGCAAGAAGAGAAAGAATCTGAGCGTGAAGAAGCACTGGAACGCTTCGAGGAACAAAAAAAAGAACTGGAAGAGGAAATTCAACAATTAAAAGAAGACTCTGAAGAAGCGGCAGAAAATGCTAAACGAGATGTTGAAAAGGCCCTCAGAAAATTACAGAAACAGCGCGAAAAAATAATCGACGAAGCTGATAAGCTTAGGAAAGCCACGAAGAAGGAACTGGAAGACGCGCTGGATGAAGCCAAGGAAGAATATGAGCAATGGCTTAAGGAGAAGAAGAAACAATTGAATGAGTAAGCCCATTCACCATTTTAAGAAGTACGACTATCAAAGTCTGAAATAACAAAAAAAAACCCTGACCAATGGCCAGGGTTTATATATACTGAAAAAGTTATTTTAATCTTGAATGCCTTTCAAAGACTTGTAAAGAATTTTACGAGCATTTGACTTTCTAAGGGTTTGCTCAACATCCGAGACAATACCCATTTTTACTTCAGAATCAATATTCAATGCCATGGTAATTCGATCTCTTTCTGCCTCGGAAAGCTTATCCTTTTCCTGGTTCACAAAAAGAGTCAACTCTTCTGGCTCCATGAATACATCATTGGTTTGAATCCTTGGTTCTTCACCGTAGGTGCCAATGTTCTTTGGCTCTCCGATGTAGATGTGACTCACCAATGATTTCTTCTGAATCTTAGAAAGCTGCTCTGCCTTTGGAAGTACCTGCTTTACTAAAATCTCTTGCTCTCTCATCACAGTCGTTACCATGAAGAAGAACAAGAGCATGAAGATAATATCCGGCAATGCTGCCGTAGGTATATCCTGTGATGCACTTGATTTTTTCTTAAACTTCGACATAGTAATTCTTATTTATCAGGTTCTGCAATTGAGATCGCCTTAGGTATACCCGCTCTAGCCTGCTGGTACATTCTTTTCTGCACGTCCTTGCTCTGATCCAGCTCAAGGAACTCCTGTGCAGTAATACCCACTCGCTCAGCATAGATTTCATTGTAAGCTGCCTGAACAGCGTCCAATACATCAATGTAAAGCTCGTAGCTAGTACCTCTGTTTGCTTTAAACGATACTACCGCTTTCTTTGGATGATCTGAAGATTCTGGTCTTTGTCTGGCTTTGGCTTTGAGTGAACCTGGCAAACTGTTGTAAACAGCAATGCCTTCTTCATCCGGGTTACCAAAATTCAATACAAACGACTTAACCTCTTCTTTCAACTCAGAGAAAGGTTTATTATACGGCTCATTCTCTACCAAAAGCTGATCGTTAGAGTTAGCCAATATCTTGAAGATATTTCGCTCCTGAAATTCGATTTCAGGCTGATCTGGTTCTGGTGGAGGAGGCAGCTGCATTAAAATCCCTTTGTCATTTGCAATCGTGGTTGTTACCAGGAAGAAAATGAGCAAAAGGAAGGCAATGTCTGCCATAGAGCCTGAACTCACTTCCGGAGTGCCTCTATCTTTATTCCTCGCCATTATTCAGCTGCTTTTTTAATTTCTGTATAAACGATTCCGGCAATAGCCCCAATCGCAAGAATGTAAAATGTGGTCAATCCTGCGCCTACAAGCTTGGCCGTAGTTTCTGATACTTCACCTGAATTTTCACCACTCGATATGAAAAACGAGATTAAGAAAACTACAAGAACTCCTCCTACTCCGATTCCCATCTTCTTGAGGGATTCCGGATCTCCTATTGCCTTGGACAATGGCATTCCTACCGCAGCAAGAACGCACACGCCAATCAATATGTATGCTATAAATAATCCAACATCTACCATAGTCTAAATCTATTTAGATGATTACTTAGAAAGATTGTGCTTCACAAGAAGGTCTACCAAAGAGATAGATGCATCTTCCATGCTGTTCACGATTGAATCCACTTTAGAAACAAGGTAGTTGTAGAAAAGCTGAAGAATAACAGCCACAATCAAACCACCTACAGTTGTCAAAAGTGCTACTTTAATACCACTAGCCACAAGTGCAGGAGATACGTCACCAGCTTCTGCAATCGCGTCGAAAGCCTCGATCATACCAATTACTGTACCCATGAAACCAAGCATCGGCGCTAGTGAGATGAAAAGTGAGATCCAGATCATTCCTCTTTCTAGTTTACCCATCTCTACAGATCCGTATGCAATGATTGACTTCTCAACCATCTCTACTCCTTCAGACATTCTCATTAGTCCCTGAGTGAAGATTGATGCAACAGGTCCTCTTGTGTTTCTGCAAACTTCTTTCGCTGCATCAGGTCCACCTGCATTCAAAGCATCTTCCACATCAGCAAGAAGCTTCTTGGTGTTTGTAGATGCCATGTTCAGGTGAATGATTCTTTCGATAGCAATCGCTAAACCAAGAATCAAACATGCAAGAACGATACCCATGAAAGTTGGTCCACCATCAATGAATTGTTCTTTTACTACTTGGTGAAATCCTTTTGATTCTGCTGGCTCTTCTACAGGCGCAACAATTTCAGCGATTTCTTCTACAGGCTCTTCGTATACTTCTTCCGCCTGTGCTGTGTCAACAGCTGCAGAGTCTACCTCAGTAGAGTCAGAGTCAGAAAAACCCTGTGCCGTAGCACTGAAGGTAAATACACCTGCCAACATTAAGAGAGTCAATAACTTTTTCATAATTCAGTCTTGTAAGTTAAGTCTTCGGTTTAGTTAAATATTTAAGTTTTAGTAAATCCAAATTTGCATTTTCATTCCCACAAAATTCGCACCACTCATAAAAAATCGTCGAATTCCACAGAAATGTCTCTGCAAAAATCGCAGAGAGGAAGGGATTCGAACCCTCGATACCCTTTTGGGGTATACACACTTTCCAGGCGTGCGCCTTCGACCACTCGGCCACCTCTCTGTAGACCGCCACTTTTTGACGGGCTACAAATAAATCATGAAAAATACCTTTATGCAAGTTTTATCCCAACATCAAGGCCTTTCACTGTCAATCATTCCCACACAGAATCCATTTCACCGGCCAAAGAATGGGTTAATTGGTGCTTTAACCGATCTTTATCGGTTTCCCGGCCCAGCAAAAACATCATTTTTGTAATTGCAGCCTCAGTAGTAATGTCTCCGCCACTTAAAACCCCTATTCGATTCAATCCTTTACTTGTCTCATACTTCCCCTGCTCTACCTCTCCACCTACACACTGGCTCACATTTAAAATGATTTTTCCTTCTTCAATCGCTTTCTTCAGACAATTAATAAACCAGTCAAATTTCATAATATTTCCTGAACCAAATGACTCCAATACCACGCCTTTTACTTCAGGATCACTAAGAATCGCCTTGACTGCATGCTCTGTAATGCCCGGAAATATTTTTAAGATGATCACATTTGGATCTAGTTGATTCTGCACTTTAAGCTCAGATTTAGGATTATAGGGTTCTAGAGCGGCATAATTGAATTCGATCTCTATACCTGCCTCAGCCAGAACCGGATAGTTTTCTGATTCAAATGCAGCAAACGTACTGCTTCTCAATTTTTGCGAGCGGGAACCACGTAGTAAGCGATAATTGAAATAAACGCAGACTTCACTCACAATCGGTATCCCATCGGCATGAGCTGAAGCGATCTCCAACGCGGTAATAAGATTTTCCCGGGCATCTGAGCGGATGGAACCAATCGGCATTTGTGCACCTGTGAAAATAACGGGCTTGTTTAGTCCTTCCAACATATAGCTTAGCATAGATGCAGAGTATGCCATGGTATCTGTTCCGTGTAAAACTACGAATGCATCATACTGCTCATAGTTTTCCTCAATGATGTAGGCCATATCCTTCCAATCATGAATCAGTATATTTGAAGAATCGAGAGGAGTAGGAAAGGAAATCACCGTCAGCCTAATATCCAGCTGGCGTAGCTCAGGCACACGCTCAACCACCTTTCCAAAGTTGAAAGGAGCCAGAGAGCCACTTTCATCCTGGATCATGCCGAATGTTCCGCCTGTGTATATAATCAGGACTGACCGCTCCCCTGTCTCATTGATATTTACGATTTTGTATTTCATCCTGCTTTATCAGCCGGGAAAAATAACGCATTTGCATTTGTTGTGGTCAATGTACCCAACTCTTCTTTGCTCACATTCAGGTATTCAGACACTTTATCAGCTACCAATGAAACATAAGCGGGCTCATTACGCTTGCCTCGGTGTGGAGTAGGTGTGAGGTAGGGACTGTCAGTCTCCAGAATGATTTTGGATCGGTCTAAATGCGGAATGACCTGATCCATACCGCCATTCTTAAAGGTGCTGACGCCACCGAGTCCCAGGTAAAACCCTTGATCGGTGATTTGCTTTCCTTGTTCAATGCTTCCATTAAAACAGTGAAATACTCCTTTCAAGCCCTTACCTTCATACTGCCTTACCAGTTCGATGGTCTGGTCGATGGTCTCACGGCAATGTATAACGATCGGAAGATCGTATTTCAAAGCGAGCTCACATTGAAAGTGAAAGGCTTCTTTCTGTTGCTCCCAGAAGGTTTTGTCCCAATACAAATCGGTTCCCATCTCTCCAACCGCCAGAAACGATCGCTTCTCAAACCAGTCCTCAACCAGCTTTAATTCTTTTTCAAAATCTTCATTGACAGAGCAAGGATGCAGCCCCATCATTGGGTAGCAAACATCCGGGTACTTTTCTTCTAGCTTCAACATTGATTCAATCGAGGTGCTATCGATGTTTGGCAAGAGGATTTTCTTCACACCTGCTTCACGTGCCCGTTTGATAACCTCATCCAGATCCTCTTCGAAATGCTCCAGGTATATATGTGCGTGTGTGTCTATCATTGTCTGCGACTACAAAGTGCTTTACATATCATGAGTTCAATAAAAAAGGAAACACCTTAAAATCCCCTCTATGGAGGGGTAGGGGTGGGTTAAAAAAATTGTTTTCTTTTTTATTGAATTCAGTTCAAAAATGACTGCTATTATATCGACCCACCTCTTCCTCAGAAGCGTCTGACCGCTCCCAAGAGGAGACCTTTAATGTCATTTTTGAAAAGAATTTACAATTCCTAACTTCAAATTCTAAAATATAGCCTCGAATTTGAAGCCTTTTGCTTGAAAATGCGAAAGAATCTCAGGAAGAATCAGTTGAAGATTTTTAAAAGACTTCTGGCTGTCGTGAAAGACAAGAATACTGCCGGGTTTAGCCCTTTTCAATTGCACAATGGATTTATTGACATTAAGATTTGAATCAAAATCCCATGAAAGATGACTCCACATGATGATTCGCTGATCCAGCCTTCTTATTTGACTTTTCCTGATTCGACCGTAGGGTGGCCTGAAAAAGTTATTTGTAACTCCAACCTCTTTCATTACCTCCTCACCTAGCCTAACATCTTCCAGGTAATGAGCATCTTTCGTCTTCCAACCCTTTAAATGACTGTACGAGTGGTTTCCAATTTGATGTCCATCAGAAATGATCTGTTTACCTATTTCATGATGTTTCTCCAATTGCTTACCGAGACAGAAGAAAGTTGCTTTTGCGGCTACTTGATTCAATTGCTCCAGCACCCAATCTGTTACTTCAGGAGTAGGTCCATCATCAAATGTGAGATAGATGGAATCTTGTGAGGGAATGCTCCAGATCAATGATGGATACCACAATCTGGTAAACCAGGGTGTTTGATAGAACCGCATCATTTGTTTTGAATACGGCAGGATAGCATGGTAATGTCATCATGAAACGACTTACTCCCCTTGAATTCATTGAGCGATTTAAGAATCTGATCGTGTAAGACCGAAAGATCTTCCGGGCATTCTCCCTTTATAATTTCAAGTAGCCGATCAAACTCAAAAGCCTCATCATTCTCATTGAATGTTTCCGTCAACCCATCAGTGTAGGTAAACAAGAAAAACTCGTCAAGCTTGGTAAGCTTCTTTGTCTCAAGAAACGGAAGTGGATCAAACATACCAAGCACGGTGGTTCCATCGTTCAGTAGTTCGATCTTGTCTTCATGCTTAAGAAGGATTTCGTTATGACCACAGTTGATATACTCCAACTCCTTCGTTTTAAAATCGTAGATTCCAGCAAAAAAGGTGATGAAGTTTTCAGCGTTTCCACTCACATAAGTCGTGAGGTTCAACTCCTCAATGATCTCCTTCAAATTCTTAGTCTGCCGCACCAGTGCGCGAAGAGACGCCTGAAAGTTTGACATCAATAGTGCTGCCGGCACACCCTTTCCTGATACATCTGCGATACATGCCAAAAACTTATTCTCATCGATTTGGATGTAGTCATAATAATCTCCTCCAACGTCATGGTGCGGAAGGTAAAATGCTTCAATCTGCAGTCGCTCTATTTTAGGCAGCTCTTTAGGAAATAAGAAGTTTTGGACTTTCTTGGCAATCTCTAATTCCCTCCGATAGGCTTCCTGCTCCATCTGCTGACGGGCCAATCGTTTATTCTCAATGGCCACCAAAATAATATTCGTCAGGGCATTAAGGAATCGGTTTTGTACACCTAACTCCGAATCTGACTCAATGAAGACTACTGCGAGTAACTTGTTTTTATGGTACACTGGAAAGACCGCATCAAATTCATCAAATGAGGCTTTGACCAACCCCATCTGGTTTTTTAGCTCCATGTATTCCTCAGGTAGTGAACTACCGATCAGATTGTTCTTGGTTCCGAAATTCACCCGGCAGACCCAGCTACCCTCCCTTTGAGTATACAGCGCCAGCTTATTAATTTTTAGATCTGCCAGCAAGGTAAACTTATAGATCTTCAGCAAGTCATCTTCGGGCAGGTTGTTATTGACCGCCTGAGTCACCTCAAGTAGCGCATTCAATTGCAGGTCTTTTATGTCCAGCGAAGCTTCCTTCATTGAGAGTTGTGTTCAAATAGTCCTTTTTTGGATGCCAGATAATAGAACGACTGATAGTCATTATCAAAATCCAGCTTATCCAACTCCGATTCCTCATCCATGGATTTATACACCCTTACCCATCCTTTTTTTGCCATTTTAACCAGGTTTTCTTTAAGCTCAGCGTCAGATAAATCGGATGCTTCTTTCAAATCCGCATAAGCTGTAACGAAATACAGCTCATCAATTATATCAAATTCCTCATCGGTCATTTATATCTTCTTCCTTTCCAGGTGTATGAGCCAAAGATAGAATTCATGCCCATGAATAATACATGGAGCGGATAAATAATTTGAAAGACCAGTAATGGCCAAAATGCACCTTTTCCTTTTAAAAACCGATTGATGGGGGCTACATAAGAGAACATTGCAACAAATCGCACGAATACAATTCCTCCGACCAGTTGCGGGCTGAACCAACCCAGAAATACACCTAGCACAGCAGCATAAAACAGCAGGTAATCCAGAAAGAACAGAACTGCACTGATCCTCACCTTGCCATTTTTATTGTGTTTCCATTTACTCGTCCACCGGGTTCGCTGATTGATAAAGGCACTTAATTTCGTATGAGCTGAAGTGCTAACGATTGCATCCTGCGACTTCATGAATTTTGTGGAATTCGGAAACTTTCGCATGATATTGAAAAGTAAAAATTCATCATCTCCGGATGGCGTAAAAAGGTTGTTGGTATAGCCTCCCACTTCTTCAAAGGCACGCTTTCTGAAGCCTAAGTTGGCTCCACTGCACATGCTCGGATTTTCCTCAGAAATCGTGACCGCTCCAAACCCCATCAGTCCGGAAAACTCCACCTGCTGCAAACGAGCAAATAGTCCTTTGCCCAAGATAGCCACCGGGCCAGCTACCATATTAGTGGTATCATCAAAGGTATTGTTATAGGTCCTAATCCAGTTTTCACCAAACCAGCAATCCGCATCGGTTGTCACAATCGTTTCATGAGCTGCAGCTTTAACCCCGGCAGTGAGTGCATGTTTTTTTCCTTGCTGGCTTTCATCCTCTAGCTGTACCAATCGTATGGTGATGTCTAAAGAGTCTTTTGATTGAATTACCTGATCCACTGTATCATCATCCGAAAAGTCGTCCACCACGATCACCTCGAACAGATCTTTTGGGTAATTCTGACCACTGAGGTGCTTCAGTATTTGAGCAATGGTGTTTGCTTCATTCCGAACAGGTATGATCACAGAGAAAGGAATTAGGCTTTCGTTTTTAAAGACCTTAGGAATTCGCCTCCACCCGAACGCCAGCCTCAGGTAAAAGAAAATGTTCAGAACAGTAAATGCGCCAATCAGAAAGATCATCGCGCAATGTTAACCCTAAATTGGAAGACAAAAACTAATCCGACCAAAGAAGGCAATACGGTATTTATCATCCAGATCAAAAATATGGGGATGATGACGAGTTGAATATCCGACACATAAGGCTCAAAGAAAACAATCCCGGATGCCTCCCGCACCCCTACCCCTCCAAACAACAGCGGTAGCGCCGAACGAATCAAAAACACCCAGCCAATTCCAGCCAGAAGAAGGTCTGATGGTAGATTAGGTAAAAAAGCAAAAAGCAACAAATAAAACTGAAAGACGAAGACCAAATAACGAGCAAGGGAAAGGCTAATGATCCTGATTAGGGTGCTACGATCTATGTTTCTGAAATAGGCAAAAAAACGATTGAGCGATTTTTTGAATAACCAGCGGATGATTGGGTAACTAAATATTAATAACCAAGTGAACCACCCATTCATTTCATACATCATAGCCACCTTGCTCATGCCATAAATTCCAAGGATCAATGTGAAACAAAGCATAATCCCCCTGTTGAGCATAGCAGCAGAAGTGGTTTGGTATTTGTCCTGCTGCTGCGAGATGCGTGCGAGCAAGTCACCTGTGGTTAATGGCAACACCCAGTTCAGTGCCAGGCCACTCAGAATAATCTGCCAGGCCATTTTAATCGTTATTGGTTCAAATGATTGAAGTGAAACTTTCCATCGCAAAGCCTCCAGGTACCAATTAATAACCATTAGGATGCCTACCAGTCCCAAAACCATTCCGAATGAGTCAGGCCACTCAGTTTCACTTAAGTTGAATGAGTGATCCCTGAATTTGGTTGTGATGAAATAGAGACATCCTCCAAACAACACCAGCTTAATCAACCCAATGATCCAGGTGTTTTGAAGGTAGTTTGAATGGTTGTTCTTAATTTGCATCTGTGGCGATTAAAGAGCGAATCATATTAGGGATCGACCCGGGCACGAATGTAATGGGATATGGACTGATCCACTGTAAAGGTGAGAAAATGAGTGCCATCCAGTTTGGGGTTATTCATCTCAGCAAGTATAAAAACCATGAGATAAAACTCAAGAAGATTTTCGAGCGAGTCACTGAGCTAATCAAAGAATACCTCCCTGATGAGGTAGCACTGGAGGCTCCTTTCTTTGGAAAAAACGTTCAGTCCATGCTGAAGCTTGGACGTGCGCAAGGGGTGGCTATGGCTGCTGCCCTGAACAGAAACATGCCAATTCATGAGTACGCACCCAAAAAAGTAAAGCAATCAGTAACCGGAAATGGTAACGCCAGTAAGGAACAAGTGGCTAACATGATTCAGATGTTGTTAAAATTTGAGGATGCACCTAAGCTGATGGATGCCACGGATGCATTGGCAGTTGCGATTTGTCATCATTATTCCTCTAAATCAGGGATTCCTGATGTCGGTAAGAAAAGCTGGAAGTCATTTATTGCGGATAATCCAGGGAGGGTGAAGTAGTCCTTCATTTTTTCCATTCGAAACCACCTTCAAGAGGGCCAATATCTGATCACCTACTCTTTATTCATCCCCTTTACCCTACCTTTTGCTATCTCAATGGTCATCTGATCAATGACTGCCCGAAGGGTTTCTTCACAGGGGTCCGCTTCATATTTAGCGACTACTTTATCAAAGTCTTCCGGGTCGGTTAGAAGTGAACGAACCTCATCTATTTTCTTGATCATTTCTTCATGCATGGTGAGCAATTTAGGGATTAGCTCCAAATCGGCTTACAGCTTTAAGTAGTCGTCCTACGACTTGGAGTCGTGGGACGACTTTTAAAACAAAAAACCCACCTTCCGATGGGTTCTAAATATTCAAGAATCTAATCTCTAATTTACTTAACTGCTTCGCTGATCTTCTTGGCTGTCTCTGCCATCTCCTCCTTGCTCGGTGAGAGCTTCATGTTGGCAAAGTTCATGTCGTCCATGGTCTGCATCGGGATCAAATGAACATGGGCGTGGGGAACCTCCAGTCCCATCACAGTAACACCGATGCGCTCGCACTTGATCACAGACTCAATACCCAAAGCTACTTTCTTAGCAAATAAATGTAGACCGGCCAGGGTATCATTATCCAGATCAAAGATGTAATCCACCTCTTTTTTTGGGATCACTAAGGTATGTCCTTCTGTTAGTGGATTGATATCAAGAAAAGCCAGGTAGTTGTCATCCTCGGCCACAATGTGGGCTGGAATCTCCCGCTCAATGATTTTTGTGAAAATGCTTGCCATCAGACCGAAATGTCCAGGATTTCAAATTCCATATCACCTGCGGGCACTTTGATAATTGCCTTCTCTCCTTTTTTCTTACCTAAAAGGCCCTTACCGATTGGAGACTGAACGGAGATCTTACCATTCTTCAGGTCTGCCTCCTCTTCGGCCACCAGCTGGTACTTTACCTCCATGTTGTTCTTTTTGTTTTTGATCTTCACCGTGGATAGGATAGAGACCTTTGAGGTGTCAATGGATGACTCATCAATTATACGAGCATCTCCAACCACCTTTTCCAGCTTGGAAATCTTTAACTCTAATAGTCCCTGAGCTTCTTTCGCTGCATCATACTCGGCGTTTTCACTCAAGTCACCCTTGTCACGAGCTTCGGCAATTTGCTTTGCCATATCTGCTCTTCCCTTGGTCTTTAATTCGTTCAACTCTGCTTTGAGTTTGTCGAGACCTTCTTTCGTATAGTAATTAACTGCCATAATTGTTCTAACCCCTTTAAACAAAAAATAACGGCCTCACAATGAAGCCGTTTCCTCGTCTTTTCTTATTTCGATGTTGCAAATATATATAGAATTTGCCCCTCAAACACAAAATTTGGTTTAAAGCTCCTCTTTGATTTTTTGAGCAATCACCTCACTAATTCGCTGGTAGGACTCATACGTCCAGCCACCCACATGAGGTGTAATAAGGACATTTGGAAAAGAATTTAGCTTATCTAATTGCGCTTTTTCTTGTTCGGTATAAGTATGCAACTTTTCATTGTCCAGCACATCCAGACCTGCCCCATACAAAGTTCCATCGGCCAGTAGCTCGATTAATGCGTCCGTTCTAAGGATTTCACCCCGGGCCGTATTTAGCAAAACCTTTAAGTTCTTAAACCTGCGCAGATACGCCTCATCAAAGTGATGTCTGGTCTCAATGTTCAGTGGAATATGCAGACTTAAAATTTCAGTTCGCTCCATCAGCTCATCCAGCTCTACGTTTTTAATGAATCCGCCTTCAAACGCTCCTTTGAATTTGTCAAAGCCAATGATCTCACAATCAAATCCTCGTAGTTTTTGAGCAAAAGACATTCCCATATTTCCAACACCATAAATGCCTACAACCTTTCCTTTCAGCTCTATGCCCCTGTTGCCATCCCTATCCCACTTATGACCTTTAATCTCTTGATGTGCAGATGAAATTTTATGAAGCAAAGACAACAATAAACCCATAGCATGTTCCCCCAATGCATCCCGGTTTCCTTCAGGGGCATTAATCGCTTTGATCCCCTTTTCATTCAGGTAATCTTTATCTACCTTATCCATTCCAGCACCTGCCCGTGCAACAAATTTGAGATTTACCCCAGCATCTACCAGCTCTTTATTGACAGCTGTTTTACTTCGTATAATCAAGCCCTCAAACTCTCCAATGATATTCAGAATTCCCTCCCTGTCTATGACTGGCAGGTAAACAGGTTCATATCCCTGCTCCCTGAGTAAAGGAAGGATACATTCATGCATGTCATCAGCGATGAGGATGCGTTTTTTTGTGCTCATAGATTATATAATAGGTGCGCTATCGAGAAATAGACAGCCAAACCCAATAAATCGTTCGTAGTGGTGATAAAAGGACCTGAAGCCAGAGCCGGATTTACACCAAAACGATTGAGTAAAAGTGGAGTGATTGTTCCCATGAAAGAAGCTAGTAACACTACTGAAAACAATGCGATAGCTACAGTAGCCGCCAAGGGTTGCTCCCGCATGAAAAGAATGACTGCACCAAAAACCATGAGCGAAAGAATGGCTCCATTGACGATAGCAACCATAAATACCTTCAGTAGTCGTTTCCACATGCTGTCTGCAAATACGTTTGGATTAGCTAAACTCTGAACGACTATGGATGAAGATTGAATACCCACATTACCACCGGATGCAGTGATCAGTGGAATGAAAAAGGCTAGTGCCGGGACGATAATTATTTCTTCTTTAAAAAGCCCAAGAAACTGGGCACCCACAAGTCCACCGGCCATTCCGATGATCAGCCACGGTAGTCTTGCACGTGAAATCTTCCAGACGGTATCGTCTTCTTCCACATCGGAGCTCACCCCTGTCATCAGCTGACGTTCTTCATCTGCTATCTCACGGATCACATCAATTACATCATCGATAGTAATTCTGCCAACCAATCGTCCACGGGCGTTTACTACAGGAACGGCTTCCAGATCGTACTTCTGCATGATAGTCGCTACCTCCTCTTCAGAAGTAGAAGTTTCTACAGAGACAATCTGATCATCATAAATATCAGCGACTTTAGCCCCTCCTTTGCCTAAAATCAGGTTTTTAATCCCCACCTTTCCAAGCAGGTTTTCTTTGTCATCCACTACATAGACTGAATATATCTTCTGTACATTCTCTGCCTGCATCCTAATCTCATCAATGCACTGAGAAATACTCCAGTTCAGATTGGCTTTGATCAGCTCTTTCGCCATCAGTCCACCTGCTACGTCCTCATCATACTCCAGAAGCTCCATCAGGTTCGAAGCTTTCTCTTCATCCTCAATCTGTCGAATCACCTCATTCCGATCAGCAACACCCATCTCATAGAGGATATCCGTCCCATCATCGGAATCCATCAACTCCAGAAATGAGGCCAGGTCTTTAGCAGAAAATTCTTTCAGGAATTCTTCTCGCACATCTTCCTCCAGATCCTCAAGGATGCGTGCTCCTACCTCGACGGGCAGCAAGTCAAAAACGTATTTGCATTCTACGGAATCAAACTCGTCCAGCAGAGCAGAAATATCCGCCGGGTTGACGCCATCCAACGTAGATTGAATGAAAGCAGTATCCTGCTCATCCAGTGCTTGTTGAAATCGATCTTTAAATTCAACCGAAAGCTCAAACGTCATCACTGCTTCCATGTTAGGCGATTTTTTCTGTAAGCGAGATAAATTCTTGAACGGACAACTGCTCCGCCCTCTGATCCATGACCGGAAGAGCTTTTACAGCATCCGACAAATTTAGGTCTTTTAGGGCGTTGCGCAAGGTCTTTCGGCGCTTCCCAAAACCAGACTTCACCACACGTTTAAACAACTTCTCGTCACATGATAACTGTTTGGTGTCATTGCGTTTCAAACGGATTACGGCCGATTGCACTTTGGGAGGAGGATTGAAAACTCCGGGAGGCACCTTGAAAAGGTAGTCGATATCGTAAAATGCCTGAAGCAAGACACTAAGGATGCCATAAGTCTTATTTCCATGGCTTGCACAAATTCGATCACCCACTTCTTTTTGGATCATACAAACAACCTCCTCAACCTGATCACGATCATCCCAGATTTTGAAAAACAGCTGCGAAGAAATGTTGTAAGGAAAATTTCCAATCACATTAAATCGATCGAATGGTACGTCATATTTCAGGTAGTCCTGAAAGAGAAAGCGATCCGCATGTGTAGGGTATATTGACTTTAAGTATTCGATAGATTCTGAATCGACATCCAATGCATAAAAATCAATTTCCGGCTTTTCCAGCAGGTATTTCGTTAGCACGCCGGTCCCTGGACCAATTTCCAGAACAGGCAGGTTACTCTCGTTCTTCAACGCCTCAACAATCTTCAAAGCGATGTTTTCATCCTTCAAAAAATGCTGACCTAAATGTTTTTTTGGTTTTACGCTTGCCAACTTATCCTACGTTAGTAAATTCCACTCCAATTTTACTTTGTTAAGTTTCCCGACCCTGTGCCGGGAATTTCCAAAACTGGAAGATGCCGGAATAAATCCGGCAAATTCAGGTATCTTTTTCAGTAGGCAAAGTAAGACTAATTATAGAGCTTGATAAAAGTACACTGTAAATGGGTGAATCATCACGCAAAAAAAATAAACCTGTCATAGGAATCACCATCGGAGACATCAATGGCATTGGACCGGAGGTGATTATTAAATCTTTAGAGGACAATCGCATCCTGAAGCAATTCACGCCTGTCATCTACGGTTCAGGCAAAGTGATCTCTTATTATCGAAAAGGGCTGGATAAAGAAAGCTTTAACTATCAGCAGATATCCAGTATTGACAAGGTGGCTCATAAAAAAGTGAACGTACTGAATGTCTGGGATGAAACGATCGAAATCAACCCTGGGCAAGCGAACGAAACCGGAGGCAAGTATGCGGTGCTATCTCTTCAAAAAGCCGTAGCAGATCTGAAAGAAGAAAAGATTGATGCTATCGTTACCGCACCATTGGCCAAAGACCTGGTGCAATCAGATGATTTTAAATTTCCTGGACATACGGAGTACCTCACCCAGGAAGCCGGAGAATCCGACAGCCTCATGTTTTTGGTACATGATGCACTTCGCGTAGGAGTAGTGACAGGTCATATCCCTTTAAAGGATGTGAGTGATAAAGTGACCAAGGAAAAGATTGTCACGAAACTTCAAAAGATGATCAAGTCACTGCAAAAAGATTTCGGTATAAAGAAACCCAGGGTGGCCGTGTTAGGTCTTAATCCTCATGCAGGAGAAAACGGGCTATTAGGAGATGAAGAAGAAAAGGTGATTGTTCCTGCAATCGACGAAGTGAAAAAGGGACATAACATTGTGGCAGGCCCTTTCCCTGCCGATGGATTCTTTGGCATGCGGTCCTATAAACAATACGATGGGGTTCTAGCTATGTATCACGATCAGGGGCTCATTCCTTTTAAAACCATGGCTTTCGAAGAAGGGGTTAATTACACGGCCGGATTACCGTTTGTCCGCACCTCCCCGGATCATGGGACCGCCTTTGCGATAGCAGGGAAAGGAGAAGCCGATGAGACCTCTTTCCGCAATGCGCTCTACCTGGCCAATGACGTCATCCGTCAGCGAAAAGAGAACCACTTTGAAAGTGATGATGAAAAGTAGTTAATAACCTTTTCTAGTACTTGGATTCTATCTAAATTTGCGGGTCTTTACCGGGAAGTGGACGGAAATGAAGGATTTGAAAGCGTATAAGATTGAAATTTTTGGACTGAGTAACAGCACTCACGACTTTAATTTCACGTTTGATGACGATTTCTTTTCACATTTCGAAAACAGCCTGGTAAGCAAGGGCAAAGGCACTTGTGATGTGGTTTTGACAAAAACAGACGCAATGATCACCGTCGATCTTACGATCAAAGGGACCATTGAGCTGGAATGTGACAGAAGTCTGGAGCTCTTCGACTACCCGATCGCAGTAGAAAAAGAAATTATCTACAAGTATGGGGATGAGGAGAAAGAGCTAAGTGAAGATGTTTTTGTTATCCTAAAGGGAGAGCAGGAAATCAACATTTCAACGTTTTTGTATGAATCCATCAGCCTGGAAGTACCGATGAAAAAACTTCATCCTAAATTTCAGGACGACTCAGAAGATGACGAGGTAATTTATACCTCTGACGCTGACGAGCAATCACAGGAAGAAAGCACAGACCCACGATGGGAAGCCCTAAAGAAATTGAAATAAGAAACATTTAGATAGAGAAAGAAGATGGCGCATCCAAAACGAAAAATTTCCAAAACCAGAAGAGACAAGAGAAGAACGCACTACAAAGCAACTCCAAAGAGCTTTGTGATTTGTCCGACTACAGGCGAGGCACACCTTCCACACAGAGCCTTCTGGCACGAAGGCAAACTTTACTACAAGGGTAAAGTAGTGATGGAAAAAGAAGTACTAGCTTAAGCTAAGTTCAGATGCCTAACATTCACGCAGCGATTACCGGCGTTCAAGGGTACGTACCTGAGGACGTAATCACGAATAAGGATCTTGAGAAGATGGTGGACACCAACGATGAGTGGATCACCACAAGAACGGGCATCAAACGAAGACATATTTTAAAAGGTGAAAATCAGGGCACCTCTGTCATGGCTGTAAAGGCCCTGGAGGGACTACTGAAAAAAACCAATACCAATCCGGAGGAGATCGATCTCATTATTTGTGCGACGACTACTCCGGATTTAGTTTTTCCGGCCACAGCTAATATCATAGCAAATAAAGTAGGAGCGGTAAACTCCTTTGGCTATGACATTCAGGCTGCCTGTTCCGGTTTCCTTTATGCATTGGCCACAGGCTCTCAATTCATTGAGACCGGCAAATACAAGAAGGTAGTAGTCATTGGAGCAGACAAGATGTCTTCCATTGTAGATTACACCGACCGGGCGACCTGCATCATCTTCGGTGATGGAGCTGGTGCTGTGATGCTGGAACCAACTGAAGAGGACTTTGGCATCAAAGATTCCATCCTGAAATCTGACGGCTCTGGCGAACCTTACCTACACATGAAGGCTGGAGGTAGCAGACGCCCTGCTTCAGAAGAAACAGTGAAGAACAGGGAGCACTTTGCCTATCAGGAAGGCTCTACCGTATTCAAGTTTGCTGTGAAGAATATGGCAGACGTAGCAGCGCAGGTGATGGAACGAAATAACCTGACTGCAGATGACGTAGCGTATCTTGTTCCTCATCAGGCCAATAAACGAATCATCGATGCAACGGCCAATAGAATGGGTGTTGGAGAAGAAAAAGTAATGCTCAACATCGCTGAGTATGGCAATACAACAAGTGGTACCATTCCACTATGTTTGTGGGATTATGAAAGCAAACTCAAAAAAGGAGACAACCTGATTCTTGCTGCCTTTGGTGGTGGGTTTACATGGGGGTCCATTTGGGTGAAGTGGGCATACGATCCAAAGTAATCAACTAACTAAGCTAAATATTCATGGCAACTACGTCAGACATCAAAAACGGATTGGTGATAGAGTTTAACCACGATCTGTACAGTGTAGTGGAGTTTCAACATGTAAAGCCTGGCAAAGGCCCTGCTTTTGTACGTACCAAACTAAAAAGCATAAGAACCGGCAAAGTGGTAGATAATACCTTTTCTGCCGGACATAAAATCACTACTGCACGTGTGGAGCGTAGGCCTTACCAGTTCCTCTATAAGGATGATATGGGCTATCACTTTATGGATACGAACACTTACGAGCAGGTTGCCATCGAAGAAGACCTGATCAACGCTCCTAAGTTTTTAAAGGACGGGCAGGAAGTAGAAATTCTCTTCCATGCCGAAGAAGAGAAAATTCTGGGTTGCGAACTTCCACAGCATGTAGTCATGACGGTTACTCAGGCTGATCCGGGTGTGAAAGGCAATACAGCAACCAACGCCACCAAGAATGCGGTGGTGGAAACAGGTGCAACCATCCAGGTACCGATGTTCATCGAACAGGATGAAGTAATTAAAGTAAACACCGTGGATGGAACTTATGTGGAACGGGTGAAATAATTACCTGCTTCCCTGAAAGAAATTAATTACCTTAGTTCTTAAGATTTTTTAATCAACAATTAACCTATGAAGGCGAAAGAAATTCAAGAATTGATCAATTTCCTCTCCGAGTCAGGACTGGAAGAAGTAAATATTGAAACAGACAATTTTAAGGTAAGCATCAAGCGAAGTGCAGAGCAGCATGTAATAGCATCTGCTCCTGCGGCAGCCCCGGCTCCTGCTCCTGCTGCACCTGCTCCTCAGGCAGCTCCTGCTCCTGCTGCAGACGGTGGTGGAGAAGCTCCTGCTGGTGATAGCAACCTTGTGGAAATTAAATCTCCGATGATCGGTACGTTCTATCGGTCACCAAACCCTGAGTCTCCTTCGTTTGTAGAGGTTGGAAGCTCAGTAAAAGCAGGGGATCCGGTCTGCATCATCGAAGCGATGAAGCTATTCAATGAAATTGAATCAGAAGTGTCTGGTAAAATCGTAAAGGTATTGGTTGACAATGCGCAACCGGTAGAATACGATCAGCCACTTTTCTTAGTTGATCCATCTTAAAACATAGCTGCTTATGTTTAACAAGATATTGATTGCCAACCGTGGTGAAATCGCCTTGCGCATCATTCGTACGTGTAAGGAGATGGGTATCAAAACGGTGGCTGTATACTCCAAAGCTGACGCTGATAGTTTGCATGTTCGCTTCGCTGACGAGGCGGTGTGTATCGGTCCTGCTGCAGGAAAGGATTCTTACCTGAAAATTCCAAATATTATTGCTGCAGCTGAGGTAACAAATGCTGACGCCATCCACCCGGGATATGGGTTCCTATCTGAGAATGCTGAATTCTCCAGAGTGTGTGCCGAGAACAACATTAAGTTTATCGGTGCAAGTGAGGAAATGATCAGCAAAATGGGAGACAAAGCGACTGCCAAGGCAACCATGATTGCTGCTGGTGTTCCGGTTGTTCCCGGATCTGAAGGGTTGCTTGAGTCTGCTGAGCAGGGAATGAGCCTTGCGAAAGAAATAGGCTACCCGGTGATGATCAAAGCGACTGCCGGTGGTGGTGGTAAGGGAATGCGACTCATCAAAGAGGAAAGCGAATTCAAGAAAGCATGGGATAGTGCCCGCCAGGAAGCTGCTGCTTCGTTTGGAAACGATGGCATGTACATGGAGAAATTCGTGGAAGAGCCACGTCACGTAGAGATTCAGATCGTGGGTGACAGTAGAGGAAAAGCTTGTCACCTTTCTGAAAGAGACTGTTCCATCCAGCGAAGACACCAGAAACTGATCGAGGAGACCCCTTCCCCTATCGTAACGCAAGAGCTACGGGAGAAGATGGGAGCTGCAGCGATCAAAGGTGCAGAAGCGATCAAATATGAAGGTGCCGGTACGGTAGAGTTCCTTGTGGATAAGCATGGTGACTTCTACTTCATGGAAATGAATACGCGTATCCAGGTAGAACACCCGATCACGGAAGAAGTGACCGATTATGACCTGATCAAAGAGCAGATCAAAGTAGCGGCTGGTGAGCCAATATCCGGGCGCAACTACTATCCGCAGCTGCACTCCATAGAGGTGCGGATCAATGCGGAAGATCCTGCAAATGGGTTCCGTCCTAGTCCGGGTAAGATCACGAACTTGCACTTCCCTGGTGGACATGGGGTGCGTATAGATAGCCACGTTTATGCAGGCTATGTGATCCCTCCATTCTACGACTCAATGATTGGTAAACTGATTGTGAGTGCTCAAACCAGGGAAGAAGCAATTATTAAGATGAAGCGAGCGCTGGAAGAGACCGTGATTGAAGGAATAAAAACGACCATACCTTTCCATCTGAAGATGATGGATGATGAGGCGTTTAAATCCGGTCAATTTACTACGAAGTATTTGGATACTTGGGATTTTAGTGTGCTGAAATAGACATTAAGTTCTCTTAGAAATTGAAACCCCTCATCGGAAACGGTGAGGGGTTTTTTAGTATTATATTTGGAAGGAATATTTTCTGTTGCAGGGATTAGAAGAACTATATAAAGATTAATAATCAAACAACCCTATCTTAACCTAATCAATTTTTAAGAAGCTAATGAAATCACTTTTATCACTAACCTTGACCGCTTTAATAATCATTTCATGCGGACATGATCAAGACGAAAAAAAAATTGACACCTTTAAAACCATAAAAATAAACCTGTCTGGATATGTGGATGTCATCGATTCTGATTTTAATCAAGGTCGAATAACTGATAACTCAGATAATGCTGTCACAGCAATTATGATACATAAAGATGGTAGTATGTATGCAGATGGGATTTTCTTTCCTTCAGTAACAGAAATCAGTCTGGATATTTCTGAGGGCACTTACACCTTCTACGTGCACTCGTATAAGAAAGGGACAGGATATGGTATGGAGCAAGTCAACAATACAGTTAAGTTTAATGGCCAATATATACCAATAGCTAATGAATTTTCACAACCTCCTCATAACGTAGGTACTTACAGTTCAAGTGGAGTTATTTATACAACAAACGATAGTTCATCCGTTCAACATACTAGCTTTCCAGAACTTGATGCATATGCTGCTGACACAACTATTTCGTTTGACGAATTAAGTAATGGAGATGTTATAAATATAGAATTGAATAGAATGTCTTCAGGGATCGAAATAATTGCAACAAACTTCGATACAGGTGAAATTTCATTGGAGCTAGTAAATGAATCTATTCCCTCACACAGCTATTCATATTCGCTACAACACCCAACTGACTCGATATTCCACATTGTAGCTGTAAGAGGTACCTGGCAATTTAAAAACAATGTGCTAACCAATATTTATATTTCAAAAGACGGATTACAAGAATTATTATTCTCAGATTATTTAGAATATCATGAAAATAAGATTAAACGATTTGAGGTAAATGCTGCTACAGGAAATGGTATGTCAGTAACATACAATGATGAAAACTTTGTCAGAGGCGATACATTAAGAATAGGTAATTAATTCACTCTGCTCCTTTTACATGGATGCATCTTGAAATAGCTAAAGAGGGTAAACCAACAAAGAAATAGTAAGGTGGAGAGTTCTTAAACCCCAAATATTTCTCAAGGAATAGTTGCTTTCCCCTCAGAGTTACTCACAGAGAACTCTGAGGCTTTGTTAATTACTGTTGTGAAATTGAAACCCCTTATCGGAAACGGTGAGGGGTTTTTGTTTTATTAAATCTGCGATAGCGAATCTAAAGCATCTCAACTCTGGGTTGATACTTGATAATTATGCGCAAAACGAAACCTCACATTATATTTGATCTTAGCTATCTTTAGAGTTATTACCAATCCTATAAACATGAGATCGCTACGCTTCTTACTTTCGGTTATTCTCTTTATTACCATTACTTTCTCTTGTACAGCTCCGGATGAAGAAATTCAATATGGGGAAGCCACTCAAGAACTTATTGCACTTTTAGATACTGACGTTGAATTGAAAGGACTTGTTGAATCATCTTTAGCTAAAGCCAAAGCAATTAACTCAGATCCAAATACCAACCCTGCACAAAACCTTGAAGAATATTATCGTTTTGTCTCGTGGGCAGAAACAACAGTACCATGGGCTTTACTTAAAAAAGAGGAGTACCCGGAAATTTTTGATCATATCTTTCAGGGACTGTGTGCCTTTTATTTCCTGATCGATCAACCACTACCAGAGTTGGAAGGAAAAGGATTAGTGAATAACTCCTTACAATACTATGGTCCATTTGCTGAATGGCTGGTCACATTCAGTAAATCATGGGGTAGCTATCTCGATACAGAAGATTCGTGGAATGAATCGTATTACCAAATGGCTCTCAATGATCCGAATTTCGGATTACAAAATGGCTGGTATGAAGATCCATCCAATTGGAAAACGTTCAATGACTTCTTTGCTCGCTACCTTAAATCTCCGAATGAGCGTCCTATCGCTGATCCTGAGGCAGACTCCATAGTAGCCTCATTTGCTGATTCTGAACCCCAAGGGGTTTGGGCGATTGATAGCAGCTCCATGCTTGTAGATAAGGATGGGGTTTTGGTAAAATCTGCTACACTTAAATCCATTTCAAATCTGATAGGTGAAGATAGCAAGTACAAAGATGCCTTTGCCAACGGAACATTCACTCATTCTTTTCTGAATGTCAATGACTATCACCGGTATCATTTCCCTCTAGGTGGGACTATAAAAGAAGCTCGTATCATTCAGGGAATCAATCCCACAGGAGGTGAGCTATGGTGGGATAAAGAAAATAATAGATACGCTTTTAACCCTACTGCCAAAACCGGTTGGCAGACTGTTGAAACCAGAGGATGTGTCATCCTTGAAACTGAAAATTATGGACTTGTCGCACTACTACCTATAGGCATGGTGGTTGTTGGATCAGTAAACTTCGAATCAAATGTGGTTCCGGGGACGAAAGTTAAGAAAGGTGACATGCTTGGACATTTTGCATTCGGCGGATCTGACTTTATCCTGATCTTTCAGGAAGGTGTTCAATTCACTTTAGATGCACCGATGAAAGAAGATGGCAGCTCTTACAAGCATCTTTTGATGGGAGAACGATTTGGAATACTTTCTAAATAAGTGCTTTCCCCTCAGAGTTACTCACAGAGTACTCTGAGGCTTTGTTAATTACTGTTGTATTCCTCTGAGTCCGCTATCCCGCTCTCCTACCCAGGAGTGACTCTGAGGCGGATCGGGGATCGAAGACTACTGCTTTTCAATTGATTCTCCACTTTCATCAAACCAACCACTGCTGCCATTATCTTTTACTTGTTGGGGCTCAGGTAAGAACCCCAACAAATACTCATTCTTAAACATTATCAGCCCCCTTAAAACTCCATAGAATTGGAATTTTTAAAAAATATACCTAATATTGTTATGCATAAGATTTTTAGGTATGTATTCCAATGAGCTCATAAGAGGAACATTAAAAACAATCATTCTCCAACTTCTCAGTGAAAATGACAGAATGTATGGTTACGAACTTAGCAAAGTAGTGAAAGAGCGAACCAGGGAGAAAATCATTTTAACAGAGGGAGCACTTTACCCTATTTTACACAAACTAGAAAAAGACGGGTTAGTAGTAGTCACAAGGGAAAGCGTAGGAAATCGAACCAGAAAATACTATTCACTAACGACGGATGGTAAAGAGAGCTCAGAAACTAAGAGAAGTGAGCTACTTGATTTCATGAAGACGCTTACAGCGTTCTTAAATCCTAAACCTTCACTCCAAATTACATCATGAATCGAGAATATTTGGACAGCCTTGAAAGAAAGCTAGAAGAAGCTGAACTAAGCAATCAATCCCTTTTTATTGATTTATTTGATCACGTCTGTTGCATGGTTGAAGAGAGATTGAGCCAAGGCATCCCTTACAAAGTAGCTGAAGAACAAGTATTTGAAGCATTTGAGATTAACCAAATAAGAGCCATTGAAGCTGAAACTCTATTATTAACAAAAAATCATATGATTATGAAAAAGAGAACACTAGTTACCGGAGTAATTTCATTAGTTATCATGGTAGTTGCATTTTTCCTGGAAGTAAGCCTCCTAAAAGGTGGACCATTACTCATGTTTTTGGGAGCCTTTATAGGTGTGTTTGGATTTGGTACACAAGTAATATTTGATCGATTTTCTTATACTAAGTCCACCCGTGACCGACTGAAAACGGTCATTGGATTCATTGGAGCAGGATTTTTACTCTCTGGCATTGCGTTTCATTTTACCGCATGGCCATTCGGAATTTCACTAATTATGATTGGTGGGATTGTGCTTTTTACTTACTTCATCGTGGATAATTTATTCTCAGCCAGAGCCAATGTGTCCATTTGACCTTGGGGTTTAACTAAATCTTCTATCTAAATAGTTGCAATGGAGTGTATGCTGCTGCTTGTGCAGCCGATCGACTGAAACTAATTATAGTCTCAGCATATTGCCGAGACTATTTTTTATCCTCCCTCAAAAGTAGAGAGGATGGATGCTTCCTAAGACTTGGGTTGGTGCATTACTTACCTCTCAACTTTCTCCATCAACTCAGCATACCAGTCTTCTCCAAACTTTCGGATAAGGGCGTCTTTAAGAAATTTATATACAGGTACTTTTAATTCTTTGCCGAGATCACAGGCTGGTGAGCAGATCTGCCAACGGTCGTAGTTGAGTGCTTCAAAGTCCGGAAGCTTCGCTACACGTATCGGATAGAGGTGGCACGAGATTGGCTTTTTCCAGTCAGTTTTACCTTCTTTATGTGCCTGCTCGATACTGCATTTGAGTATACCTGCATTATCGTAAAACGCAAATGCACATTCTTTTCCATTGATCGTAGTGGTAGAATAGTCTCCATCCTCATCCAGGAGGTAGCCTCCCTCCTTTTCCAATACCTCAATGGCTTCTTTGGTCAGGTAGGGCTTTACCAGCTCGATCACCTTTTCAATCTCAGGCAATTCCTCCTTTAGCAATGGAGCTCCCAGGTCTCCCTCCACACAGCAGGCTCCTTTACATTTCGTCAAATCACATACAAACTGCTCAGCTATCACATCATCAGAAACCAGCGTTTTTCCTACCTCTATCATTACTTTCAAATTTTCTTCAAAATTATGGAACAATTTTGAACTCTTCTCGTTGTACGCTTGTACATTATATGTATATACATTTAATTTGAAACAACGAAGACTTAACAAAAAAAACAATGATTAAAACATTTATCATTCTAGCTGCATTACTAAGTGGTGAGGCAAAAGAAAAGTATAGCGTAAACGTAGAAGAGAGTATTGTCGAGTGGACTGGTAGAAAAGTAACTGGTCAGCACAATGGAGTGATTACGCTGAAAGGCGGAAGATTGGAGATGGAAGATGGACAGTTAGTCGGAGGGATATTCACAATCGACATGACTACCATTGAGAACAGAGACCTGAGCGGTGAAATGAAAGGAAAGCTGGAAGGACACCTTAAATCCAGTGATTTCTTTGGAGTAGAGAAATACCCAACAGCCACTTTCGTGATCACGAAGGCAGTGCCGCAGGGACCAGGAAAATATAAAATCATTGGCAACATCACGATCAAAGAAAACACGGAAGAGATTCAGTTTACCGCAGACGTAAACGAAAAGGATGGTAAGATCACTGCATCAGCAGATATCACCATTGACCGATCAAAATTTGACGTGCGATATGGATCAGGTAGTTTCTTTGACAACCTGGGTGACAAAACAATTTATGACAATTTCGACTTAAGTATAAGCTTAGTAGCGAGTAAGTAATAGTAGTTAGTGATTAGGTGATGGGCCGTTCCGAGCAATCGGGCGGCCTTTTTTTATGCAAGTTTTGTAACTAATTGTGCAAGAAATTGAAATAGGGCATTTAGAATTTTGCGTTTAGTCACTACAGCCATTATATGAACTTTAACATTCGCCTAAAAAAGTATCCTTTTAGATTAGCCTTTAATAAAAAGAAAAAAGAATGGAGAGTCTATCGTGGAAAAGCATTTTTATTTCGCGGGAAGAAAACAAAATGTGAGCTTTTCATACGAAAAGCTCAGCATTCCCAAAACATTTAATTACTGAATGAATCTTTCCCAAGTAACCAATGAGCAGCCTTGCGCAGATTGATATGAAGCGTAAATAAGTTCAGAATTATTCAGAGCCCTTAATTCAAAATCAACACTTGTCTCGCCATCTATATTGATTGCGTCTTTTGCCGAAGAGGACCATGCCCATGTTCTGGCGACATAACCATCACCAGAAGAACCTTGTCTTACCCGTATATCCCCGGAGGATGTGAATGCATAATAAACGTCAGTTTGTGATAAGTCTTCATCATCACCACACTCTTCTGAGCTAAAATCAATTTTGCTTACATCCTGCTTCCACCACTTATACGTTTGTGCGGTTCTTCCGGAAGCATCTTCGCCTGTAAGTACAAAGTCCCTTTCATCAACAGACACAATTTCTCCAGAAGGAATATCAGAAAAAGGATCGGTACCGCCATCGTCACTGCCACATGCTGCCACGATTGCAGCCAAAAAAATTACATAGAGTTTTTTCATCACTTAAAATTTATAAATTGATTCAAGTGTAAAATCCATGATTAGGGCCTTAATGACAATACCTATTTAGGGGTATTTTTTTTTAGAAATGCCTCCAGCCTTGCGCTTGTAGTTCCACCACATTCTGGCTTCTGGTAACAAACGTCTTGCCTTTAGACTTGGCCTGCATATACCCAATCGTATGGATATCCGCATGGTTTTTGATTTTCTCAAAATCATCTTGCCCAATCGTGAAAAGAAGCTCATAATCCTCTCCCCCGTTCATTGCACATGAGTTTGGATCGATACTAAATTCCGCTGCGGTTTCAAATGCTTCCTTTTCGATCGGAAGTTTATCTTCATAGATCGCCACTCCCAAACCGGATTGTTTACACAAGTGAAAAGCTTCAGATGCCAGTCCGTCAGATACATCGATCATGGATGTAGGTCGAATGCCCAGATCTTTGAATTCATGAATGATATCCATTCGAGCCTTGGGCCGTAGCTGCCTACCTACCACATATTCATATTTCGTTAGTTGTGGTTGCATATCCGGATTGGCCAGGTATTCCTGTTTCTCCCTCTCCAGCACCTGCAGCCCAACAAATGCACCTCCCAAATCACCCGTCACACACAGGATATCGTTTTCCATTGCTCCATTGCGGTACACGATATTGTCTCTTTGCACTTCGCCAAGCGCTGTTACTGAAATAACCAGACCGGACGCAGAAGACGTGGTGTCACCTCCAACCAAATCCACATTATATTCATCACAGGCTGCTTTCACTCCTTCATAGATCGCCTCTACTGCTTCAACCGAGAAGCGATTGCTGAGTCCCAGATTGACTGTGATTTGCGTTGGAGTGCCGTTCATCGCTGCAATGTCAGAGATATTCACTGCTACTGCTTTGTAGCCTAAGTGAGGCAAAGGCATATATGATAAATCAAAGTGTACTCCCTCTAAAAGCATGTCCGTAGTAGTGAGCAAGTATTTATCACCTAAATCAAAAACGGCAGTATCGTCACCAATACCTTTAACTGTTTTTTCGTTTTTCGGCTCAAACTTTTCAGCGATTCGGTCAATTAAGCCAAATTCGCCAATCTCACCTATTTCTGTTCTTTTTTCGTCGCTCATGTTATCTTATAAATGTGTCATCCTGAGTGCAGGGAAGGATCTACTAAATATTCAGAGATGCTTCCTTCGTCAGCATGACAGACTAATTATTATCACCTAATTTCCTGACATAACTCTACCAATACGCCATTGGCTGTTTTGGGGTGGACAAAGCAAACCAGCTTATTGTCTGCTCCTCGTTTGGGTTCTTCATTCAGGATTTGAAATCCTTCATTCCTCAACCGTTCCATTTCTGCATATATGTCTTCAACTTCAAACGCGATGTGATGAATACCCTCACCCTTCTTTTCTATGAATTTGGCAATAGCGCTATCACTTCCTCCTTCCAGCAGCTCTATCTTGGTTTCTCCAAGTTGGAAGAACGAGGTGGTCACCTCCTCCGACTCAACCTCCTCTTCTTTGTAAGACGACTTGTTAAAAAGTGTTTCAAACAGCTTGTTTGAATTGCTTAAGTCTTTGACTGCTATGCCAATATGCTCAACGTTTTTCCACATAAACTAGATCAATTAAGTAAGTTTGCAAAAATGCAGGAACTTTCAGTCGATCTGAAAAGTTTACCGATTAATTAAAGGAAATGGAGCTACGACCAGACATACACGTAGAGTCTGCAAAGATTCAGAATGAGATAAAGAACTTCCTCGGACTGAGGAGTGATGAGGTGATTTTCGAATTTTCGAATGCTGAGGGGAAGATCAAACTGGATTTGATCACTATTAACCCACGGCACAATCAATCATTTCTGTTTAAGTCGATTAGCGGCTTTGATAAAACAGATGTCTTGCACAAGATGCTTGATTACGTTCGCACGCATAAAGACAAGGAGAGTTCATTTACTATCCAATGGATGACAAAGGGCATGAATGAACTGCAGACTTCTTATTTCCGAGCAAAGAACATGTATGATGCTATGGATAAGCTATATTATGGTAGAGACATGAATAATATTACCGTTTTCAGTATTGTATTAAACCCGGTGGCCTGATGATAAATGTGACAGACAAAGCTAGAGAAGAGATTGTGACCCTACTAGGAAAAGAGGGTAAATCATTGGATCATAATATTAGAGTTTCAGTGAAAGGAGGCGGATGTTCGGGACTTATGTACGATCTGTCTTTTGATCCCGAAATCCAGGATTCAGATGAAGTATTTGAAGACAAAGGCGTAAAAATACTCGTTGATAAAAAGAGTCTGCTTTACCTCCTGGGTACGACTCTTGATTTCTCCGATGGATTAAATGGAAAAGGATTTCAGTTTGTAAACCCAAATGCATCCCGAACCTGTGGGTGCGGCGAGAGCTTTTCCGTATAACATATTCTACGATGTGGCTATTTTAGCTGCATGAAAAAATGGTCTTCTGATCGGTGGGTTAGCATTGTAGCTATTGTAGCCTCACTGGGTACGCTATTTACCATCATCTATCAAACAAATATTTTCCGGAAACAGCAGTATGCATCGGTCCTTCCGTATCTTGAAATCTGGAATGCCAGAAACAATGATGCCTACCGTTTAATCCTGATTAATAACGGAATCGGCCCTGCTTTCATTGAGGATGTGAAACTGATTTACAAGGACAGCATATATAAAATGGATCCAGCAGATTTTGTTGATGAAGTTATAAAAAAAGAGGATTCATTAACCAGGTTGGGATATTCCAATATTAGTAAAGGAAGATTGATTCCAGCAGGTAATTCAATAAACCTTGTTCAAGTTCACGAAGACTCATTAAACTCTTATATCCTTTGGTCCTGGTTTTCAGGGGGGGATACTACTCGTATTGACTTTCCTGAAATAGAAATCACTTACGGATCTGTGTACGGGGAAAAGTGGATGATACAAAAATATGGTACTGAGCAGCCGGTTCAGTTGGAATGATTATCCCTGCTCCCGTTGCTTAATTGTTCTGGAAGTTTGCACATTGGACATACTGTTTATACCGTCTTCCTTAATTAACTCGTATTGTGACCCTATAAATTTTGCATGATCAGGATAAACGACAATTGGGGTCTTAAGCATATACAAGTTAGATGACAAATAATCCAGAAAATCATGTCCGTCTAAATCCATCACATCGCTGAAATGGGACTCATTGTCTGTTCGCATTAGTGCTTTGATCGATACATCTAGTCGCCTAGCAAGATTACTTAGCTGAAGCTGTGTCACCTTGTCTTTTTGAACATCAATCTCTTTTACCTCATAATGCCTTAGAGATTTCACATAGGCCAGCCCCTCGCGTTGTTGCATGTCCGAAGAATCGTAAATAAAAAGAATCTCTTTTTCGCTTACCTTCATACCACTATAAAGTGATTTAAAGGCAAAATTGTTTCGCTAATAGGCGCGAACTTCGATTCCTTTCATGAAATTAATGAAAGCTTTGTTCACCACCCGGTTGCCTCCCGGTGTTGGGTAGTTACCTGTAAAGTACCAGTCCCCCAGGTGATTAGGACATGCCTTATGAAGATTTTCGACTGTCTGATACACAACCTCTACTTCCGCTTTCATTCCCTTCGGTTGCACGATCTCAGTGATCTTCTGAGAAATCTGCTCATCCGTGAATTCATGATAAAGCTCATTCACATGATTTACAGGATTAGGATCAGATTGGCTGGTCAGACATTTATCAAATACAATATCCAAAAGTTCCTCTTTATCATGCTCTTTCAGTAGAGCAAGTACCGCTCTAAAGGCAAGAAACTCCTTCATCTTGCTCATATCTATTCCATAACAGTCCGGGAATCGAATCTGAGGGGCTGAGGAAACGATGACGATTTTCTTTGGCTCTAATCGGTCCAGAAGGGTAAGTATGCTCTTTTCAAGGGTTGTCCCCCTTACAATACTATCATCGATGACTACCAGTGTATCCGTATGTTTATTTATCACCTCATAGGTAGTATCATACACATGAGATACCAGCTCGTCTCTCCCCTTGTCATCTGTAATGAATGTTCGCAGCTTCGCATCTTTCAATACCAGCTTCTCTACGCGGGGTTGGAAGTTGAGCATCTCCTCGATGGAATCCGCCGATGGCTTTCCATCCATAATGACCTCCTTTCGCTTGGCAATGAGGTATTGCTCCATTCCTCTCATAAGACCCAGGAAGGATGTTTCAGCCGTGTTTGGAATATATGAGAAAACCGTGTTTTTCAGATCAAAGTTGATAGACTTCAGCACCTGAGGCACCAATAATTCTCCAAGTTTTTTTCGTTCCTGATAGATATCCGGGTCCGTTCCCCGGGAGAAGTAGATTCGCTCGAATGAGCACGATTTCCTCTCTATTGGCTCAATGAATTGCTTCTGTTCATAATCGCCATTTTTGGAAATGATAAGTGCATGTCCCGGATGAATTTCCTGTATATCCGAATACTCACAACCAAAGGCAGTTTTAATGGCTTGCTTTTCAGAAGTGACGACAACCACTTCATCATCCGCGTAATAATAGGCCGGACGTATTCCAGCCGGATCTCTTGCCACGAAAGATGCTCCATATCCGATGATTCCTGCCATTGCATATCCACCATCAAAATCCCGACAAGAGCGGTGTAACACACGCTGCAGATCAATCTCCTCTTCTATCTTGTAGGTAATTTCTTCATTGGTCAGTTCATCCTTGTATTTATCGAAAATGCGTTGGTTTTCCTCATCCAGAAAGTGGCCGATTTTTTCCATTACCGTCACCGTATCCACCTTATCCTTAGGGAACTGTCCCAGACCAACCAGAATGTTAAACAGCTCTTCTACGTTGGTCATGTTGAAGTTGCCCGCCATAACCAGGTTACGGCTTCTCCAGTTATTTTGTCTTAGAAACGGATGACAATTTTCTATACTATTTTTTCCGTGTGTCCCATATCTGAGGTGACCCAGCCATGATTCCCCGGTGAACGCATAATTTTCTTTTAGCCATTGGGCATTAGAAACTTCTCCACTTGGATCTTTTTTTGCCTTTAAATACTTCTTGCTGATCTTCCCAAATATCTCTTCAATTGGATTGGAATTAATCGTGCGATATCGAGAAATGTATCTTAGCCCTGGAGGTAAATCAATTTTGATACTTGCAATACCAACACCGTCCTGCCCCCGATTACTCTGCTTTTTCATAAGCAGGTACATCTTTTTGGCTGCATATGCAGGCGTGCCGTATTTGTCAATATAATATTGGAGGGGTTTCCTGAGGCGGAGGTGGGCTATGCCACATTCGTGTTTAATCGGGTCACTCATGGACGTTGTTAAGCAATTGTTTCGCTTCCATTACCAGCTGAGGTGCAAAGAACAACAATAACAACACAATACAGAAAAGAGTTGCCAAAATTTTCGTTGAGAATTTGAATTTGATAGACTGAGTGTCCTGCGACTGACCCAGAAAAATCTGCTTGGGAAGCTGTAGATAAAAGAACAAAGAAGCTACTGTAGCTAGCACAGCAATTGTCAAATACCACAGTAAATAGCCATTTGCTAGTCCCTGATAGCCTTCCCACAAGGTGGTGAAAAGGAAAAACTTTGCTGTAAAGCCAGCAAGTGGGGGTATCCCAACCAGCGAAATCAATATCAAGGTAAACGCAGCACCTAACCAGGTAGCATGCTTTGTTTTAGCATAATCAGACACATTATGAATATCCTTCTTTTCATAAACATCGAGCAAATAGAATACGGCAAGGTTCATAATGGAATACGTCACTGCATAGTACCAAAAACTGCTTGCTGATAAATCAGTAGCTAGCAATGCAAAAGGGAGAAGAAACCCCGAATGAGCAATAGCGCCAAAGCTGATCATCCTTCGTGCATTTTGCTGCCGAAGAGCCCCCAGTGTTCCGAATAGTATCGTTAGTATCCCCAACATCAAAACCAATGCATATATCCAATGATCTGCCACGAATAGGTTTGCGTCAAAAAGATTTTTCAGCAAGACCAAACCAGCCAGTTTAGGCACTATTGACATAAATGCTGTGGCATCAGCAGGTGCCGCCTGATAGGTTGCCGGTACCCAGATATGAGAGGGTACAAGAGATATCTTAAAGAAAATTCCAAGAAGCAAAAACACGAATCCTACCTGTGAAAACAGGTCCTGGAATGTAGCGATACCCCAGTCTGAGATGAAAAAAGTGCCAGTGGTCCCATAAATAATTCCTATGCCAAAAAGCATGAATGCAGAACTTATTGCACCAAATAGCAAGTATTTGATACCAGCTTCAAAGCCCGGTTTTTTGAATGAGAAGTTTGTGAGGATATAGGAAGCAAATGATGCCAGCTCAATTGAAAGGTACACGATCAATAAGCTATTGGCTTTCATCATAAACAAACTACCGGCCAACAGAGCCAGAATAAAAAAACAGAATTCTACCAGGTGTTTAGCTGATCGCTGATAGCTGAGAAGTAATATTCCAACCCATATAAACAGTGATCCAAACTGCAATGCAGATGGTTTGATGTGAAGGCTGTTCTCAATAAGTAGCCCTGTCGACTCATTGAGGGAGTTGAGATACACTGTAAGAAGCAAAACGCCCAGAAAGCAACTTTTCAATAACCATTTATTGGAATCGAGGAGACCGACTATGAGAATGAATATGGCTCCAACGATAAGAATCGATTCCGTCCAGACACCCTGGAGATCATTCAGTATTCCATTTAGCTGATCATTTAAGTTCATGGATAGAAACGGCTTATCTGCTGAATGAAAAATTCGATGGTTTCATTGGAGTAGTCCAGCATCAAACGTGGGTAAACGCCCAACACAATAACCAGAACCGTCAACGGGATCAGCATGAATTTCTCTCTGGCTGTTAAATCCAACATGTTTGGCTCCCATGTCGACTCCCTAACGAAGTATTTTCCATAAAACATGCGCTGAATGGTCCAGAGAAAATAGGCTGCTGAAATTGCTATGCCGGAGGTTGCCAGAATCCCGATCCACAATGAGAAGTGCGAACTCCCAAAAGCTCCCATCAACACCATCAGTTCCCCAACAAATCCCGATAGTCCGGGTAACCCAAGCCCTGCAAAAAAGAAGATCGCCATAAAGAAAGTATAAACCGGCATTTTGGAAGCCAGGCCACTGAAATTCTCCATTTGTCTGTTTCCTGTTCGATCATAGATCACTCCGGCTATCAAGAATAATGCAGGAGAGATCAATCCATGGGAAACCATGTGAAACAATGATCCGGAAAATCCGACTGAGGTCAGAGAAGCCAACCCGACCAGAACAAAACCCATGTGGGAAACTGATGAGTAGGCCACCATCCGTTTCAAATCTCTTTGTGCCAGTGCGTTCATTCCACCATAAATGATGGAGAGCACACCGACAACCGCAACAAATCCGGAATAGACAATCGCTATATCCGGGAAGATACCGTATGCGATTCTGAGCAGTCCATATGCTCCAACCTTCAATAAAAGCCCTGCAAGCACTACCGATATGGGTGTGGGGGCTTCCACGTGTGCATCTGGCAGCCAGGTGTGTACAGGCACAGCAGGTAGCTTGATTCCAAACCCGATGATGAGAAAAATGAATGCGAGTACTCTAGCTGAGTATCCAAAGATCAGCTCAGGAGATGACGGATCCAGAATGGATCCTGATTCATAAGCACCATCCATCATTTTAACTAAACTGAAGGTGTTTACATCACCATCCACCACACTTAGATATAGCCCAATCATTACCACTAGAATGAACAACGAGCCTAATAGTGTGTAAAGGAAAAATTTGATGGAAGCATACGACCTTCTTGCTCCTCCCCAGATTCCAATAAGGAAAAACATAGGCAGAAGCATAAACTCAAAGCAGAGATAGAACAGGAAGAAATCTAACGCAATAAAACATCCGACAATGCTGGAGCTAAGAATCAGATAGAGAATAAAATATCCTTTTGCTTTCTCCTGAATGTTCCAGGATGAAATCACCCCAATCAACAGCACAAAAGATGAAAGCACTAGCAGTGGCATACTGATACCATCTACGCCTAAAAAGTACTGGATTTGGATGGAACCCACAGAACCCAGATCCATATTGATCCAATTGACCTGCTCTACAAACTGAAACATTCCTGCCCAGCTTTTAGCGTTTAATTCTTTATCAAAACTAAGTGCTAATAAAACTGACAAAATCAACTGAATGGAGATAGCGGCAAATGATAGCCGCCTGAACACTCTCCATCGCTCTGATGGGATGAAAAGCATCACCATTGCAATGAGCAGTGGGAATAGAAAAATGTAGGTTAGGGTATTTTGCATGCTGCGTTAAAAAAACAGAATCCAAGATAAAATTAAAATTACACCAACGAGCAACCATGCCAGTTGGGTCTGGGTATCCCTTGAGTTGATTGCGGCGAACCTTTTCCCAATGAACCCTGATAAATGAGCCGCTCCATTTACCGGACCATCTACCGCAAAGCGATCAATCAAAGCGATGGTTTTGGAAAATACAACCGTGCTTACTCCTAGTAAATGAATCGCTCCATCAATCACTTTTTGATCTAACGAATGAAGCTGTTTAGCTGCATAAGATAATCCCACACCAATTCTCTGATAAAGCCAGACCACATAAAACCCATTTAGTGCAGAGGCAAATCGACCAGTTACATCACGATAACTAGTCGCATATGCAGAGTCCGGTTTAAACAGGCCGTAGGATAAAAGTAGCCCGACACCTACCAAAAGTATCGACATGAAAGTAACAATCAAGCTGCCATCACTAAAGTGTTCTTCAATCATCCAATATGAATTAAACCAACTAGCATGGGCCAATGGATTCCAATTAAAAGCAATCCATAAAGATCCCAGTGCTAGGAATATCAGAGGCAACTTTAGCGCATTGCTTTCTACAAAAGAGCTTTTGAGTTCAACTCGGGAGGTGCCATAAAAAACCAATAATACCATTCTGCCTACATACAATGCTGTTAGAAAAGCCGTGATCAAAGCAAAGTCAGGAATAATGTATGCCCAGGTACCCAGCTGATCGGCCCAATTCCATGCAGAAAGGATAATGGCTTCCTTTGACATAAACCCACTAAAGAACGGTAACCCAGCAAGTGCCAGCGAGCAAACCAGAAAAGCTCGAAAAGTCCACGGCAGCTGATTCCTTAAGCCACCCATATTGCGCATATCCTGAGCATCTTCAGTAGATACCTTATGCATAAAATGAATGAGTGCTCCGGCACCCAAAAAAAGTCCAGCTTTGAAAAATGCATGGGTGAATAAATGAAAAATCGATGCGCTGGCGCCACCAACGCCTATTCCCAGAACCATATACCCCAGCTGTGAGATGGTTGAATATGCCAGCACTTTCTTTATATCATGTTGAAACAGGGCACATATGCCACCATAGAAGGCGGTAGCTGCCCCAATCAGCGCAATGATTATGAGTGCGTCCGGGTGAAGAAATGGAGCAACCCTGAACAGCAAATAGACCCCAGCGGCAACCATCGTTGCTGCATGAATGAGTGCTGAAACGGGCGTAGGGCCCACCATCGCTTTCGTTAACCAACCCGAAAATGGCAGTTGTGCTGATTTTCCAAAAGCACCAATGGCGACCAGAATGGATGGGACAAACAACCAGCTAGTGGTCATCGTTGAAATTTGGATTGCCTCTTGAGAATTGAGCATCAAAATACCAGCAAGAAGCGCAACATCTGCAATTCGATTCGTCATGAATGCCAAACGGGCAGAAGACGGAATTCCATCCTTCCGATACCAAAACCCGATCAGGAGGTAAGAGGCAAGCCCCACCAATTCCCAAAAAACAAAAAGTAGAATCAGGTGATCAGCCATTAATAAGCCAATCATTGAAAAAGTGAAGAAGCCTAACTTTGCAAAATATCTGGGCTTCCCATTGTCTTCACGCATGTACTCCAGTGAAAAAATGTGTACCAGCAATGAAATGAGCAATACAAGTGAGATGAGAATGGAAGATGCGCTATCTATCCGAATCGATAAATCGTATCCAGGAAGCCATTCCACCAACCATAAGTAGTCAGCTTTTATTATCGTCAGAAATAATGATGAAACGAACCCGATTCCCATTCCGAGAATTGCATAAAGCTCCCTTTTAAATACAAGGGCTATTAGTCCACCTAACAATGGTAAGAATAACGTCAATATCGTGGCAATGCTCGTACTCATGGATTCCCAAGTTTAGTGAGTTCGTCCAGGTTGGAAGCTTTGGTCTTTCGGTAAATATTGAGCAAAATAGCCAGTGCAATCGACACCTCACAGACAGTGAGTACGACAGCAAAGATGGCAACTACCTGACCTTTCAATTGCGGATCAAATTGGGAAAATGCAGCTAACACAACATTCGCAGCATTGAGCATTAGTTCGACCCCTATGAGTACGAAAATGGCACTTCGTTTCGTCAGTACCACGTAGGTGCCTGCTGAAAATAGAAACGCAGCAAGGTATAAGTAATATATTAAAACCTGCTCACTCATTTGCTGCATTTTTAGCCAGATAAGCCGCTCCTACCAGCGCAACCAACAAAATAAACGCGATCAACTCAAATGCGACAATGTGATCGGTAAGAAATGAAACCCCAATTGATTCAATCTGATCTTGACCTTTTACAGGTTTTGTTCCGAATGATGCCGTTGAAATGAGATAGGAAAGACCGGCAAATAGCCCCAATGATAAAACTCCTCCTATAAATTGGTTATTGGAACCAGACAATACTTTCTCACCACGCAGACGATTCGTCATCATCACTCCGAAAGCCAATAGAATCACAACTCCGCCAGCATAAAGCATAATCTGAACAACGGCCAGTAATTCTGCCATCAAAACAACATAGACTCCAGCAATTCCAATAAGTGCCAGACACAGTGCATATGCAGCATGCACAATGTTCCTGGTAAATAGAATGATCAGCACTCCTGACAGAACTAACAAACCCATAAAAATCTGAATGGCAACAATCATTATTTCTTTTTAGGAATTCGGGGTTTAAAAACAGGTTTTGCTGTTGGCTTCTTCATTACGTCTGCCTCTTTATTCTGAGCCGGGAGCTCAGGCTTTGCCTTCGTTTTCTGTACCTGATAATCTTCAAACTCTTTCTTTTTCTCTGCAATCTCCTGATCAGTCATTTTGCTGAAGGAAAAATTATGATCCAGAATGTCTGTGGTACTAAAATCAAATTCTTTAGTCATAGTGAGACACTCCGTGGGGCAAACCACCGTGCATAATCCACAAAAGCAGCATTTAGACATATCGATATCAAACTTGGCTGCATGGATTCTAAGTGGAGTGCCATCAGAGGTCTGACCAAAAACCTCAGGCGATCTTACCGGCTCAATATCGATGCAGTCTACCGGACAGATTTTGGCACACTTATCACAAACAATGCAGTCATCTATTTCATTGTGAAGCTGATACCTTCCAATATCCGGGATGGGAATTTCTTCATGAGGGTATTGGACAGTGAATGTTCCGTTTGCTTTTTCAAAGTAGTTATTCTCTCCTACCCATTCTTTCTTTCTGGCGAAACGAGCCTGAAAAAAGTACTTGATGGATAGTCTCATTCCCTTCCAGGTGGTCTTAAATCCGGTCGCTATATTTCCTAAATAACTCACTAAATCAGCCAATTATCCATAGTTTCCACATTGCACAGACAAACAACATAACAATAGCCAGCGGGGTTAGATACTTCCATGATAAACTCATGAGCTGATCTACCCTGAGCCGGGGTAATGTCCAACGTACCCACATCTGCACAAAGATCAAAAGCAGAGCTTTGAACAACAACCAGAACGTACCCCAAATAGGTCCATCCAGCATACTGGAAAATGGCGAATTCCACCCACCAAAAAACAGAATTGCAGCCAGAATCGACAAGAGCAACATCATGCCGTATTCTGAAAGCATGAATATCCCCCACCGAAATCCGGAATATTCTGTATGGTACCCACCAATTAGCTCGGACTCTGATTCAGGCAAATCAAAAGGTGTACGGTTAGATTCTGCCAAACCAGATATAAAGAAAATGATGAAAGGAATAATCAATATCGGGTATTGTATAATGTTCCACCCAGCAAATCCTCCTTCCTGCAAAAAACTCATGGTTTGAAGGTTCAGTGTTCCTGTGAGGATAATCACACATAAAACACTCAGCCCTAAAGGCACCTCATAAGAAACGATTTGCGCTACTGAACGCATCGCCCCATATAAGCTGTATTTATTATTTGAAGCCCATCCTGCCATCAATATGCCAAGAACATCAAGCGACACAATAGCAAGCAAAAAGAAAACACCGCTGGAAACTCCTGAGCCGTCAATGGTTGAATTTAGAGGAAGTACCGAAAAGCCTGTAAATACTGCAGCAAATACGATAAACGGTGCAAACAAAAAGGGAATGATATCTATTGCGTTCGCACGAATGTCCTCTTTCTGAAGCATCTTCAGTAGATCCGCAATGGTCTGAAGTGTGCCTTTTGGGCCTACCTCCATTGGCCCCAGCCTGTTTTGAATGAATGCAGCAGTCTTTCGCTCTGCATAAACAGCAAATACGACAAAGATTAAAAGGAAACCCAAATAGATGGCGAATGAAATCACACTCGAATTTACCCCGAAGGGCCTTCTAAGAAAACATTTTGTAAAGTTTATCCTGGCAGCCAACCAACATTGACATCCTCCAGTCGGAGGTAATCAATACTCATGGTTTCAAAAACCACCTTTTTGAGAACCAATGTCACAGTATAAGGTTCACCTTTTTCTTTATTCTTACGCTGCGTCTCATTCACACGTAATTCAACTATTCCACTTAATGCAATTTCAGAAAGCAACTCTTCAGGTCTTTCTCCCATAACATCGTTGCAAAGCGCTGCATGAATGGGCCCTTCAAATTTTTTCCTTGTCACATTTACAACATCTGCTTTTCCAATGGCATATGCCTGAAAGTCCTCTAACTCAATAGCAGACATGTCAACCACTACTGAAACATATTCCTGATTGTCATTTGTCAGCTTATAAATGATAAAGTCTCCACAGCCAACCATGCCTCCTTCATACGGATGCATGGTTTTAGTACTTTTATTCACAGCACAAGCTGATAAAAGGATCGCAATAGAAAGAATAAATAGTCTGTTCATACTGTAAATCTAACCCAATTCATCCCAAATTGGGATTTGTTCGAGGTGTACTTCTTTACCAAAAAACGTTTTCGTTGTATGCTCAAAGGACTCTGTAAAATCAGATACCAAAAACTGATCTGAACCCACGGATTCTTTATTCACCAGCTGGTGATACTCCAGAAAAGACTTAAGTGCTAATGCTACCGTTTCCGCAGAATCTATAATCTCGATTTCTTTGTTTTGTTGAGTGTAATGGGTTCTAATCTCCTCCTTGATGATGGGATAATGCGTACATCCAAGAATCAACGATTTAATTCCTTCCAATAGAGGATCGTTGAGGTATTTCCCAATGATATTTCTGCTAATTTCATCGTTGTAGATTCCCTCTTCTATCATTGGAACAAGTAATGGTGTTGCCAATGAAGTAAACTGAATGTTCTGTTTCAGCTGCTCAATTTTCCTGGCATACACCCCAGCAGAAACGGTTTGTTTAGTCCCTATTAGTCCCACTTTCTCATCCTGATAATTTTCACGAATGAAATCCACTGTGGGATTGATTACATCAAAAACCTTGGCTTTTTTACCTACATACTCAGTTACCAGGTCGTACGCTGCAGAAGAGGCTGAATTACAAGCAATCAGGATCACCTTGCACTTTTGCTTCAATAGCATTTCTGCAATGCGAACCGAATAGGCCTGAATAGCCGCTGTAGACTTATCTCCGTAAGGAAGGTGAGCAGTATCTCCGAAATAAACAATGGACTCACCTGGCAGCACATTCTTCACCGCTTTTGCAACAGTAAGGCCTCCAATGCCACTATCAAAGATTCCGATTGGTTGGTTTGATTTCATACGTTGTTAACCTCCAAGTTTCAAATAATAAACCACAAACAAATTCCAATAATCAATATGCAAAGAACCAAACCTTAACTTGATTTACTAATTATGGCAGATAATATCTTTTTCAACTCAGTTGCTTCATCAAAGTGTGTTTTAATCTCATTAGAAAACTCCCGGTCATTTGTCTCAAGAATCAACCGTAACCAGTACGCACTTTCCTTTGCTTCTTTACGAGCTATTTTTTCTCTAAAAAGAAAGTCCTTCTTACTTAAAGCCTCATTCGCCTCAATATAGTTGGATCCAATTGAGCCCGATGATCGAATTATCTGCTTAACATCTTCAATATTCGCTGTGGTTTTTGGTAATTTCTTCGCTAATAACCGAATTGACTTAGCAAATTGAAATGTTCGCTCTTCTAAATCGTAAACCTTATCAGACATTGAAATTTGGAATTTATTTGAAATTTGACTCTTTGACTTTTGGGATTTGCAGTCAAAAAAACCCCTCAGTAAATCAAACCAAGGGGCTGCAAGTAAAGAGTTAAAATTTAATTTGTGCTAAGCCAAATTTAATTAATTCGTCATGGCTACCAAAAGATCACTTTGAGTGATGATATGAACCTTGTTAGACTCGTCTCTGATCATTAATGCCTTCTTTTCTTTGCTTAGCATGGAGGACATCACATCGATTGGTTCGAGTGACGAAATAAACTGGAATGGTGCTTCCATAATTTCTGATACAGGCTCCTCTTTCAAATTTGGATTTTCCACAAGGCTTCTCAATAACAGGCTGTCTGACACACTACCCACAAAATCATTACCCTTTATTACAGGGGCCTGGTCGATTCCTTTCTGATTCATCAATTTGATCGCCTCTCCTACTTTGGTTGAGTGATCAATGGTCACCAATTCTGATGAACCATTTTTATTCATGATGATATCCTTTGCTGTAGCAAACTTTCGATCCTCCAAGAATCCATGGTCTTTCATCCAGTCGTCGTTGTATACCTTACCCAGGTATCTGGTGCCGTGATCCGGTAAAATGATCACCATCACATCATCCTCTTTAAGATTTTCTTTGGCATACTCCAATGCACCGTGAACAGCTGATCCACACGACCACCCAACAAAAAGCCCCTCTTCCCGAGCAAGCCTTCTCGTCATAATCGCCGCATCTTTATCAGTCACTTTTACTATGTGATCTACCATGTCAAAATCCACATTTTTAGGGAGGATATCTTCGCCAATCCCCTCTGTTAGGTATGGATAAATCTCTTTCTCATCAAACTCACCTGTTTCCTTGTATTTTTTAAATACAGATCCATATGAGTCAAGACCTATTGTAACCACATTTGGATTTTGTTCCTTCAGGTATTTAGAAGTACCACTTATCGTTCCTCCCGTCCCCATGCCAGCAGCATAGTGAGTTATTTTACCATCCGTATCATTCCATATTTCGGGACCAGTGGTTTCATAGTGAGACAGTGCATTAGCCGGGTGGTCGTATTGATTTGGGTAAAAAGAGTTCGGGATATCTTTTTCCAGTTGCTTAGCAACCGAGTAATACGATTTTGGATCGTCTGGCGCCACATTGGTGGGACACACGACTACCTCAGCACCCATCGCGCGAAGGACATCCATTTTTTCCTTACTTTGTTTATCAGCAAGGGTAAAAATGCATTTGTATCCTTTTGAAATAGCTACTAATGCTAACCCCATACCAGTATTCCCTGAAGTTCCTTCGATAATGGTCCCTCCAGGCTTAAGAATTCCCTTTTCTTCAGCATCCTCAATCATTTTCAGGGCGATCCGATCCTTTATTGAGTTGCCTGGATTGAAATATTCAACCTTTACCAGGACCGTGCCTTTTATGCCTTTATTTACACTATTTAGCTTTAAAAGTGGGGTATTTCCTATTCCCTCCGTTAGATTATTTAGATACTTCATTATTAAGTCTTGAGATGAACCGCAAAGGTAGAAAAACGCATTTCAACTTCCTACTTTTCATTTATATCGAAAAAATGCCTGTTTCTAAAAAAAAGAAAACTACTTGCTGTAGCAACTACGTAGATTTTTATAACGTATCGGTCTGATATTATGAACAAGATTTTATACATATTCGGTATTCTGATCAGTACATCCCTTGCAGGACAAACATCATCCCAGTCTGGTCAGTGGACCAATAATTCCAATTGGATTGGTGGATCTTATCCGGGCACCCATACGGTAAATCCAGGTGATGACGATCTAGACTTTAGCAATGAGACTATCTCGGTTGACCATCGAATTACTGTTGGTGCCAATGATGACAGAATCGATATGAATTTTGCCAACTCCAACAATAATGGATCATTAACGATTGAAGACAATGATACACTCATTGTGTATGGTGACTGGAGTTTTGCTAACAAATCCATGGACCTTAACATTGGAAACAATGCAGTTGTCATAGTCATGGGAGATGCCACCTTTGCCAACAAGATGAATGTTGCCACAACCGGGACTCTGATAGTTTCAGGTAACTTCGACAAAGCAGGAAGCCAGGGATCGTACACTGGTGGTGGAGCTGTCTATGCAGGTTCATACTCTGGAAATGCAGATAGTTTTATCCCGGGTGATACGGGAACCGGTGGAGACCAGCAACAAACCATCGATGATTTATCTGATGATGGATTTACAGAGATTGAGGAGTTTGTTTCCAGCGGAGGTACTACGCCGCTTCCGGTAGAATTACTGTATTTTAATGTTCAAAGCAGCTCCGAGGTAATTTTAACCTGGGCCACAGCTACTGAAATCAATAATGACTATTTCTCCATTGAACGATCAGAGGATGGAGTAAATTTTTACGAAATAGGACGAGTTGATGGAAATGGTGATAGCAACTCTGAAATTACATATGAGTTTACAGACAAGTTTGTGCTGGCACCTGTCGAATATTACAGGTTAAAGCAAGTGGATTTTGATGGTCAGTTTGAATATTTCCATGTTAAAAGAGTAGAAACCAACCTGGAAAATGAGCAGGTTCAGATTTGGGCATACCCTACATTGGTGCAAAATGGAAAAGTGTATTTAAGCTCAACACAATCTTTCCAGGTTCAGGAAATATCCATTTACAACCTTAGCGGAGGAGAGTCACAAAATCTTAAGCAGCATACAATTCAGGAAAATCCGCTAAGCTATCTCGTAGACTTGGGTGGCTTGACAAAGGGGTTTTATCTGCTAAGGCTGACTACCTCTGACGGTAACGAATTTTCTTCCAGAGTAATTGTGGAGTGATCCCATGATGATCCTTATCTTTAGTGCCTAAACACTAAAGCATGAGGAAGATTTTCATTCTATTATTATTACCGACTACTACCCTTTTCGCACAAAACCCTTACTTCCCAAAAGTACTATCCATGCGCGAGCGTGCAGAGGTCATCGATCAATGGCTGGAGGAGCGGGTGCAAACCGTACTTCCGGAGGTGATGAGACGATCCGGAATAGATATGTGGATCATCATCGCAAGGGAATATAACGAAGACCCGGTCATCAAAACCATGTTGCCAGCTACCTGGCAATCAGCCAGAAGAACGACCATGCTGATCGCCTATGATCCTGGTGAGGGCAAAGCACTAGAAACATTCGGCATGTCCAGATACAACACCGGAAATCTCTTCGAGACGGTATGGAATAAGGAGGATCAACCGGATCAGTGGAAGGCACTGGCTGATATGATCACCGAAAAAGATCCTAATAAGATTGGAATCAACAAGTCGGAGACATTTGCACTTGCAGATGGTATCTCCTCTACGCATTATGATATGCTGATGGACGTACTTCCCAAGAAATATCAGGAACGGGTTGTAAGTGCTGAGAATGCGGCTATCGGATGGTTGGAAACAAGAACTACCAGCGAAATGATGGTTTACCAGAACATCGTTCGCATGGCGCATCAGATCATTGCCGAAGGATTTTCAGAAAAGGTCATCCAGCCGGGCGTGACCACTACCGACGATGTGGTGTGGTGGTATCGGGATCGCATCCGGGAGCTTGGATTCACGGCATGGTTTCATCCCTCGGTATCTATTCAGCGAGCGGATCCTGAGTCGTTTGATCATCTGAGATCATTCTCCGAACGGCCTGAACAGCAGGTCATTTACCCTGGCGATCTGCTTCATGTAGATTTTGGGATTACATACTTAAGACTCAATACCGATACGCAGCAACATGCCTATGTACTCAAACCCGATGAAAAAGAAGCCCCTGACTTTCTCAGGGCAGCATTTAAGAAAGGCAACAGAGTGCAAGACATCCTTACTTCCAATTTCAAAATCGGAAGAAGCGGGAACGAGATTTTGAAAGCCACTTTAGACCAATGCAATGCAGAGGGATTGAAAGGTGTGATTTACACTCATCCAATCGGGTTTCATGGACATGCTGCCGGACCAACAATCGGTCTTTGGGATCAGCAAGGGGGTGTTCCCGGTAAAGGAGATTACCCATTATATCCCAATACAGCTCATTCCATTGAACTGAATGCTGGTGTATACCTGGAAGAATGGGGCAAAGAAATCCGAATTATGCTGGAAGAAGATGCATTCTTTGATGGAGAAAATGTGAGATATATAGATGGTCGGGCCACTGAGATCATGACAATACCACGAGTTTTGCATCCAAACGAATGAATTTCCACCTTCACATACCGGAGGGACAACTAGCACTGTACATTCAATATATTGCTTATTTTGATGAATACAGTCCTGATCATGAAAAGGAACGCCTGCTCCCGGACGGTTGCCAGACTCTAATCATAGATCTTACGGAGACACCCAAGCGCATTTTCGATAACCTTAACCTGACTGATAAGCAAGTTTGCAAACACTATTGGTTTTCGGGAGCAAGAAATGAGCTCCTCACCATTGATGCAGGTGGAATTAACTCCAGTATGCTTGTGATTAACTTTACATTCACTGGCGCCTATCAGTTTATCCATCATCCCTCAGAGCAAACCAAGAGTCAGGTTATTGCTGCGGATGTGTTTTTTCAGTCCCAAATTCACGCTCTTAGAGATCAATTGTTGAACACTATGGAAGTGGAGACAAAATTCTCCATAACAGAGCACTTTCTAAATCAAAGACTTCTTGACCAAAGTCCACCGGAAGCAATCGTAAAGGCTTCAACGCTGATCGCATCCAATCCACAAACCGGTACGCTTAAGTGGATATCTGATAATAGCGGCTACAGCCAGAAGCACTTCATCGGTTTATTTAAAAAATATGTAGGTCTCACACCCAAAGGTTTTCAGAAAGTGATGCGCTTTCAAAAAGCCATTCACGACCTTGAAGCCATGAAATCCATCAACTGGACCCAGTTGGCACTTGATTGTGGATATTTTGACCAGGCCCACTTCATCAATGAGTTTAAAGCCTTTTCGGGGTTTAACCCGCAACAATACCTGACCGAAAAAGGACCTGACATCAACTATATTCCTGTGAGGTAATTTTTTTCCAATACTTACTTATTCTACTCTCCTACTTTTAACCCAAAAACTCATGGAAGAAATGTACATCAATCATTGGGCAGTAATTGTGGCTGCCATTGCAAACCTGATAGTAGGTGCGATCTGGTATTCCCCGGCGCTATTTTATAATGCCTGGAAAACAGAGAACAACAAAACGGATGATGATTTTAAGGACATCAATGTTGGAAAACTCTATGGAATATCCACCATACTTTCGGTATTCATCTGTTATAACATGGCCTTCTTTTTGGGTGACGCAAACACTGACTGGATTTGGGGGACAACAGCAGGATTTTTAGCAGGGTTTGGCTGGGCTGCCATGATCTTCATCATCATCGCCATGTATGAGCAGAAAACTATCCGATATATATTAATCAATGGTGGCTATATCGTGGTGTATTTCACATTAATTGGATTTATATTGGGAATCTGGAGATAGAAATTATGAAAAATCTAACGTATTTAATTCTGGGGGTCATCCTTTTTTCTTGCGCAAAAAAGGAAGCTGACCAACCATCCAAATCATACCGCATCGCCTATAATGTCTGGACCGATAAGGAAGGTGATAACTATGAGGTATTCACCATGAACCTAGATGGCACTGATGCGCTGAATATCACCAATCTTGATGGTGTAGAATGGACCTACCGAGCCTATAATGATAAGGTACTATACATCTCTGACAAAGACACCTGCCATCGTTGCTACTTCCTGTATGAAACAGATGCTTTTGGAAAAGAACATCGAAAAATCGGTGGTCCGCAACTTCGGGATAGCTGGATGAGCACGCGGAAAGGTGGTGAAGAGATCATTGTAAACCCGAGAGTTGAAGGTGATAGTGCCTTCTTTATTCTCAACAAATCAGGTGAACTGGTTCAGAAAGTGTATACCGGACTTCCCTATTACAGCGATCCGTTCTTCTCGCCGGATGGATCAGAGGTTGTGTTCAGAGGATCTAAAAAGCGATTCAAAGCGAATATTGGCTATCAGGATGAGTTGTATATCGTAGGAGTAGATGGAAGTAATCTTCGTCAACTCACATACTACCCGAAAGACGACACTACCGCGAACTGGTACAGTTACCATGCAGGTCCGCCTTTTTGGGAACCAAACCGTAACATCATTACCTATCATTCGAAACAGCAAGGAGGATCGTACCTGTTTCAGATCAACCCTGATGGGACCGGACAGAAGAAGTTAACTCCGGATTCCATATTAGTGGGTTGGCATTCCTGGTCACCGGATGGTCAACTCATCACATTTGATTCCAACACCGGAGGGAAAAATGGTAAAATGAACTTCGACATCTTCACCATGGAATACGAGACCGGAGCGATCACACAAGTTACGACGGATACGCTTTTTGAGCAGGCGCCTGTGTTTGTGGAGGGTGTTTTTGGATCCCTTTAGGGTATAAAAGGGTTGCGTTGGGTCACCCCCTAACCCCCTTTTTAATAAGAAGGGGGATTTTTTGGGGATTAAGATGATCACATCACAGTCAATATCACTCCCATAAGGGTGAGCAACACAACGAAGTAAAAGCCATTAATGAACCACAACTTGAGTGATGTACGTGAGAACAGCGCATTAACACCCATAGATAAGGCAATAAAGAAGAAGCCAATGTGGAAACCATAGGCCGCCCCCTGCCCGACAGATGGATCGGTATCCCCATGTCCTAAAAAGAGTGCTAGCTGCAGCGCAATGATAAACTCGAGCACGAACGCAGTTCCATAAATTTTCGCCATGTTCGCTTCCTTTAGTTCTTCTTCGGTAAATCCCATTTCAGCCATCCAGGCCTTCCCGAAAAGAGGTCCGTACCAGATACCTCCTACCACAAATGCGGAGACAGTTGCTACCAGCACTGCCAACCAGTTAATTGATGAAAAATCCATAATCGCGTAATGTTAAGTTAGTTTGTTGGATAACAAGATAAGAATATTATACCATTTTGGTCATCTGGATTTCATCAGTAAGCTCACCTATTAATCTTACAGTAACATTTATTTAATGTTGATTAATTTTATCGCTTGCAAAAGTTAAAACACTACTCGCAAGTCACAGAAGTGAAAAAGCCTTTCTTCAGAGCTAGCAATATCATACTTATTTTAGAGGTAACTTTATTTCTTGCCTTTTTAGGCTTTATCGTCCTTAACAGCTTTTTCCACTTTGTTCGTTGAAGGGTTGAATTTCAGGTAGAGAAAAACAATCGCCGGCAACCCTAGCCATTGTAGTATAAACATCGCCAGAGACACCATTCCCTCCAAAGATTTTCCTCCCACTCCTACGAGTAATTGATCTCCAATATTACCCTGCGAAAAGACAATCAGATTAACGGCATTCCATCCTAAATGAAGGGCAAACGGAAGCAACATCGAACCTGTTTTTGCATAGGCATAAGCAAACATCAACCCCCAGGTGCCAGTAAGCAAGAACACAAAAATCATTGGCTGTAGGTTGCCAATAATTCCATAAGAAAACCAATGATAAACGCCGAAGGAAATGGCAGAAATCCAGCAAGCTTTTTTTGCCCCAATTCGTGAGATCAGTACATAAAGAATCGCTCCTCGAAAGATGAACTCCTCAAAAAGGACCGATTTTGTCACATACCAAAAGCTTTGAATGAAGGCATTGAAACTATATGATTCATTCAGCGTCCAATAGCTGCCAGAAGCAATTGCTGTCAATTGATAATACAGCAAGCACATAGTTGAAGCCACTAGTAGACCCAGCCCGAACTCAGCGAGTGATTTTCTAGTAGGTGTTAGCCCTAAAACCTTTAAATCTTTCTTAGCTATATACCGAAGGATCACCCAGGACAGGACCACCTCCACAACAATTCCGATCATAGCTATGCAAGATGTTAAAAATCCACTCCACGTTCATTCCCATTTCAAAAAAAATCTACCCTAAATGAAATAGATTTGCCGTATGGCAGAAGCGAAGGCAGATTACCTGGAACAACTCAATCCCCCCCAACGAGAAGGCGTAGTAAATGTAGAAGGTCCATGCATGATCATTGCAGGTGCAGGATCCGGAAAAACAAGGGTCCTCACCTACCGAATTGCACACCTGATCAAGGCTCATAATGTAGATCCATTCAACATCATGGCGCTCACTTTTACGAATAAAGCCGCACGTGAGATGCAGCATCGGATTGAGCAAATGGTAGGTGCAGAAGCCAAAAATCTCTGGATGGGTACCTTCCACTCAGTTTTTGCAAGAATCCTCAGAGCAGAGGCCGGCAAAATTGGCTACCCCAGCAACTTCACCATCTATGATACGGATGATTCCAAATCACTCATCAAACTGATTGTCAAAGAGTTTAACCTGGATGACAAAGTTTATAAACCGAACATTGTCTATAGCCGGATATCCGGAGCTAAAAACCGGCTGGTCTCCTGGCGAGAATACCTGAACAACCCCATTTACCTGGAGGATGACACTCAAAACATGCGTCCGGAAATGGGGCGTATTTATAAGACCTACTGTGAGCGTTGCTTTGCCGCCGACGCGATGGACTTTGATGACCTGCTCTTCAACACGAACATCCTGTTTCAGGAGCATCCGGATGTGCTGAATAAATACCAACAGCGCTTTCATTATGTGATGATTGACGAGTTTCAGGATACGAACATCTCCCAGTACCTGATTGCGAAGCGATTAGCCGCTGTTCGCCAAAACATCTGTGTGGTGGGTGACGATGCACAGAGTATCTATGCGTTCAGAGGTGCCGACATCCAAAACATCCTAAATTTCGAGCGGGATTATCCGGATTTGAAAATGATCCGACTGGAACAGAACTACCGTTCCACCAAAACGATCGTAAATGCGGCAAACTCCGTCATTGGAAAAAACACCGCGCAGCTAAAAAAGAACGTCTGGACAGACAACCAGGAAGGGGATTTGATCGAGCTGATCAAAGCGACTTCCGATAACGAAGAAGGCAAACTCGTGGCATCTGCGATTTTCGAGACGAAGATGCAAAATCACTGCTCTGAAAAAGAGTTTGCTGTCTTGTATCGCACGAACAGTCAATCACGCGCGATCGAGGAAGCGCTGCGTAGAAATAACATTAAGTACCGCATTGTGGGAGGACTGTCTTTCTACCAACGGAAAGAAATTAAAGACCTCCTCGCCTATTTTAGGTACACGGTAAATCCGAATGACGAAACGGCGATGCGTCGGATCATCAACCTTCCGAAAAGAGGCATTGGACCCGGCACCATTGACAAAATGGTGGTGGCTGCCAACGAGGAAGGCAAAGAGCTATGGGAAATCATGGAAAAAGCCACTTCTTACGTTGGAAACCGCGGGGGAACCCAGGTTGAAAACTTTGTGGCATTGATCAAGTCTTTCCGGCTGACCAATGAAAAGAAAGACGCGTATGATACGGCTGCTCAGATAGCCAAAACCTCCGGCTTACTAAAAGAGCTATATGAGGACAAGACCATCGAGGGGATGAACCGCTACGAAAATACGCAGGAGCTTCTCAATGCGATCAAAGAATTTACGGACGACCCGGACAGGGAAGATAAAAGCCTGGGTGCATTTCTTCAGGATGTGGCATTGCTTACCGACGAGGACCGTAATAAGAAGAATGATGAGGCGGTGACGCTGATGACCATACACATGGCGAAAGGATTGGAGTTTCCTTATGTGTTTATTGTGGGTCTGGAAGAAGAATTGTTCCCCTCACAGATGATGCTAAGCAGCCGAGCAGACCTGGAGGAAGAACGCAGACTCTTTTATGTGGCCATCACGCGAGCAGAGAAGAAGCTCTACCTGACCTATGCGCTGAACCGGTACCGATATGGACGACTTAAAAACTGTGAGCCGAGTCGTTTTTTAGAGGAAGTAGATCCGGAATTCATTAAAGTAAACCGGAAGTTCTCATCTAAAGACCCTGTGTCGCCGGGCATCAATTACGTGACCAAGAACTTTGTTTCCAATATCAAGAAGGAGAACACCACGAAGCGCTTTGCAGCGAAGGTCAATCACAAACCAAGTGCTGACTTTGAGCCAAGTGATACAACCAACCTGGCTGAAGGCATGAAAGTGGAGCATCCAAAGTTCGGTTTTGGAGTAGTCACCAACATTGACGAGCAAGGCGCCAACAAAAAAGCTAAGGTTGATTTTGACAAAGCCGGTGAAAAAACATTGCTACTCAGCTTTGCGAAACTTCGAATACTCGATTAGTGTTTAGAACAATCATTCGATCTCAAAACAACATTTATGAAAGAAAACAACGTGCTGCCGTTTATTGAGAAAGTAGTAAAAAACACACCGTCAGACTGGTTAAACCTTACCACCCACCGTCTGGACATTTACAATGAATCGCTGGCGAAAACTGAATTTATTGAGCAGTTTGAAGATCTATATAACACCGGTAATGCTGATAAAACAAAACTCAGCGAGCTCCCTACAGCCTATGACTACATCCGATTGGGCCATCCCCTATCTTCGGTCCTGGAATGGGCAATTGCTAAAATCAATGGTCTGAACCCCGATCAGGTCATCAGCTTTTCTTCATATACCATACCCATTTTAGCGGTTCTGAGAAAAAACCTGTTTGACAAGAAAAACACCCGAGTGCTTTACACCGGAGAGTTACCGGATTCTTTTGATGCAGAAACGATCAGGAGTGTATATGGCTATAATTTTACAGTAGAACAAGTCGGTAGCATCGATGCGGTTTCTGCATTTGAAGGCAGTACCGTGTTTGTTTCGGATATAGACGAAATAGGGCAGATTGATCTGCATGATGCCATCGATTTCCACATTGGCATATATGCGGATATGGGAAGTATTTTGACGATTAATGGAGAGCAAAATGCTTCGTACACTTCAGCCATTCAGCATGTAAGGAGACGAGAAACCATCGCCATGACCCCTGTCAATTGCTATGATGCATTGAAACAACTCATTGGTGAAACTTCTGCTTCAAGCCATGCACTCAGCCTCGAAGCAGATAAAGCAAAGGTGCTGGAAACGATCAAGGGAATCACGGCAACTCAGACAAAACCACTGTTGGGTTCAAGTGGCCTTTCCGTGCAGTATGCTATCATGATGGGCTTGATCGATGATGCACGTGAAAGATATCCTGAGAAAAACATCAAGTTCATTGTCCCTCCCAACTGCTACGGGGGCACCAACGACCAGGCCAGACGAGTAGCTGCATGCCTGGATCATGTGGAGATACTGGACCTTCCGGTAGATAGGGAGAACAACATGGTGGACAGTACCGAAAGGGTGCTGGAGCAGGTGGCCAAAGCAGATGCCATCCCATTCATCATTGTGGAGATACCCACCAACCCACGAGTGGAGGTGCCGAATCTGGAGAAGCTTCGCGATGCTTTAAACAAAAAACGAAAGACCGCTTCCGGTAATGATGCAATTGATCCGGTATTCATCATTGACCAGACCTTCTGCCCCAATGTGCAATTCCTGAGCGAAGACTGGATCTTCTCATCCATCCGCACCCTTTCGTATGTCAGCGGGTCCAAATTTCCAAGTGGAGGCAAATGCACGGCAGGATATTGTGTAGCCAATGACCGGGCGGCCAACCTGATGGAGAAGATCGAGAAGCATCTGATCCTGTGTGACAATGAAGCGACCGACCTGCAAGTGTCAATCCTGGCAGAGCAGATGCCATCCATGAATCAGCGCATTCAGGATGCGTATGTCAACACCCGTGAGTTTGTGAATTTCATTCAAGAAACACTGCCTGCTGCCAAAATTAATTTCGTTTCAGAGGAGCTGGCTTCACAAGGATTTACCCCGTCGGTATTTTCATTGGATCTTCCAACGAAAGGAGATACCGAAGAAGAACGAGAGACGTATAAGCGCGCATTGAATGACAAGCTGATCCATATGATGATCACGGAGAATCCCAATGACAGCAAGTATTGCGTGAGCTATGGGCAGCTAAAGGGTTGCTACTGGACCATCCCTGCCACTTCTACCCAGGGCACAACCAAAGAATCCGACAAAGATTACATTGCGAGGGTGTCAGTCTCACCGGACTTAGACCTGGAAAAGCACAAAGAGGTGTTTAAAGCGTTTGTAGATCAGCTGTAAGTGCGCTGAGATTTAGGACGCACAACCGCACAAAGCCTTGGGCCCAGACCGGCACTAGCGGGTCGGGCCCTTTTTTTGTCCATGCATTGTCTACCCTTCGATACGCTCCCTTCGGTCACACTCAGGGTGACAGTAATTTCTGACTAAACGACAGGAGAATTATTTATCCCCTCGCAGACTATTCATTAAGAATGATTAAGATATTCCCAGGGATCAAACGACTTCATGTAATCTTGTTGCTGAACGATCAAGACCTTTTGAATCATGATCCCGTGTTCCTGAGAACGCTCCACGATGGGCTTAAATGCATAATCATAACATAAGAAATACAAGTCTGCTGCTTTGCCATATGCACTTGTAAAGTGCCTGAATGAAAACCCCATTTCAGTCAGTACTTCTCTCCTTACGGTAGCCTTACCGGTAGGGCATAATGTTTTCAAAATGGTGCGATTCTTTCGGAGCTGAGCATTGAGCTTCTTTATCGCCTCTTCGTGTGGTTTTCTATTTTGATTATTAAAAGTAGCCCTACACTGATCACTACAAAATTTTTTATCTGAGCGTCCATGCAGCGGTTCTTTGCAATTCAGACATAAATGAGCTTGAAACATAATCGTATTATTATACGGGTATTTTCGTTTATTATCGGATATATCCGTTTATAAATCTAGTTAATTTCTCTAAATCAGTCAGTTTTATCATTCCAATGAAATTAACTCTTGATAAAACTGCTGATGCTTATAAGGCGGCTCTGGGGATGCTGGAGACCAAGATGAAAATGATGCGATACAGTGAATCTACTTTTCGTACGTATCGCTACATGTTTCGGGAGTTTTTGAAGTATACCTATCCAAAAAAGCTGCATCAGATCACTGAAACAGACATATTACTCTTTCAGCGGCAGTTGGTTGTAGAAAGGGAATGCTCACGTGCATATCAAAATCAGTCGATCAATGCGATCAAGTTTTACCTGGAGCAGGTGTTGGGCTGGGACCGGCAGGTTTACGCACTACAGCGACCTAAAAGCAAGCAACGGTTGCCATTAGTATTATCTGAGGAAGAGGTTATACGGTTGTTTGAATGCACGCCAAACCTGAAACATAAGACGATCCTCATGACCATTTACAGTGCCGGCTTGCGCATATCAGAGGCGCTGAACTTAACGATCGGAGACATTGATTCAGATCGGATGCAGATACGCGTTATAAATGGTAAAGGTGATAAAGACCGCCATACCATATTATCCAGGCGATTATTAGCTATTCTTAGGGAGTATTACCTTGAGTATGCGCCAAAGCATTATCTATTCGAGAGCTATGATGGTTCGCAGTATTCGCCAAGTAGCGTAAGAAAATTTCTGCAACGGTCTGTCAAGCGTGCCGGAATCGACAAACCAGTCAAGGTGCACACATTGCGTCATAGTTTTGCCACTCATTTGCTGGAAAAAGGAACCAACCTTCGTTACATTCAGGATCTGCTGGGTCATACCAGTGCGAAGACTACTGAGATCTACACGCATGTGAGTAGCAAAAAACTGAGTGATGTAATAAGTCCATTAGATACTATGGGAGTATATTTGAAAGGTTAATAACAGGAATACTCCTGTTATTAAGTTGTTAGGTTTCATATGCGCATTTTAACAATCATATTATTTTTAATCTGTTTTAAACTGCACAGCCAACAATTCCCAATAGTTGTTGATACGGTTCAGGCTGAGGACGCTATAAAAGCTAAAAAAATGCTTGAAGGTGGCTTTGAACTTATTTCCATTTCGAATAACTATCAAGAATTCAGAATTTCAAATGCCGAACAATTATACAAAGAACATTTCTATCGAAGATATAAGTATGTGGAAAAGTATGGCGAACCTGACGCTACAGATATCCCCAATATTGAGTACGAAGACAGCGTTTATGAAATTCCACCAACTTTACAACCACCACCTCCCCCACTAATACCTGACCCGACAATCAAATACAAATTTGGAAATAGTTTAAAGATCATTGTAGACGTCAGTCAAATTGTAGCAATTTCAGATTATACTGATAATTCTAAAAACCAGATTTATGGAGGAGAAACAGTTCGAGAGATATACGAATCTGAAATAAGTTTCCTTTCTAAGTATTACAAACCATCAGATCATATGGTAAAAGGCTACCCAGTTATGATCCAAAACATCTCTGACTCAATTAAAAGTATAGAAACTCAAGAGGGCTGGATTTACATGATACAGGAGGCAATTGATCCAGATGGCAAATGGAGACCTATTGAATACATAGATTACTCAGTAGTCTGCGGAGCTAGCAAAGGAGCTTCAAAACTCATTCCAGACGAATATCTGATTTCAAAAATCTATAAATACTCAGGAAATTTTAAGACTAAACTAAGAGTTAGATTTTCGACAGATAAAGAAGTGTATTACTCCAATGAGTTTGGTGGATCAATAAACCTTTCCCAATTTGAAATCCCTTCACATTTGCCTGAACAGACAGACAACATTAACGAGCACTTTCTAAAAAATTAAAAACGAAACCTAACATCCTGTATAAATCATGGCTGTTTGTAGGTTATTGCTACTTCTGCTCTTTGTAGATAGCCCGGAAATCCGCAGGCTTGACTTATTGGTGAAAATTAATTTAATAAGCCAATCCTCCGGATTGCCTCGGTAGTTATCTGAAATTTTTATACTTTTAATCAGCCACGAATTTATACAGTGGCGTTATATTCCACTTTCAGAAGGATCTAGCAAAGATGTTAGGAACTGGGATCGTTTATCTTCCATAGTTTTCTTGCATCGCACGGTCAATTAGCTCATCAAACTACTTCTGGCGCACTGCGTACCTGACAGCACCTAACCGCTTGAGTTTTCGAGCATCGGTTCTCTCCTCTCCTATTTCCATAAGATCCTTTGCCAAGAACATCTGATTTCACCTCGTCATTATCCCTCTTACTGTAGCAGCCCGTCAGACGGAGCGCCCGCGTGAGAGCGGCTTTCCATCAGAAAAAGGTTAGTTATCTACCAGGTGACTGCTATCGCGGACTTAGGGTGCAACTGGTGCTCTTGCCAGAACGGAAATTGCAAGATGTAAAACAATGCAGAATATAACAGGCGATAAAGCACATGGCTTTAAATAGTCCTTCGCATATGGCATCATGAGACGCCCGTTCATCTGCCGGCTAAAAGCTCACTTCGCAGAAGTGAAAGTGCGTTGGCCAGGACAGCCTGCCGAGCCGGCGAGGGCCTGTGGGCAGAAGGTTTCAGGCTGTCTTGATTTTTGCTTCTTTTCATCCAAGGAAAAGAAGGAGATAAAATCATTCGGCAGATTTCACTAATTTCAGCTTTTTAAATTACAGGTAAAGCCACATGCTTTATCTAGACGTTGTGGTGCATTAGTCCGTACCAATGAAAACCCCATCTTCTGTAAATGCAGGGTGAAACACAATCCTTTTGCGTTGTTCAGACTTTATTTTTTCCAACTCATTCAACCCATTAGCTATGGCTTGAGCGTTTTGCTTTGCAACTTCAAATGGATGGCAGTAATCGTAACCTCCTTGAGTTGTAAAAAATTGGATGGGTGATTTAATAACCGTTCTGTTCAGGTGAGTTTCACCCTCTACTACTACTAAGAAATACCCATCAGTTTCGTTAATCATTTTCTTTTCAATAATATACCTTTTCATCGTTCTAAGAATTAACGCACGCACCACAACAATAAATAAAATGAATAGCGCAAGGTGCGTGATTGCTTCTATCCAAGTGTAGCTATTGCGCTACTGCATTTTATTAGAGCCGTTATATTCCACTTTCAGAAGGATCTAGCAAAGATTTTAGGAACTGGGATCGTTCATCTTCTATAGCTTTCTTGCATCGCACGGTCAATTAGCTCATCAAACTACTTCTGGCGTACTACGTACCTGACAGCACCTAACCGCTTGAGTTTTCGTGCATCGGTTCTCTCCTCTCCTATTTCCATAAGATCCTTTGCCAAGAACATCTGATTTCACCTCGTCATTATCCCTCTTACTGTAGCAGCCCGTCAGACGGAGC
>NZ_JBSWYW010000011.1:0-91327 GCF_056161305.1 Ekhidna sp. ABH4_415
GACGGGCTGGGCGACAAGCCTGGACAAGGGTGCAGCGAATGAGAGTGGCCAGACGCTGACCTTTACGGTGACGAACGACAACAACGGGTTATTCAGCAGCCAGCCGGCGATTGATGCGAGTGGAAACTTAAGCTACACCCCAGCGGCGGATGCCAATGGATTAGCGAATGTCGATGTGGTGCTAAGTGACGATGGAGGCACGGCGAATGGTGGAGATGACACGTATGCAACGCAGACCTTCACAATCACGGTTACGGCTGTGAACGATGCACCGAGCTTCACGAAGGGAGCGGATGAGAGTATCAATGAAGATGCAGGTGCCCAGAGTGTGACCGGCTGGGCTACAGGATTAAGTCCGGGTCCTGCGGATGAGAGCGGCCAGAACCTGAGCTTCAATGTGAGCAACGACAACAATGGATTATTCTCGGTACAGCCGAGTATCAATGGGAGTGGAGATTTAAGCTACACACCGGCAGCAGATGCATTTGGAAGTGCCACAGTTACGGTAAGCATCAGCGACGATGGTGGCACTGCGAATGGTGGGATAGACACGAGTGCTGATCAAACCTTCACGATCACGGTGAATGCAGTCAATGACGAGCCAAGCTTCACGAAGGGAGCGAATGAAAGCATACTGGAAGACGCTGGCGCACAGAGCGTGACGGGCTGGGCGACAAGCCTGGACAAGGGTGCAGCGAATGAGAGTGGCCAGACGCTGACCTTTACGGTGACGAACGACAACAACGGGTTATTCAGCAGCCAGCCGGCGATCGATGCAAGTGGGAACTTAAGTTACACGCCAGCAGCGGATGCCAATGGATTAGCAAATGTCGATGTGGTGCTAAGTGACGATGGAGGCACGGCGAATGGTGGAGATGACACGTATGCAACGCAGACCTTCACAATCACGGTCACGGCTGTCAACGACGCACCAAGCTTCACAAAGGGAGCCGATGAGAGCGTTAACGAAGATGCCGGTGCACAGAATGTGACCGGCTGGGCGACAGGGATGAGTCCGGGCCCTGCAGATGAGAGCGGCCAGAACCTAAGCTTCAATGTTAGCAACGACAACAATGCCTTGTTCTCGGTACAGCCGACTATTAACTCAAGTGGAGATTTAAGCTACACGCCTGCAGCCGATGCATTTGGTGCAGCTACGGTAACGGTCAGCATCAGCGACGATGGCGGCACGGCGAACGGGGGTGTGGATACGAGTGCAGACCAAACGTTCACGATCACGGTGAATGCGGTGAATGACGAGCCAAGCTTCACGAAGGGATCGAATGAAAGCGTACTGGAAGATGCGGGCGCACAGAGCGTGACGGGCTGGGCGACCAGTATTGACAAAGGCGCAGCGAACGAGAGTGGCCAGACATTGACCTTTACGGTGACAAACGACAACAACGGGCTTTTCAGCAGCCAGCCTGCGATTGATGTGAGCGGGAATTTAAGCTACACGCCAGCGGCGGATGCCAATGGGGTAGCGAATGTAGATGTGGTGTTAAGTGACGATGGCGGCACGGCGAATGGTGGAGATGACACGTATGCAACGCAGACCTTTACGATCACGGTCACGGCTGTCAACGACGCACCAAGCTTCACAAAGGGAGCCGATGAGAGCGTTAACGAGGATGCCGGTGCACAGAGTGTGACCGGCTGGGCGACAGGGATGAGTCCGGGCCCTGCAGATGAGAGCGGCCAGAACCTAAGCTTCAATGTTAGCAACGACAACAATGGATTATTCTCGGTACAGCCGAGTATCAATGGGAGTGGAGATTTAAGCTACACACCGGCAGCAGATGCTAACGGCAGTGCGACGGTGACGGTGAGCATCAGCGACGATGGTGGCACTGCGAATGGTGGGATAGACACGAGTGCTGATCAAACCTTCACGATCACGGTGAATGCGGTTGATGGTACGCCAGTTATTGTTAGTCAATTATCCATACCTTCTATCGGCGAAGATTCACCATTAAGTATTTCTCTAGCCAGCCTGGATGTTACTGATCCGGATGATACATTCCCCGTTGATCATTCTTTAATTATTGAAAGCGGGACTAATTATTCATCGAGTGGAGTTGATGTCGTCCCATCAACAGATTTCTATGGATCACTGACGGTCAACATAAGGGTGAGTGATGGAGTAAACCAGTCGGATGTTTTTGAATATACAGCTGATGTCACACCTGTGAATGATAAACCGGTACTTGTTTCTGATGCGATAAATATTTCTCTGGGAAGTACTGCGAATGGAAATCTTCTCGATAATGATTCAGATGTAGAGGGCGATGCGTTGACTTTAACAGACATCAATCCTTTAATCAATGGTTTGACTTTTGAACCTGATGGCAGCTATGTCTACGATGGAGCCAATGCTGTAGGTACGTTCACACTTGATTATGTGGTTTGTGATAATGGGGATCCATCAGAATGTTCCCAATCTACCCTGACTATCACTGTTGAAGATGGTGATCAGGATCTTGATGGAATTCCTGATTCTTTCGAGTTTCAGTTCGATGATGTCGATCAGGATGGTACTCCGGAATATCTGGATGTGGATTCTGATAATGACAATATTCCTGACTCAGAGGAAGCAGGAGCAAACCCAAATAATCCCATTGATACTGACGGAGATGGTATTCCGGATTTTGTAGATTTAGATAGTGATAATGACGGAAAACTCGATATTGATGAAGGAGTCGCTGATTGTGATAGAGACGGTATTCTGAACTATATTGACAGTGATGATGTCTGCAACATGAAAATTGCAGATGCATTCTCACCCAATGGGGATGGAAAAAATGATGAGTGGGTCATAGAAGGAATTGAAAACTACCCGGAGAATAAAGTCACCATCTTTAATCGATGGGGAGTGAAAATATTTGAAATGGAAGGTTATGATAATAATAGTAAGGTGTGGAGAGGGGAGAACAATGCTAGTATGGGCTCTTCTACGGATGCTCCTTATTCAACCTACTATTTTATTATAGATTTAAAAGATGGCTCTAAGCCCATAGCTGGAAACATCTTAATCAGTAGGTAATGGCTCGACTCATATTTATTGTTTTAACCTTCCTTACAGTTGGGCATTCTATGGGTCAGCAGCAATACGTTATTTCACAATACATGTTCAATGGATTGGTATTAAATCCTGCGTATGCGGGCACGCATGAATCTTGGAGCTTTACATTGATGACCAGAAGTCAATGGCGAGGAATACCGGGGGCTCCATCCACTCAGACATTTACGGTACATGGCGGGATCACCCGGAACGACGAATCTTCTGCAGGTTTAATCATATCCAGTGATGGGTTTGGAGCTATATCATTTAATAATTTGTATGGAGTGTATGCGTATCGGATGAATTTTGATCGTGGAAGACATCACTTATCAATGGGTTTACAGGGAGGTGTCTCATTATTTAATGTTGACCTCTCTAGAGATGACTTGATTGACCCGGATGATCCAGTACTGAATAATGATTTTAGCTCTACTATGGCCAATTTCGGTACTGGGATATTCTATAATGGCCCTAAACTATACGCAGGAATATCTGTTCCTTTTTTACTAAATAACCGATTGAATCAAAATGAAAGGGATTTAAGCCGGCAGGTGCGTCATTATTATTTTACCGGAGGAGGAATTTTTCAGTTGAGTCATGATGTGAAATATAAACCCAGTTTCCTATTTAGGTATGCCGGAGGGGTGGCTGATATTGATATTACTACCAGTTTTCTATTCCGAGATATCATATGGCTAGGAGCAACGTATCGGATCAAAAATTCAATAGATTTTATACTGGAGATTCAATTTACTGATAATCTTAGGTTTGGATATTCATATGGTTTAGTAACTTCTGAACTGGGGCAAGCAACAACTGGTTCTCATGAAATTGTATTGAACTACAGAATAAAGAAAAAGCATCCTCGAGTTAATCATCCAAGGAGGTTTAGATGAAGCACGTACAGTATGTTTTGTTAATGATCGCTTTATGTAATGGGGTTCATGGCCAGTCTATTAAGATATTGAATAGCCTTGATCCCATAGAGGAGAGAGGTGATCGATCCTTCAAAAATGGAAAATATCAAGAGGCCGCCGGGTTCTATGAGCGTGTATTTAAAAAGGACACATCCAAATATGAAGTTGCTATAAAGATAGCAGAGAGCTATTATCAAATTGATTATTTCGGTGATGCAGAAAAGTGGTACAGGATAGGACTTTCACAGGATCCGCAACCAGGTTCTCAAACGATCCTAGATTTTTCGCAAGTGCTGATGGCAAACCAAAAGTATGCTGAAGCGGAAAAATGGCTGCTGAAATATCAGTCCATGGAAGGTTCAGATATGATTGCAGAGAAAAAAATTTCCTCGATAAAAAATATTCATGAGCACTTTGAAGATTCTGCTTCGGTTGAAATCGAACCTCTCAGTATAAATACAAAATATGCAGAGTTTAGTCCTTATTATTATGGTTTCGGCATTGTTTATTTATCCGATCATCATAGCAATGATGTAACAAATGTGATGGGGTGGAACGAAGAGGAATACACTTCGCTGTTTTACACCGAGGAACTGGAAAATGGCCGAATGCGACAACCTGTTGCATTCCATAGTGGTCTTGATTCAGACTACCATGAAGGCCCGCTTGTCTTTTATGGTGGTAACAAGATCATTTTTACTCGTGCTGGAGTGCCTGCTAAGAACAGCGATGAAAGCCACCTTGAACTTTATTATGCGGAGTATGATCGGAAGAAAGACCGGTGGGTGAATATGCAGGCTTTACCATTTAATGATCCTACCTATTCTGTAGGCCAACCAGCCATCTCCAAAGATGGAAACACACTGATATTCACTTCAAATATGCCTGGTGGTTATGGCGGTGCTGACTTATATATTTCTGAAAAAATTAATGGTCAGTGGACAGATCCGGTGAACATGGGAGGATTCATTAATTCCAAAGGAGATGATATGTTTCCTTTTATGATTAGTGAAAATGAATTAATATTTTCATCAAATGGCCATGGAGGATTAGGTGAACTCGACCTATTCCGAGCACCTATCAGTGCACGCTCACATGATGAAATCGAAAACCTGGGTTACCCATTTAACTCTTCCTATGCAGATTTTGGCTTTATTTCGGATTCACTGGGTCGATCTGGATATTTTACTTCCAATCGGATCAATGGAGGCTTAGATGATGACCTGTTTCGTTTTCATGTGAAATGGTCTCGCATTAGGTGCACTGTGAAAGAAGACCTATCCGCTGCACCATTGGAGAACGTTAAAGTGGTCCTTCGTGCAAATGGAGCTATCAAGGATACCCGATATACAGATGGATCTGGAGGCGTTGAGTTTTTGGCATTACCCGGAGAGAAGATTTTGATAGAAGCAAGTAAAGAAGGATATTTAAATGGGGTAGATACAATTGGGTCCGGCGAACTGTTTGCGGGAATGGCGCTGACCACAATCTTAACATTGAAAAATGAAGAGGAAAAGGTAGCTAAAAGACCAGATCCAGATAAAGAATTGGAGGCGCTTTACAACCGAAGAAAGGCAATGGTGCAGGTAAATGGACGTGTATATGAATATAGAGAAGTAGGGAATAGTCGATTCATTGTTAATGCTGATGAAAAAATCTTCTTGTCCAGTACGCCTCCTGATCAGGATCAGTCTATTGAAGAACGAGCAAAATTGGCTGTTGAGGAGAAAGGATTGAATATGGAAGAAATGTATTCACTTAAGAATATATATTTTGATCTGGATTCCAATGAGTTGACAGAAGCAGGTAAAGCGGAACTGGATAAAGTTGTCAAGATTATGACCGTAGATCCACACATCGCATTTTCTATCAACTCTTACACAGACAGCAGAGGTAGTATGAAGTATAATGATGAGCTTGCGTTCAGGCGATCCCAAAAAATAGCCAGATACCTTATCGCAAATGACATTGCTGGTAGTAGATTGATTCTTGATAGTTATGGGGAGCAAGGACTACTCAATGACTGCAATGATGAGAACGAGTGTGAAGAAAGATTTCATGCAGTAAATCGAAGATCTGAACTGGAATTAGTGATGAGAAAACTATATTCAAATGATGAACAAGCGAATTAATATCATCCTGACATGCTGTGTCTTATGGTCCGTTGCTCACAGTCAGGAAGTTCCTTGTGAAGCTGCAAAGAATAAATTTTTACAATTTAATGGAGCATGCATAAGTAAAATCGCTTCGAATAACTGCGTGAATCTGGATATCACAGATTCTTATGATTTTGAAGGTAAAGAATTTGAATTCATATGGGACATGGGAGACGGCACCACGCTCAGAGGGCTGAACATAAATCATTGTTATGAAAACCCCGGGCTCTATATCGCCACGTTAAGTCTTGAAGATCCAATTACAAAAGCAGTGATTCAAGAAGAAACCACTATCGATATTATCATCAAAGGTTCATTTGAATTAAGTTTGGAGTCTTGGGCAAACGTAAGAACGAACATTGAGGAGACCACCTCTTTTGCATTGGACTACCCTGACTCAGCCTATCAGGTAAGCTACACCTACTGGGATTTTGGTGATGGCAATTTCTCATGCGAGAAAAAGCCAAACCATACGTATAATCGAACCGGAGTATATTATCGGTCATTGCTTGTTGGATTGAAATCTGATATTGATAATGTAATCCTTTGTGCGGCTGATAGCGTCAGAGTGAAACTTGCCGATCCTACTGCTGGAATGCTGACAGATGCGCTGGATCAATTGACCATTGACTCACGTTTTCTTGAAGACAAGTCGAGCTATTTTCTTCTGAAGAAAACATCTGGTGGTTATAACGAAGTTGAAGCATTAGAGGATTTGATCGGGGGAGGTAATTATCGAATTGTCGCTTTTCGAGGTAATCGAATATTCGATTCCGGAGATATTGTAGTGCCTGCGGATAGTGATCAAAAAAGTATTCAGCAGTCCATAAGCGATGTAACCAGGCAACTGTCTGAGCAAGAGGCCTTAAGTTTAGCTCCTCTTTTTTTTGAATTGGATCAGAATGAGCTATCCAGGAAAATGAAGAAAACGCTGGATGATCATATTGAGCTTCTAGAAGGGCTTCCCATGATGAATGTTGAATTGGGCGTTTATACCACTTCAGGTGGATCATTTGAAAGAGGGGTGGCACTATCTCTCAGGAGGGCCCAATTGATCAGACAGTACATGGTGGATGAAGGAATTTCTAACGACCGAATCATGGTGAGCAACCCTAATTCTGCCAGATCTTTGATTAATTCATGTCTGACAGGGTCTGATTGTGAGTATGTAGATGAATCCCTTAATCGGAGGGCAGACTTCAAACTAAAAATGAGGAGGTGAATATGAAGACAGCACATGTACTTTTGATGGTAAGTTTTCTGACTTTTTCTCACATTTCTCACGGTCAGCGTATACCAAACGAAATTGAGAATATTGATTATCTGGTGACTTTTGGCGGAAATGCACCAGCCTCCTGGGGCGATGATGATCACATCCAGATATTTTTCTTTCTGGTACCCAATGAGTTTACAGACCCTATCTACCTGAGAGTATTTGATCCCGATGTAGGGGGTACAATCGATGAAATAAAAGGTGATTGGAATTCAGCACACAGAATTTCAATATTTGGTGGAAAAGGAGCACATTCTCATAAAGATGCCAGGAAAGTTGATCCTGTTGGAGAATTTAAAAGTGGAAACCTGCTGGCTTCCAAAGTATTTAGAGACAATCCTGAGTTTGATGGAAAATGGTATACATTCGGACCATTCAACCCGATTGAAGGTGAAGAAGATCCTGAAATACCCAATGGTAGAATTTTCAAGGTGATCATGGAAGGGTTGCAAGGTGATGATGGCAACCTCTACCAATATTTCCTCAGCGCGGATCCAGATGTAAATGAGGAAGTAGAGGGCTCAAATGCTTTTACGTATGAATATTCATTTAGACTACCAGTAGCCAGCGGTGAGATCAGCCACATTTATCCGTTCATTGATAAAAATGTGGTATCTATTACACAGCACAATTTTGACTTTGATTATGATGGTGAATTGGTGATTTACTCTGTGTCTAAAAACAGGCATAAAATCAAAAAATCTGCTGATTTAAAGTGGGCCAGTTCCATGCATGAGATCACGCCTGAAGAGCAAAATACAACCATTGAAATTCAAATAATCAAACAAGGAAAGCCCAACAACAATATGGTGTTTTATCTAAGAAACCAGTACGAGGAAGTGGTTCGGTTTTACAGTATACCCATCGGTGGTCCTCCAAGGTACAAGTACCAGGTAAATTTGAAATACTACCAGAAAGATGAGAATTAGATCAACATTTATAGCTCTGCTTTCATGTTTTTTGGTTGAAGCCACCGTTCAGAAATATGAAATAAGGCACTTCCACCCCGAAAATGGATTGGACGGCACCTATGTATACACCACAATTCAGGGTCCATTGGGCTATAAATGGGTGGGTACGGATTATGGTTTGACTCGCTTCGATGGGCACAGTTTTGAGTTGATGGATCCCAATGACTCCACAAAAAAGAATTTTTCAACCACAGCATTCAACAACTCAGGTCAATTGTTCTTTGGCTACTACAATGGAAAGATCAAGGCATTTAATGGGGTGCAACTCGAAACGGTGTTTGACCCTAAAGATGACCAGAGTCCTGTTACCGCAATTTTGAGAAGTAATGATCGATTGCTGGCCGTCACCCAAAATAAGGGGTTCCTTATCCTGAAGAAGGATACCGTATTGTCTGTAATGCCGAACGAATTAAAGTTTAAGAAAACAAACTTTGCTCAGCTTTTTAATGATCTCATTTTAGTAGGCACAAATGAGGGATTATTGGCTTTTAAACCCGAAGGGGATCAGTTAGTGTATGCTGGAAGTATTGAGGACCTGGACTACATGGCGATACAAACCCTTGAAAGAAACAAAGCGAAATCGAATGCCTTTTGGGTTGGTACGGATTTTGGTTTGTATCACCTGGATTTGTTCCATGAAGACGGACTAATATCAGGTGAAGTCTTTAAAGCTGATTTTTTACAAAAGGAATCGATCAGCGCCATAAAAGAGACAGGAAATTTGGATCTGTGGATAGGTACAAAATACAATGGCTTAGTCAAAGTTGACTTTAACAGAGACAATACCAAGTCGATCCAGTTTACCCATTTAGATAAGAAGCACGACTTTCCAGGCAACCTCATCAACACCATCAATATGGATGAAGATGAAAGTATTTGGGTGGGGACTATTGGAGATGGATTGATTCAGGTTGCGAGAAAAGGACTCCTATATTACAGCTTTGAAGGTTTTAGAGTTCGGTCAGTCAATGGAATCAGCGGAAATTCCAGGCATGAGTTTTTTTTCGGAACAGATAAGGGCTTGATCAGGGGGTTCTATTCAGGAGAATTAGATAGTCTCAATTTTGAGATGATCCCACACTACAGCAGCGAAGGAAACAACATCACTGCTGTTTATGTAGATAAAAACGACAGAATTTATTATTGTGCGGAAGACCTGGGCATCTTCACTGCCGACCCCAGTTGGAAAAACATTAAAAAGATTGATTTTGATTATGGCGGAGGCAAGCTTTTAGCCCGTCAAATTACAAAGGATCCAAAAGGGAACTTGTGGCTATCCTTGACGCAGAAAGGAGTTTTTGTCATTGATTCTCTGGGAAATTTGACGAAAAATTACTCAACAAGCACTCCAGTGGATGAAAGAGATAGTGCCAGGTTCTATCACAATGAAATTTATCATATACATTTTGATAAAGAAGGAAATACCTGGTTTGCTTCACACGGTGCGGGTTTAGCTGTGATGAGACCAGATGGACAGATCATGTACTTAACTAAAGATGGGAGGTTTCCCTCGCACGATATCAATGATATCTCCGAAGATGAATATGGAAATATATGGATCGGAACACACGGTGATGGAGTATATGAGTACAATGGTGAAGAATTTATTCGATTCTCGACTCAAGAAGGGCTTCTGAATAACTTCTGCTCTTCTGTCATAAGTGACAAAAGCAATCATGTTTGGGCTACTCACAGAACAGGGCTAAGTCGTATTGATGAGTTTACGGAGGCGGTATCAACTATTCAGAAGAAAGATGGATTAGTTGTAGCTGAATTTATTCATAACTCAATTTACACGGATCAGGATCATAACATATGGATCGGCAATAGGAGTGGGGTAACTTTTTTAAGTACGCCGGATGAAGTGTTTGAATCTAAGATCGCCAAACCAATTATAACCGATATTCAGGTGGATTATCAGTCGATAGACCTCTATCGCTATTCGTCGGATTCGGTAAGTGGAGGCAGGGTACCCAACTATATTGAACTTCCCTACAACTACAATAACCTCACTATTAAATTTGTTGCAATTAATCTAAGAAAACCGGAAGCCAATTTATATCAGTATCAGCTTGTTGGGTTAGAAGAACAGTGGTCTCCCACGACAAGCAGTACACAAAATACGTTTAGTAATTTAAGTCCCGGCGAATACACGTTTCAGGTTAGACAGTCAGACAATCCCAATCATTGGGGTGACAACATTAGCAGCATCACTTTTGAAATAACACCACCATGGTGGAACACCTGGTGGGCAATTACCTTATTTGCACTCGCAGGTGGTGGATTGATTTATGGATACATCAGAATTCGAACAGACCGATTAAATAAGAGATTGAAAGAAAAACAGCGACTTATTTCGATTGCAGAAAGCCAAAATAAGCGCCTGAAAGAATTTTCTTTTATCACTTCACACAATACCCGGTCTTCTGCATCCAATATCATGGGCCTGATCAGTGCCATAGAAACGGACCCCACGAATAAAGAGTTTATTCACATGCTGAAGAAATCTTCAGACCGACTGAATGGTACTATTCGGAATATCAATGAGCTTCTGAATTTTGAAAACGACCGTGAAAATTTAAGTAAGGAACCATGTAATGTGTTAGAATCTGTAGATCGGGTACTCGCTACTCAAAAGGAATTGATCAATAGGAAACAGGTTGAAGTCCATCTGGATATACCAGAGGATCTGTATGTTAAGGCCGTTCCGACCTACCTTGAGAGTGCACTTACCAGCTTGATTGTAAACGCTTTACAATATGGCGTAACAGAGGATGCAAAACAAGTCTCAATTGAGGCTAGAGATGAAAGAAAAGAAGTAATAATTTCTATCAAAGATAATGGTCTGGGTATCGATCTGGATAAGTTTTCAGATAAGTTATTTGTTCTGGGTTCGAGATTTCATACAAATATTGAGCAAGGGGATGGTATAGGTATGTTTCTATCTAAAAACCAGATAGAAGGGATGGGTGGCAAGATTGGAATAGAGAGCACGCCCGAAAAAGGAACTAGAATAACCATCTACCTATTGAAAACTGAAATTTCGGTTAGCTAAACTCTATAATTTTCTTAAAGTCTGTTTTATATATTTTGGTTGTCACCATCCATTGTATTGGTTTGGTTATTATATTGGCTTTTATGGGTGAAAGATTGAGCCAAGGGTGATACAGCGTTTTTATTTTCAACTGGCGTTTATATTTCTGGTTTTTCAACATGCTAACTCTCAGGAGATAATCACCTTTGACGGTAGCCATGTAGGAAGGATCAATGATTATGTGGTGGTCTATCATACCCCAGATACCCTCAATGGATCACAAGCCTGGACGGGCATTCAATCTGGTGATCTCAAGAGGATAAACAAGAAAGTAAATCCGGGCATTACCTCTTCAGCTTTTTGGGTTGTAGCTAAAGTCACAAACGCCACTGGGAAATATGCGTTGTATTTAGAGATAGACTATGCACAGCTGGACTATCTACATCTATACCAAATCACACATGATTCGGCGATTTCTCTTTTTGAAACTGGGGATAGGTTTCCATTTGAACAACGACCAGTTCAGTACCGCAATTTCGTTTTTCCACTTGCGTTGGAGGCTGGCGACTCTGCAACTTACCTTCTAAATATTGACAAACGGCTTTCTGCAGCACGTTTTCCCATGTACCTCTACTCTGATTCCTCTTTCTGGAGTATGTACAATCGTGAGACGATCTTTTATGGATTTTGCTTCGGATTTCTTGCACTTGTTACACTCATTTCCCTACTAGTAGGGATCAGACTTAGAATGTACATTTTTCTTTGGTATGCCGGTTATGTGCTGACATTTGGATTGAGGTGCTTCGCTAAGCTGGGATACGGCTTTCAATACATAACCGCCAATTTTCCAGAATTCAACACGCACTTTTTTCCCCTGACCACCCAGCTTTCCATGGTGTTCCTCATCATGTATATCCAAAGGTATTTTGATACTAAACAAACCATGCCACGCTTCCACAAACTGATGGATTTTTGGTTATGGCTATTCTTGGTGAGCACCATTGTTTGGGCGTTTTTACCCAGCTTTATTGTTGCAGCTGGCCCTATTCTAATCTCCATGCGATACGTGGTGATCATTACAATAATTGCTTTTGCATATAGTAGTGGAATAAATTACCTGAAGATTGATACTTTTCGAGCGCGAATCTTTTTGATTGGATACTCGCTCTTTTTCCTGGGAGTTCTTAGTCAGATCCTGATGGAGTATGGAGCTATCGGTTCTTCGCTTGTGCCTGGAGACCCACTGTTCGCAGGCTTCTTTTTCGAAGTTGGTGTACTATCATATGCAATGGTGGTTTTGCTGGTGGAGGTTGTGAAAGAGAAGAATCAGCTTTTTGATACCAATCAAAAACTTCGACAGGTAGTGGCTGAGTTGGAAAAAAATGAAAAAACGGAAGAGGAAAAGTCGTATGTTATTTTGAAGAGTAAGGCAGTGGTAGATCCGCATCGTATTCGATACATTCAGTCGGATGATCATTACCTGGAGTTTCATTTAAATGATAAGAAACGCCCAGAGGTAGACCGAAATAAATTAAGTGCTATCCTGGAAATACTACCCCCGCAGTTTGTGCAGATTCATCGTTCTACTATCGTGAATCTGGAGTATGTTAAAACCATATATGGTAGCTATTTGCTACTCAAGAATGGCGAAGAGCTGAAACTTTCACGAACCTATAAACCTCAGCTGGAGGAACGGCTAGCGAATTAAACCTGCATTTCACGACAGGCTTTGTGCTACTCACGACAAAAACTTGGTAATACCGAATTAAGGATACTTAATTAGGGGTATCATCACAAATTGATAGGAGTTATGAAAGTCACCAAAAATACAATCGAAGATCATTTAACCAACAGAGAAATTCAATTGATACGCTGGTTAAGAAAAGGCTATACGCGTAGCGAGATTGCAGATAAAATGGCAATGAGCGTTCACACCTACGACGGTTACCGAAAAAATATCCGAGTTAAACTTCAAATCCGAAATCAGGCAGACTGGGCACAGGTGCTGATGCAAGTGGCATAATACTATAGATTGGTAATAATTAATTCTCGTCCTGAGAAATACATTCTTGTTTTGAGAAAATGTTTTCTGTAGAATTAAGGTTTTATTATTGTAAAATGCTATAAACCAGTTAGTTAATATCAGACTCTTGCTTTAGGAACGATATTCTCTTTTTAACTAGTTGAACAAACAACTAATTGAAAATGGATTTTGGAATTACTAAAGCAATAAATATTCTAACAGATAAACTTCAGGGATGGCTTGAGTCACTGACCGCCATGCTGCCAAACTTTGTAGTTGCAGTGCTTGTGCTGGTGACGTTTTATTTTATGGCCAGGGCTGCAAAGCTTATCGCCACAAAAATCTTAAAACGATTTTATGATAAACCTGCTATTCGAAATCTGTTCAGCACCATTACTTATATAGCTGTATTAACAATTGGGTTGATGGTTGCCTTAAACGTACTTCACCTAAAACAGACCGTTTCTTCACTTTTAGCAGGTGCCGGGATCATAGGTTTGGCTCTGGGTTTTGCATTTCAGGATATCTCTGCAAACTTCATCTCAGGTGTACTTATCGCTATTCGAAAACCAATTCAAGTTGGTGATATCATTGAGGTAAATGATTACATGGGAACAGTGGAAGAAATTAATCTGAGGGTGACGATCATCCGTACCTTTCAGGGTTTACATGTCATCATACCAAATAAGGAAATTTTCCAGAATCCGTTAACCAATTACACCAAAACCAAAGAACGAAGAATTGATCTGGAAGTGGGTGTTTCTTATGGAGATGATCTGGAAAAAGCAAAGCAGCTTGCAATAGCTGCCGTTAAGGACAAACCATGGATCAAAAAGGATAAAGAGGTTAAGCTGTTTTATACCGGATTTGGTGACAGCTCAATCAATTTTGTGTTGCATCTATGGATTGAATATCCGGATCAGCCAGGGTTTTTGGAAGCCAGAAGTCAGGCTATTATGGCGGTAAAAAAGGCTTTTGATGATAATGATATCACCATCCCTTTCCCAATCAGAACATTAGATTTTGGTATAAAAGGTGGAGAGGCACTTTCAGACATGAAAATGCATATTGGAGCCAAAAATGGCAAGCAATTGCAAACTCAAGATGCCTGATGTGTGTTACATATAAGAACCAAAATAAAAAGAGAATATGGAAGAAGCTAAAATACTAGACGAAGCAGATATTGATCATAAGAATAAATATGAGGAAAGCATCAAAGCTTTTGCTGATAAGTTGGAGGAGAAAATCAACTTTTTGAAAGGCAAAGCGAACGATGTGGAAGAATCCGCAAAAGATACCTATCACAACCGTATTGAGTTGCTGAAGGAAAAACGAGAAGCCCTCACTAAAGAATACGAGAAGATCAGGAACACAGGAGAGAGTAAGTGGAATGAGATCAAAGAGGAGGCCTCTGAGAAAGTAAAAGAAATCCGTGAGGAAACGGAGACTGCTTATACCGGAATACGGGATGGATTTGCATACCTCTTTGGTAAGTTCAAAAATTAAAATCTATAAAATTTTAGGAGCCGACATTTTAGTCGGCTTTTTTTATGCATTTCAAAATGTTCTATTGAGAGGTTGATTTCATAAAATTCCTTTTTATATACTTGCCTTTTTTAGAAAAATCAAACCCTAGAATAAGATGAAGAAAGTAGTACTGTTGGTATGTTTAGTAGCAGGTATGGGACTGGCGAAAGCCCAGGAAGAGGTTTCATTCACTGATGAAGAACTAACGAAATATGCCACTGTGATGGTGTGGGCAGAAATGGAGAAAGAACGAATGACCGAGACCTACAACGACTGGATCAACAATGATGAAACATTGGAAGCAGCTCGATTCGTGAAGATCAAGTCAGCAAAAGGTGACTCTGTCAAGCTGCAGGAAATTGAAGTAACGGATGAGGAGTTAGTTGCCTTCGAGCGGATCCAGGTAAACTATGATTCGATGACAACTTCCTTCAAAGATGTTTACGTAGGTAAAATCAAAGAAGACATTGGAGCTGGTCTTTACAACAGACTAAGAAAAGCCATGAAAGGTGACGCTGACCTAAAAGCCAGATATCAGGCTGTTTACGACGGATTGAAGGAAGAGCAATCTGCAGCAAAGGAAGCTGACGAAACTGAAGAATAAGTTAGCAACTCTGCAAAGACTATGAAGCCTTGCCATTCGGTGAGGCTTTTTTAGTTAGTTATTCTAATGCCATCTTTTTCAAGTGCTACAAGTCTCTTCTTGTATAATATTCCTACAGATCGCTTAAAGTTCTTCTTACTCATCTGAAGTAGAGACTGTATTTCCTCAGGATCACTTTTGTCGTGTATTGGGAGGTAGCCTTCATTTTTCTTTAGCTCATCTAATATCTGTTGCGCACCTACCTCCAGGTTTTCAAGGCCCTCTTTGCGAAGACTGATGTCCAGTTTGCCATCCGTTCGAATGGTTTTCACATAGCCTTTGATGCGATCACCTTCCAGCACATCATGAAAGAGGTCGTTTTCAAAAATTAGCCCTTTGTGTTTATTGTTAACCACCACGTTCACTCCCAGGTCTGTAGTGTTGGCAACCAACAGGTCAACTTCTTCACCTACTTCAACAGTGATGTCCTCATCAAAATATTTAGCCACCTTAGCAGTGGCAGCTATTCGATCTGTCTTGCCATCCAGATATAGATACACCAGACACCACTGACCCTGCTTAAGTTTGTTTTTTTGCTCACGAAAAGGGACGAGTAAATCCTTATCTATTCCCCAATCCAAAAACGCTCCCACATTGCTGGTGTCAGTTACTTTCAGGTAGGCAAATTGGTTGACTTGAGCATAGGGTTTTTGCGTGGTACAAATGATACGGTCTTCAGAGTCACGATAGACGAATACGTTGAGTTTGTCCCCCTTTTTTGTGCCATTTGGAATATATCTGGTAGGTAAAAGAACATCCGTAGTTCCATCGGTCAGATATGCTCCCGGATCTGTTAATCGATCCACCATGAGTGTTTGATATTCGCCTACATACATATCTGCAAAGGTAAGCGAACTTGTCTCTGTAGAACTTAAATTTTCATTTCGGGTACATCTCCTTCTACAACCAATCTTCCAGCTGTAGCGTTTTTGATTTCATCTACGGAAACGCCGGGTGCACGCTCAATGAGTTTAAACCCTTCCGGAGTTACATCAAGAACGGCCATATTCGTAACAATTTTTCTCACACACTTTACTCCTGTTATGGGAAGGGTACATTCTTTCAAAAGTTTGGATTCACCTGCCCGGTTGGTGTGCATCATTGCTACGATGATGTTTTCTGCAGAAGCTACCAGATCCATTGCCCCACCCATACCTTTCACCATCTTACCTGGAATCTTCCAATTTGCAATGTCTCCGTTATCAGCTACTTCCATAGCACCAAGTACTGTAAGCTGAACGTGCTGTCCACGAATCATAGCAAATGATGTGGCAGAATCGAAGATGGAGGCACCTGGCAATGTTGTTACTGTTTGTTTGCCGGCGTTGATCAAATCTGCGTCTACCTGCTCTTCGGTAGGGAATCCCCCCATGCCAAGCAAACCGTTTTCCGATTGGAATTCCACACTGATTCCCTCGGGAATGTAATTGGCCACCAAGGTAGGAATACCTATTCCCAGGTTTACATACCAGCCGTCTCTTAGTTCTTGTGCGATTCTCTTTGCAATTCCGTCCTTATCAAGCATAATTTTCAATTTGAAGATTTTACGATTTTGTGATTTGATGATATACTAACGCTACGATTTGTGCGATTGCGTTTAGAAGAACCTATTATTTTTGATAATACTTTAATAATTGATTTGAGTTCGGCCCTTAGTTCTTCAGTATCTGGATAATTATCAGATTCCTGACACAGAAGAAGCCAGTATTCAGTTTCGTCAGCCTCTTTTGCTGCAATCTTTAATTTGTGAATAAAATCTGCTTTACTTTCTGCATTTTGAGCTTCTCTTACATTTGCTCCAATCGAAGTTCCAGACTTGATTAATTGCCTCGCGATCACATATTTTTTCTCATTCTCCAATGACTCTGATAGAGATATTATTTTCAAAGCAAATTGAAAACTCAGATTAACTATTATATTCTCTCTATCATTCCTCATTTTCAAATTGTTTCATTCTCAAATCGAATCATCGAGTAGTTCGTTGTTCAATTCGTTTTTCGTATTTCTCACCCTGGAAGATCCGCTGAACGAAGATTCCCGGAGTGTGGATGAAGTTAGGATCAAGCTCTCCGGGCTCAACCAACTCTTCTACTTCTGCGATGGTTATCTTACCGGCCATAGCCATTGGTGGGTTAAAGTTTCTGGCTGTCCCTTTATAAATCAGGTTGCCGGCTCTGTCACCCTTCCAGGCTTTTACGATTGCAAAATCTGCAGTAAGAGCTGACTCCAGAATATGAGGCTTTCCGTTGAATTCTCGCACTTCTTTTCCTTCGGCCACCTCCGTACCATAACCTGCAGGCGTGAAGAACGCCGGAATGCCGGCACCACCCGCTCTGCATCGCTCAGCCAATGATCCCTGAGGGATCAAATCTACCTCCAGCTCTCCGCTCAACATTTGCCGTTCAAACTCTGCATTCTCACCTACATAAGATGAGATCATTTTCTTGATTTGCTTTTTCTGAAGTAAAAGTCCAAGGCCAAAATCATCAACGCCAGCATTGTTCGATATACAGGTCAGGCCTTTAATGTTTGACTTTACTAAAGAACCAATGGAGTTTTCGGGGATACCACAAAGCCCGAACCCGCCAAGCATCAGGGTCATATTGTCTTCAATTCCGCGGATGGCTTCTTCCGCATTGGCTACTACTTTGTCAATCATGGTTTGAAGTTATTGCGAATGTGCAAATAAAAAAAGCCATCTGTAAAAAGCAGATGGCTTCTTTGATTTTTCAGTCTAAATCATTCGTCTTTCAAACACTCCACAGGGTTAACCCGGGTAGCCCTAATTGTTTGGTAAGCAATAGCTATTAATGTCAGAACCACTGCTCCAATAACAGGCAATATGATTAACATAATTGAAATGGAAGTGCGATAGACAAAACTTTCCAACCAGTCGCTCATAAACCAGTAGGTGATAGGCAAGCCAATAAAGAATGCTATGCCAATAAGAATCAGGAAACGGTTGCTTATGATCATCCAGATACTACCTGTAGAAGCTCCAAGTACTTTTCTCACACCTATTTCTTTGATCTTAGTTTCAATGATGAAGCCAACCATACCGACTAATCCGAGGCAGCCTATTAGGATGGCTATTACAGCAAAAACTTTGATCATGGTTGCAAGGCGTTCTTCCTTCTGATATTGCTCATTGAACATATCGTCTACAAATCGATAGTTGGCTTCTCCCTCCGGATCAAATCGTGCATGCACGTTTTCAATGTGGTCGAGCGATTCTCTGATGTTTTCTCCTGCCAACTTTAAGCTCACTCTTCGATAACGATCTCGGGTTAAGAATAAGGTTGGTACAATTGGACTGTACAGAGACTCAAAATGAAAATCTTCCATTACGCCCACAATTCTTCCTTCTGAGGGCCCGTACCCCAGTTTTTGCCCGACAGCTTCTGATGGATCGTTAAAGCCGAGTGCCTTTACGGCAGCCATATTTACTATATAATATCCGGTCACTATCGTGTCTTCCTGTAAGTTGGTTTCCATCCCTTCTCTGAAATTATCTCCTGCCAGAATGTCTATTCCATAGGTATCCAGAAAGTATTTGTCTACAGTAACCACTGGCAGACGGAAACTGGTTGCTATGGCAGAGTCTCCTTTAAAAAATCTGGATCCCCAGCTATCGGCCAGCCTCCCGGTAGGAATGCGAGATGAAAACGACGCTTTCAGAATATTAGGATGCTTAAGTAATTCGTTTCGTAGGGTTTCGTTTTGATAATCTCCTCGAGGTAAAAACATACTCACCATATACTTCCGATCAAATCCCGGATCTGAGTTTCTAATGAAATTCATTTGGCTTTCAATTACTCCAATAGCGAAAATCAACCCGATCGTTACGATGTATTGGAAAGTGACTAAAATGGATCTGAAATTCCATTTGTTTGCATTCATCGATTGCTCACCCTTCAATGCCTGTACAAGATTTATCTTAGATAGGAAAAGTGCAGGGTAAAGTCCGGCGATAATGCCAACAAGCAGCATCAAAGTGGGCAATCCGAAAAGTATGTCTGGTTGTGTGAGTGGATTAAAAACCAATTCCTTGCCCATAAAATTATTCAGGTATGGTAAAGCCCAAATGATAAGCAGCACCGCCAAAGGCAGAGATATCAGTACGATTAAAAGGGACTCAGATAGAAATTGCTTTACCAGTGATGACTTAAATGCTCCTATTACTTTCCTTACTCCAACCTCCTTCATTCTGCGAGAGTAATGGGAGGTGGCAATGTTCATGTAGTTAACACAAGCAACCAGAAGTACAAGAAAGCCGATAATACTAAAAATATACACCTGATCAATGGATCCGTTTGTTTCATATTCACCCTCCAAATTGGACTTTAGATGTATATCCAGTAAAGGCTGAAAAACAAAATCATAATAATCCCTGGCCTTTACCCCGGATTGGAACTCACCGATGTATTTATCCCAAAATTCATCATTTGCAGAGGAAGTCAAAGCTGGAATGTTTGCATCTGGACTTGTTCGAATAAACGTCATCCAGTTATAATTGCCACCAACATTGTTTGCAGCATCTTCTCCCATGATCATTTCTACAAAGCGGATAGGAGCGAGGTAGTCAAAATGGAAATGTTGTTGCTCTGGCATGTCTTCCATCACTGCGGTCACCTTAAACGGCGCACCCTGTCCATCTCTCTCCAAATTGACCGTTTCACCTATAATGTTCTTTTCCTCCCAATCATTGCCGAAAATCTTTATCGCACTCGAACGTGTGAGCACCAGGGAATAGATATCCGGAAATGCATTCTCTGCTGAGCCTGCCAGAAATTCAAAGCTGAAAATGTCGAAAGCGTCCTCATCGCAAAAGATGACAGGCTCTCCCAGAAATTCCTGATCTCCATATTTCAGATCTGGAAAGGCCCATGGAAAGAAGCGAGTAGCGTGAGTAATTTCACTGTAATCTTCTTTCAAGCGACTTGCATGTCCTGCAGAGGCAAATGCCCAATGCCTGCTTACGTCACCTTCTGCAGTGTAGTTTTTAACCGTTACCCGATAGGTATTTTCGGCATGCTCATGATGCTTGTCATAACTCAGTTCATCTTTCACAAATAAGGCTATGAGCACAAATGCTGCAATACCTGTTGATAATCCGATACCGTTGATAACCGTACTGGATTTGTATTTCCAGAGGTTTCTTAGTCCAATTTTGAAGTAGTTTTTAAACATAGTCGTTTCCTTTTCAATTGAGTTTTGAGCTTCTATTTTCTTAGCCATGTCTGGCTTAAAAAGCCGAATGATTTGCCAGTTGTACCACCTCCTGGCCCTGCTTAGTCCTTTGCTTTTAATTAATAGTTGATACTCCTCTTCCAGATCTCCTTGCACATCCTCATAGTAGTCTTCTTTTAGAAACCATGCTAAGAATTTAGTTGACCAGGATGGGGGAGTATGCCGCTGCTTATCCATGCTTTTGAGTATTCGTATGATACATCAGGGATGGCAGACCAAAGCTTCATGCGCGTTTCTTTGGTATAGTCCAGTGCTGCTTTCCCCGTTTTCGTAACCTTAAAATAGCGTTTTCTCTTTCCACCACGAATAGCTGTAGCTTCTCCAAGCTCAGATCTTAGGTAGTCTTTCTTCTCCATCCTCCTTAGTGCGGATTGGAGTGCGCTTACACTTACCTTGCGATTTAGACGTTTTTCTATTTCTTCCTTAATGGATACCCCATACGCATCGTCATGGAGAATAGCTACGGTGAGCAGCACGATCTCTTCAAATTCACCCAGTTGATACTCTTTCATTTAGTTCAATATTTAATTTCTAAATGTAAATTAAATGATAAAATTTCTAAACGTAAATAATATTAAAAGGTTTAAAACAAGTCGTCCCACCACTTCAAGTGGTAGGACGACTGATGATCGGAAGAACTGATAGGGCACAAAAAAACCGCCCCAACTAATCAGGGCGGTCTACAAATTGATCTAACTTAATTACTTAAATTAGATTGTTAGCTTAAAGTTAACAGGAACTGCAATTCTTCCAACAACTGCATCCCCATTTGAATTTTTGGCCGGCTCAAAGTTAAGCTTTGGTAATATATCTTTTACCGCATTTCTCAAGTCAGTGCATGGATATTTTTCGAATCGGTGGTTAATCACTTTTCCTTCCTTGTTGATTTTTAAAGTAACCAAAACTTGTCCTTCAATGCCTTTTTCTTTGCATACAAGCGGATATTCAATGTTGGAGACTACTTCCTTGTAATTCATTGGCTTTGGGTTTACTGCTTTTCCATCGCCATTACTAGCTTGTACACCTATTACACAAAATACCATTGCTAGAATTAAAAGTTGCTTTTTCATAGTCTCCCTCGTTTAATGTTTCCTAAATATTAAGCTAATAAGGATGTAATGTTATCTAATGTTTACGCAAAATCAAAATTTCGATAACTTTTTGTTAACATTAAGATAATATTGGGATTCTTTATCGATGAATTAGCTCTTAGAATGGTTTAAATGCCCTTTTTGTGGATAACTATTAAACGATCAGGCCACAGATAATCTATCATGAAGTTATTTTCGTGTTATGTCTCTCACGATCTACCGATCATCTGCGGGTTCCGGGAAAACCTATACGTTAGCCAAGGAATATCTGAAGCTGGCCTTAAGAAGCTCGGATTACTATCAACGAATTCTTGCAGTTACTTTTACCAACCGAGCTGCTGAAGAGATGAAGGAGCGAGTATTGGAGTTCCTGATAGATATTTCCAAAGGGGATCATGAGCTCATTCCAGTGTTTGAAGAAGAACTCGGAAAACCAGCGGATCAAATTCAACAAGCTGCTAAGGAATCCCTTACGCATTTGCTCCATCATTATGGGTACTTCAATATCACTACCATCGATACCTTTTTTCATCGGGTGATACGAACTTTTTCACGAGAGATTGGACTTCAGGGTAGTTTTGGGATAGAGCTGGACACGGAAAAAGTAGCTGAGTTCATCACTTCTCATGTTTTTCAGGGAGTTGAAGAAAACAAACAACTACGCGATTGGCTGTTAGACTTTTCCATGAGTAAGGTAATGGATGGCAGCAGCTATGAATTTAAGGATGATGTAAGTGAGCTGGCCCGACAGCTATTCAAGGAGGAATTTAAGAAACTTCCAAAGGAACAGTTCGAGGATGAGCATGCGCGTGAGAAGGTTAAAGAGCTCAAGAGTGAGTTGCTGAAGAAGAAAATCACCTTTGAAAATACGCTTAAGAAACACGGTCAGGAATTCTTTGAGCAGGTGGGAAATTCCGGAATCGGGTTGGACGAATTTACCGGAGGGAAGAAACGGACCATTCCGAATTTCTTTGAACGTCTGATGGCTGGGGACTTTTCCATCAACAAAACGCTAACCAACGCCAGTGAAGATGCGGCAGCCTGGTCAACGAAGACCAGTTCCAAACGCGATCTGATTATGCAGTTTGCGGATCAACAGGGTATGCCGCTGCTGAATAAGGTTATTCAATATGTGGAGGAAAATGAGAAAGACTACCTCACCGCCAAAGTGATTCTTCGGCACCTTTTCACCGTTGGTCTCATTACTAACCTATCTAAGCAACTACAAGAATACAAAAGGGAAGAGGAGGTGATTATGATCTCTGATCTGCCGGATTTCCTTTCCCAGATCATCGACGATTCCGGTTCACCTTTTATATATGAAAAGGTGGGTACCCGCTATGCTCACTTCCTCATCGATGAATTTCAGGATACTTCCCAGTTTCAGTGGAACAATTTCAAGCCACTCCTCGAAGAGAGTCTGGCAAACGGCAATGAAAACGTAATTGTTGGTGATGCGAAACAATCCATCTACGGCTGGAGGGGGGGCGACCCAACGCTATTATTAAAAGGAGTGCAACAGGACCTGCCAGCACAGGTAGACCCTTCAAAGAGCACGAACTGGCGAAGTGCAAGAAATGTAGTGGAGTTTAATAATGAGCTGTTTTCCAAGCTCCCTGAGATCATGGTAAACGAGATGGGGGATGCCATCACAGACGAAGAACGTGATACGATCCTTTCCACCTATCAGGATGTAAGACAAAATGTAGCTCCAAAACATCAGAACGTTGAAGGATTGGTGCAGGTAGAATTTTTGGATACCGAAAGGGGAGAATGGAAGCAACGAGCGATGGAACGAACAATGGAAGTCATCGAACAGCTGCTGAAAGATGGACATCAACTGAACGACATTGCAATATTGGTTCGATCGAATAAGGATGCCTCCGATATTGTGAGTCATGTACTAGAGTATAGAAGAAATAACGAAACCCGGGTGGAGGTGATCTCTGCGGAGGGAATGTTGCTAGCCAACTCATCCGTGGTGCAAATGTTACTTTCTGCTTTCAAACACCTGATCCATCCGGAGGATGACAGCATTCTGGCTGATTTGGTGTTTCGTTACCAGCAGGATAGCAAAAGCAAGCACTTTGAATCGCACACCGATTTTTCAAAGCTGGCAAAGGGAGGCTTACCCACCAGCTTTACCAAATACAAACAACACCTCTTGCATCTTCCCATCCTTGAGTTAACTGAGGTGTTGATCCGTTCGTTTGAGCTGGACAAAGTATCTTCTGAGTATGCCTATTTGCAGGCTTTTCAGGATGCGGTACTGGAATACAGCAAAAATCATCGTTCTGATTTGCGATTGTTTCTGGAGTGGTGGGAAGATGAAAGCAAGAAACGCTCAGTACAGTTGACTGGAGCATTGGATGCGGTGGAGGTGATTACCTCACACAAGTCGAAAGGATTGCAGTACCCAATCGTGATTGTGCCGTTTTGTAATTATCGCTTTGATGCTATGACCCAGCCTGCCTGGTATACCTCGCCTTATGCAATCAACGAGGCTGTGCCGGTGGACTACAAGTCCGAGCTGGACAAGACGCACTTCTCTCAGAGCTACAAAAAAGATTTTGCTAAGTGGCACCTGGAAAGTTTAAACGTGCTTTATGTGGCTTTCACCCGAGCGGAAAATGGGATGTATGCCTTCTGCGAGCCACCTCCTAAAAAGCAGGAGGGCATGTTTGGTACAGCCTCAAAGCTATTGTTCAAGTACTTCGATCAGGAGCAGCCGGAAGGGTGGAATGCTGCTGCTAATGTCTTCCACAAAGCAACACTGCCGATCAAGCATCGCGAGAACAAAGATGAATTGATGGTGCTGAAAGGTTATCCGACTTTCAAGTGGAGTAAGAAGCTGACCGTACGTAAGACCGGAAAGGCGTACTATGACGATGAGGTGGAGAAGCAGCGAAATGAAGGTATCCTATTGCATCAAATCCTTTCAGAGATCATCCACTGGGAGCAGACGGCAGATGTGCTGGACAGATATGAGCGAGCGATGCAGATTACACGGGAAGATCGCAAGCGATATGAAACATTGATAAATAATCTCTGGAAAGACGAAACAATCAAAGGCTGGTTCAGTGGAAAAGGAGAAGTGAAAACCGAAGTGGTGGTGCTACCAAAAGATGGGGATACCAAACGCATGGATCGGGTGGTGATAGATGGCAACAAAGCCACCGTGATTGACTTTAAATCCGGCCGACCGAAGAGTGAAGATAACCGACAGCTTAAAAAATACGCCGCATTGCTATCTGAGATGGGCTATGAGGTGGAGGGGTATCTCCTGTATTTGAAGTCTGGGGAGGTAAGCGAAGTTTAAGGTGGTAGATTCCGGCTCTGGGCCGGGGTATGAGGCTGCATCATATTGGATTTTAGGTTTTCAATTCATGAGGACGCAAACCGTGGGAGGTTTACTTCATCCTCGTTACAAACGAGGACGAGAGGAGTGCTAGCGGAAGGGTAGTTATTCTATAATTTTGGTTTCCATTAGCCACGCTTCCATAGTTTCATAATAATTATCACAAGCTTGCCATTTTAAAGCTGATAAATCTTCATGCCATCCACATGTGATACACTTTTGCAAATTATGGTTACAGTTTTCGAAAACTTTTACGGTTAATTTTGAATCTGGATTAACTCCAATTGTTTCTTCATATAATTTTTTCGTTTTGCGCCAATCAACTTGTGAATCATTCGCTCCAAACAATGCTAAAACTGGGGCATTTACCTTTAGCAATGATTTTTCAAAATCATCTATGTAAGCCCATAATCCGCTTTCTACATCAAAGTGTCCTTTACTTGTGTATTGCTTCTGTTCTTGTAGGTATTCTATCTTGTCCTCTTCGGTAATCATAGAAACGTTTGAGTACCCAAATAACTTTCGGCTAAGACTATCAAGTCTTAATGGGCGAATTGCACTCACATAATCTTCAATCTTGCCTTGCGTACTAAATATTTTATGTCCGAGCATCCATGCCTCAAATAATTTAGCAGCTACTTCTTTACTTTTTCCTTCAATAATTAAATTTGATTTCAGGAGGTAACCAAAGTTTTCCTTGTCATCTGTACCACTGACAGAAATCCAAAAGTCAATTGGAAATTGTTCATTGATTAATGGAACAATCCAACCTGCTCGACTTATGCCCCAAAATCCTATCTTTTCAGATCCGGAAATTTTTAAACTTTTGATTTCCTGAATTGCCGCAATCGCCTCATCGGCTGAATTTTCCACGGGTTGATTAATGTCAAACTCACCGTCGCTATCGCCACATCCCATTTTATCCCAAAAAACCACGGTTAATCCAGATGATACCAATTTCTCCCTTAGGGAAGAATACCAGTGGCCTTCAACAAAATCAGTTCTGCCATACCCGGGTATGATGATTATAATGGCTTTAGACTCTTGGTCATGTGGTTTTTCAATCAATCCTCTTAATGTCTTGTTCTCGTACTGAAATTCAAATGGTTCCGATAGTGTTTGGCTGAACACTTTTGGGATTACAAATAATAAGGAGCTAATTATAATTGTTGTAAGTGCAATTGATTTTCTCTTGATCATATTGTTCGATTTTTGACTAACACGTGGGGAAAATTATTTTGCACTAAGGACTGTAGAATTTCAGAAGGGTTGCATTCACGACTTCAGTTACCAGTTCTTCTCCCAATTGCTACCATCATTAATATGACACATACTTACGTACGTTATATAAGTTTTAAAAAATAGTCAGAGGATGCGTTTACTTGTATATTGGACTTTAGGTATTTGATTCGAGAGGATACGAACCAAGGCTGGGAGAAGCATCATAGTGTGCTTAAGGATTCTTAAACTTCCAAATTCATTCCTTTTACAATCAACCACCCACCCAAAAACAATTCTTGTAAACCCATGGGCATCATAATCAACATGCCTCCAGCTGAAGTATTGAAAATATTAGCAGTGATCTCAGTTAGTAATAAAAGCACTGCAATCATACCCCAAACAGATAGAAATCGTGGAACCAACTTGTGTGAGAAAAAAAGGTAATACAGTGTAAACGTACCAAAACAGTAAATCACCAGGCTGATGTCTTGTACTCTTCCTCTTGCATTTCTAATGTAGTACGCAAGGGTGTCTAATAATGAAGCCTCTTCAGGGGAGTACTTTCGACTGATATTCAGTAAAGCAAGCAACATTACTCCAGCTAGCACAAAGCAGACCAATTCGTTTAGCCTCAATCCCACATACCATAATGCAATACGTTCGTTGTGCATTTTAAGGATGGGGTACAGCAGAATAGCAATCCCAAATACCATTAAGCCAACTGAAAGATCCAAAAAAACAGCAAAGTTGACCATGGCTGATTTATTAGATAAATAATTTAAGAAATCAGCCCTATGTAATAGGGGCTCCAAGATGACACTGTAGCTTATGATGGCTGTAAGAAGTTGAAGAATGAATAAAACTCCAATGACACGAATGATATTTTGGTTAGCCATTGCGGATGTAGGTTATTTACAGGTTTGATGATTATATGAGTGGAAAGGTTGCATCGTGTTTAACATCCTAACCGACTCCATCGATAGTCATCCTCGTTTCAAACGAGGACGAGAGGTTTTCGTTTCGTGAGGACACGAAACGAGGCATTGAACTAGCCAAAATCAAATCCCGTCCATCGCCAAGTGAGCCCCGTGATTTTTGGTGAGGAGCTTGGAATCGTGGGTATTAATGTCCCTTTGGATTTCCACTGAATCGTCTTCGTACCCAGCTCAGCGTGCTACTGCCCACTATAGCCATCACGATGACCATCCCATTAAAAAGAATATCTTGAACATCAAATACCAGATGAGGTAAGAAGAGTTGAATGCTCTCATCCATTACTCCAATAAAGAAGGCTAGCAGAATTGCCTGGAGGGCAGGTTTTAATTTTGAATTCGTGGAAGATATTTAGCCTGGCCAATGGTTGGGTTTTTAGAGATAAATAAAAACTCCTTCCCATTGCTGAGAAGGAGTTTTTTTAATACGTATTGTGTAAGGGTTAATCCTCTACCCGAGATACCTCAAGCACAAACTTCTTATCCATCTGAAACTGATACTTGGTTTCCTGTGTCAGCTCATCAGATTTCTCTGAAGACTGCAGGATGCTCAAAAGATCAGTGGCTACACTGGAGCTTAGCTTGTTTTGTTTTTGATTTTTGAATACCTCCATTTTAAAGGTATAGCCGGTGCGCTTCTGGTTGTTCAAATCAGAAAACTCATGCTGCTGAAACTGGTAGGTTTGAGGTTCATTTTGAGCCTCCACCATCAGTTTCAAAAGTACCGGCTTGTACTTTTGCCATAGGTGTGTGTATTTCCCTTCGTATGTTGCAGTTCTTACCATAATCAATCGTTTTTCTTTTCTTTTTTCTCTTTAGGTTCTTCAGGCGGCTCGTCCAGTATGTTTCCAAATTCATCTACATAAGCGATCATGTCATCCAGCTTGCCGCTGGTTTCCTGCTCCTTCTTGTCAATTTTCTTCTGGAGCTTTTCCTGACGCTTTTTCTTCTTTTTCTGTGCTTTCTGGTTTTTGATAAAACTGTTCTGGGATCTTGCCATACATTCTTTTTAAGTGAATTAATCGATTAACGTTACAGCACGGCCGGTCTTTCCTGCTCGGCCCGTTCTGCCTATTCGGTGAACATAGTCGGTGTAGTTTCGGGGAGCCTCATAGTTGATCACGAGCTCCACATCTTTCACGTCGATACCCCTGGCTACTACATCGGTAGCTACCAGCACGTGCACTTGTCCACGCTTGAATTTGCGTAATGCAATCTCTCTAGCCCGCTGGGACTTATCTCCATGGATAGCATCAGCCGCAATTCCGGCCTTGCATAATAGTTGAGAGATCTTGTCAGCTTTACGCTTGGTCTCAGAGAACAGAATTGTACGGGTCTTTAGTTCCCCATCGATCAGACCTTTTACCATCTGAATCTTATCCTGTCCTTTAACATGTCTTACTTCCTGCTCTATGGCATTGGTATCTTGTGTCGCCTGCTCAGCCTTCACATGAACCGGATCATTGGTCATTTCCTCAACCAATTTCTTTTGAGTAGGGTCAAGCGTTGCTGAGAATAACAATGTTTGATCTTTGGATACCATCTGTCTGTTGATTTCCTGAATCTCCTTAGAGAAGCCCATGTCCAACATACGATCAAATTCGTCCAATATCAAAACATTAAAGTCATTCAGTTTCAGAATCTTTCGTTTCATCATGTCCTGGATTCGTCCCGGTGTACCAATAATGAAGTGATTCTTTCTTCTCAGTGCTTTGATGTTTTCTCCAACGGATGATCCTCCAATCAGGCAGGTAGAAAAGATATTCAACCCTCTTGCCAGTGATAGAAATTCATCGTTGATCTGGGTGGCCAGTTCTCGTGTTGGAGCGATGATTAGTGCATAGTTATCCTGCTTGTGCTCCATCATGTGTTGGATAATTGGGATGAGGAATGCAGACGTTTTGCCTGTCCCCGTACCCGCTATTCCTACAATGTCTTTGCCCTCTAGTGCCGGAAGGATCGCTTTGTCCTGTATCTCGGATGGGTTTTTAAACCCTTTGTCTTTAATCTTGAACACCAATTGAGAATCTAACTCAAAATCATCGAAGGTGTGCTGGTTGACATAAGCTTTACGCTCATTGTTTACAGCTCCTTTATTGGTAAACCTGGAAACGTCCACTTTTTGAGTGCTTTGCTGTCTCCTTCGAGATGGTCTTCCCTTACCTTTTGAGAAGTTTCTCTTTTTTCTTGTGTGTGTTTTATGCATATAATTTTATCTCTCTGTAAAGGGGATTTTACTCAGATGATAAAATCGAGGCATAATTATCCGAACGGATAAAGGATTGCTTTTCGGCTTTATAAAATCTGGGGACATCCCCGTGTCATTCAAAAGCCGATAACTATTAGAAATACTCTTTAGAAAGGATTGCTAAGCGAGATGCTTGAGAATTGAGCTGCAAATGTAGTGATTGTTTATCATAATTGAATGGAATTTACCAAATATTATTTTGAGCAGACATTAATTCATGTCTATCACCATCTCGCCAAAGTCGTAAATCAAAGAGATACTAAAATAATCTTGGTGACCAGTCAAAGTGGTGACTTTTTGGTCTAAACGGTTATACAGTCGACCTCCATGCAAGCGGATACCCACACGATGCAATACGTTATTATAGAAGCCACCTGCAGTGATGAATGGGAAAATATCAATTGCTCCACCATAGCCATACGCAATTGCTCCAACGGACGGGTCAGCCCCATATTCCTCTTCTTTTGAGGTCGGAATACCGGTATAAATTCCGCCGAAATCTATAGAAGGAGTGACACGTAAAAAGTCAAAATCCAGAATGGAAAAGCCGACATTGATAGTATAATTGAGCGTATAGATATTCCAATCGATTGAAAATGTTTCTCCTTTGTGATTAAAAGGTTGTTCGATGTTTCCATAATTTGACATGCCGTGAAAACCAACTGACCAACGATTAAAATAGCCATCAGCACCATAAGTAAAGGACCCTCTATAATTTATTGTTTCATTGATGCCATCTGAAAAGAATGGCGATCCTCCGCCCAGGTATAGACTCCATGATTCATCACCTCTTACGTACCATTTTCTGATGTTTCTCTTGATAAAATAATTGTGCCTGTATGCAGGATAGGCATTTAGAAACTTAACGGCTTCCATGGAATGGTCTTCCCATCGATCTATATAGTATTTAAAATATAGCGTTAGAAATTCTTTATCATCTGCTCTTTGTTCGGAGTTGTCGATCTGGTCAAGGATGTACTCATCCTTCATCGAGATTATTTCATCGAGTGTAATAGGGTAGCGGTAGTCTACATCCGGATAGCCCTCACCGAATTCGAAATCGGTGTAGGAAACACTCCATCCGCAACCTCTGCCATAAAATCGATCATGAGGACGGGTGGTGGGTTGATTTAGTGATGGGGAATAATTTCCGATGTAAAAATTCAGCAGTGTTTGTTCATTATTGGTAAAGACAGGATAGATCGAACGGTTTAGCTTTCTATCCATATAGTTGAGTATCTGAATAACCTTTTCCGGATTGTCTTTTTCAATGTGTTTAAAAACCATGCTCCTTCCGTTCTTCAAAACGATCCGACTGGTGTCTTTGAATGAAAACATTTCTGCCGTAAGAAGGCTGTCAATATCCTGAGCAGTAGTAAAAAGTGGCAATAATAGAATGATTATAAGAGTAATTAGGATTTTATTCATATTTCAATCTAACGTAAGAATAACTCAATTGAAATGATGATTCTACTAACAGGATGTAAATAGCCTTGAGATATGCGGAAAATTCTATTAATAAACTTATCAGATAGAAGTCAACCATTCTTCGATTTGCTGACTCATTCACTTTTTATAGAAGATCCCGGCACAAGGCCGGGATAGCCAGGGTTACAAGTTTGCCGGATTTATTCCGGAATCTTCAGGTACCACACTATTCAGTGCAATCAAGTTTATAGAGAATTTACTAACCTTGCCGCATGACGTTTCTTTCAGAAGTTGCTGATCACTTACTCACCAATCATACCAGTCATTTAGGTGAGTGCACGGTGGTATTTCCTAACCGTAGAGCAGGTCTTTTTCTAAAGAAACACCTTTCCAAGAAAGTGGATAAACCGGTATGGTCGCCTACGGTACTTAGTTTGGAGGATTTTCTTTTTCGGTTTTCGAAGATTAAAAAGGCAGATACACTTGCACTGGTATTTGAACTCTACGAAGCGTTTAAGGAACATCAACCTGGTAGTGAAGGGTTTGAAACATTTTACTTCTGGGGAGAAATGCTGTTGCGTGATTTTGAAGAAGTGGATCATTACCTGGTCAATCCAAAGCAGTTGTTTCATCACATCAAGAGTGACCGACAGATTGCCGAAGATTTCTACTTCCTCGATGAAGAACAGGAGCGATTGATCCAGAAGTTCTGGCAGGAGTTTTTCCCATCTGCCACTAAGTCGCAGGAGCAGTTTGTTGAGACCTGGAAGATTCTAGCCCCAGTCTATGAGAGCTTTAAAGAACGACTTACCAAAGATGGAATAGGATATACTTCGCACATTTACCGTGAGTTGGTAGGAAGTATCGAGCGTGATCAATTGTCGATCGATGGCCCGGTAATCTTTGCCGGTTTCAATGCGCTAACCCCTGTCGAGGAAATATTGATCAAGCACTTTGTGGCAGAGCATGAAGCAGAAGTGCTTTGGGATATTGATTCATATTATTTGGAGAACGAGGTACAGGAGGCTGGAGGATTTCTGCGTCAGTATCAAAAAGATCCGATTCTTGGGAAGCGTTTTCCGAAGGAAATACCCACCACCATAAATCAGGAGAAGCAAGTAAATGTTACTGGAGTATCTCTTGAAATTGGTCAGGCCAAAGCAATCGGGGAGCAGGTAGCAGAGTTGGTTGACCGGGGAGTGTCCCTTGAGGAGATTGTCATAATTCTCCCTCAGGACTATATGCTTTTTCCGGTGTTGAATGCTATTCCAGAGCAGGTGGAAAAGTTGAATGTCACCATGGGGTATCCGCTAAAGGAAACTCCATTGTTTGGTTTACTGGAGGCGTCTCTTGAGGTTCAAGAGCATATGCAACTGTCAGCAGAGAATGGGCTATCCTTTTACTATAAACCTACCTTAGACATCCTCAGCCATCCATACCTCTACAAGGAGGAAAAGAATCCGCTCGATAAACTCATCAAAGACATAAAAAAGAAGAATCAAGTACGGGTTTTTCAAAAGGATATACTGGAGGTAGGATCTACGGTGCTAAACACCATTTTCAGACAGGTAAACGAAACGGAGAATTATGCAGCCTACCTAATTAGTATTGTAGAGGTACTTGGCCAGCAGGTTGTAGAGCGTTTTGGTCTGGAGCGGGAGTATCTCTATCACTTTCAGCAGTTGTTGAGCCGCTTGAATCAAATCCTGGAAAAGCAGACGGAAAAGGTAGATTTGAAAACATTTAAGGGTCTATTTAGAAAAGCTACTCGATCCGTTAAAATTCCTTTTAGTGGGGAGCCGGTAGAGGGCTTACAGGTGATGGGGGTATTGGAAACAAGAAACCTGGATTTCAAGCATGTATTCATGCTGAATATGAATGAGGATATTTTTCCTGCTGCTCAGCGCGATGGATCGTTCATTCCATATCGTATCAGAAAAGCCTTTGATCTCCCAACCTTTGAAGTGCAGGATGCCATCTATGCCTATTTGTTTTATCGATTATTCCAGCGATCGGAGCGACTTTCTTTCTACTATAACATGTATGCAGATTTTGGAATGAGCGGAGAGGTAAGTCGGTTTATCCGACAGCTAGAGCAGGAAAGTAAGCTTACTATCAAACGCAAGAAACTCTCAAATTCCATCCAGGTAAAGGAACGATTACCTATTTCCATAGAGAAGACCCAGGAGGTGTTAGATCGATTATCCATCTACACGGATGTAGTACCACCGAAAGATCAAAAGAAGCTATCGGCCTCTGCTTTGAATGTCTATTACAACTGTAAGCTACAATTCTACTTTAAGTATGTGCTCAGGCTCTTCTCCGGGGATGAGTTGAGTGATGAATTAGACAAGCGAAACTTTGGAAACGTACTGCACCGAACGCTCGAGTTCCTATATCAAGATGCGATCGAGGGAAAGCCTGATGGTGTGGTGACAGAAAATGACTTCTTCAAGATTCGAAATTCTGTAGACGGTGCGATAGAGAAGGCTTTTAGAAAACATTTCGGAATGGGAGAGAAGCGAAAGTTTGAGCTCAAAGACCGAAATGTGGTGATGGCGGACCTCATCAGAAAATTTGTGAATAAGATCATCGACATGGATGAAAGCTATGCGCCGTTTTCCATTTTGAGTTTAGAGGGTAAGTACGAGACGAACCTGCCAATTCAATCCAATGGGCAGACATACAACATTCGATTAGGAGCGGATATTGATCGGGTCGATCAGAAAGATGGGGCTGTGCGCGTGATCGATTATAAAAGCGGAAAAGACGCCAAGGAAATTGAAAGCATTGAAAAGGTTTTCGATCCTACACCTGGCACTACATGGAAAAAGGGGAGAAATAAAGCCGGCTTTCAAACGCTGTTCTATGCCATGCTCTACACTTCGAATAATGGAGATAACCATGCCGTGATCCCGGGTCTATTGAATATGCAGGAGCTTTTCCAGCCCGACTTTGATTACCGACTGACGCTAGGGGGCAATCCACTCATAGATGCACGTCCTTACCTGGAAACTTTCGAATCGAAACTCTCCGAACTATTGGCTGAAATTTTTGACACGGCTCAGTCATTTGATCAAACGGAAGATGAAAGGCGCTGTATATTCTGTGATTTTAAGGGTATTTGTGGGAGGTAGATTCTGTAAAAATCCATCAAATGAATTACCCCTGCCAAAGATGGCAAGGGTTTTCTTTTAATACACTTTGTCTGGCCTGTCTTGGTGATTTTCTTTATCCCTTTCTTTCTGATCAATCAATTGCCTTTTCATTCGATCATAAGCGTCCTGCGCTGCTGTTACAAAGTCTCCTTTGTTGCTTTGTAAGTAGAGCTCATGCCCTGGAGCCAAAACTTTTAGCTTCACTAATTTGTCAACTTTATCATCACTGATGGATTCCATAAAAACATCCATAGAGGTGATTTGATCATTGTATTTAGTCAGCTTTTTGAAGTAGTCTTTCATATGACTAATTAAATCCTGACTTGCATTGAAGTTTACGGGAGTTACTTGTATATCCATATCTATATAATCCATCAATTCGTCGAAGTGTTCAGATAAATATAAAAAAGGATGTATCTGCGTGAAGGAATATTAGATTTTGTCTTAAAAGACGTTTGCCAAATGCTTTGAATGTTAACATTTAATTAAGAATAAAATATTGTGGATAAGTTGATATTTACATTTTGTTAAACGAATATTTTGTTATTCTAACTTTATTAAGAATTTATGAATAGTAGAAACATGCTTGCAACTTTCCCGTTATGTGATTCATCTTTGCATTGTAAATCACAAAATAAAACGATCCACCGCCATGGAAATGTCTAAATCTACTTCGATAAAAATACGGATAGGGATGCTGGTTTTGATCGGTATGTTCATCTTAAGAGCATATGCAGAAACACTACTTTGAGAATCCAATTTCTAAATATTAAAAGCAGGTATGATTACTTGCTAAAAATCTCTTCATACTTAATTTATTTGAACTAAGTCTTCATCTATTTGGTGAAGACTTTTTTAATGGTGCTTATCAAATTGTTTTTTGGGCGCTTTTTAATATTCTCTATATATTGGCATCTACCATCAGCTATGGAGACTATGCATGAAAGACTCAAGGATTGGCTCCTGAAAGATTATCGAGTACCGAAATCTGAAGGAGTACAGTTTATTACTATTTTAATTCTCACTATTCTTACCGGACTGATCGCTTTAGGAGAATACATTGTTGATTTAAAGGCAACATCTCTACCACTCATACTCACACAGCTTGTTATCAATGTGATTTTGCTCATACTGGCCAAAAGAGGAGTGAACACCCGCCTCATAGGAAATATGCAGTTAGGCGTTTTATATGTGATGTTTCAGATAAGTTTCTTTTTACTACCTGGTGTGTTTCATGTCTTTATCTATTGGATGGTTTCTATCCCTCTGTTGGCATTTATTTTTGGAAATCTTCGCACCTCGCATATTTGGCTCGTAGTTATTCTTGTTACCATTTGTGTTGATACTGTTTATGGTTTTAAGACAATGGGTAATGCCTATGAGGCCAACATACCTTATCTACCTTATGCATTCGCCGGAACCATATTTACTATCACACTAGTTGCTTGCTTTTCATTGCTCTACAATCTGCTTGGTAAAGCATACAGTAGATTAAGGTCAAAAAATAGGGAAGTGATAGAGTTGATAAGTCAGCTCAAAGCTATGAACGGGTCACTTGAAAAGGTAGTGAGAGAGCGAACGAAGGATATAGAAGAACGAAACAAGAAACTAAAGAAATATGCTTTCATGAATTCACACATGGTTCGTGCTCCATTGGCGAATATATTGGGAGCGATCCAGCACTTAGAAGATAAGACAGATCAGATTACTGCTGATGAACTGTTGGATATAGTAAAAGTTTCTGCCACGAGTTTGGATGACGTGATCAAGGAGATTGGCAGGTCACTGGATGAGCAGGAAAAATCCTGATGTGGAAAAATAATCTCCATCACTTGCTTTGATTACTAGCGGTAAAATGTTAACTTAATTTCGGGTTTAGTAATAACAACTAAGTCCATCAGGTGGTTAGCTTGGACCTTGTGATTTACGGATTTCAAGGCCACACCAACCCAAAGGCGAGCGTCCCTCGCCTTTTGGCTTATATAGACCCCACTCAGTTTTCATATTTGCCGATCTCTCGTCTGGAGTAACCATTGTCTTTTACCGGAGTATTATTAGTGACGATGCAACTTTTTGAAATGTATCGCATCATATAATCAAACACTTGTAAAAAATATGGAACTCTCAGCTTCTCAATCCACAAAAATTAGAATCGCCATGCTGATTCTTTTTAGTCTTTTTCTTCTTCGCGGATTTGCTCAAAACGCTGTTAAAACTTCTCAGATCATGGAAGACATAAGGGAGGGAAAAGAAATATCATATGAAAATAAGACGATAGTTGGTGAGCTGGACTTCACTTACATGAAAGAAAAACTCACGGAACTTCCCCGTAAATCCAGGTGGTGGAATAATGGTAATTCTAATACGGTAGAAGAATCCATTGATGTAGCAATATCATTTAGAAATTGCACGTTCACAGGTGATGTACTAGCCTACATTCATGATGATAAATCCGGATACACTTTCGTAGCAGATTTTGACAAAGAGGTTGTTTTTGCTAACTGCACATTCGAGGAAAATGCTATGTTTAAATACTCTGATTTCGATGATGTTGCTGATTTTTCAGGGGCTGACTTCCAAAGAAAGACCACCTTTAAATATGCCAAATTTGATGAACGAGCAGATTTTTCCAGCACTCGTTTTGATGATGACGCTACATTTAAGTATGCTCAATTTGATGAAGGTGTGAGTTTCAAAAATACCGTATTTGAAGAATCATGGAACATTAAATACCTGAAAGCACGCGGTGATTTTGATATAGCCGGGCTGGAAGTCGGTGATGATATTGATGCAAAGTATACCAGGATCAATGGGAAAAGCTTTACAAACTACCTGGTGAATTCGAGAAACTAATTCTCTCTTCATATATACACGAATACCAACTCGTGACTCTACTATAAAGTCTGTCTTATTAAGGATGGACTTTTTTTATGTAGTGGCACCACCACAGCTGGATCCGGCACCTGCGGTACATCCATAGCAATGTTGATTGAGAATGATCTCACGCTTTTCCAGAGCTGCAATATCAAACTGGCTGATGTGACTGGGTGCATTGACTTTGAGCTCCAGCATTTGATTGAAGTCGCAATCATATAAATATCCATCCCAGCTTACACTAAGCGTGTTTCTACACATGACCCCCTCTGCTGCAGCTGGATTGAATGCATTGACCAGTTCATTCATATAATCCTCGTACTTCTCCGTTTTTACCAGATACTCTAAGAATCGGCTTACCGGCAGGTTGGTAATTGCAAATAAGTCATTAAATTCAATTTCATATTCACGTAACTTTCTTTTGAATTGAGCAGTAAGAGAGGCCTGATCTCCAGGCAAGAAAGCCCCTGCAGGATTATATACCAGATCAAGTTTTAGGTCCGCACCTGCTTTGCCATACCCTACTGCATTGAGCATTCGGAGTGCTTTGATCGACTTATCAAAAACCCCATCACCCCGTTGAGCATCTGTTCTTTTAGCTGTAAAATAGGGTAGACTTGACACAACGTTTACCTGGTGTTTTTTAAAGAAGTCAGGCAGGTCATTGTATTTAGGATTGGCCAGGATAATGGTAAGGTTACAACGGACGATTACCTGCTTACCCATAGCAGTAATCTGCTCTACAAACCATCTAAAATCGGGGTTCATTTCCGGAGCACCTCCCGTTAGATCTACTATTTTTATATCCGTGTCTCGAATTGCATCCAAGCATTGCTGCATTGTTTCCCTGGTCATGATCTCCTTTCGGTCTGGTCCTGCATCTACATGACAATGCGCACACACCTGGTTGCACATCTTTCCAACGTTCACTTGAAAAATCTCTATGTTGGTAGGCTTCAAAGGAAATAAACCGATATCCGAAACCCTATCTTCAAATTTTGTGATATTGATTGAATCAACATCTTCCAACACCTCGATTTGTCCCTCTGGAGAGGATAGTTTGTGGTTTTGCCTTTTTAGCGACTTTAACATATTACATCAATTTGTCATTCACCTGGTTCATCATTTGTACACCATGTACCAATGAAGCACCACCCCTAATCGCTGTTGTTACGTGCAGTGCTTCCATCATTTGTTCTTCGTCCACCCCTTTTTTCAGCAGATCATCCGTATATGCATCGATACAGTATGGGCATTGGATGGCATGGGCCACTGCGAGAGCAATCAGCGACTTCTCTCTTGCGGTCAGGGCCCCTTCTTCAAATACACTACTGTAGTAATCAAAGAATTTGTCACCAAGTTCTTTCTGCCATTCAGAAACCTTACCGAATTTTTTTAGATCTTCTCTGTTATAATAAGTCTCTTTCATTTTTGCTGTTAGTTATACTCGTGAAGTTAAAACATTAAATTGCCTGCGTTTTTACAAATCAGGCCAAACGTCATAATCATTACGTATGAAAGCATATCAATTACGAAAAACAGGTAAACCTCAGATTTTAAAGATCGAAAATATCTCTGAGCCCTCACCGGATTCTAGTCAAGTAAAGGTGAAAGTGGAAACAATAGGGATCAACTATGCAGAGATACTTTCGCGCAAGGGGCAGTACAGCTGGGCACCCAAAAAACCCTACGTTATGGGAATGGAATGCTTTGGTGAAGTAGTTGAGCTAGGAGAGAACGCTAAGAAATACAAAATAGGAGATAAGGTGATTGTAGGTCAGCAGTATGGTTCATATGCAGAATATGTTTGCGCTCCAGAACACCTATGCTTTCCTGCTTTTGATGAATTCACTCCTGAAGAAAATGCAGCATATATCGTGAATTTTATGACCGCCTGGGTGGCTCTAAAAAAACTTTGCAGAGTAGAGTCAGGTGAGCGCATTTTGATACAAGCGGCTGCCGGTGGTGTAGGGACCGCTGCGGTACAGATAGGGAAAGCATTAGGGTGTAAGGTTTATGGGACAGCAAGTAGAGATTATAAATTGGATTTAATTAAAGAGCTAGGAGGAATTCCAATAAACTACAGGGAAAAGGACTTTTATCAGGAGATAATAAATGATGGAGGTAAGGTTAATTGTGTTTTGGAAACCGTAGGTGGGGAGGTGTTCAAGAAGAGTATGAAACTGCTTGATTCTTTTGGTCGCTTAGTTGTCATTGGGTTTGCAAGCATGAATCTTAAAATCTGGAATCCCTTTTCCTGGGTAAAAACATACCTGGATGCACCGAAGGTAAACATGATGAAAATGGCTACTGAGAGCAAGGGAGTATTCGCGTCACACATTGGTTATTTGACAGAAAACGAAGCATTAACAGCGGAAATTTGGGATGAGCTTTTCACATTTGTAAAAGAGCATAAACTGAAACCTGTTGTGGGGAAGGTTTTCGATTTCTCGCAACTACCTGAAGCTCATGCATATATGGAATCACGTGAATCAGTTGGAAAGTTAGTCGTCCGGTTCTAATTGTTCGTAGAAAAATGTTGAATTATTCCCAATACCTCTTTGGTATTATCAATTGATAAAAAAAATTGAAAAAACCTTTGTTAGGTAATTAAAAGCTTATAAATTCGAGTATAGATAGTGAGTATCTATTTTCCATAGCTGGTTCTTAATGATGAAGGGTTCCCCGCCGGGATCCCTTCTTTTTTTTAAGATTTAAAACAATTCATTATTTTTATCACATGATAAATGATCGGATACATAAATTGATTAGGGTTCTTGATATGAATCCAACCTCATTTTCTGAAAGTTTGGAGGTAAGTGTAACGGTCATTTTTAATATTATCAAAGGAAGAAGAAGCAAGCCAAGCTACGACCTTATTCACAATATCCTTAAAACCTATGACAAGCTAAATGCAGATTGGCTAATCAAGGGAGAGGGATCGATGTGGAACGATGATATTGTTACCTCCAAGGAATTTGCACCTACACATGTAAATCTCCAGGCGCGTATTAAGGAGCTATTTGTAAAGATGCGACTGGAGCAACCTGACTCTCATGAAGTACTTGAATTGGAAGAATTAGTTTCTTTTTTGATGGATGAGGCGTCTGAGCAAAAGAATAAACTCATTCTATTGCATGAACGCCAGGAGGGTATGCTAAATGTTTTGAAAGAAAAGCTAAAATTGAAGGTTTAATCGATAATCTTCAGATCTACCAACTCCCTTACGATACTCCTTCTCAATCTCACTTTCTGATACCAGTTGTATCCTACTGAGAATAGTAGAAGTGCAAGTAATGTTCCTGAAATTAATTTGGAGTAAAACAGGATGGAAGCGATTCGTTCTTGCCTGGCAACTTCATCCATATATCTTTTGGTAATCAGGTCTATGTTATACTGCTTATCAGTCTCTTGAATTTTTAGCTGCATCTCCAAATAACTGTCTACACTGTTGGAGTATATCGAGCTATATTCCCTTGCTTCAGGTTGATTACCAAGTTCATAGTTTAATTGTGATAAAGATCTGAATAGCTCATATGAAAAAACTTCATTTTGTACAGATGAGACCAAAGGTTCAGCATAAGCGTATGCCTTTTTTGCTTCTTTGAAGGAGCCTGTTTGAAATAAGAAGTCACCCAATGCCTTATATGAAATAAATAAGCTTCTTTTATCCACTTCTTCTATTTCATTTTTTAACTCAATTGAGCTTTCAATTAATCTAATTGCTTCAATACTGTTACCTAGTTCATATTCAATTTCGCCTAAGTTATGTAGTGCTTTGGCTGTGTAAAGTATAAAGCTCCCATCATCATTAAGTAATTCTGAAAAATAATTCTTAGCCTTTTCCAGGTCACCAGACTTCCAATGGATTAATCCAATTTCATTAAGAATACGTTTCTTTCTTTCCGTCGATGAAAGCTCAAAAATTTCTTCGAAAGTTGAAATAGCTAGATCGGTTTGTTCATTCTCAATGTAAGTGAGAGCGAGATTGAATTTGGAAGCTACAATATTATTTTGATCATTAATTTCCTCTGCAATCTGTATTGCTTCCAGATAATAATTAACGGCTAGGTCATTAACCTTATATATCCGATATATGTGAGCGAGATTTTTTCTGACAGATATTTTGTCATTTATAACACCTTCGTAAGTCGCTTTATCACTATATCGTATAGCTTCCAGGTAGTGCAGAACAGATTTACCAATGTCATTATCTCTATAATGCATAAAACCTAGCAAATAATTGAGTTTGACTATTCCGTAATAGTCATTTTCTTCATTGCATCTGTTCAAATAATCATAGGATACCGAATAGGCAGAATCAATGTTGGTTTTTGTTAGGGAATAGATTGATTGAAGTTCCTTTTCTTTTAATGAAAAAGAAAACACCGACAAAGTTGAGAGTAAATAAGTAAAAAGCAACAGGTGCTTGACCATTCCTAATAACTGTTCTTACAACAATGATAAAAAAAAACGCTGAAATTACTCAGCGTTTTAGGAATCTTTCGTCAAATATAGCCATTGCTTACATTAACTGATGCTTCCGCCAGTTGGATCATCTGGATCATCACCTCCATCACCATCTGGGTCTGTAAGCTGTGAATTTAGCTCAGTATCTTGAATTAGTTCTTCCATAGCTGCATCTTCTGAACAAGCAGTGAATGCCATTGCTCCAACAATTACGAGGGCTGTAAATAGTTTTCTTTTCATAACTCAATAAGGTTTTTAATGATGATTCAAATATAGAAAAAAAAATTATTTTACACATAACTATTATATTTTTTTAATAAATTATTTTTGTCGCGGTAACGTTTTGATTATAAGACAGTTATGTGTAAACAAAATTATTTGTAATATTGATTATTGATAGAGAATTGTTTTAGCTCATAAGGGATTTATATTCGCTGAAATAAAAAATCATACGCATGAAATATTTTGTTATTGCACTTATAGCTATTGCCTGCACGGCCCCAGCAGAAAAGTTTTCAAGTCATGGTGCTGAGATTACCTCAGACAATGCTTTGAATACAGATTCTTTTCTATCTAAAGTAAATGAAGAAGATCAGGAGTTTAAAGTGCGTGGTACTATTGAAGAGGTTTGTCAAATGAAAGGTTGCTGGATGACCCTCAAAAATGATAAAGGGGCTAACATCCGGGTAACATTTAAAGATTATGGCTTTTTTGTCCCAAAGGACATAAGCGGGAGTGAGGTAATCATTGAAGGAATAGCAAAGAAAGAAATACTGGATGAGGATGAAGCACGACACTACGCAGAAGATGGGGGAAAGGAGTATGATGAATCGATGAGAAACTCCATCAGCTTTGTGGCAAATGGAGTTCTTGTAAAAGAAGGCTAAATTCAGCTATACAGACTCCTCTGTTTTGGCTTAATAAATAGTGATCTAAAGCTGGTGCCGGAGAGAGAAGCAAATCCTCCGGCCAGCCCTCCTATAAGCCCCGTCGCAAAAACCAACAAAATCGGGTCGCTGACTTGCATGATTTCAGCCACCTTGGTGCTGAATGCTGATTCATTAAGCACATCTATGTTCCATGCATGCCCCATCCAGACCAGGCCCACTCCCAGAAATCCCGCTACAAAAGCATTCAATCCTGAGGAAGGGGAAATGTAGCATACCAGAAAAGCCACCACCATAGCCGTCCACCAGGTAAAAAATGGTGACAGAAAATACGTAAGTGCGCCTATTACGATCAGTCGGATTATTAGCTTCATTATTTCGATTTAAGTGTAATGCTATGTGTTATTTCTGGTTGATTTGGAGAAAGTGATCGCTCAAATAATAGTTCATGATATTCACCGCTTGCCCAATCATCAATCAAATGGCCATAGGTAGGATTTCCCGGATTTCCAGACTGACTTCCCGGGTAAACACCCCAGGCATTCACTTCTCCACCGCCGAGTTCCACAATCATTCTCCAGGAAGGGCCGTGAGAGCTGGAAGCTGCATTTACAATATGACGATTCCCGCCAATCTTTACTTTTCCTTCATTGAAAGGTTTAATTCTTAGCAAGTGTCTGATTGTCGTATTCTTATACTGATACCAGAGCAGCGAGTTGCCTTCTTCTTCAAGGTATTCTTCCAGGCTCTCAATCGTTTCCTTAAATGTTTGTCGGATTAGGTCACCTCTAGATTCCGTTACAGAAGTGGATTGATTATCAATCATAAAAAAGTCTCTTTCACTTTTTAATATCTCAACCGTGGTATACCAATTGGGTCTGTAAACCGCCACTTCGCTACTGTCAATCTCGTCCCAAAGCTTGCTATTCAGTTTTCTCCACCAAACTTCATAGATAGTTGGAGCCTGTAAATCCGGATTATTGAAGTAATCCCAACCAGCCAGTTTATTGTAATAATCCCACTCTCTATCAGTAAATGAAGCTGAATCTAGGCTATCCAGCATCATGGATAATGCCTCTGATGCATTGTAATTAAAGTTGTCATGCTGCAAATTCATCATATCTTCCACCGTGATTTCATCCATCACTCGTAGACGATCATTGATCCGTCTACCTCTGTAATACTCATAGTTATAATCATATTGATAGTAAGGGTATAGGGTGTCCGCAGCATGTTGGTTGGCTGAGCTGACAAAATTTCGAGGTGGATTTTTCACGTGAAGATTGTGCGATCTGGGCATATATGTTTTCCATTCATGATCGATATTACTTCCATCCATCAAGAATTTCCCTTGCTCTTCCCATTTCACAGGAAACTTTCCATTGATCCACAGGGCAATGTCGCCGTTTGCCGCAGCAAACGAATAGTTTTGTGGTGGCCCACTGAAATAGCTGAATGATTCAACAAATTCGTCATAGTTTTCTGCCTTATTACCTAAATAAAGAGCTTTTATCTCTTTACTCGCATCATGTGCGATCCATTTCATTGCCAGGTTTGTAATCTCACTTCGATCATTTGTGAAATTTCGATCATAAACCACCGGACCGTGATGGGTATAAATGATGGTATCATAATAGCTGAATGATCCTCGAACTTTGATCTCCTCTATTACCTTTTTGGTAGGCACCCAATTATCATTGTAGAGGTATTCCTCCCTGGAGTCATCTTTAAACTGGATGTAGTACCAGTCAACCAAATCTCTCTTAGCATTGGTGTTACCCCAGGCGATCGAATCATTAAAGCCGATGGTGACACCCGGACCTCCCGGTAAAGTGGCACCCATGACATTGAGCGTAGGACTATTCAATTGCATAATGTACCAGATGCTTGGAAGGTTAAGACTCAAATCCGGTTCATTTGCCAGAATTACTTTGCCGTTTGCCGTTTTCTCTCCATTAACCACAAAGCTGTTGCTACCATTATCTGGATTTGGATTTTCGATCATAGGATCAGTGAAATAGAGTGGAAAGGTCACATCCGGTTTCTCAACAACAATTGGATCAAAATCAAATGCAGTACCGACTGGAATAACCGGATCTACTACATCGGGTCTTTCCGGATAGAGTATTTCGAACACCTCACGGCCCCATTTTTTTAGTGCATTTGTGTGTTCCAGATCACGCTCACCCCGAGATAGCATATTGTTCATGTTTGCAATTAACAGGAAGCATTTCAATGGTGTCCATTCCTCAGGTTCATAATCTAACAGCTTGTACTCAATTGGTAAGTCTGCATAGGACAAGGATTCGATGTAGGCATTAACACCAGCACTATATGATTGAATAAGTTTGTAAACCTCCGGCTCTTCCTTTTTAAACAACTCTTCAGATTTTCTGGCACCATGCATTAGTCCAATGCGACGCATCCTGCGATCGATATCAACCAGGCTGGTATTTCCAATTTCTTGCCCCAGGATTTCTGCTAACCTTCCGGCTGCTGAGTAGAGTTGAAATTCCATTTGCCACAGACGATGGTAGGCGGTAACATATCCCTGAGTGAAGAAAAGATCTTTTTCATTACTGGCAAAAACATGAGGGATTAGTAGCTCATCAAAATAAACATTCACGCTATCGGATAATCCCTCCACTGATTCTGACTCTATATCGATTGCAACATTTTCTGCGTTTTGCCAAAACCCGTGGAAGGGGCTAAGAAATTTACCTAGGGGAGGAATGGCACCTATTTTGGTGTTTAATGCGATTCCAATGGCTAAGGCGATACTGAAGGAGATGACGAAACGAAATGTTTTCATGAAACCGATGGAGCCTGTTCGGCTATTTCTTACTGATTGATAAAAACTAATTTGAGGTGAAAAATATCAAATAAATAGGGTAATGCCTATTTTTAGCATTATGAGGCGCAGTAAATTTTATGAGAGAGGGATCAAGCCTGTTTTCGATCGATTGTTTGCGCTGATTTTCCTGCTCGTTTCATTGCCGTTTCAAATTATTATCGCCGTAGTTTTATCGTTTCACTTTATGCGATCACCATTGTTTTTGCACACAAGAGTAGGTAGGAATGAATCTAAATTTAAGCTTTTGAAATTCCGTACGTTTAGAACTGACTTTGATGAAAAGTCCATGACTCGGTTAGGCCGATTAATTCGCTCTTATTCACTGGATGAATTGCCTCAATTGTTAAATGTTCTGAAGGGAGATATGTCTCTTGTGGGTCCCAGGCCACTATTAGTTGAGTACCTTAAGCACTATAATGACGAAGAGAAAACAAGACATCTGGTCTTACCGGGGGTCACCGGATTCGCACAGGTAAATGGTAGAAATTCGATAAACTGGGAAGAACGAATGAAGCTGGATATTTTTTATGTGAATAACATCTCATTCAAGCTGGATATGAAAATTTTGCTAAAAACATTTCTTGAAGTTTTTAAAAGGGATTTGACTTCATACAAAGATGAAAAGACCATTACCTTTAGTGAATACGCACAAAAAAGGTGAAAGATCAACGCATATATTTATCTCCACCCAATGTGGGAGAGAAGGAACAGGAAGAGGTCTTAAAATCTCTGGCCAGTGGATGGATAGCACCAGTAGGCCCGTCTATTAATGCGTTTGAATCTGAACTTGCTAAGAAATATAAGGGTAGAGAGGTGGTTGCTCTCAACTCTGGTACTTCAGCTTTGCATCTGGCATTGATTATGGCAAGGGTTGGAGTAAATGATCATGTGCTTGTTAGTTCATTTACGTTTGCAGCTTGTGCGAATGTTGTGTTGTACCAGGGAGCTATCCCGATTTTTATTGATAGTGAAGAGGAAACCTGGAACCTGGATCCGGAGGTATTGGCTGAATATCTGGTTAATTGTACAAAAATACCCAAAGCACTAATAGTCACGCACTTATATGGGATGCCTGCCCAGATGAATGAAATAATCCGAATAGCTAAAGAACACAATATCATCGTTATAGAAGATGCAGCTGAAGCCTTAGGAGCTCGATTGAAGAATCAAGAAGTGGGTGTTTTCGGTGACTATGGCATTTTATCTTTCAACGGAAACAAAATTATCTCAACTAGTGGGGGTGGAGCATTTATATGCCATGCTGAAGAAAAAAACAGAGCCATTCATCTTGCAACTCAAGCGAATAGTGGCCAACTAACGTATGATCATAAGGAAGTAGGATACAATTACCGGCTGAGTAATGTTCTGGCTGGTATTGGGATAGGTCAGTTGAAGCAGCTTGAATCTTTCATTGAAAAGAAAAGAGCGATTTTTGATCGGTACAAAGATGCGCTAAATAGCTATTTTGAATTTCTGGAGGAACCCACTAACAGCTTTTCTAACAGGTGGTTGACTACCTGCACCCTAAATGATTCCACCAGGAACATTATGGACTTAATCCAATTTTTGGATAATCAAAACATCGAGTCGCGCAGGTTATGGAAACCGCTTCATTTACATAAGGTGTATGATGATTATGCCTTTCATGGAAGTGGAGTATGTGAAGAAATATTTGAAAAAGGCATTTGCTTACCTTCAGGTACTGGGCTGACTACTGATGAGCAGGACGATGTGATAGCCACAGTGAAAAAATGGTTTCAGTCGTAGGCTGAGGGCTTCTTAATAATGGCCTTGTTTTTTCTGGAAAATAGATCAGGAGGAAGAAAAATTTCAGCCTTTAAGCTTATTTGAAGGAAACTATCATTGGTATCCGGGTCACCTCTTCTTGCCCCGGGTTGAATTTGATCATAGAATTCAGGGTTAACTACACCCACCTCATCTTTTCGGTCGGCCAGCAATTCAGCGGTGGAATTTGTAAATTCCGAAGCATAAGTGTTGGAGACATCATCCAGATAGTCAGTGAAAGCATAATGGTAGGAGATTTCCAGATTGACATTCAGAAACTCATTCACTTTGAATTTCCCCCCGATACCAACAGGAATGGTCGTTACCCACTTTTTATAATCAACACCTTCCGTACGAGCTTCTCTAAGCTTATAGCGCTCTCCACCTAGCTCAGCAGTAGGGGTGAATTTCATATAGCCAACCCCTGTAAATAGGTAGGGGTCAAACGTCCATCGCTTATAATAATCACCTTGGTAGGGCTTCAGGTAATAGATTGCATGAAATTGGAAATGCATGTTTCTCGATTGGAACGAGAGATTTCTTTGCCTTTGAAAAGTACTGTCCGGGGCATTTTTATCATCACCGGATAGCGTAAAAAAAGAACCCTCTATTCGCGCCCCCACCCGGTTTAATAAACGGGCTTCTACTCCGAAACTAAATTGAGAAAGGTCGTCATTGATGCTGTTCCGTTGATTGAGCTCACCAAAATAGGTGGAAGTACCCGTACCTACTGATAGAGAGAAGTATCGGTCGTTGTATTGCCAGGACAAAAAGTTTTGGGAACTAGCTGCGAGGCAGCAGAAGAGCAGAGCTAAAGTGAGGAGCGTTCTCATTAGGACTCAAAAATATTGCAGAAAAGTTTCCGACCAGTGCTGGTCGGAAAACAATTTCTACAAATAATCACCCTAATCGTTTGCTTTTGCGTGTAAACCATGTTTGTTCTAACGTCACAAACACGGCTACTAATATTAATGAGAAAATTAATGTTGCCATAACTAGCAAATACTTATACAATATTACGAAAGAGCCTCACCTTGTTATGCTGGGGTAAAATCTTATAATTATTTAAGTATTATGCTTATTTTCAGTTCAAACAGGCTTTTGCCTCCATTTCTTCTTCTCACTATGCTTTTTCTTGGACTCTAGGCGTTTCCTTTTTGCAGCTTTAGTAGGTTGTGTGGGCTTTCGTTTCTTCTTTTTAGTGAAAGCTTTGGCAAGCATCCGATCCAGCTTTTTGAAGGCGATTTCTTTGTTTTTGAGTTGTGATCGTTTGCCATCTGCTGTGACGATTAGGTCATCTTCTTTCGTGAGTTTGCTTGAATGAGCTGTACGGACCATTTGCTTTTGCAGGTCGGACATAACCGCTGATTTTCCAACATTCCATCGCAGGATGACTTTCGTTTCTACTTTATTTACGTTTTGACCACCTGGACCCCCACTTCGGGCAGTCGAGATTTCTACTTCTTTTCTTATTTGGCTTGCTGTTATACGACTCATATCACATTAACAATATTTGGATTATTTAGATCCTATATTTTATTTCTTTCTACTTTATCGAAACAAATAAATTATTCCTTTCGTATATTAGTCTGCAAAATAGAAACTAATAGACATGAAGGGAACCAATCTAGGAGAATTTGAAGAGCTGCTATTGCTTGTCGTGCTCATCTTACAGGAAGAAGCATACATGCTTCGTATCAAGGATGAGATTAAAAATCAGGTTAATCGTTCCATTTCTATGGGGGCACTACATACCACGCTTGCTCGCTTGGAGCAAAAAGATTTCTTAAAATCAGAGATGGGTGGAGCCACTAATGAAAGAGGTGGAAGAAGAAAGCGTATTTATGAACTGACTGCTGCAGGAAAGTTGGCACTAAATGAAGTAAAGGAAATGCGGGCCAATCTGTGGAATCAGGTGCCGGCAGTCGAATTAAAATTCAGTCATGCCTAAGGATCTCCAACCACCGAAACTTTCATTGAAACTGGTTCGCTGGTTATGTAAAAGTGAGTTGGTGGAGGAGGTTGAAGGTAACCTTCATGAATATTATACCATTCTTAGCCAATCGAATTTTAAAGGACTAAAATATTGGTATCAGGTGTTAACCTACCTGCGACCATCTACACTGAAATCATTCAAAAACTCAAACGCTGGACCTATGTTAATTTTCAATCCAATCCTCACATTTCGGAACCTTTATCGAAATAAATCAACCTCCCTTATTAGCATCTTTGGTTTTTCCATGGGATTGGTTGCCACCATTTTTCTGTATTTCTACTTAGTCGGAGAAGTCACAACAGACGATTTCCATGCGGATAAAGACCAAATCTATCGTGTTATAAGAGTTTCAGAAATGAATGGAACCCCTTATCGGATTGGAGTGACATCCGTACCCTATGCGGAGGCTCTTAAAACAGATTTTCCTTCAGATATAACTGCAACCGTGAGAGTATTACCTGAGGAGGGGCTAGTGGCTGTAGGTGAAAGGCGATTTGTTGAGGATAATTTATTATTCGCAGATCAGAACTTCTTCGAGTTCTTTTCATATCCATTGAAAACAGGAAATCCTGAAACAGTCCTCTCGACAGTAAATGCAGTAGTTCTCACACAGGCATCAGCTAAAAAGTACTTCGGGGATGAGGATCCAATGGGACAGGTGCTCGAGGTTGATAATGAGTTTGAGTTTATTGTATCCGGCATTATGGATGAGCTGCCGGGAGAAACACACATCGACTTTAGTATGGCTTTCTCCATCGGATTAATGGAGCGATTTGAGTGGTTTGGCGGATGGTGGAATAATGGCCTGATGACCTATGTTAAAATCCCGAGCCCTCAGCGAGCACAAAATGTAACGGATAACCTGGTCCCATTCATTGATAAATACCTGGGAGAGGACTTTGCCCGATCTGGTAAGCGAATTGATCTGGAACTTGAGCCACTAACAGATGTCTACTTCAATGATGAGACGCGCTATGATCCGGCTAAGCATGGAAACCTTTCATCCATTCTTACCCTTTCAGCGGTGGCCATAGCTATTTTGTTCATCGCCTGTTTCAATTATGTCAACCTCTCCATTGCACAGTCATTTATGCGTGCCAAGGAAGTAGGTGTGCGTAAGGTGCTAGGAGGAGGTAAATCTCGATTGATTGTTCAGTTTTTGTCAGAGTCATTTTTGATATTGTTGCTATCATTGATTTTGTCCGTGGGATTATGCGAACTGCTTAATCCTGCTTTCAATAATTACTTCGGTCTGGATGTGACACTTCAATGGTTTGATATAAATGTCATACTATTCTTTCTCGGGTTGACCGCCATTATACTACTGTGTGCCGGGGTGTATCCTGCCATGTTGCTTTCGGGATTTAAACCAGTGAGTATCCTAAGAGGAGGGAAGCTTTCATCAGGAAAAAGAGTGGGACTTAGAAAAGCGCTGGTAGTAACGCAGTTTGCCATTTCAATCTTTTTGATTGTAGCGTCCATTCTCATTGGAGTACAAACCCAATACCTCAACGCGAAAGATCTCGGCTTCAACAAAGAAGCGCTGGTACTGGTAGATCTCAACAATAGCGAAATAAGAAGTCAACGTGAGCAGTTGAAGGATCGACTGATGGCGAATGCCAACATTCATGGAGTAACGCAGGTTTCGGGAGAACCCGGAGGTTTTCATGACGCATCTAGCTTTCAGGTGACCGGCTTAAATGAACCATATAGAATGCGCACCCTGTTTACTGATACGGAGTATTTTGACTTGCTTGGTATTGACATCATAGCGGGTCGAAATTTTTCAAAAGAGATTACTTCCGATGAAGATTATCGTGTGATCATTAACGAGCGCGCGGTGACAGAACTTGGACTAACTCCTGATGAGGTAATAGGTAGGAAGGTGACCATGCCCAACTGGGACATCAGCGATGCTCCCGTGATAGGCGTGGCAGCAGACTATCACTTCAATACTTTGAAAGATGCAATAGAGCCATTAGCAATATTGTCGGGTGGATTTCACCGAAAGATGTTGGTAAAAATGAATATGCAAAATGTCAAAGAGGGATTGCTATTCATCGATCAGACGTTTGAAGAACTGGCTCCCGGATTTCCTATGTCGTATCAGTTTATGGACGATCGATTAGCGGAATTGTATGAAAATGAGCAGAAACAAGCACGGGTCTTCAGTACATTTTCAGGGCTTTCGATCTTTCTAGCCTGCTTAGGAATTTTTGGTCTAGCTACCTACTCAGCTCAGAGGAGACAAAAGGAGCTAGGCATTCGAAAGGTGCTTGGTGCCACTGCACAACAAATCATCGGATTGATATCGAGAGAGTTTGTTTGGTTAGTGATAGTTGCTTCTGTAGTGGCTATCCCAGTAGCCTGGTACTTCATCAGCCAATGGTTGGGAGGTTATGCATACCGGATCAATATCCTCGACTATTGGTATGTGTTTGTTGTTGGTGGACTGCTGGCAGTCGTGATTGCATTGATCACAGTTGCTTTCAAAACCTATGGTGCTGCTATTTCAGATCCGACGGAGAGTATAAGGAATGAGTAACCCTTCGACAGGCTCAGGGTGACACGCACTCATTTATTTATGGAACTTGTCATTCTGAACGCAGCGCAGCGGAGTGAACCATCTATACTAAATCATGTAATCGCTTCGAAAGAATAAACAAAGAGGTGACCTCCGTCACCTCCTTTTAACCCAAACGACAAACGCCGCGATTACCCAAAGTCCGGTCCATATCACATCGTTCAATGGACGATTCATGGTTTCTTCTACTAATCCTACATTGGAAATCTCTGCGCTAATGTTAACAGCTCCATGGAAGATCACCGGTACCCAGATCACACGTTGCTTATTGAAAGCCACACCAAAAGCAATCGAGAATAAGATCGTCACCATCGGCATCAATACAATTCCGCCTAGCACCGGATAATCCGGATAATTATGGCCTAATAGGATACCGGGAAGGTGCCACCAACCCCAGATCACACCGATCATCAGGAATCCAACTAATGAGTTTGTTGATGCCCATTCTTTTTGTAGGTAGCCTCTCCAACCCAACTCTTCACCAAAGGCAATGAACAGGCTATACAAAAGCATTCCTACAAAATAGGAGAGGATGAAATTGGGAATGAACACATACCAAGGCTGTGCGGAAGCACCCATTAGCATGGCCATACCTTTCAAACCAACCTGACCATCTTCCAGTGTAATGAATCCTTGTTTCAGCTCTGCTGCACCTGTCAACACACTGAGGATGATTGTCAGAATCTCGATCGTAAACGGAATGAATGCAGCCAGTAATATCCATTTCCACCCTTTGAGTGGATTCCAAACCAAATTACTAAACAGTCCTTCTTTATGAACCAGTCGAAGGATGATGGCTGCCAGTCCGGGCATCCACATTAGGAGGAGCGTCCAACTAGAGCCTGTATCTCCATCAGTAATGATGAAGAAGTAGGGGATGGCAGATAGAACAACAGTAAGTCCTACAAACTGCCATCCTTTTTTGCTGAGTTGTTTTAGCTTATTCATTGATCTTCTTTAGTTCGTTTCCAAATGCTTTGATGATTCCATCTTTATAGGTGATGGACTGCCCACCGTATCTGCCCAGTCCGGCTACTTTCGCTCGGTCATCACTTATGAAATCCATCACCATTTCGATGTTCTGACCGTCAGTAGTTGTCTTGAAGGAGAAGACCATTAAATCATCTTTTTCAGCAATGCTGAAGTCTCCGAAGAATGGAATTTCTCCCGGCAGGGGATTGATGATCTCATAGTCCCCCGTTCTTGATTTCCATGCCTCCGGTACTTCTTGCTTTTCAAATCGAGCGGCAATCAGCTCTTTAGGATTACCTTCCTCCAGGCTGGTCATGAGCGGGTAGCCGTCCACTTCCTCAAACATCACTCGTTGATCACCCAACCGAATAGGGATGAGATGCAGAAGAATTACCTTCGGAATGAATTGGTTGTTTTCTACAGGAATCAACTCCAATCGCAAGCCTTGCAGTTTCATAAACAGCTTTTTGTTTTTGCGATAAACATCAATATACGCTCCTGGTGCGGCATAAATGCCTGTGTATTGATCCAGTTCTTCTGATGCTACCTTTATTCGATCTTTTGCTCCTAACTCTGTCGATTTCTGTTCTGCTCGCGCCAGCCCTTTGCTTTCCGCCACCTTATCGATGATGTTGTGCACTTCCCGGTATACACTTCGCCCTCTGGCAGAATTGGTGAGAATGATCACACCAACATCAGCTGTAGGAGAGAAGGCCATCGCAGCATTGAAGTAAAGCGTGGTACCTGTGTGGTAATAGATGTCACCGGCATGCGGACGACTCGTCATGCTCCACCCCAGCGCGTATCGGTCACCAAAATCCAACGGAGTGTCTTTGTGCTGCTGCTCCAGTATTTGCTGATAGGTATCAGGCTTTAATAAATCTTTAGATTCACTCATGAATGCTTGTAAGAATTTAGAAAGATCCTTTGAGGAAGTGAATAATCCACCTGCAGGAGTGTCCCTCAAATTCACATCTGATTGGCTTTTTCCTTTTCCATCGTAGGTCTTGCTTGCTTTTTCCAATGCGTTGAATTCTGTGTTGTTCATTCCGAGCGGTTGAAGGATACTTGATTCAATATATTCCGGATACTCCATGCCGCTGACCTCAGCAATCATATGCCCGAGTAGGGTATAGCCGGGATTTGAATAAGTCCGAATCTGATTGGGTGGTCCGGCCATGTACTCATCGTTGATGTAATTGACCAGGCACTTGTAATCTTCCGGTTGTTCACTGAACATACCCTTGAAGATGTCAGAAGGTAAGCCGGAGTGGTGAGTCATCACATTTCTAGGTGTGACTCCATCGCTGTTATCTTGCATCCGGAAAGAAGGCAAATATTGACTCAATGGGTTATCAATGTCAATTTTATCTCGCTCAGCTAGTTGCATGACCGCAGTTGAAGTCAATACTTTGGTTACTGATCCAATTCCAAAGATGGTTTCATCGGTGACTGGTTTTTCATTTTCGACATCTTCATATCCGAAGTTGTCGACCCAAAGAATTCCTTCAGAGGAAACAACGGCAACTGAGGCGCCAACCACTTTACTTTTTTTCATGGTTTTGGTAATACGCTCCTTAAATTCTGAGCGAATGGCTTCCATATCAGACTGTGCCTGTAGCAACATCTGTGAAGCAATGAGCAATAAGAATAGGATGGATTTTTTCATCGTTTTTATGAGTTTAATCCAAGGTTCGGCTGAATTCCTGACCCAATAAAATGAGATACACCAGCCATCAAGTATTCGTGATGAACATTGAAAAGTAATTGATGAAAGCGTTCGTGTAGTTTTTAAGGGTGTTCGTCAAGAGTGAGTAAGTACTGATCAACCAAAGACTATTCAGAAGTAGATACCGCTTATTTTTGGCTGGAAATGAAAGAAATCAAACCATTTGAGTGGCTAATCCATGTGTTGGTGATTGTACTGGGGCTATTGCTTCTCAATTATCCTGCATTTGACCTGACGTTTGGTGTCTTCAATTCTGGGGATGGCTCATTGCTGTGGCCATCCGTTTTGGGTACGGTGTTTAATCTGATTCTCTTCTACGGTATTGCCTTTTATCTGATCCCGATCACATTGAAAAGGGGCACGGGAATATTTATCATCCGGCTGATCGTTTTATTTTCATTCGTTTCTACAGTGGAGGTATTGATTGACTCTACTTTTTATCGTTCAAGTGGAAATTCGATAGATAGTGGTATTTGGTCTGAGTTGGTGGTGATGGTGCTATTCACACATGTTTTGGTTGTGATTGTTGCTTTTGCCTATCGGTTTTCCAAAGACTGGTTTGCCAATGAACGTACCAAGCGAAAGATCAATGAACATCAACTGCGTTCGGAATTGGATGTATTGAAAAGTCAGATCAATCCCCATTTCCTGTTTAATGCACTTAATAATCTCTATTCCATGTCGCTGCAATCCGGAGATGAGAAAACCGCCGAAGGGATCAGTGTATTGTCCGAAATGATGCGATATGTCTTTGATAAAACAGGGGAGGATAAGGTCGCACTACAGGAAGAGATTCAATACATCAGCGATTACCTTTATCTGCAGCAGCTGCGCTTCAATAAGCAGGTTAAGGTTCAATTCGATCATCCTGAAACTATATCTAATTTCTACATTGCTCCGATGCTATTGATTCCGTTTGTGGAGAATGCCTTTAAATACGGTGTTTCCAATCACGCCAAAACCACGATTGAGATTCGAATTGCCCTTGAGGAAGGTCATTTTGTGTTTGAAGTAAAGAATCAAAAGGCTGAGCGAACAGAAACCATTCCTTCCAGTGGAGTGGGGTTAAACAATGTGAAGAAGCGATTGAGCCTAATTTACAATGATAAACATTCACTGAGTGTGAACGAGAGCGATGACTTATTTCGGGTTAGATTAGTTATTTTGAATTCATTATGAAGTGTGTTGCCATAGATGACGAAGTACATGCGCTCAAGGTCATTGAGTTGCATGCCGAGAAGGTAGAGAAACTGGAAATGGTAGCATCGTTTACTGATCCGGTTCAGGCGGCAGACTTCCTCGAAAAGAATAAGGTAGATCTGATCTTTCTGGATATCAATATGCAGAGCCTGAATGGGTTTGAATTGTTGGAATCTCTCACGCAAAAGCCGCAGGTTATATTCACCACTGCTTACAGTGAATATGCCGTCAAAAGCTACTCAGTAGATGCGCTGGATTACCTGATGAAGCCGATATCCTTTAGTCGATTTCTGAAATCAGTGAATAAAGCTGGCACAGTTGGAAAGCGCGTGGAATCGGCACCTACAGCTCCATCACTAAACCATGACAAGGTGATCTCTGTCAAAAGTGGCACCACTATTCATCGGATCAACTTGGAAGATCTTTTGTACCTGGAAGCAGATGGCAACTACACCAAGTTTGTGACCGGTGAGGAATCTATCATGGTCCTTTGCACGATGAAAGACGCTTTGAGCAAAGTTGACGATCGGTTCATTCAAACACACCGTTCGTACGCAGTAGCCACTTCAAAAGTGAATAAAGTAGAGGCATACCAACTGCAGGTAGGTGACAAGGCTATTCCGATAGGATCATCTTATCGAAAGGAAGTCTTAGAGAAATTTTCAAATTAGTCTCTACTGAGTCTTACAGGTTTTAATTCCAAAAGGAGCATATAACGGGCAGAAACTGATGAAGCTGGTAAGAACAAATACGCCTGCCAATATGATCAATACTAGTCCTAATGTACCTGTGATCACATTAGTGAAATAGAGGTATGACATAATTGCGGCAAGTATCACTCTAATAACCCGATCCACTGATCCCATGTTCTTTTTCATCTCATTGATATTTAGTTTGATAAAAATTCTGTGATCAGGGTAATACCATATACGATAGTGACGCATAAAATGCATACGCCGATAAGTTTTGCTAGTTTCTCCCTGCTCACAATTCAAACGTAGACAGGAAATGCATTTAAAAATCTGATTTATGTCAGGTCAGAAGCTAATTAAATTCTGCTTTGATACGTATACAGATCGAAGTAGCGACCCTTTTTGGATATCAACTCATCATGTGTGCCTCGCTCGACGATTTCACCGTCTTCAATAACCAATATCTGATCTGCTTTTTTGATGGTACTCAGACGGTGCGCAATCACAAACGTGGTTCGGTCTTTCATCAGCCCATCCAAACTCTTTTGGATATAGGTTTCGCTTTCAGTATCCAGATTAGAAGTCGCCTCATCCAGGATGATAATCTTAGGATTTGCCAATAATGCGCGTGCGATGGAAATTCGCTGTTTTTGTCCTCCGGAGAGTTTCACTCCACGTTCGCCAATTACGGTATCCAGACCGTCCTCAAATCGATCGGTGAATTCATTAACATAGGCACCTTTAACTGCATCGAGCAATTCAGCTTCTGAGGCATCAGGACGTGGGAAAAGAATGTTTTCCCTAATAGTACCTTCGAATAGAAAGTCATCCTGAAGCACGACACCCAAATGCTTTCGATAACTCGAGAGGTTTACTTTCGTAATGTCATATCCATCAATCGAAACAATTCCTTTTTTGGCACTTAGAAACGTTGCTGCCAAACTTGCGGTGGTTGATTTACCTGAGCCTGAGCTACCAACCAATGCAGTGACTGAACCCGGAGGGGCATGAAATGATATGTTTTTAAGTACCTCTTTACCTTCTTCATAGGAAAACGAAACGTCAATGAATTTGATATCACCCTTGACTTCCTCCAGCATGATTGGACGATCTTCGGTCATATCCTCCGGATCCATCTTCATGATCTCTTCTGTCCGGTCAAGTCCGGCAAATGCTTCAGTGAGTTGACTGCCAATGTTGCTCATCTGAACGATCGGAGCAATCATGAAGGCGAGCAGAGAGATGAAGGATATTAACTCGCCCGATGTAAGTTCATTTTCAATCATGAAATAGCCACCCATTGCCAGGATACCTGCACTGGCAAATCCAATCAAAAACGTACCGGAACTTGTAACTACTGCAGTGGCTGTTAAGCTAGATTTAACATTTTCATACAATCTTCTGGCTCCATCTTCAAAAGTCTTGTTTTCAGATTCTTCTGCATTGAATCCTTTGATGACTCGTACGCCGTTTAGCGTTTCTGTCAATCGGCCGGTCACTTCTGCATTGAGTTTTCCACGCTCACGGAAAATTGGTCTTATCCTTCCAAATGCCTTCAAAGCAATAAACGCAAACAGCCCGACAGGTACGAGGGTGAAAACGGTCATCGAAGGACTGATGTTAATTAGAAGAATCAGTGCCAAAACAGAGGTGATTGTACCTCCAATGAGCTGAACCAAGCCTGTCCCGACCAGGTTCCTAACACCTTCTACATCCGTCATGATACGAGATACCAATGACCCGGATTTATTATTATCGAAGAAGTTGATGGGTAAGGAGAGGATCTTCTTTTGGACTTTTACTCTCAATTCTGAGATCAGAAACTGAGCCTCTACGCTTAGTATTCGTGTGAGCAAAAATGATGAGATGGCTTGAACTGCCAATGAGATCACAATGATGATCACGATCAGTTTCAGCATCGCGAAATCTTTGTTAGGTACTGCATCATCAAGCAAGTATTTGGTTGCTGCCGGCAATACCAAACCTGCAGGTCTGCTTATGACAATAAGTAGCAACCCTATTAGGATGGTTTTACGTCTTGGCCAGATGATGTTTTTGACTGCCCAGGCGAAGGTGACATTTTTGTTTTTGCTCATTGAAGTGCTAAACCTGACTTTTTAAGAAATGGTTCTTTTGGAGAAAAATTCTAGCCAGTTTATTGGGCACAATTCACGCACTTATTACTCTCCGGCATCAATAAGATTCTGCCAATGGGAATCGGTTGCATGCATTTGATGCATAGGCCAAATCCCGGTTTGCCAATATTGTCTAATGCCTGATTAAGCTTGGATAGCTTTCCTTCGGCTTGACGCAAAGCTGATTCAGTAATGCTCTTATTATTTATGGCGTCCATTCTGGAAATCCGACCAATTGAATTGTCTAAAGAGACAGGTTTGGATTGCTCCTTATATTCATTGATCAGCAAAATGGTTTTACTGATTTCCTCCTCGATTTTTTTACGTATTTCATCGACTTCCATATCCGAAACTAGCTAAAAATGCTGTTTGGAACGACATACTATGTAATTTAGAATTATAAAAAGATTCAATATGAAACACCTAAGAAAACTCACACTGCTTTTAGCGGTATTTGCACTCCTTTTCAGCATTTCATGCGGGAGCGATGATGAAGAAACAGTTGATCTGAGCGACGTTGAGTTTGCGTTTGACGTAAGTAACCCTCCGATCGATCAGACGGTTATTACGAACCTGAATAATTCTGGAGACCAGAATGCGTTGCAAATTAGCTCCAACTTATCGGCAGCTAATGCAATGACCGGTTGGTTGGCTTTATTTAATCAACCCAGTGGTGCACAGCAATCAAGTGTACCGATTGGTACTTGTGGTGGAAAGGCTGTAGTATATACCTACACTGCAAATAGTGGTAATGATACATTTACAGTAGCTTATCAGATTTGCGAAACAAGCAGCGCGTATGTCTTTCAGATTTTCTTTTCTCAGAATGGGTCGGATCCTGAATTATTCATTTATGCTGAGCAATCTAAATCCGCAAATCAGGGATACATGGAAGTCTATGGATCGGCAATTGGGGTTTCTGAAGTCGAATCCATACCTGTAATCAGATATACATGGGAGGAAAATGCCGATGGTTCTTTCAATTTTGTCGTTACTGATTCAAATAGTGGGTTTGTTATTGACATAGACGTAAATGCAGACAACTCAGGTGAGATGAGTTACACCATTGATGGTAGCCTTTACTATGAAGCAACATGGAATGCTGCTGGGTCTGCCGGAACGTATACTTACTACAATACAGATGGATCTGTTTCAAGTTCCGGAACCTGGCCAAGCTAGTATTTACTAATTCATTATTTGAAAAGCGATTCATTTTTGGATCGCTTTTTTGTTGCTATCACTTATTTAATTGTGTCCACATACGCGAAATGATTTTCCATTCACCATCGGTCTGCTTACTGTAGACAGTAGTTGCGTGAGAAGTTGAGGTTTTAGACATGGAGAAATCACCTTTTTCATAGGTAAAGTCTAAAACTCCTTTTTCCAGTGAATATGCCATTGAGTCTGTACAATGGATTTCAAGCAACTCTACTTCATACGAATGGATTGTGGTGGTTGAGCTGTCATTTGGGAACCAGTACTTTTCGATATCCTCAATACCCTGAATAGGAGCCATGCCGCTTGGAATGATTGTAGCATTACTGTGAAACAAGTTCAGGACTGTTTCAGGCTGATTAGCTAACCAACCTCTTACATAAGTTTTTCTGATATTATTGATATCATCCTTATTCTGGTTTGAGAATCCGTTTTGAATAGGGGTAGAGCATGATTGAAGGGCGCAAACTAAAACGATACAATATTTCATTTCACCTGGGTTAATGCCTTCATGAATCTTTAGATATACGAATAGAATGCTATAGTGTTTTCAGCTCGTGAAATGACTAAAGGTTAATCCAATATGTCATTTTAAGAATGAGGGCATGGTTTTTTCTTCTTAAACCCATGTCAGAAAACTGCTCAGTACCGTAATTATCTGTGTAAACAATAAAAAGATCTGAAACCGGTGCAAATCGCCATTGAAAGCGTGAGTTAATATTAATATTATCTATTTGACTGTTGTATTGGATGAAATTTGTGAAGAAGATGGATTTTGTAAGCGTTAGGTCCAGTCTAGGTCCGATCAACCAAAGGTCCGCATCGTTATAATCTTCTGGTAGCCTGATGCGGTTGTAAACCATGTTCACTTTTATATCCAGAATAGGTTGAAATCGATATCCGAATATCGCTCCAATACTTTGCCTATTACCATTGAAGTATTCTCCTAAATAGCCATTCACCTGTAAGTTGAAGAGTTTGCGTTGATCTGAAATGTAGGAGAAATTAAAGCTATTATATGTATATCCAGTCAACGAATCCAATTCCCTTCCATCTGTTTGGGTAGGATCAAACGGGTCCAGTAAAAAGGTATGATTTTGTTCCAAAGAGGCACTGAGTCTTCCGGTATTTGACAATCCAGAATTGAAATTGATCGCAAATTTCCGGTCTGTAATTTGCCCATCAACTGTCCAGATGTATTCTGTTTCTCCACGAAGCTCGATGGAGTTGAAAAAGCCTTTTGATAAAAAGAAATTTTTACCAAAATCCGGATTAATTCGAAAGATTCCAGGTCTAGGAACAAAACCTACCTCAGCATTATGATTTTCCCCCACATAAACATGAGCCCAACTCCATACCCAGGTCTTGGACGAGTACCCCACATAGCCTGTGTGAGATCCCTGTCCGGGCTTTGAGCCGGTTTCATCAAAGGAATGGTGGTACATGATTTTTCCATTCCATTTTCCGTCGCTCGATGCAATATTGTAATCAATTCCAGCTAATCTGTTCCACCCGGTATAAGGAGTTGTGTCATTCTCAGCATAGCTTTCAAAGGTTTGTTTATTCACGAATATGGCGCCTATATTTGATCTTCCGAATATTTTCCTTTGCACGGCACCCACGGTGTAATTGATGCTTGGCAGATTAATAGCATCATCCTCTGCAGCTTGCATGTTTAGTATTCCAATGCGCCAATTGTTATCCAGTTTGCCGCTCAGTCGAGCGCCAGCATAAATTTGGTTTTGGATATTTTGGCCAGTTGATTCATCCCTGGCAATTCCAATCCTTCGTGAGAAGAAAGGTCTGGAGTAGAAGGGGTGGCCAAAGCTTTCGAATAAATCTGCATTCTCAAGAAAAAACTGTCGCCGCTCGGGGAAAAACAGTTCGAAGCGATTGAGGTCAGTCACTTGCTGATCCAACTCTACCTGAGAAAAGTCCGGGTTGAAAGTGAGGTCCAAATTGAGCGATGGGCTTACAGCTATCTTGGCATCACCACCGTAGGAAAAATCATTGATCCGATCGGTATCAATCGCTTCATTATCCTGCTTCGTGCTGGCTGATACATAGGGTATCAAAGAAATATTTGGCCCTGATTTTTCTAGTGGCTTATCCCAGACAAGCTCTTTCATGAAGGCTAGTGATAGTATCAGAAAATTTCGAGGAATGCGAGTCCAGGTGGAACGCTCACCCTGCTCTGTATCAATGCGATAAAAGTTGATGTTCCATCGGTCACTTCCCGGTTTAAACCTTAACGTTTTAAACGGAATGGCAGCTTCAGCCGTCCAGTATCCGGGATATTGCTTTGCGTCTGCCAGCCATTTATTATCCCAGGAAAGCGCAAGGTCACCACCTCTCACACCTCCATTGCTGATAAGTCCCTCACGCTGAACGCCGAATGGGTTAATGCCAAACTGAAACGCATTGGTGTTGTCTTGAAATGGGTCTATTTCAATGGTGATTCCGTCAAAATTCCCTCTGTAATCCCGTCTTAGCGATGGCACAGCATATTCACGATCTTCAGTGAGATTATACATTTTGGCACTTACATAAAGGTAGGTTTCATCATACGTCATTCGGATTTCAACGGACGATTCTGCGGGTACCGAATCACTGGGAAAATACTGACTGAAGTTTTTTATGACCTGTACATTGTTCCATACCTCCTCATCAATAATACCATCTATTTTAATGGATTGATTCGTTGAAACAATATGATAGGCCTCTTCCTGACTATACAGCCAAGTAGGTACTAAAATGAAAAGCCAATAAATTTTCTTCATCAGGAGCAAATTTATTTGGCTATGGCCTTACTGGAGTCAATTTTTTGATGAGTGGGAAAATGGCCTGAATTTCGTGATGTTAAATGTAGCCTTGCTTTAACAGCTTATTATAGATAGCCAGACATATCCATGCATCAGTTGCCGCATACTTTTGTTGGGCAGGGGTGAGCTTCTCAGCCTCCCAGTTGGTAACTTGTTGATTTTTAGAAATCCGAGCTCCCAAGATGACAGCAGCCAGCTTTTTTACCCCCATGTGCTTCACACCCAATTCACGTACCACATCATTGAGGTCTGTGAAGTTTTTGGGCTTGAATTTTCTTGCCTTGTTCAGGTCTTTCAAGTCATCATCTATACTGATACCTAACTTTAGAATGGATTCATCTGACATTAACTCAAAGAGTGAAGTAGGATATCCCATCACGTTGAGCCGGAAAAGGTATGCATCCTCCATTGTGGAAAGCTGCACCATGGCAGTGTGATTATATTCACCCTTATTGAAAGCTGGTTTTTTTTCCGTATCAAAACCGAGAATATCAAATTTGCGAAGAGCTTTTACCGCCTCATTGCACTCTTTTTCAGTTTCTAACACATGGATCTTTCCTTCGAAAGCCAACAAAGGCATGGCCCGCATGTCTTCTTTCGTGATATGTTCGGCAAACCGACTATTCACCTTTCTTTACCAGCTTTTTGATTTTATAGCCTGTGTAGCCCATGATCATCGTCATAATCGGGCTTATAAGGTTAAAGAAACAATACGGAAGGTAGGTGAATGTACCTACCCCCAGTACAGTTGAATGATATGCCCCGCAGGTATTCCAAGGGATGAGAACTGAAGTCACCGTTCCAGAATCCTCAAGTGTCCGACTTAGGTTTTCGGGTGCCAATCCTTTCTTTCTGTAAGTGTCAGCGTACATTCTTCCTGGTACTACGATCGCCAGGTACTGATCAGAGGCTGTAAGGTTGAAAAACACGCAGGTACCTACGGTACTTGATATCAGTGAACCGGTTGAGTTTACTTTTGAGATGATTGCAGAAGCAATTCGTTTTAGCATTCCAGCACCCTCCATCACTCCGCCAAAGATCATCGCGGACAGGATTAACCAGATAGTACCGAGCATCCCGGCCATTCCTGAGCTGCTTAGTAATCCCTCATCATCCAAAACAGCATTGCCTGTCGTAAAGGCGATATCTCCAAACATTGCTTGCATTGTTCCGATAAATCCATTGGTAACTGCGGGAGAAAGGCCGAAGAATTCATCATAAAGTTTACCATCGAAGCTTGCCGTAGCAGCAACTTTTGCGACTAGTTCCGGTTGGAAAATGAGCGCGAATACAGCACCAAGCAAGGTTCCTATTAGTAGTGCGGGGAGAGCAGGCATCTTTTTTACAATCAGTACTACCACAATTACAGGTACAATGAATAGCCAGCCATTGATATTGAATGTACCATCAATAGCAGCGAGGATGGCAGCTTTGCCTTCAATGACTCCATCTGCTGAGTTGGTAAATCCGATTATAAGGAAGATGATCAATGCCAGAATTATTGATGGAACAGTGGTTATGGTCATGTACCGAATATGCGTGAATAGATCTGTACCCGCCATGGCAGGGGCCAGATTGGTTGTATCTGAAAGCGGGGACATCTTATCTCCGAAATACGCACCGGATAGAATAGCGCCTGCGACCAAACCCTCGGAAATGCCAAGTGCCTGACCGATACCAATTAGCGCAATACCGACTGTTGCTGCTGTCGTCCATGAGCTACCCGTAGCAATGGAAACGATGGAACACACGATGCATGCAGCAACAAGGAAAATGGTTGGATTGAGAATCTGAAGACCATAATAGATCATTGCAGGAACTACACCGCTAAGCATCCAGGTGCCTGCAAGCGATCCAATAAGCAATAAGATCAAAATGGAAGCCATCGCCGAACTGATACTCTTCACAATGCCATTTTGAATATCATCCCATTTGAAGCCAATTCGTATGGCTACAATTGCGGCAACTCCTGCTGAGAGAATAAGCACGATCTGATTGGATCCACCAAGAGCCTCACTTCCAAATATGCCTACGTTGATGACCAGTAGGACAATGAGAAAAATAATTGGGATAAGAGATTCGAATAAAGTGGGTTCGCGTTTGGTTGTCATTGTAGGTTATTTCTCGAACCCTCGAAAATAGGATATTTAAAAGTAAATCCCCTGCCTTATTTGAAGAAAGGGGATTTTGAAGTTATGAGGCTTTCTTTAAAAAATCATCTACGTGACAATCTACCTTGGCTTTCAATGCATGAAGGATATTGTATAGTCCAAAGAACGTCCTATTAAAATAAATAAAGTGTCTTGAGCCTCGTGCTTGCAGGCGGTTCATTTCCGGATCTTTGGATATCGCTTCACCTTTCATATAAATTTCCGTGAAATAAGCATCATCGCTGAAATCAAATACGCCCTCATTGAATGGACGCGATAGAAGCTTAATTAAATCTGTGAACATGGCCGTCACGATCTTCGCGTCCTTTTCCGGATCGCTTGGTCTGATGATTTCTAGTTTACAAAATAGTTCATCGACTCGCTTTGGATCATTGAGTACTTCATGGCTGGCCAACTCAAAATATGCATCATAAAAATCATCCGGGATATGTTTGATACATCCAAAATCGATCACTCCCAGGTTGTTTTTATCATCGATAATGAAATTGCCGGGATGCGGGTCAGCATGCATCATTCGCAATTCATGCATTTGATACATGTAGAAGTTCCACAAAATCTGACCAAGTCGGTCTCTGTCTTCTTGTTTTTGCTCACGTTTCATCCATGCCCCAATGGGCTCACCTTCCAACCAGCTCATAGTCAATATCTGGGGAGAGGATAATTCAGAATAATAAGTGGGAAAGAAAACGCCATCTACTTTCTGGCATTTACCTGCAAAGTCCATAGACTGCTTAAGCTCCAGGGCATAATCAGCTTCTTCCAACAGCTTGCCTTCCACTTCCTTCATATAAGGGTCAACGTCCTTACCTTTCACATTCATGAGTCTCAATGCGAAGGGCTTGGCAAGTTTCAGGTCACTTTTGATGCTATCAGCAACCCCAGGATATTGCACTTTAACAGCCAGCTTTTCTCCATTCAGTTCCGCTTTATGTACCTGACCCATGGAGGCAGCATTGCTGGCATTTTTTCCAAATACATCGAAGATTTCATTTGGTTCCTTTCCCAGGTTCTCAATGAATGTTTTTTTCACAAGGGGGTAGGAGAGCGGTGGCGCACTATACTGTGCCATGGCAAATTTGTCAGAATATGCCTTTGGGAGGACGTTCTGATCCATACTTAATAGTTGTGCCATTTTCAGTGCACTGCCTTTTAGCTCACTTAGTGAATCGTAAATATCTCTTGCATTATCATTATCCAGCTCTTCTTTATTGAGCTTTCCTTTGATCGCAGCTTTGCTATATGCTTTGACATAGTTAGCGCCTACTTTAGCGCCTGTACTCACGAACTTACTTGCCCGCTTTACTTTACCAATTGGAATTCGATCGAGTTCTTTAGCCATTATGCAGTCGCTTTTGAAATGCCCATTTTTTGAAGGAAAAATTTACTAAGGTCAATGATGGAGTCAAGGGCCGGAAGCTCGCCTATATCAAATGCTGTACGGGTTGATTTTTCTATAAAAACATCGGTATCAGCACCATTGGCTGAGTCATCCTTCACCCAGAAAAAGAGGGTAGCTACGGTATGAGACCAGAGTACTCTTTTATACGCAGACTGGGTAGCATTCTGTGCTTTGTCAGGTAAAAATTCAAAGGTTTTGGCCCAGTCAATATCTGATTGTGTGATGATTTTTTGAGTCTGCTTGAGCTCCTCTGGAATCTCATGAGGTTTTTTGCCCTCCAGTTTGTAAAGGATATACGATCTGTCAGGTTTTAATATCTCTTGGAAGGTGTAGAGAAAAGAAAGGTGCTTTTCTCGTCCGTCCATTTCGTCGAATTCCGGATCGTTCATTACAACTTTCATTGTTTGGGTGTAGTACCCCTCCCAGATAGATTTTTCAATATTCTTCAACGAGCCGAAGTGCTTGAAAAAATCTTCGTCAGAAATTTTTAAATATTTTGTGAAAATCCGCACGGTTTCTGGTTTTTTTCCTTCTTCAAGAAGAAAATCCATAAAGCCTTTTTGGATGGAAGACTTATTAACTGATTTTTTGGCCATGATCAAAAGTTTTGTTGTTTAATAAACATGATAGCAGCGCCGATGGTTTTACCTTTTTCCGTTTTATTTTAGTTGTGAATAAGTTAAGTGTTAATATTTTGGCTCAACCAAATTACCCATCTTTAAAGCATGCACCGCCTTTTAGTTCTTTCGTTTCTCTTCTTTGTTCTGATTCTTCCGCATACGGGGAAATGTTCCTTTGTACAAAATCCTACCGAACTTCAAGTACTGTGGTACACCTCAACTCCATTTATAGAGGAGGATGGAAACGGTAACGTTGTTGGAATAGAACCTGAAATGTTTGCGCTATTCAAGGAATATATGCGAAACATGAAGGGAATCGAAGTGGAGATCAATTTTAAAAAGGCAGAGAATTTTATCAATATTGTTGATGAGATGAAGCAAAACAACAATCCCAGTATTGTGGGTGCTTCAGCATTATCTATTACCAATGAGCGCAAACAGTTTGCACAGTTCACTGAATCATATCTACCTGATGTAACGGTGCTTGTATCAAGCAAGGGCACACCCATTGTCAGCTCTATTAAGGAAAAAGTGGAGATGATGCGCTCACTGAATGCGGTTACAATTGAAGGTACTAAGTATGAAGTCTTACTCAACAACCTGCAGCAAGAGACTGGGGTGGATTTTAATATTATTTACATAGAGAGTGATCAGAACATTTTGGACGGAGTGCAGGCCGGATCCGACCGCTTTGGTTTTATCGATTTGCCAATTTATCTGCTAAGAATTGAGGGAGGTGATCAACTGACCCGCCAAAACTTCTTTACGAATATAGGAGATGGATATGCCTTTATAGTTCCTCAAACCAGTTACTGGAAGTCCTATTTAGATGAGTTTTTATCAGATCCTAATTCGAGAGCCGCCATTGACAAAATTATTTCAAAGTATTTGGGAGAGGAGCTTTATAAATTTATCGATAACCTATATGGTGATTCTGAATTAAGTACTTCAATACTCACCAAAGAGAAGGAGCTCCAATTGGAAATGATTAAAAATGTGAATTTGCGATTGGAGCAGGAACAGGCAGTTAGAAGAATTTTGATCGTGAGTACAAGCATTGCTTTACTACTCCTGGTGGCGATTGGTTACTTGTATTACCGAAATCAAAAGACAACCAACTTGCTTTTGCGTCAGAAAGGTCAGATTGAAGTGCAGCAGCAGGATATTCAGCAAAAAAATGAGCAGCTGATGAACCGGAATGCACAGCTGGTGGCACTGAATGAAGAAAAGAACAACTTGGTGAGGATTTTGGCTCATGATATACGTTCTCCGCTTAGTCAGATCATCATGGTCACCGACATTTTAAATCAAAAAATAGATGACTCCTTGCCGGAGACTGATGTGAAACTGCTGAGTCAGGTGACAACCAGTGCGGAACGCATCACTAAAATGGTAAATAAAATCCTGGATGTAGATAGTCTTGAGGAGAGCAGGGTAAGAGTGATGAATGAACGTGTAGATATTCGTGAGGTGATGAAAGATGTAGCAAACAGGTACAGGCCGATTGCATCGAAGAAAGGCATAGATCTTTCTGTAGAGTTTTGTGAAGATCACTATATGATTCGTACCGATCACTTGCTGCTGCTTTTAGTATTGGAAAATCTGATTTCCAATGCGGTGAAATTCTCAGAACAAGATGCCTCTGTAGAATTGAGCGCAAACTGCTCTTATGATTGTGTTGTGTTCAAGGTTTCGGATGAAGGTCCCGGGTTTTCAGAGGAGGACAAGAAAAAATTATTCAATCGTTTCCAAAAACTCAGTGCTAAACCAACGGCAGGCGAGTCCTCCACTGGCCTGGGCCTTTCGATCGTTAAGAAATATGTACAGGATCTGGGAGGTAAAGTGTGGGTGGAATCCGATAAAGGGAAGGGGAGTGCTTTTTTTGTTAAGCTGACGGTTTAGTTAGGAAAGTTTGTTAACAATTTTTTTAGCTTCATCGGTTACTTCCTTTTTATATCCGTTTGCTTCAAGAATTTTTATCGCATTTCCATTCTTTAGTCTACCTTCCTTAAGCTGGTAATCAAAGGTTATATACCTATCATTAATCAGTTCACAAAAATGATAAGAATGAAAACTATCTGATAATAAATTTGTAAGCTCTACATCGTGAGTAGATACAAAAACAATATTCCCATTTTTACTCAGTTGTGTCAAAACTGCTTTTCCAGCTGCAATCCTTTCAACGGTATTGGTCCCTTTGAAGAGTTCGTCGAGCAGAAATAATCCATTGCCTTCCTCTGATGCTTCAATCATTTCTCTTATCGTTAATATTTCTTCTTGATAGTAGCTTTTATCATTAAGCAGATCGTCACTGATGCGGATAGCAGTGAAAATCCTAAACGGTCTGAGTATGAACTCCTTTGCAAAGCACGTATTTAATGTAGCCGAGGCAATAAAATTGATACCAATAGTTCGAATAAAAGTTGTTTTTCCTGACATATTGGAGCCGGTAAGGATGACTGATTTTTGATCAACCTCAATTGAATTGGCAGTAGGGTTATGTATTAAAGGATGATAAATTTCTTTTGCTAAAATCTTCTGATGAGCTTTATCAAACTGAGGGTGGTTCCATTTGCCATTTAATGATTTTCTAAATCTCATCATAGAAATGCAGCAATCTATTTGACCAACAAAATTGAATACGGATTCAATTTCTTTTCGCTTGGTTTCTAAAACTCTTAATGCTGAGAAAAACAAAATTGGCTCAAGCAAATACATCATTTTTACGATTTCCAATAAAGCTGTAGAAATCGCTGTTAGATCGCCTGCAATGCCTCCCTGATCCTGAAAGAAAGAGATTTTATACTTGATCTTTTTTATACTTTCTAAGTCCTCTTTGACTGATTGATAATAAACTTTACATTCTTTCCGCTTGCCGAGAGCTTCCGAGACATCAATGAGCTTTATAAGTTCCGGAAGTGATTTTAGATAGACAATCACGTTACTTTTATTAATGAAGTGAATCACTGCATTAATGGTAACCAACATTATCAAGAACAATGCGAAGACAGGGTAAAATGGAATTAGAATTGTTAATAATAAGCTGATAATTGAAAGTGGCTTGACTACAACATACCACTTAGGCCTGGAGATGTGTGCATTGTGAAAAAGACTTGAAAGATAGAATGTAGCTGGTTTGGAAAGCTTATGAAGCAGTACTTGCGTTTCTAGTCGTTCTTTAGCATTCTTTTTGTAAAAATTAATTAAACGCTCTTCGGTTGAAAAGTCAGCTTTGAAATTTATCGATCTGATCTTGTCATACAAAACCTGTTGACCAACTCTGGATGTGGTTCTATCTGCAAGCATAAAAAATTCATCAAGATCTAAATCTTGACATGTTCGATCCGACACAACCTGATAGGCCTTATTGTGGTTCTTGTTTTTGAAATATTGTGAAATTTGATCAAAATCGAACGTACCCTTTTTGATTTTTGAAAAAGATTCAGCTAACTCTTTTCTGATTTTGCTTTTGGATCGAACCATGATAATCAATCCATGTTCAAAATCAACTCAGCTACTTCTTCACCAACCAGGCTACCTATTGCAACGCCCATTCCCCCCAATCTGACTCCCATGGCAATCCGCTCGGACACCTTTTGAACAATGGGAGCTTTGGTTTTACCGAATGCCATGATTCCTATCCATTCCATTTCTATTTCATATGATTGGTTGGGTAAGATGATTGATTCAAGGTCCGAGACCAGCTTGGTTTTGATCTGTTGATTTATACCAAATTCGGTGGTCTCTTCTTCGGCCAATGCCAGGTTTCTGCCACCACCGAAGAGTAACTTACCGTAGTAATCTCTGAAATAATAGTATCCTTCCTCGTAATGAAAAGTCCCTTCAAACTTCAGCTTTTCATCCGGAACAATACTCATCACTATACCACGTCCCGGAGATACATCCAGCTCTTTCTTCAAAAGCTTGTTGGTAAAGGCATTGGTGCATACGGCTACCTTGCCGGCTGTGAACTGTACATCTTTGCAATTGATTCTGACAGAAGAGGCCTCTTCCTGAATATCCAAAACTTCACACCCTGTGTGGACTTGAACGCCAATTTCTGCACAGTATTTCCAAAGGGATGCTATCAATCTACCTGTGTCTAGCTGTCCCTCAAGGTGATTTTCAATCAGGTGATGGGTTCGCCCAAAACCAAAGGTATTTATTTTCTCATCTGAGAGTTTAAATACATCAGCCTGGAAAAAATCAGCAAGCAGTTCGTTGATCGGTCCGATTTTGTTTACCACCTCAGATGGCTTATCAAAAATCAATTCATAGCCACTCTTTACCTGGATGTCAATCATACTTCTTCCCAAACGCTGACAGGTTTTTTGCAATCCGTCCCATCGCTTTTCCACCAGACTTACCATGCCGTCAGCACCCAGAGTTTTTACGTCGTTGAGTAGCTCGGACACACTTCCAAAACAAGCAAACCCTGCGTTTTTTGTACTTGCTCCAGTGGGAAGTACACCGCGTTCTAAAACAGTGACCCTTAGGTCAGGGGATTGCTCCTTCAAAGTAGCAGCGGTCGACAATCCTGTGATGCCTGCTCCTACAACGATGATATCCGATTCCAAAAATGATTGTTTCTCCCAAAGACTAAACACTTGCATTGATTTTAGATTGTCGAAATTAACTAATCCAGATAGTTGACCCTCAACACATCCACTTTGATTTTTGCAGATGCCATGAAATCTAACCAAAACAGCTGCTGCGCAGAAAGCTGATCATTCGGTGACTTCACTTCGTAAAACTGGTAATCTTTATCATTCCAAAGAAAAAGATCAGGAAACCCGGCGCTGTTTTCCTTCATGTTTTTTGACATTTCCAGCAGCACTTTCTTCAGTGACTTTAAAGGCAATTTGTGGATCATGACTTCAAGCGAAGGGAGTAATGACTCATGCCATGTCACAAACCGGTTGGCTATACCCTGCTTTTCTGCATGAATGTTAGCAATATGCATGAGCAATTGTTTCTTTTTTTTGAACCGATCCAGCTGATTGGTGAGAAGTGGTTTACGTGATTCAAAAAAGATGGAGTCATTTAAATCCGATGGTTGCCTTTGTAAAGGATGATGGAAGGAGCCGTGACTTTCGTCGAATATGACGTTCCAAAAAGTCAAACCGAATAGCCCTCTCCATAGAAAATTCTCCGCATGGAGGCCATCCCATCCTTTTTCTTTGAAATATGTCAGTGCAGCCCTTTCAACGGATGATTCAGGTCGTGGGATTTCTATGCTTGGGGCATCCTTCAGCCGTTTGGTCATACTGCGGTCTATTCGAATGCCTTTGCGATTGAGAAAGTCGGTTGCGAAGGTGAGTTCAGATGCATTGGCGGGATTATCCAGCATTTGCTTGGCTATCTTCATGGCTTCTTCCTTTTGATCGAGTCGATCTAGTAGCCTCACTTTTCTTTCGCGTGCTGGAGGTTTGTCTGTATACGAATAGTAGCTGAGTGCCAGATCCGGTTTCATAATTTGCTCAAAATAGTAAGCAATTTTAAGCAGCAGCTTTTCAGCGGTTTTGGCAGATCGGGGATAGGAGAGCCACGTTTCCCAAGGCATTTCTTCCAAATAATCTTCCATCGGGAGGCCGGCCTCCTGGATTTCGTAAATCATTTTTTTAAGCTGAGAGAGATGCATCACTGCTAGTGCTTCCTCCCTGGATTTAAACCAGGGGCTGAACTTGGTCTCATCGAGCTTTTCAATCCTAACATTACCCACATCCCTGATAACAAAGTCGGTCATTCGTCCGCCTCTATGACCAAAAAACAACATCTTTATGAAATCAACCTCTTCATTTTTAAGCACCTCGGCTACTTCCTCCTTTTCATGAATGGCAGGAATATCCGCCTCTGTCAATTCCAGCAATATCTCTGACTTCTTTTGAGTAGGATGCAAGAATTCATACAAAGAGATAAGCTCCTGCTTGGTAAACAAGCGAAATTGATCCGAGTCATTGCTTTCATTAACCTGAATAAACCCCTGGTATAAGAGTTCCTCTTTTGCATCATGCAAATCCGGAATTTCAGCGTAAGAGATTTTGTTTATCCTGAAATAATTACCCCGTCTGTTTGAGAATCGCAGGTATAAACATTGGGCCTGTTCAGACAGATCTCTGAATTCCTGGTAAAAAAGGTATTCGGGCTTATCCAGGATATGATCATACTGCCGCTCCACGAATTCAAGCACATAGTTAAAATAATCTAAATAGTATTTTTCAGGTAATATGATTGAATTATTTTTAGGCATTTGCAAGCAAGCAATTCTTTAGGGGTTACTAATACGTTAATTTTGTATTATATTATTGATAACCGTCAACCAAACATCATGAAGCCTATATTATTTGTATTATTTGTTACAACGGCCTCAATGGTGCTATCACAAAGTTACGTTGATTCGGGCATTCGTCACTTCAATGTGGGTGAATACGAGGAGGCTTTAATAGATTTTGAAAAAGCGATTGATATATCGCAGATGCTGACAGAGAAATCAAAGGCTAAAATTTACTATTACAGAGGGTTGATCTGGCTGCAACAAGCAGAAAAATCGAAAGGAAATGCTGAACATGACCCTTTAACACTGGCCTATAATGACCTTTCCATAGTGTTGTCGATGGATAAGGATTTTGAGTCTCAAATCGATGACGCTTACCGGACACTTAGTGGGTTACTCATGGAGGAGGCTGACTCGTACACCAAACAGGTAAAAAAAGCAGATGCAGTACCTGAGAAATTAAAATTACTGGATAAGCGTATTGAGTATTTGAAGCTGGTGAAAGAACTCGGAGTTGCCACTTTGGTGGATCTTTATCTAGGAGAAACAAACAAAGAAGCCGGTGACCTAATTTTTGAGGGTACGACAAATGTGCTGGAGATGCAGAAGGCTAAAGCATACTATGAGGAAGGAATCATATACCTGGAGTTGGCTCGATATGATGACCCATTTTCCAAAGAAATAATCGAGGACATCATTACAATTGCTAAGCGGCTAGGGGATGTTGAAAAACAGGCGGAGTATGAGAAGTTGCTTGATTTAGCTGGGGGGTGATTTGAAAATCCAGAACCGCAAAAAGTTGCTAATAGGAAAGAAGCTTTCAGAACCTGCCTGCCGGGAGGGCAGGTGGGTAGCGGAGCGGTGAAGATCAGATGAAACTAGCAGAAAGATGCTTAGGCGCATTCGTGCTAGCAACTGTTAATTTCCGTATTCGTTTAGTTATCTTTGAGATATGAGTTCAATAGTTATAAATCCAAAAAGTTCGAAGGAGTTACAGTTCATCTCTGAGTTACTCAAGAAGTTGGGTGTTAAGTCGAAGGTACTTTCCGATGAAGATACAGAAGACTTAGGGTTGTCTTTACTCATGAAAGATGTCGACCGTTCAGATGTTGCGTCTGAGGAAGAGGTTATGTCTAAACTCAAAGGTTAATGGAGGTTGTCTTCCTAAAGAGATTCAGTAAAGATCTCGATAAAATCAAAAAGCCTAAAGATCTTAAGTTAATTGCTGAGATAATTGAGATTGTCAAATCGGCCCAATCAATAGAAGAAATTCCTGGAGTCAAGAAGTTAACAGGTTTTAATGATGCCTTCCGAATTAGATCTGGAAATTATAGAATCGGAGTATTTGTTGAGGGTGAAGTTGTACAATTCGCGAGAGTTGCCCATCGAAAAGATATCTACAACATATTCCCTTGATTGATGCTTGTGGCTAGCTGTGACTAATGAAAACTAACGCCAAGCTAGCAGTTTGTGCGCCCCGAGCTTGGCAAGTTCCGATAAAACTAATGAATCTGCCGGTGCTTCCAAAGTTTGTAGAAAGCACTGCGTTCAGAAAGATGAAAAAATCCTGCAAGATGCGCCAAGTAGAAAGCACTGCCATTTCCTAGCGGCTGATTCATGGTGATATTTGCACAGAAGCCAGCAAAGTGGCAGTTGGCGCATTCGTGCTAGCAACTGTTATACCTCGTCTATTTCATTCGAATGAGAAATTTCATAAAAGAGCTTGCAAGTTCCATGATGATTTCTACTTCGTTTTCGTTCACCGAGTCATTGTGCTTTACGTAGGAGTTCTGGTATTTAGAGAAGTAATCAATCAGCTTAACGAACATGTTAGTAAGTTCCTTTGAGCCCTCTCTTTCTGCAATAAATGTTCCTAAATCACCGAGTTGATTTTCCATCGATTTATTGTTCTCTAGAATTTGTTTTAAGAGCGTTTCTAGTGAAAGCCTCAGGTCATCTAGTAGATTTCGTTGGTGAATCTTGTTGGCATGTTTTTCTAATGCTTCGTTGTAAAGCTTAAGAGAATCTGGGTAGTCGTTTAGCCAGTGTTGAGTTTCTTCTATAAGTGATTCGTTAACATCTTCCTTTGGATTGTCTTGAGCATAGTTCCCATATCGTGAAAGCAATCGAAATTTCAGTTCCTTGGCGTCTTTGTTGTCCGAGAAGTGAGGAAGTTCGCAAAGGTCTTTGATGATTATGAATTGTTTATCAGGGGGAAACGCTTTCAAGTTCTCTCGTAAAGCTGTTCGTTTGTTGGGTAGTTCTGTTGGAAATGGATATTCAGGATAAGGAATGTCAACATTGAAGTCAATAGCATACGCCGAAAGATGTCCAGCGATTTTGCTACCACTTAAGCCCTGTCCAGTTTCACCAAGGATGTCAGATGCATAGTTTATAAATGTTGCTGGAATCATGTCTATGAAAAGGTGATGAGGTATAACGCCACGCTAGCAGGAGTGCGCCCCGAGCTTGGCAGAAAGACACTAAGATAGCGCAGCTGCCCAACACCTACAACGGCTTCTACGAAGAACTGCAATTAGAAAGACAAAATCCAGAAGCAAAACAGTTGCTAGTAGAGAAGAAGCTTACAGAATGGGTAGCGGAGCGGTGAAGATCAGATGAAACTTATAGACACTACTCTGGCGCATTCGTGCTAGCAACTGTTATGCATAGTTATTAGTCGGCTATTGAGATTAAACCTTTATCGATCAACATAACGGTTGTGAAGTAAAGCGTTGAAATGCGGTGCTTTTTGCCATCAGGTTTCATTTTAATTATGTTAACCGGTCTGCCATCAACTTCCTCTGTCTCATCTGAAATAATTCCTGGGATTCCGCATACACCGTCTTTTTCAAGGTTTTCAGGGTAGAACTTATTGATGCATCTGCTTATTAGTTTACAGTTTGCTTGAAACTCAGTAATTGAGATGTCTCTCTCACCGTTGTAATTCAGTTGTTTTATTGCTGGTTCAAATGAACCTCCAACAGCATCCTTATATAAGGTTCCATAATCTTCAAATTCACCGATGTAGTTAATTTTTCGAAGTTCTGAATCTAAATCCAATAGGACGTTAGCAAATGAACTATCCTGTTCGTTCAAACATGTCCAAACAGGGTCGTCAGTTAAGGGTGTTAATTCGGGTTTGGTATCGCAAGAGTTGGTTAGAAAGAAAAGTGTTAGAATAAAAAAAGGTAGAAACTTCATTTCGGGAGAGATTATGCATAACGTCTCGGCTATGAGTAGTTGCTTGGTTTAGCACTTAATTTTGCAAGTACCTACCGAGTTGGAAATTCCTGCGGAATTTCCAAAGTAGGCGAGAATAAGCAATTACTTATAGCCATTGTTAGGCATAGTTTTTATTTGTCTTTTACATTTTTAATCATCTCCATTATTGCGTCAATTACAATTGTTGGTTCTGAATAATGTATGTAATGTCCACTTTTAACAGTGCTTATAAGTTTTGCTTTCGGTTTATCCTCAATCCAATCGTTGAACAATTCTTTCTTAATCTCAATATCTTCGGGTTTGAAGGGTGGTGGCGGAATTTGATAAGATGCGATTAGCGTAATTGATATGTCCTCTGGAAAACCAAGTGTTTTCATTTCCTTTTCCATATTTGGAATCTCCTGAAATTCATTTTGAATTGCAATTGGTTTTGTTGCATAAAAACCATTCATTCCGTTTGTCATCATTTCCGCCTCTTCCTTGGGTTTAGTTGCTAATATTCTTTCCATTAAATTTTCGTGAGATGGGTCAACGAATACTAATCCCAGAACTTTTTCAGGATATGAATCTTGGAATTTCCGTATGATAAAACCACCCAAGGAATGACCGACTAAAATGTAAGGACCTTCAATATCTTCGTTTTCAAGAAATCCATTTAATTCAGATACCAGATTTTCTAATGTTCTTGGATTTTCAGTTGCAGAAGATTTACCTAAACCAAGTCTATCGTAACTTATTGTGGTCGTGATTTTAGAAACACTATCTTGAATTTGTTTCCAACCTTCCAAACTTTCTCCAAGCCCAGATTCAAATACTACTACTGGACTACCAGTTCCTTTTTTTTCAAAATTCACTGAGTCTTCCTTTAAGTCTGTTTGTGCAAAACAACTAAATGCAATTAAGCAGAATAAGATTGTTATAGAATGTTTAGTCTTCATTACTTGTCGATTTTGTTGTTTAAATTATGCCTAACGCCCAGATATGGCGCTGTGGCCTCCGAGCTTAATTAATTGCGATAAAAGTAGCTTATCTGCCGGTGCATTCAAAGTATCCAAGTGGCACTGCGCTCTACAGATAAAAACTCCCACGAGCAGAAGATAGTAGAAAGCACTTCAGTTTCCTGGCGGCCGATAAGCGGGATGTTTTGCAGGCTCTAAGCAGAATGCTAAGTAAGGCCATGCGCAATATCGTCTGTTATTGTCTTTTCTTTCTTATTGATGAAGAGAGTGAGTCAATTAAGGTATTATATTCCATGTTCTTGCCAATTATTATTCCTTTTGGATCAATTAAAAAATACTGCGGAACGAACTTAACCCCATAAATATCTGCGATATCCCTCCAATTACTGTTGGTCTGTAAACTCACCCAAGGTTTGGTTTCGCTGTTGAATTCTTTTGTAGTTTCAGATCCACTAACTGAGATGTTTATTATCTCTAGCTCCGTTTCGAATTCATCATGAATGTTTGTTAAAAAGTCATCAACAGGATAACCGTCTATTGTAAAATTCAAAAAGACCCACCGTCCATCGAAATCATCCAAGCCGATTTTCTGGTTTTCGTAATTAAACAATTCAAAGTCTGGAGCTTTGCTTTTTGTTTTAACACTACTCCAAGTTTGATACAATGTGTCCAAATGCATGTAGTAAATTGATTGTCTCACTTCATGGCTAAAACTTGACATTACAGAGTCCATTTTAGATTGAGAGTAATTGTGTTTGGGGAATAAATAATAAGCAACCCAAGCACTTATTACTTGGTTGGGATACTTTGAAAGTAACTCAGAACCAGCTTCAATATCAAAAGGTATTGCTGGAAAATATTCTCGAAATATGCTGTCCTCTTTAGAACCAGTGACTCTTATAGAATCTAAGTGATTGACATCACCTTTTATATTGATTGCACTGTTTTCAAGAAACAGGTAAATACTTCCAACTGAATCATTCAATGTGATTGAGTGAATGTACGGACTATGCAATTGCCCCGTAAATGTGAACCTACCATTATTAATTATAGCAGTGTCTCTTGTTACCCCTTTATTGGATCCTAGTTCCAAATACTTTAAGACTGCTATTCCGTCATCGAGTCCAGTTATTTCAGCATTAATAGTAAATCCACGCTCTTCACTATCCCTGGTTATACAACCAATCATAGTTGTTAAAATGATAAAACAAAGAAAAGTAGCTGTTCTCATAATTGACAATAACGACTAGATAAAGCATGGGGCTTTACCTTTTATTTAAAGTGATGAAATTAGTGAAATCTGCCGACAGTCTTTTCCTCTTCTTTTCCTTAGATGAAAAGAAGCAAAAATCAAGACAGCCTGAAACCTTCCGCCCACAGGCACTCGCCGGCTCGGCATGCTGTCCTGGCCAACGCACTTTCACTTCTACGAAGTGAGCTTTTAGCCGGCAGATGAACGGGCATCTCTTGATGCCATATGCGAAGGACTATGTAAAGCCATGTGCTTTATCGCCTGTTATATTCTGCATTGTTTTACATCTTGCAACTTCCGTTCATGCTAGAAAATCCAGTTGCATCCTATGTCCGCGATAGCAGACACTTGGTAGATAACTAACCTTTTTCTGATGGAAAGCAGAATTCACGCGGGCGCTCCGTCTGACGGGCTACTGAATGAGCTGGATAATGACGAGGTGAAACAAGAGGTTGCCACCAAAGGATCTTATGGAGTGGGAGTGAAGAGAACTGATGCACGAAAACTCAAGCGGTTAGGTGCTGTCAGGTACGTAGTGCTCCAGAAGTAGTTTGATGAGCTAATTGACCGTGCGATGCAAGAAAGCTATGGAAGATGAACGATCCCAGTTCCTAAAATCTTTGCTAGATCCTTCTGAAAGTGGAATATAACGACTAGATAAAGCATGGGGCTTTACCTTTTATTTAAAGTGATGAAATTAGTGAAATCTGCCGGTGCATTCAAAGCATCAGATGGGCACTGCGACATACAGATAAAACTCCCACGGGCAGGAGAGGGTAGAAAGCACTTCAGTCTCTTGGCGGTAGATAAGCGGGAAATTGAGCAGACACCAGGCAGATCGCTAAATATGGCCATGCGCCATCATCGTTTGTTATGCGCTTTATATACTATGTTTTTTGATTATTTTCCGGATTGCATCATCAGTAGCCCCTAGGCTGAAACCTTCAATTATTTCAACAATTTCATGGTTATGATCAAGTATAAAAAACTTTGGAACACCTTGAACGGAATACTGCTTTTCAACAAGTTTATCTGATTTTAGAATTTTAAAGTTTAGTTTTTGTTTTTCCTGATATCTTTTGATGGTTTGCAAATTCTTGGTCCAAGTTTCAATACTTATGACTTCAAAGACATTCTTATTATTGTCATTTGTTAGTTCTTTTAGAAAAGGAATTGCTGCATGACATGGACCACAACCAATTCCTGTAAATTCAATCAGTACCATTTTACCTTTATAGTCTTCAAGAGATACAATTTCATCTTTTGTGTCCTTAAGTGACCAAGCTGGAGCTTCTTTTCCTTCCAAATTCGAAGTGATTTTCTTGCCATTTTTTGTACGAAGTGGTAAGTCAGGAAAATAAGATTTGGCAAAAAAGTCGGAGATGTTTTCTCTATTAATTCGTACTTTTCTTATACTCTCTATGCTAATATTATGTGGCAGTTCCCTCTTCACCTTAGAAGGCAAATAATTGGTCTTGTCAACCCAAATGGTATATTTTGAAAAATCCATTTCGTAAGCCTTTTTCACATCAGGATAATATATCGATTGGTTTCCCATCATAAAATCAACAACATTAACAGTGTCGTAGATAATTAAATTGATAGCCAAGGAATCAACGAAATCACTGATCTTGTAGGAGATACTATCATTTGTTTCATTTATATAATCAAGAATAATCTTAGCTCTAGTAAAAAATGGAGAAGGTACCTCACGCCAAGGAAACCGCATCGTTCTGAAACTATCTATTTCTATGGCCCTTTCCTCCCAATGTACACGAGATCTCATGATTCCATCATAGCTATATTCCATTTTTGTGGTATCGTTGATACTGAGCCTGACAAAGCTGGCACCAACGAAAGTATCTGCCGCATTAATGTATTCTTTGAAATAGTGATCACTTACATAAACGGGTTTCACTGTGTCAAACACATTGTAAGCAGACATAGTTGATATGTAATTAGCAGTTTCAACCTGTCTTAGGTTAGTTGAGATGTTCTCGATAAGTTGTTTGTTGGGATCAGTCGCAGGTTTATTGGAGCAGGCAATGAAGAAGAATGTTAAAATTGCCAGTAATAAAGGATTGATTATTTTCATGTATCAGTTTTTGCGCATAACGCTCAGGTAAAATGCTGTGTGGCCCGAGCTTTGTTAATGGCACTAAAGTAGCGATTCTGGCTCCAACTCACAACGGTTCAGATACCGCACGTTCCACAAGCATTTTTCTGAGTGGCAGTAAGAAAGGTAGAAAGCACTGACCTCTCCAAAAGATAGAAATCGCGGTTTAGTTACACTGAAAGTGGCAGGTAGGCAGAAGCCACATGCATTTTTACCGCTTGTTACCAGCTTTTTTTATCAACTCGTTTAAGCGTTGTTCTTCAGTTGACCACTCCAGAATATTTCTTGGATATTGTAGTCTGATTGTATCGCGTTCACGTTCCCAGTACCAGTGATCAAATGGTTGATCATAAAGTTCATAGGACATTTCATTTCTTAATCGATCTACTTGAGTCCAAAGAATATCCAGAATTTGAATATACCGACCATAAGTTATGTTGTCATTTGAGTTAAGAACAATCACATAATTAGGAGAGTATTTCTTAATGAAACCGTAAACAATCTGTTCTAAGTCAACAGTATCAATTCTCTGATTGTTGAGAGTTATAATGTCAGGACTCACGTTGATTTCTATTCGGTTGTAGTATTTCAAATAGAAGTTGCGATACATTGGAGATTCGGTAAGTTTTAATCTCTTACCAGACAAATCCACTTGTTCGGCAGAGTCTAAGAAACTCTTAAATTCAGGATAGTACTTAGGTGATAACGTCTTTTGAATTCCTGAGTATTTGAATGGTGGATATTCAGGAGGGTAACGCGAGTACTTTCTACCGGTTGAATATTGGACTTTCCTTAGTCCTGTTTTTCTAAATTCATCTAAAATAAGGATGATATGCTTTAATGGGATTCGTTCATCAATATGCAGGTTAGCTGTTAGCCTATCTTGTTCCCATGATGAGACCTTTTCTTTTTCAAGATCTACTGCTCTTTCAATATCAGGAAGATAGATTCTGTTCTCAATATCTTCAATGAAAATTGCCGCTTGGCCAATTTCAAGAGTATCTCTCACAATATAAATGTCGATTACGAGTGATCTGCGATAAGTTCTCTCATGGCTTTGACTTCTAGGTTTTCTCAAATCAAAAACATGTTCAATGGAGTGACTAAGAATATTTTTGTTATTCTTCTTGTAGTCTGTGAAATTCTTGAAAGCAAAACCGAAACTCATCAGAACAAAAATCAAGGAAAGACTTAAAAACCATTTGGTTTTATTATTCCGGATTACTCTGATGAAGCTTGGCCAACTAGAATAAAAAAGGACAATCGGGAGAAGTATCAACAATGATGGGAATTCTGCAATAAAATCAAGGTCGTATTGCATTGCAAAAATTAGGTACCATATTCCAAGCGTACCACCGAGTTTACCAAACCAAAGAAGAAATGACCAGGTCCAAAACCCTTCACTATTTAAGGTTCGTCTTGCCAATGATAGAGTTCGCCAGTTGGAAGCCTTAATGGAGTTTTGAAGTATAAATCTTAATGCAATCGAATAGCCCAATGAGGATGCAATTGCTGCATAAAAGAGATTATAGATATAATTCTCAGTTGGAGTTAATACTAATAAAACTCTATCCCCATGTTCGCTTGAGAAAAATCGGAATGCTTCCCGAAAAAGTTGGAAGAAAGCGTAAAAAATGTAAGTCGATAGTGTCCAAAGGAGCAAACCACCGATCAAGTTGGTTCGACTGAATTCAAGCTGTGGTTTTAAGAATCCTTTGGTGAGTGTCATTAGTCATGAAGAGAATTGCTGGTAACGTCCAACTAAAATGAGTATGCGCCCCAGTGGCTAGAGGCGCAGAAGTTTCCGTTTCGCATTGTTATATCAAAGATCTCATTTCGCATATTCATTTTAGTGTCTGTTGTGGCTTGTTACATTTTACTAAGTTCGTATTCAATCATTTCCTCTACTGCTAAAGAAGGCTCTGTGATCTTTGAATTTACTATAAGCCCATTAGCATCGATTAGTATGTACTTTGGGATCATATCGATGTTATAGCGTTCTCCAAATTGTGTGTTCATTCCATTCTCGATTATCAAATCCCCCTTAATATTAAGTTGATCTTTTTTAGTTAAGTATCTCATCCAGTCATCTCGATCCGCATCTACTGAGATTCTTAAGATTTCTACTTTTGGGTTGTCTGCATATTTATTTGCAAGTTCCAAAACCTTTGGTCTATGTGCGATACAAGGACCACACCAACTAGCCCAAGAATCAATAAACACAACTTTTCCCTTTAAATTTGACAATTTTATTTTTGATCCATCTATGTTTTTTGCTTCGAAATTATAAGCTTCAACACCTTTTTGAGAAGAAAAGAAAGAATTAGAAGATTTGTAGATGCGATTACAATAATTATTAGATTTTTCACTTTCGATAATCTCTTCAAGAACTTCAGAATTCAGATGCTTTTCATGCTTAGCCCAATAAGATGGACTTCCGATTATTTCGGCTAAATAAGTTGCTTTCAAAAAATCGCTAATATCTTCATTTTCAGTTTGGCTTGCGATATAATCTAAAAAGTCTTGATTACTTTCAATAGAATCATTCATTAATAAATAATTGATTTCATGTTTATATAGAACATTTTGAGGAAGCGTCTTGACCCATTTAGTATTATTGTCGATCTCATTTATAAAGGAAAAGAAATTATGATTTGGCGGAAAGTTCATGTCCAATCGTCCGAAATAAAATAAGAATGAGTGAATTCTTGCACTATTCTGATATAGCAAAACTTCTTTTTCTTCGGAAGCAAGATTTGCTGAGAGATTTTCTATTTGTGTTTTTCTGAGAGTCTCAAAATTTTTAAAAAGAGCTACAATTGAATCTGGGTTACCGGAAGTAAATATAAATTCAGCGTTCTGTGCGATAAACTCATTATTACTCTTCCATAAGTAGTTGAGAAGTGAGTCGCCCAGATTACCTGTACTAATAGTTGAATCATTAAGGATGGTAATGTTTAAGGCTTTGCTCGGATATAATACAGTCAAATAGCTTTCTTTACCGTCTTTCGTTTGTATGCTACCTGTAGTCGGATAATCTATTTCACCATTCAACTCTTTACCAGAATCGGTATCCAATGGCACTCTGAGTATAATCTTTTCAGTTATTGATTCGACAACATAAAGGCTATCAATTCCACTATTTTTTACCGACACATTAACTGTAAATAAGTTCTCCGACTCGCACGCAAAAAGGAAACCAAGTGTGAGGGTCAATATTAGAGTTTTGATTTTCATTATTTCGGTTTGAAGATATGAGCCACAACGCCTAGATATGGCGCTGTGGCCTCCAAGCTTTTTTAACTGCGATAAAAGTAGCTTATCTGCCGGTGCATTCAAAGTATCAAAGTGGCACTGCGTCATACAGATATAAAACTCCAACGAGCAGAAGAGGGTAGAAAGCATTTCACTTTCCCTGCGGCAGATAAGCGGGATGTTTTGCAGGCTCCTAGCAGATGGCTAAGTATGGCCATGCGCTATATCGAATGTTAGCCATCGATTAGTTCCTCCAGTTCTAAGACTTTTATTAGAGTGTCGATTTTTTGTTCCATTCGATAGGGACTTGGCATGTCAAACCTTTCATTGAACTTCATACGATACATTCTATCCATAAACAGGTCAAAAGCGCTATCGTCAAGATTCCCGTCCAAATATGCTTTGTAGAGCATTCCAAAATGCTTGGTTCGATGATCATATAATGGTGAATGATGGATTACAATCCATGGTGTTGTTGCGGCTTCTTTTCCAACACTATCTATAATAGGATATCCGAATTCTTTTAGAACTGCCTCAACTCTAAAATAGTTTTCAGCATCTGTTTTGTTTATTTTCTTCCAGATTTCCTGATGTTCTTTAGAGTCATGCCCAAACCGCTGGAGAATGGTTGTTTCTTCATTGCGATATTGCTGATCGAGTTGTCCAATGTTTTCCAAGTACTCTTGAAGTTCAGCCGAGTTAGTAATTGATTCTATTTCATGATCGATTCTTGCTAAAAGTTCAGGATCAGGCTCATAGTTGCTCAAAAGGTCACTTGCTTGGTTTGAACAAGCTGAGGCAAAAATTAGTATAGCGAGGAGTCTTTTCATGTGGCAGTGAGAATGATGGCTAACGCCTAGCTAGCAGGAGTGCGCCCCGAGCTTAGCAAGTTCCGATAAAACTAATGAATCTGCCGGTGCTCACAAAGTATCCAGAATGCACTGCGTTCAGAAAGATGAAAACTCCTGCGAGATGCGCCCAGTAGAAAGCACTGCCATTTCTCAGCGGCTGATTCATGGTAAAGTTTGCACTAAAGTCTGTAAAGTGGCAGTTGGCGCATTCGTGCTAGCGAATGTTAGAAGCCTGTCTTTTGTCATAAATTGGTTTATGAATTGTCCAGATTCCTAAAGGGTAAAAGGCCAAATTAATTATGTGACTTATTACTTCGGAAGATGTTGGTTCTCTATGTTCTAGAGTTAGTTGAGAGGTTCTAGAAGTTATCCAGAGAATGTAAAAGCCGCATAGTGAATGAAATATTATGAGGCCCCCTTCGATCCATTCGAGTTCAGAGGTTGCATAATCATAGGTAAGTATCAACTTAGTTGAAATTAAGACATAAAAGAGAGTCATAAACCCATATGCAATGTTGGTTAGCTTTAGATCAAATTGATCCTTGTCTTCAAGTTCTTTATTGTTAGCATGGTTAAGTTCCCAAATCCATCGTACCCAAAGAATCAAAGAAATTCCATACCAATTAACAAGTTCGAAATCTAGGTAAGAAGTTAGCAGGTATCCTAAAATTGGGGCGAGAACGACTAAGAAGAAAAGAGCTAAGGGACTTCTGTTAACAAGTATCATTTTTCTATTCTCGTGCAATGGCTTCTAACGCTCAGATATGGCGCTGTGGCCTCCGAGCTAAATTTATTACACTAAAAGTAGCTTATCTGCCGGTGCATTCAAAGTATCAGACCGGCACTGCGCTATGCAGATTAAAAACTCCCACGAGTAGGAGAGGGTAGAAAGCACATCTGTTTTCTTGGCGGCAGATAAGCGGGATGTTTAGCAGACTCTTGGCAGATAGCTAAGTAAGGCCATGCGCAATATCGTCTGTTGGCATCTGTTTAGTTCTGTTTCATGACGTCATCAATTTTGAATCCGTCAGCAGTTTGCTTGACAATTACTTCAATTGAGTAAGTCTGTTCGAACATAGTATCTTCAACAACTGTATCAAAAATGTAGGTTCCTCGTTCAGGTTCGGAAGTCAGTTCGCACTTTGACATAATTATGTTACCCCAATCCTGTTGGCCAGTTAAGAAGGATTCACCAAATCCAGCATAGGAGATGTCGTAAGTGTTACTCCATTTCTTTTCGAATTGTTCCTCAGTTAAGGAGTTATCACAGTCGTAAACAACACAAAGAGCGTCTTGCTTGTATTCAGCATATTGTTCGGTAGTTATGTCTCGAAAATGTTGACGAGAGTCTTGATCAAAGAACTCTTTTACAGTTGTTATCAGCCACTCTTTGGCATCAGTTGCTTCTTGAGCTTTCGAGAGGGTTGTCGATGCAATCAATGTTGCCACGAAAAGTAATGTTCGTCTCATGAGTTCTGCGGTTCTGCCAATAGATGCCAACGCTTAGCTAGCAGGAGTGCGCCCTGAGCTTAGCAAGTTCCGATAAAACTAATGAATCTGCCGATGCTCACAAAGTATCAGAATGGCACTGCGTCCAGAAAGAGAAAAATCCTGCGAAATAAGCCAAGTAGAAAGCATCAACCTTTCTCAGCGGCAGATTTCATGGTGAAGTTCGAACTGAAGTCTATAAAGTGGCAGTTGGCGCATTCGTGCTAGCAACTGTTATATGCCTGTTACGGTCGTTGTTCTTCTGTCCGTATGAGTTCAAGGTTACGCTTTTCAAGTTCAGTTAGGAAGTCGTTCACGTTGGAATGTTGAGGCCTATACCATGTTTGCTTTTTGAAGTATTCATCCATTTTGCCACCTTCTTTGAACTTATAACCGTAGCGAGCAAAAATCTCATTTCGCATGAGTTGAAGTTCGTCAGAGGACATTTTTTGAAGTTCAGTTGGGTCAAGTTCTCGAGTTGAGGCAAAAGCATATTTACCTGAATACATCGAATAAGCAGTTGAATTGAGTTTCGTGCCGAGTTCGTATTCACCTTTGTTTTGAGTTGCTCCACTCCATGAGTCATATATTTTCAAGCACTTCTGACGTTCATTATTTCCTGTGTAGAAGACAAACTCACCTTTATATTGGTCAGATGTAAATTGTCCGTTCTTATCAATGTTAACGTTGGACAAGTTATCAAAAAGCCAAATCCAGTCCGTTGCATCAGAGTTCCATGTTCCGCTCTTAATTTGGGCAACTATCTCAGTTCCTGAATGAAATAATATTAAAGTTGATTCAGCTTCAGAGTCACCGAAGTGGTAAGTTCCGTAGTATTCAGCTTCGAGTTTAGGAATCCATCGACTGACGTCAGAATCGTTAATTGGAGAGTACCCGAGGTATTGTCCAAAAACCGAAGAAGTTGCGGTGATTAGAAGTAAAGCAAGTAAGTTTCTCATTGCACCAATGGCATATAACGCCACGCTAGCGGGAGTGCGCCCCGAGCATGGCAGTAAGACACTAATATAGCGCAGCTACCCAACACCTACAACGGTAGCTATGAAACACTGCAATTAGAAAGATTAAATCCAGAGGCAAGCCAGTTGCTAGGAGGGATGATACTTTCAGAATGGGTAGCGGAGCGGTGAAGATCAGATGAAGTATGCAGAAAGATGCTTAGGCGCATTCGTGCTAGCAACTGTTAGAGACTGTATTAGTAGTTATTTCTTAAACAAGTCGTTCCCAGAGTGGCAACTCTGAATTTTCGGCTTGCAATTCAAGTATATCGTTATTCTCTAGTTCAGAGATTATTTCAAACACCTGATGCTTTTTCCATGATAGTGTCCACTTGAGACCAATTAGATCAGTTATTTTCTTAGTTACGAGTTGACCTCTAGTTCCCAAAAATGTCTTATAAAAAGTTAGACAGATATAGCTCCCAAATGAGTCTACTTTAGAGTAGCCAAGTTGATCGAAACTTAGTTCTTCAATCTTTCTTTTTGAGTAGATGATTCTGACGATTCTATTATTGGAGTCAATATCAATGCCTTTCGGAATCTTAGTTTTTAACAACCTTGACATAGTAACAAATAAAACAGGTGCCCAAATTGGAAATAAGGACAGAAAAACTACTAGGCTCGTTCCTGGTTCCCAGTCGGTCGTATCCATTCTTCTTGATCCTCCAGTCGCAATTAAGTATCCAATTACAAGCGACCCCAAGCCTAAATAGAAGATCAGCATTCTTCTAAATCTTCCTGTTAGTACTACTCTCCAAGATTTCATGCAGTGATTATGGTCTCTAACGTCAAACTAGCGAGAGTATGCCCACTAGTTGTAAAGAGCACTAAACTAGCGAAACTGCCCAACCCCTGCAACGTCAACTACAAAGAGCTGCGTCATGAAGTCTAAATCCAGAAAGACAAAAGGAGGGAAGGGAAATAAAAGTAACAGAATGGGCGGTGAAGCGGTCGAATTGCACAGAAACTAGCAGAAAGCACACAGGCATATTCGCGCTAGTGCCTGTTAGGTTTAGTTTATTCTTGCTTAACAAAATCTTGTATTATGTTCATTCTGTAGCTGTTCGGCTTATCCCCTCCTAAATAATAAGTTGGCTGTTGCAATCTTACTTTTATGGTTTGTTCTCCCATGTCGAGAATGTTCATAGGTTCAACATAGATTCCTTGTTGGTCTGGCTCGTCTATATCATGTTCAAAAATGAGACCTTTTTGGTCTTTAGTTAAAATCCATCTAATTGTTGCATGATCTTCATCGTTCAACAAAATTTGACCAGTTCCATCAGCTCTTAAATCAAAAGTTAAAATACCATTGAACAGTTCTACCCTTCCACTTTCAATGGCACCTGTTGGAAGGAAATCACCATAACTTTTTTGATCAGAATTTATGCTGTTCCATCTGCCAACCAGGTTTGATTTAGCTTCATCATATGCACTAGAATCAAAACTTTTGAATTTGTAGGTCACCTGGTTGGGTATTCCATTTCCAAATTCGATAACTGAGAACTGAGTAGGTTCGATGTTCAGCAGCTGATTTATGGATTCAAAATTTCCATTACCTGTTTCCCAATCTATGTAGTTGTATAGGAAGTAATAGTTTTGATACTTTCCAACTCCGAAATTCTCAATTTGAAGGTTATCTGTTGAGTCACCGAGGTGAAGATCTTCTACCCTATACCTAAACAATTGGGTGTTATTGTTGAAATACTGAATATTCTTATCCCATTTTCTATCTTGTTTCGTACTAGACCAGTGGTTTTGCACCAAGATGTTTTTTATATCGGATTCAGTTAAACCAATTGTGGTTGGTTGAGGCCGTTTGTAGATAATCCAGAATGTGTCAACTGGATTATAATCCATAATTGATAAGCTGTCCGCAGTAATGCTATGAAGTCTATATTCTAAGTCACCTAGTTGAATAAGAGTATCGGAATTCAATTTCCAGTTCATAGTTGTGTCCCGATATCCAAAATTTTTAATCAAGACATCCCCGTTTCTTTTAAAATCCACAATTGTTGGTGACTGCTGTTTGAAGAAATTGGTAGTGTCATCAAGGTATAAGTTGTTGATGCGATAGTCGAATATCCAGACTCCTTCAATCTTCTCAACAATTTCCCTGTTCTGGCAATTCGAGAGACAACAAATACTTAGAATTAGTATGAGGTTCAGATAGACTTTGTGCATGGCGGTAATTAAACCTAACGATCAGCTAGCGGGCGGATGTCCCGAACTGAGCAATTTCTGATAAAACTAGCGAACCTGAACCACACGCACAACGCTATCTACGAAGTGCTGCGTTACACAGGACATTCGCCAGAAGCTGAGACGTTCAGCAAAGTGATGAGAAAACCAGAAGGTAAGGGGAGCGGTAAGTTCCTGCGATAGTCGCTAGTAGCAGTCTGACATCTGCATCGCTAGCGCATGTTATAGCCTTTTATTCAGTCGGAATGATTGTAGAGATAGAGTCGTTTTTCAACAATTTCTTCTGCTAACATCGGATTTTTGTCAGTTAAAAATACAATTTTATGTCCTCTAATTAGCTCACCAGATTGAAGGTTGTAAAAATCAAAGTCTCTTGAATGAACAAAGGCAAAGAGTTTGTCATTGTGATACATTAGTGAGATACGATCTCTTGGTGAAGGATCAACCAAAGTGCTCTGGTAAATTATATACTCGCTAACTCCTTCAGCTGAATTATTATTGAAAGGAGTAAAACCAAAAACCTCGCGATATTCCTTTTGATCTTCAAAGCTCAGTTTGTTTTCAATAATTAGTGAGTTCAGTTGTGCCTCGGGTGTGCAGTTCGGTTCAATGTTGTTTTTATATGTATATCCCCAAATAGAACCACCAAGTTTATCATAGGATGTGAATCTTAAAGTATCAAAGGAGTTACCTATCACTTCACCTTCCATGTTTCTCAGTTTCGTATTTGGTAAAACGATTCTGTTCTGGAGTTCAGTTGAGTCCAATTGAATATAAGTACTAACCATCAACCAATCATTTTCTATTGGACTTGTTTCTACTGACACTCCGTCAAAGAGTTCGAACATTAATTTGCCATTCGGGGAATATCGAACGTTTGCAGGACCGTCGATTTGTTCGTTACACAGAGAATCAATTATTGCATCCTCCTTTGATGTTTTAGGTTGTTCAGTTGGCTGAGTCTTAGTTTGTTCTACAAGTTCAGTTGAATCAGCTGTCGTTTCTGGTTGATTCATCTTCTTTTCGTTCTTGACAGAGCAGGAAGTTAGGAGTGCGATAGTGGCTAGGAAAATGTACCTCTTGTTCATGAATTGGCTATAACGCCCAACTAAAATGAGTATGCGCTCCAGTTGCTAGTACCATCGAAGTATCTGATTCACATTAACTTTTTAAAGGGCTCAGTTCGCATATTCATTTTAGTATTTGTTAGTATCAGTTACTATTGTATTTACGGACAATGTCGGGTATTTTGGATATCCATTCCTTTTTAGATAGACTTTTTAAATAGCTAACCAATTCGGAATTATCCCCAATGAGATTCAGTAAATGTTGTTTATGTTCAACCCAATCATATACTCCAAAATTTTCATTGCTCCCGCTTTTGTTGATAACGTATCTGTTCCATAAATATTTTGTCTGACCATCTGAACTTGCACTGTAATGCATGTATAAATTTATCTTTCCTACTTCAATAACTTTCACAAAATCTTGTTCATAATCACCGTTAATAGAGTTGATCTTAAAATTTGATATGACTGTAAAGCTATCTTGCTCAATCACGAAATAATTCATATCATCTAAGCCTAGTTTCAATGTCTTTTGTCCAGATTTTTTAAACTTAATGGACGTTGGTTTTTCACCAAAAACGGAGAAGGAAGCTCTTCGTAGTTTTATTAGCCCCGCGATTTTACTCATTTCTTTATCAGAGTAGTATCCTTCCTTATATTTTTTTTGCGAAAAAGTGATTGTCGGAAGTATAAGTAATAGTAGGAAGAAAATTTTTTTCATTTGATACATTAACATTTTGCGATGATAAATTGATACTAACGCCTAGATAAAGCATGGGGCTTTACCTTTTATTTAAAGTGATGAAATTAGTGAAATCTGCCGACAGTCTTTTCCTCTTCTTTTCCTTAGATGAAAAGAAGCAAAAATC
>NZ_JBSWYW010000012.1:0-24088 GCF_056161305.1 Ekhidna sp. ABH4_415
AGTGACTCCATTGAGGTTATAGCTTACGTCAGCATATATTCCACCAGTAGATCCATCAAAAGCGATAGGTGTACCACCTGCAGTTTCGAGTGCGAACGCAAATGTGCCAGCTCCTGTACCACCGGTAGGGGTAAGGGTAACCGCACCGTTGGCATCCGGGTTGCTTGGGTCGTTAGCACCTGGGTCGCAGACAGAGTTTCCGGTCAGTCCGGACTCACCTGCACCAAGGGTAGGGAAATTAGTCCCTATAACTACCACAAGTGTATCTGATGTACACTGAAGGGTAGATGTAGCGACTACTTTATAAGTATCATCTACAACCCCCGTAAGATTAGCTGTATTACTGCCACTGACTGTACCACCATCTGTTACTTGAGTGCCGGTAGAGTAAAACCAATCGAAATCATAAGTTCCTACAGGACTTACACTTACAGAGGCGGCACCATTGTATCCTGCTGGATCGCAGCTTGTATTTGGAGTAGTAGCTCCGCTTAAAGTAAGTGTAGGGGTTACTTCATTCTCCGTCAATACTACCGCCTCACTGGCATCACAACTAAGGTCGTTGTGAGTGGCCACAACGGAGTAGTTATTCAGGTCTGCAGAGAGTCCAGATATTGTACTGTTGTTAGTTCCAGAGAGAACTACATTGGAACTATTGCCTAAATTTTCACCACCTGCTAATGGACCTGTTCCATTGTAATACCATTCGAAGGTGTAGTTGTCTACACATGTGGTACATCCTCCGCCATCATTGGGATCTGAAGTAACATAAGCGCTTAACTGTCCATTACCAGTACCGCATGAGGTGTCGGCATTATCTTCTACAATTACTACATCCGGAACAAATGGGTCATCTGCTACAGTAAGCGTTAACTCCACCGTTTCACAACCAGTTGTTGTATTTCTTCCTACTACAGTGTAATCACCTGCATCAAGATCATTTATTTGATTGCTTGTTGAATTCAATACAATTACCGGAGAAGCAGAAGAGGGACCATCGTACCAGTCAAAAACATATCCGGTATTACCTCCTTGAATATTAACGGCAGTAAATCCATTTCCTGCAGCACAGGAAGTATTGTCAACAATAGTAGGTGTGGCAGTGAATTGCGGAGTTGTTGGATTGTCATTTACCACCACATCCACATAACTACTGCACTGGGTATCGTTGTTTGTTACCTCAATTCTGTACGTCCCATCCTCCAGGTTTGAATATGTCGTACCTGTAGATCCATTACTAACTATAACAGCTGAACCAATTGGAGTAGCGAAGCTGGCTCCATCATATAATTGATAGGTGTAGTTAGCAGGTTCAACTCCACCAACCTGGCTTGTAACGGCAATTTCTCCTGAACCACCAACACAGTTTATGTCATCGGTAACTGTAGTGCCGATGATTGGATTGTCAGGAGCAGATGCAACTGAAAGGTTCAACGGTTCTGTCTCACAACCTGAATCCTGGTCAGTCACTACCATCGTGTAGAAACCATCCGTTAGACTTGAAAATACACCTGTGGTATTCGTAGAGATTAATGTAGTGGTACCGTATCCGTCATAAAGTGCGTACTGGTAGTTTCCACCAATCGGATCCACCTTAGCGGTCATATCGATTTCCCCATTAGGCAAAGCCGGATCACAACTTGTGTTGGGGACGACTCCTGAAAGCGGGCAGTCATAATCAGAAGACAGGTAATTCACACTACCTGCGGGTGCACCAGAAGATTCAATAACTCCATTGTTACCGTTACCACTAATATCCGGGATTGGATCACCATCATTCGTATTAGTAAGACCGTCAAAATTGAAATAAACTTCCGGTCCAGCTGCCCCAGACGAAGGATCACAAACTGCATCGACAATTTCATTTGAAGATAAGGCACGATGATAAATTCTAATTTCATCCAATTTGCCCTCAAATTTATCCTCTCCAAAATACATGGTTGCTCCTCCATCATCAAGACCTCCTGTTCCTGTGTGAGTCAACTCTGCTGAGAGTACACCATCAATGTATAGTCGTAATAGACTGGTGGCTTCATCCCATGTTACGGCAATATTTACCCAACCTAATGGCGAGACATTAGAGTGAATTCTTTGTCTGCCACCCGTATTCGTTTTTACCACTGCAGATATACCATCATTATCATCAGCCCAAATTCCAATATCATTTCGGGCGTTACCTCCAGCTGAAAATATTTCATGATTCTTATCGTAATTAGTAAATGATAACTCCACCCACACTGAAACAGTCATAGCCGTTTCATTCGTCAGTAACTGTGGTAATTCTATATGAGCATCCTTATCTGATATTTCAATTACATCACCCGCATTTACAGGTGTGATAAAATTATACTCAGGCTCTACAATATTATCTGCTACTGTCACACTGATTGTGTCCGTACAATTGGTAGCATCATCCTCTACCACAATGGTATAGTCACTATCAATCAGTCCTGTCATTTCAAAATCTCCGGCTCCAAACGCTGATCCTGTGAGAGCTGCAGGTAACTCGTTGGCTGGTAAAGTGTTATTACCCAGATACCATGTAAAGCTGTATCCTGCGGTGGTCCCTGCACCATCACCATCGGCAATGGCTGATCCATTTCCGGTTGCGTCACAGCTTGTGTTATTTGCAGTTACTGTTGCGGATGGGGTAGGCGCATTCGCCAGGTCATTCACCGTAACCGTCACAGGATTTGATGTACACCCTGATGAATTCAAGGTTGCGGTAACTGTATATTGTCCAGGCTCTGAAACGGTATAGGTATCACCTGTGAAATCAGAAGCTGGTTTAATGCTTGGGCCATCATACCACTCAAAAGTATAATCTGAGGTGTTACCACTTACGTCTGCTGCAACTTGTCCTGTTCCACCACATGTAAGTATATCAGTAACTGTAACATTAGGGTCTGGGGGGTTAGTTACCGATGTAGATACGGTTCTACTTTCAGAAACCGTACATCCTGTTAAGTCTTCGGTCACCTCTACAGTGTACCCTATCGCATCCAAATTAGAAGCGATATCACCCGTAGCAATAGGTGTTACACCCTCTGATTGGATGAACCAGGTAAAACTATAGCCATCAGAGGTGGTTAGCGTATCCTGAGGAATACCACCGCCATCAACAGTAGTATATGCAAATGCTCCAAGCGATCCGTCCGGCGTACTACAATCTGTAAGCGGGCTTATTTCATAAATATTTACATTGAAAGATGGCGTATTGACCAGGTTGATTGTTAGCTCTACTGTATCTGAATAACATTCAGTGGCTCCATAATATCCGATAACATCATAGGTGCCAGTTGCCATTTGCGGATACTGGCTACCTTCATAAATAATGGTACTGTAGTCGTCATCATTGTACCATCGGAAAACAAACCCATCCGGCTCAGTGTATTCAGCCGTTACTGTAGGTCCGGTTCCATCAACAATGATATTGTCGATGTAGTGATTTTCAGACGAACTGGTATTATGTAATTCTGCTGTGATTACAAGTATGGAATCTACACCGTCTGGGTTTAGATTGCCAATGATGGCTTGCGCATAAGTGAAATCACCATCTTGGTAGCCATTCCCCAATAAACCAGATTCGCTGACATTATTATCACCATCTCTTAGTTCATAGCTTACTCTAATCCAATCCCTCCATTTACCTGAGCTTTCCTGGTTGCCATTTTCGAACATATCTACGGTGATTCGTATGTCCGTATAATCGGAAATATCAATATCCTCTGAGGTCCATGTTAATACTCCAACATCGTTAGCTGTTCCAATTCCAGTGCCCCCAAACATTTTTGAGCCACTGTAAGAAGTAACACCATAAAAGCTTGGGCTTTCAGTACCACCATCTGATGACCATGCGGTTTCATCCGTATCTGATTGTGCGCCGTTTGATCGATCCTGGAAGTTTTCTACCCAGATATTTTCATTTGGTCCCGGCGCTGGGCCGAAGTAATAAGCTCGTGCACTTCCATTGTCTGGCTTGGTTGGATCACACTTTCTGTTGTCATTAAGTTTTTCTACAGTCAGGTCGAAAGTTTGAAAACCAACAAGTGTGCTTTGAATATTATTTCCAGTTTCACATTCCGGTATTGACGCTGTTGGTAAAGGCACATCTAGAGGAGGGGTTCCTCCTGCGTCATTAATTACTACAAAGAGTTCAAAATCTCCCCCAATACCTGCAATCGTTTGTGAAATGGTCAGCGTTTCTCCAACCTCAAAATTGGTTAGAAAAGTTGTTTCTGTATCTAAAAGGGTTGAATTACTGGTTCTCGGATCTCCTGAATAATAGGATACAGGAAGGTTACCAGAAATTCCAATATCTCCTGTGTTGGTAATTTGAAATTCTACAACGATTTCTGCGTCCGGACAGGCAGCATCTGTTGCAGAAACAATTCCTATAAAGTCAATATCTGGTGATGCAAATTCAACACAACCATCTTCATTCAGGATAGGTGCCTGGTTGATGAATGTATTAAGTGGACGGTTGTCATAAGGGATTGTTGATCCATTTGCGTACTCACATGTTCCTGCTGCGGAGAAGACAATGGAGTGATCCTGAACTTCTGTAGGGATTGTTAAGTCGTCATTGATGTTTACATTGTAATAGCCATGCTGATTCCAAACCCCCCTGGCTGGCATCCATGCTTCCCCATCAGATTCAAAAACCCTAACATGAGCAAACTCTGAATTACTATATGGGTTGAAAGGGGTGTTGTTATTAAAATAACATGTCACACATATCTCACTGGCCCCATCTCCATCTACATCTGCAATGACCGGATACTCTTCCTGTGTTCTGGAAACACAAGCAATCTCATTTCTTTCGAAGGTGGTATTGTCTCCATTTCCAACACCATCCACAATCAATAGGGACTCCTCACTTCTGTAGACCACTTCTACTGCACCGTCTCCATCAAAATCAAAAAGGGAACAACCGGTAAAACCTGATGATCCCTCTTTGATTGGATGTATCCAATGGACATTAAAATTTTCATCCAGTGAGTAAAGTTTTTGATTCATTACGAAGTTGGCGTTGAGCTGGCCGTCTCCATCCACATCCCCGATATTTACTCGACCGGGTCCCCTAACGAAATTGTTGGTTGGATCGTGGTAGGTGATAACGTTATTATTTGTAACGTCCCAGAAAAAGATGGTAGTCTCACCAGTGTAGGTTTGAGCCGCTGTTCCCAAAGCCCCGGTGATGATTAGGTCAATGTTACCATCGAGGTTATAATCAGCAGCAGAAACTGAAGACCATTGATCGTTCCAGCTGGAGTAGTACTTAGGATAATAGTTAAGGAGTGGATTGATGTCTGAATGAATATCATCATCCATATCTGCAGCTAACGTTCTTGTTCCTGCTGCTTCATTGATGGCCCAGATTTCGTTACCTGTAACAAGCTCAAGGCCAGCACAGTCAGCACAGAATGCGTCTGGTAGAACATCAACGGCCAAAGATCCGTGAGTAAAGTTCCTATCCCAATCGTTGTTTGAGCCTGTTACGATAATGTTTCCTGTAGCTGCATCTACGATTTCATTTCTGTAGTAGATCTCTACATCTCCGTCCTCATCAAAGTCTGCAAATCCTGGAAGTCCGATTGCATCATTTCTGGAAGATTTTGCAGACCATAAAATCGTAAGGTCATGATTGTACATGATCATATCATCCCCACGATCCTGCGACACTAAAATTTCACCAAACTCATCACCATCCACATCACCAATCACAGGAGCATTTTCTGGATCGAAGCCCATGAATGCACTGCCTATCGTAGCTCCAGTAGCACCATTTAAAATGAATACTGATCTGTTTTGTTTGTTCGTTGCTACCACCTCTGGAATTCCATTGCCATCCAGGTCTCCCACCATAGGGGTGGCGTGGCTGTTTGCACTCTGATCTTCTGAGCCCCATTGTTGTCGGATGGCGAACGTATTTACGTCAATTTCATCGGCACAGACAACTGCATTTCCAAAATAGAAATCGTCGCAGGCGCCATCGTTTGAGCACTCTCCATCATAACAGTCAATGAGACCGTCACCGTCATCGTCTATGCCGTTATCACAGATTTCCTGAGCGGAGGCTATTAGTGTGGTAAAAAATAAAATTGAAAAAACTACAGACTTCCAGTATCTCTTCATAGTATTAGTTGAAATGGATTCGGACATAGATACATTTTATACGCATAATGTAACCCTCTAGCAATCTAGATAAACCCCCTGAAAATCAAAAGGTATATTGAGTCATGGTAAAGTTAAGGGTATAGCCCATGAATGAACTATATCAATAAATAATGTAATTATTTGAAGGGTATTTTTAGACAAACGTCCCCTTTTTGGAGGTGAAACTGCAACAAACTTAGATTACCGGGCCAGTAAAATGCTACCAGATTTCGAGAAATTCGAATCATCGCATTTCAGGACGAAATAATAAACACCTTCTGGTACCGGTGAATTACTGAAATTTCCATCCCAAACGCAGTTGTCTCCGGCATTAAAATTTTCTTTAGTTGAGATATTTCTGCCTCTGGAATCAAATACGTATACCTTACAACCTGCGATTTCCCCAAGGTCTCCAATATTGAGTATTTCCCAGCAGTCATTCAAGCCATCACCGTTAGGTGAGAAAGTTCTTTTTGGTCGAATGTTGTCCAAGACTATCCTTGCCTCTGTTGTTACGGTACAGCCGTTATTATCTGTAGCGGTTAAAGTAACAGTAGTTGTTGGGTTTTGTGGAAAGAATAGAGTCGTGCTTCCGGCAGGGTCACTGAATTGATCAGGGTCTGGACCCCATGAAATATCTGATGCTGCATTTTCAGCAGTTAAACTGATGGTGGTAGCCTCCTCTAAAAGTGCACTATCAAACGCCAAAACAGAAGTGAAGTCAGTCGAGCTTATATCAAGGTTTGAAGGAAAGTTTCTTATTCGTATACTATCTCTTACCTGACATCCAATGGTTGTTGTAATGTCTACTACTGCCCAGACCGTATCTGCACCTACAGGTGTGGTTACATTTAGGGTGCTGCTTGAAGCATTACCAATAACTGAATTGTCTTCCGCATTTCTGATGCTCCAGCTGTAAGAAGAAATATCAGAAGCGGCAGGGCTCGAAATTCCAACAGTGAGTGAATCAGCCTGACATTTTGCCGTTAAGTCTGTCTGATCAAACGTAATGGTAGGTGCTGCTGAAACGGTCACATTAATCACATCAGAACTTTCACAAATGGAAGCTCCACCACCAGCATATACCTCGGTATTCGGGTAGGAGGTATTTAGCGTGACTGTATATGATCCGGTAGAAGTGAACGTGAAATCTAAGTCTTGAGTGGTAGCTGTGTGAATATCAGTTGTTCCATTGTTCACTACCCATTCATATTGAAGGGTAAAACTTCCTTCTCCGGTTGAAGCCGAGGTAAATGATGTTAAGAAATCCACACAGGTTTCAGTTGGTCCATTAGCCACCGAAGTTGGTAGCGCTACCGCATTGAGGGCATATGTTGCTGTTTCAGTCACACAGGTATTTACGTCGGTTACTTCAACCGTATAATTCCCTTCCTGATTGGTGGTGATCGAAGAAACACTACCGGCCCCAAAATCAGCCCCATTCAACTGCCATTCATAGGTAAATCCATCAGATCTGTAATCCGATACCTCTAGTGTTACCCCGTTCGCAAGAGTTAGGTCTGCACAAAAATCATCCAGTTCATTATTAATTATTTCCAATAGGGGTGCCTGTGATACTTCCACCACGAAATCAGATGATTCTTCAGAAAAACATTGTCCGGTATTTCTTGTACGTAGATTATAAACTCCTGCATCAGCCAGTGTTGCGTTAAAGACATTTATTTGAGAGCTTGTGGACGTGGTTCCATCAGGCAGTGTCCATTCATATTCATCGAATGGGCCTCCTGCAGCGGTTAATGTAAATGGATCATCGTAACATATGACACCACCCGGTCCATTGATCGTTGGAGGTCCTGGTTGAACTCCGCTTATTAGGTTAAAGGTTTCAGTATCAGTAAGTGCACATTCATACGAGTCTCCACTGTCGTGCGTGATGGTGACTCGGATACCCACAGGAGTTGTGGATCCGGTTGTTACCAATATGCTTGCCTGACTATTATCACCAGTAGGAGTAATAGTAGATCCTCCGTTGACTGTAGTGGTGAATTCCCATAGATAGGTTGCTTGCTCTGTCTTGGTAGTATTCAGAACAAAGGTATCATCATAGCAAAACTCAAGATTGTCAGGAGAGATAACCGGAACAACGCAAGTTTTATTCAACCGAACGCCTAAATCTCCAACCTCGGACAAATTCACATCATGAGTATAAGCCAAGTCCGGCCTTGCGTCAAGATCCAGATCACCAATGCATACGTTTCTTGCATTTACACTCGTGGTTCTTTCTGCGGGTGTCCCAAAGCTGAGACTTCCCGAAGTAGTGTTATTTATAGTATAAACATTGCCTCCTACACAAGCTACCGCAAGGTCTAATAATCCATCCCCGTTTAAGTCACCAGCATCTAATCCCCACGGCAGGTTACTTGGAATAGAAATCACATTGGCTGAGCCAAAAGTGATCGTGCTTCCGGTAGTCGTATTTTCATAAACCTCCACTGACTCGGCACCAGACACACTTCCGATCGTTCTGTCAGCTGTCACTGCAAAATCATTTAGTCCATCGTTATCGAAATCACCTACCACCACATTTCTTCTTTGGTCGGCAGACCCAACTGTCGCCTGTAACGTGAAGCTGATATCTCCAGGGATGCTTTGATTTCTGAGAAGGTAAATAAGCTCATTTGATTTTGCTGCCGGAACAACGACAATATCCATTTTACCATCATTATCAAAATCTGCTATATCTAGTGATCCGGTTGAAGTTGCATTTCCGACAGAGATTTCTGCAGCGGTACCAAAATTAAAGTTTCCATCACCGGTGCTACTGTTAGGAAAAACGTGTATTGTGTTGTCGTTTTCGTTTCCCACCACTAAATCCAACTTCCCATCGCCATCTATGTCAGAAACTTTAATGCGACGTGGGACTCGATTGTCTCCGCCTCCGTCATCGGGAAGGAGCAAGATAAGTCCACTTACATATGAGATTGATACGTCATTTGGCCCTGTAGTTACGTTTTGGTATATATATATGTGATTGATATTGGTTCCATCATTGGTAGTGAAAATGACATCACTATTACCATCATTGTCCAGGTCTGCACAGGTAGTGGATATAAATCCTGACAAATTATCAGGGTTATTGACAAATGCCACTTCACTAAATGACTCAGTATCAGCAGTACTTTGATTTTCAAAAATGGTGGCTTCTACACCCGAGCTGGCATTATGGGTCATGACAATATCATTCAATCCGTCATTGTCCAGGTCACAAAGACATAGGTCATAAACGTCGGATTCCGGCGCAACGCTTTCCAGGAATTCAGCTTTCCAGGAAGAAGAGCCGCTTCCACTAAAACTGAGGAAGAATTGTTGGCTTGATTCTACTGTTAGATTCCCTGATGTTTGAACGACAATTGGTCCATTGATCGCTCCGGCGGGAACAATAGCTTCAACCTGATTGTCCGAAATCACATTAACATCAGCTCCAGATACAACAACTCCTCCAAAGAATACTCGGTTGACATTGGTGAGATTTGCTCCAGAAATCGTCACCGTTTGCCCCACCTCTACATGAGTAGGGGAGATATTATTAATGAATGGCTTTTGGGCCAATAAGACTGCAGGCCAAAAAAGTAAAAGTGTGATTAATTTCCTCATCATTCGGTCACTTGTAGCACCCAGGCTTTTGAAAGTTCTGGGATGTTTCTGAATTCATCTCTTTTTGCTCTGATCTGTTTAATGCTGCCAGATTCATAAACTACCACGTAGTAATATCCTCTACCGCTATTGAATCCTACTTTGGTGTCGTAGAATCCCATTTCGAATAAGGTATCACTATAGTTTTCGGCATTGCTGAAATCATTGAATGCTCCTCCAATTACATAATTTCCAGGAGGAAGTTCTAATAGGTGGTTGCCTCTTCTGGTAACCACATGGTCATTGGACTCACCCAGTTCATCGTGGGTTCTGAAGTCATTGGTTAATTCAGGGTCTCCTTTTGCTACCTCATCGTGGTGTTCTTGAGTAAGGTCAGGATTTCCTGAAATGGTAGCTGCCTGTGTCGCACTTATTGCCTTATCCCATTTTATAACATGCTCCACACTACCATCTGGATTGACTTTCTCATATTTCACACCAACTTCTTTGGTACCATCTGCCAATGTTCGTTCCAGGTGTCCATTTGCAGCAACAGTCATATTGGTTGCTTCTGCTGAAGGAACCCAACTGATCACTACATTCTTATCACCATCTGCAGAAGGTTTTTCTAATCTAATTCCACGTTCTTCCTCACCAAATTGGTTGGTTCGGGTTAACTCTTCATGGTCTTCCTGATGATCCCAATCATCTGCCTGTTCTGTTGGAACTTCAGCTTCCGGATCCGGGTCATCTAATACAGTGGGTTTAGCTATTGAAAGTGCATCATCATCTTCAGGTTCCGTTTCTCTACTTTGCTGAAGTGCTGCTAGCCTTTGTTGCCTTTCTAGTTCGGCTTTCCTGGCTCGTTCCTCTGCAGATAATCTATGACTTTTAATAAATGAAGAAACATGCTCTGCATGTTCTTTTTTCGTGCCCAGATGGAAACCAAGATTAACTTCAAGGGTAGGACCTAATTCAGATGAGATATTCGAATTGCCTAACTCATAGGCAAATCCTACTGCGAATTTTTCTGCAATTTTAGCTCCCGCTAATCCGATGATTCCCGCATCCTGTCTGTAGGATGCCCCCACCCAGACCACATGGTAAAGGTGGGCGATTAAAACACCTTCGTATTGATGGGGGATCACATTACTGTACCTATAAATAAGGTGTGGCTCGAAGGCAAAATCGTCATTGATGTGCCCCCGGTAATTCATTTTGAAAAGGACATTGTCTTGTGGAGAGAACTCTACATCAGCAATCTCTTTTTGGGTAATTGGGTTATAGCTGAATAGATTCGGCAATGCAACACCTACGTTAAAATGCCCAAAGTGATAAGCTACCCCAAAATCACCTATAAAAAAGGTGGACTGATCAAGGAAATTGTTAAAAGCCGGATCACCAGGTGAATCAAACTCGGTGATATTTACAGAATTGATCCCAGCTCCTAGAGACATTCCAAATCTTAAGAAGTGTGTTCTGTCAATGTTAATAAGATAGGAGGCGGAAGCTTTTGCTGCTGAAGTTGATAAAAGCCCTTGCGTAATATTGAAAGCTGCTCCTCCGAGTGCAATTCCACCCTGGAGTGGTACATGAAAACTCACATGTGAGATTTGAGGTGCACCTTCTACGTTTGTCCACTGATCCCTGTACATAGCAAAAATAGCCGCATGTCCTTCTACACCCGCATATGCGGGATTGTACATATATGGGTTCATGAAAAACTGGTTATAAACCTGGGGTTGCTGGGCTTGAGTGGAGAAAAGTAAAGTGATAAGTAGGCTTACAAGGGAAATTTTCTTTCCACTTTTCACACAAACCATCGAAGAGCGCATTAATCGTTTCAAGTAAGTGATGATTCCTTTGATCTAAACCCTAAATTAGAGAAATTATTGCATTTAGCATTACCCGTAACAAATATCCTTCCTTTTACCGTAGTAATACTTATGATTCAACTACGAAAATCACCTATACGTCCAAAGAAATCAGATTTATGCATAATCTACTGGATTTGATTTCGTATTATTACAATTGAAAGTAATAGTGCGATGATAAAATCAATTCTTTCGGTTTGTCTTGTGATCATCATTACAGCTTCTGCTAACGGACAATACTGGTTCGGTCCTAAAGTCGGGGTAAGCTACATTGACCATGTATATCAGGACAAAACTTATGAAGATAACTACAATGTTGAACCTAATATAAACTGGCAGGCTGGGTTTGCTCTTGCATATACTGCTAGTGATTTATATGCTGTGTACGGCGAGTTGCTTTACGAACGAGTTCATAAAGAGGTCAGGGACCAGCCAACAGACGGTGATGTGGTTAAGACCAGCATGACTAATCATTTCATTTCTGTTCCTATCATGTTGAGAGTAACCTTGGGTAAGGTACCCTTCCATTATTATGTCAATGGCGGACCAAGACTGGCCTATTGGGTTGGAGGAAAAGGAATTGTAAATCCGACAGAGAATGATGAATTTTGGCCTGTAGAGGATGAAGATGGTAATTCAATTCCCATTGAGTACAAGCTGAAATTTAATTCAGCCAATGCCTCCCCGGATGATTATACTACTGCGTATGTGAGCCAACCGAATCGTGTACAATTTGGACTTACCGTGGGTGGTGGAGTCTTTTTTGACATCCAGGGCGGATCACGACTTCAAGTAGACTTTAGATACACATGGCAACATAGCAACATGGCGATAAACTCAGATGATGATGTCAATCTTGTGAGAGATGGTCTGGGTGGAGGAAATACCTATCGTGAGAATCTCGAATACTACCACAACTTTGCCACGATTGGAGTTGCTTATCTATTTAACTATGATGCCAACCTTAAACGTAAGGGACGAAGCACAAGCAAGGAAAGTAATAAAAGAAAGAAAAAATAGTATTATTCAAAGGTAAATCGCCAAAAAATACCGCCTTTTATTGATTTATTCCTACAATTACAGGTAAATACCTAACTTAACTTAATAAGCCTGTAAATCAATCACTGTGGTCAAAGCATTCTTAAAGTTCTTAGGCGGAGAAGACGGAGAAGAAAAGCAAATGCTGCTCTTGCTTGGCAAGGGTTTTTTTATGGGTATTCTTCTGGCTACCTACCAGATTGGTGCGGAAACCCTTTTTCTAAGTGTTCTGGGTGACAAGTGGTTAGATGAAGCCTTTTTCATGGCGGGAGCTGCAGGTATTGTTTCTACTGCTCTTTTTGTGTTCCTGCAACGAAAAATCAACTTTTCGACACTCGTTATTTCCACCACCTTCGTCATTTTGTTATTTATCGGAGGTATTCGTGCCGCGTTTGAGTTTATAGGTTACGACACGGAAGTCACAGGTCAATTTCAGTTGATTCCTTTCATTTTATTTGTGATGATCGGTCCGGTTACCTCTATTACGCTTCTGGGCTTTTGGGGGGTATTTGGACGAGTATTTGATTTACGAGCCAGTAAGCGAATCATTGGAGGGATTGATACCGGACAACTGATGGCAACCATGATTGCCTTCTTTAGTATACCGGTGCTAACGGCTACCATCATCAATGCTACGTATGACCTGCTCTTTGTATCAGGAATTGCGGCATTTGGTGTTTTCGTTTTCACGCTACTTCTGGCTATAAATTATAACCTGAATAGGGCAACCAAAGTGCTCAAAGGTGAAGAGGTGCAGAAGGTCAGTTTTTTTACCTTAATACAAGATAAGTACCTCAGGTTACTTTCTATATTTCTAGTGTTCTCTATGGGAGCTGCCGTTTTCATGGACTATACGTTTTTGAGCGCCACTGAAACGATGTATCCTGAAGAGCAGGATTTGGCAAACTTCCTTTCATTCTTTTCAGGAACTGTGATCGTTGTTTCCTTTCTTATTCAAAGTTTTATCAATGACATCATCATTGGAAAATTTGGTTTGAAAGTGGCTTTGATGACTATGCCGCTTATTCTTATCCTTTTTACAGTCGGTGCAATCATAGTTGGTCACATTTTCGGATATGAAACGAAAGGCCCGGAGTACATCATGTTCTTCGTATTGATCTCTGTAGGTAAGCTGTTTACAGCTGCACTTAAAGACGCACTTGAAAACCCTGCTTTCAAACTATTCTTCCTGCCAATCGATATCAAGATACGTTTTGATATACAAACACGAATTGAGGGGGTGGTCAATGAGATTGCAACATTCCTTGCAGGAGCTGCCCAGATGGGACTGGGATTATTGGTTTTCTTCAAACTCATTCACTATTCGTATTTTATTCTATTCCTGGCAGCCGGTATTATCTACATGGCAGGAAAACTGTTTGAAGAATATAAAAAGACACTCAAAACCACACTGGAGAAGCAAAAAGCTAATCTGAAAGGAGAAGGGAAACGAAACGAGAATAATACGATAAACATTCTGAAGCAGGAGCTTTCCTCTAAAGAAGTTGACAGGATAATTAATGCCTTACGCTTGTTTGAAACTTTGGAGCCGATCGAATTCGAGTTTGTGCTTTTGGATTTGCTAAGTCACCGGTCACCGGTCATTAGAACGTATGCCTACCAGAAGCTTGGTGATCGATTGTGCTGGGAAGCGGTTGAAATCATCGAGAAAGATCTAAAGACAGAGGGTAATGAGGATGTACTAAAAGTAGCTAACACCTCTTTCAAAAAACTACAAGAAGCCGCAAATTTCAATTTAACGGATGTAGCAATCAAGGAGCTGGTGAGATCCACCGAAGCGAGAGACAGAGAGAAAGGGGCCAGACTATTAGCTAAAGCCACAGAAGACAGGCACGTTGCGTTTATCGTTGAGCTACTTAGAGACATCAATCCAAGTGTTCGTTCGGCAGCCATGATTACTGCAGGTAAAGTGAGACGTCCTGAGCTTTGGCCAATACTAATAGAGAACCTTCATTTATCTACTTACAGTAATGTGGCTATGTCTGCTTTGAAAGCTGCCGGAGAAGCGGCTTTTCATAACATTGATACGGCTTTCTATAAGACAGGTCAATATCATGCGACCATGGTGCGGATTATCCAGGTACTAGGTCGTATTGGTGGTCGAGGAGCGACGGAACTGCTGTGGAAAAAGATTGATTTTCCGGATCGGAAAATAGTGTCCCAGCTTTTGTTATCGTTGAGTTACATCGGATTTGTGGCAAGAGATTTTCAGGCAGCCAGAATCAAAATAGCCGTAGAAGGGGAGATTGGGGATATTGCCTGGAATGTCAAGTCTGCACTGGAGATACCTGAGGAACATGAGGTGGATAAGCTTATAAAAGAGGCAATGGTGGAAGAGGATATCAAGAATTATGACAATATCTTCATGTTGCTGGCCATGATTTATGATCCTCAGAGTGTACTTCTGGCTAAAGAAAATATTCAAAACGGTACTTCTGAGAGCATCACGTTTGCGGTAGAGATGATGGACATCTTTGTTGAAGAAGAGCTCAAGCCAAAGCTGATTCCGGTAGTGGATGAATTGAAGATTGATGAGCGTTTGACTCGTTTGCAAAATCACTATCCTCCTGAGGAATTTGACTCTTACGATGACCTGTTGTTACAAATTATAAACAGAGACTATAACCGCATCAATCGTTATACAAAGGCCCTGGCCATGTTCCGATTCAGCCAGCTGAGTAATCACGTTACAGCGGATCTGATTGCAAACCTGTTTAATCCGGATCCTTTGCTTCTACAGACAGCCGCCTATGTGATCTATCTGATTGATAAAGAGGCCTATCATGCCCACACGAAACGATTGAAGCCAATAACTAAGAAAGAACTGGATAAAGCGATATTACCACCGGTTTTCAGAAATGAAGATGAAGAATATCATCAAAAGCTGTTGCTGATCGAACGGGTAATTGAATTGAAGAAAATCGAGATGTTCAAGCAGATACCTGGTGAATTGATCACCTATATGGCTGAGTGTCTGGAGGAAGTAAGAGTGAAACTTGGATCGACAATTATAAGGGAAGGAGATAGTGGAAGAGAGCCAATGTACATTGTGTTGGATGGCTCCATTGATATTTATGAAGGAGATCAAAAGGTAGCGGAAAGAGAAAAAGGAGGAGTGTTTGGTGAGAAAAACATTACTGAATCTGACACTTTTTCATTTACTGCCTTAGCTCGAACGGAGTGTACGCTTTTAATGATGAGAAAAGAGGAATTGCTCAACTTAATGTCCAAGCATATTGAAATTCTGGAGTGCTGGGTAGACATTATGAACGGAGTGATAGATCAGGAAGAACCTGTAATTGTAGATGCCTTGTTTGGATGAGATTTCGACGAAGCATTTGAGATACTATAATAAAATAAGTTAATTCACTATATAAAAACCGCCTAATCGCGCAAATGAGCACTAATCGAAACATAGCACTAATCTACTCTGAAAAGGATGATGCGCAGATAGAAGGAGGTGTCAAAGGATGGGTAACCAACTTTCACAAATTCCTTTCCACGTTGATGTATCAGATTACCAGAGAAAACCCGGAAATTAAGCTCATCAGTGAATCTCAGTTTTCTGCTCCTGACCTGGATAACTTCAGTGTGATTTTAGCAGTTTTAACTCCCAACCTCGCTAAGGAAAAAGTCATTATAAAAGGTCTTGATTCGCACGGCAAAAAACTCAAAACTCAAAATAAGTTAATAGCTGACGGTGTAGCTAGAATTTTTAAAGTTCTGAAACGTCCGTTTGATCCGGATGAACACCTACCGGAACTGGAAGATCTCCTGACATATGATTTTTACCTTGTTGACCCTTTAACCGGTGATCCTCAGGAATTTACACGTTTTTTTGGAAGTGATGCCGAGCGTAGTTACTGGATGAAGCTGGTGGATATGGCCTATGATATTAATCATGTACTTCATGCCAAAGAGTTGTCCGAAGGAGAAGGTGCGTACGCTACCATTCCTAGAGAAAAAACGGTATATCTGGCAAGTACCGGTGTTGATATGGTTATTCAGCGTGATATCATTAAGCGTGAGTTGATCCGACACGGGTACAAAGTACTTCCGGATCACAGCCTTCCCAAAGAAGCTAAAGCACTCGACCGTATGGTGCGCGATGACCTGGATAGATGCAGGCTTTCCATCCACCTGGTAGGGGAAGATTACGGGTATAAACCACGAGGGTCTGAGCTGTCCGTAGTAGACATTCAAAACCGCGTAGCTTCCGATCATACCTACCAAATGGTAGAAAAAAACAAAGAGGCAAAAGAGGGTGAAAAAAAGCTTTTTAGTCGACTGATTTGGGTGTCACCGGATTTGAAAAACGTAACAGAACGTCAGAAAATCTTTATCGAGGATTTAAAAAGTGACGCAGCGGCATTGGAAGAAGCTGAAGTACTTCAAATCCAACTTCAGGAGCTTAAAACCATCATCCGGGAGGAGTTGGTGACCGGTGGTCGCTTCAATGTACGCAGAGACATTAAGGGCTTTGACGATAAAAAGCCAGACGAACAAACGAAGATGATCTACCTCATCGCTGATAAGCGGGATGTGAACGACATTGAAGACATGCAATCTTATTTGAAGAAGCAGGGATTCAATGTGGTTTCTCCAAGCTATGAGGGCGATTTAGTGGATCTGCGATATATCCATCAGGAAAATTTGCGACGATGCGATGCATCGATCATATACTTTGGTCAGGCCACTGAGGACTGGATCAAGACGAAACTACAGGATCTGTTAAAGGCTCCTGGATTTGGCCGGGAGAAGCCATTGACGGCAAAAGCGGTTTACTTTAAAGGGCAGAAGGATGTGGACATGGAGCATTACAAGAAAAACAACGCCATGGTTTTGGGGAATAACGGAGGATCATTTAGTCCGGATCACCTCAAACCTTTTCTAACTAAAATAGAAAGCTGATGAGCGATAAAGAAATTGATGTTCAGGGCCAAGAGACCCAGGATATCGTAGACATTACCCAGTTAATCAACCCGTTTCCGGGCCTACGGCCTTTTGGGATTGAGGAAAGCCACCTCTTCTTCGGTAGAGAGGGGCAAAGTGATGAGGTGCTCGTCAAGCTTTCGGAAAACAAATTCGTTGCTATCCTGGGGGCCTCAGGTAGTGGTAAATCATCCCTCATGTATTGTGGTTTGATTCCAACTCTTTACGGGGGCTTCATGACAGAGGCCGGTTCCAATTGGCGTATTGTAGTTACCAGACCAGGAGGTGGGCCGATTGATAATCTGGCAGAGGCCTTACTGATCAAAGACAAAGAGTACGCCAACCTGGGTGATGAAGACAAGCTTATTCGCAAGACCATCATCAGTACGGTATTAAGAAGTAGTTCCCTTGGTTTGGTAGAGGTAGTCCGCCAGCTGAAAACGGATGATTTTGAGAATGTACTGATCCTTGTTGACCAGTTTGAAGAACTGTTCCGATATCGAAAGCTGGAGTCTGCTACCTCTGATCTGGATGAGTCATCAGCTTTTGTAAATCTGCTTTTAGAGGCCATTCATCAGTATGACGAGCCGGTGTATATCGCGCTGACCATGCGTTCCGACTTCATCGGTGAGTGTGCGCAGTTCCCGGATCTGACACAGATGATCAACGATTCCCACTACCTGATACCGCAAATGACGCGGGATCAGAAGCGTACCGCCATTGAAGGGCCGGTAGCAGTGGGGGGAGGTAAGATTGCTCCGCGTTTGACGCAGCAGCTGTTAAACGACGTAGGGGACAACCCGGATCAGCTGCCGATTTTGCAACACGCCCTGATGCGAACGTGGGCCTATTGGACGGAAAACCGCAAGGTCGGTGAACCAATAGACTTAAGACATTATAACTCCATTGGTACACTACGAGAGGCACTCTCTCAGCACGCCAATGAAGCATTTGATTCACTGAGCAAGCGCGAAAAAGAGATTTGTGAGGTGATGTTTAAAGCTCTCACAGAGCGAGGGAATGAGAACCAGGGAATCAGACGCCCAACCAAGCTTGCCACTATTGCGGCAATTGCAGGTGTGAATGAGGATGAGGTAGCACGGGTAGTGGAACGATTCCGCGAACCGGGAAGGTCTTTGTTGATGCCTCCTTTCGGAGTGAAGCTGGAGTCGGAGACGGTAATTGATATCTCACACGAAAGTTTGATGCGTATCTGGGTGCGTCTGAAAAGATGGTTGGACGAAGAATCCAAGGCTGCAGAGATGTACCTGAAGCTTTCGGAAGCAGCCGAGCGCTACCAGGAAGGAAAAGCCGGTCTATGGCAGATGCCTGACTTGCAGCTGGCATTGAACTGGAGGGAAGAAAACAGACCTACATTGGTTTGGGGTCAGCGATACAATCCAGCTTTTGAGCGAACCATGGTGTTCCTCGAGACCTCTGAGAAAGCCTACCTGACGGAGCAACGCAACAAAGAAATCCTTCAGAAGCGACAGGTAAAGCGGATGCGAACCACCGCAGTGGTATTAGCCATTGCGGTATTGGTGTCCCTGAGTTTCTTGATTTACTCATTTATTAAGGCGGATGAAGCGGATAAGGCTGCAGCATTAGCTGCTGCAGAAAGAGACAGAGCGGTTGAACTTCAAAAAGAAGCTGATAAACTCAAAGAAGAGGCTTTGGATGCTGCAGCAGAAGCGCAAAGAGAAAGAGCTAATGCAGAAAGAGAAGCAGAAAATGCAAGGTTGGCAACTATTGAGGCGAATAAACAGAGAGATAACGCTGAGCTACAAAGACAAGCTGCGGTAGCAGCCACAAAAGAAGCTCAAACAGCTAATGAGTTGGCTCAAGAAAAGGCTGAAGAGGCTCGCTTAAGTGCAATCGAAGCACAAGAAAATGCAAATGCTGCCGAACTAGCTCGACAAAATGCCGAACGTCTTCGTTATCAAGCCATTGCCCAGTCTATGGCGATCAAAGCAAAAAATATCCTACCGGAAGATCAGGATCAGGCCGAGTTGAAGGCCATTGTGGCTCGTCAGGCTTACCTGTTTTATGAAGAGTTTAAGGATGAAGGAAAAGACTATAACGGAGATATTTATGCAGGTATTTATAATGCACTGCAGGGGTTGTATGAAAGAGAAGCATTTGAAGAATACGGGGATATTTCCAAAGGGGATTCTATCTTTAATCATTACCACAAACCTGTGGATCCAAACTCTGAAAACACCGTAGTAGGAGTCAGATCTGTCGTTTACTCTGCAGATGGCAATTACATGTATTCAGCGAATGCCGATGGTGAAGTAATCAAGTGGAATGTAGAAACAAGGGACTGGAACCAGATCTTCCAGAATGATAACGTGGCACGGGTGGTCAACATCAGCCCGGATGAGCGATTCCTTGCACTAGGTACGGATCAGGATAATATTTTGTTGTTTGACGTTAGAAATATCGACCAACAACCAACCAAAATTGATGGTCACGTAGGAGGTACGGTATTTGACCTTTTATTCTTACCAGATAATTCTGGCTTTATCTCCGTTGGTGCAGATAACCGTATCCTGAGAAGTGATTTTAGAACCTCGATTGAGCTGGCAAGATCAGAAACGAGGATCAGGAAAATTGCCCTGTCGAAAGATGCGAAAACACTTGTAGGTGGTGGAGAGGATGGAAACGTCTATCTGTGGGATTTGACAAATATTGGTGCAGGCCCAACGCAGTTGATCAACAAGCCGCAAGAGGGCGAGACCGGATTTAATCGAAATGCTTCCCGTGCTATCCAGGCAGTGAAATTCAGCAATGATGGTAGATACCTGGCATATGGTAGTGAAGATGGCAGGTTAGTGATCTGGGACATGGAAAATAATGAGCAGGTGCAGCCAACACTTACCGGGTTTAGAGCGCCAATCACTGATATCGAATTTAGCCCGAACGATCGATTGATTCTGGGTACTTCCCGAAACAGCCAGGTGAGGGTTTGGGATATGCAGAATTTGTTTGACCTGCCGATTGTATTAGAGGATTACAGAGGATTAGGCCAGCAGGGTTGGGTGAATGATGCAGACTTTAGTCCGGACGGATCTTACTTCGTAACGGCCGCCGGAGATGGTAATATTCGAAAATATCCAACTACTGCGCATGATATGGCAGAAGAGATATGTTCTCACATTACTTTAGGAAATATGTCAGACAATGAGTGGAGACAATATGTAGGTGACCCTGAAGATATTAACTATGTAGAAACCTGCGAAGGACTACCAAAACGAGGATCGGAATTGTAAGATAGATTTATGAAGAAACACCTAATTGCTATTTCTTTATCGCTTTGCGTTTATTATGGGCTGGCTCAATCCTCCACGCAATGTTCACGGGCATTGTCACAGGCAGAGTTGGCATTTGAACAGGGGCGACTTTCCGATATCATCAATACGTATAACTCTTCCACGAGTGGCTTTACGCGATGTTTACAAAATGGCGTTTTCTCCATTGATGAAGAAATCAGGGCGTATAAGTTGCTAACCAAAGCTTATCTCTTTCAGGATGATGAAGCAAAGGCAGAGGAAATGTTTATAGAACTCCTGAAAGTGGACAAAGAACACCAGTTGTCCCCGGAGGATCCGGCTGAGCTATACCTGCTAAAGGAGAAGTTTAAAACCGAACCGATTTTACGTATTGCAGCGCGAGGAGGGGTAAACAAATCTATGCCTACGGTTGTGCAGGATTTCAACACCTTTCAGACTGGGAGTAAGCGATACAATCAAAAAGGAAATGATACGGGTTTGGGTATCGGGTTTTGGGCTGAAGTTCTGGCTGAAAGGCACCTGGGAAAAGGGATAGAGGTAGGTGCAGGTGTTCAATATCGAATTACCACCTATGAGGTGGAGGGTGAGATTATAGAAGGGAACCTGAATTACGTGGCGAAAAATACCAGCAACATGCTGCGTTTCCCATTGATGGTTCGGTACAGTTTGAATTATGACAAAAAGGATGATGATGGAAACCGTATAAAATTGCTACCTTATGTCTTTTTCGGTGGTTCTTTTGATTGGATGCTGAAAGCTAAGTATGTTGACACCAGAAGAACAGGGGGTACTGCATATACACTTCCAGATGGTAGTGAGGATTTGAAGCAGTTTGATCAGGTGGCAAACTCCAATGTGTCCATTATGGGCGGATTGGGAGTTAGGTTTAGAGTGGGAAGAGCAGAGGTGGACTTTTTCTCCCTGGAGCTGCGCTATGATAACTCACTTTTCAATTACATTAACCCGGACAACCGATGGGCAAATGAAGATGTGAATTTTGGTATAGGTCATGTGGAGGATGATTTAACTATGAATACGCTTTCGTTCTCTGTTGGCTATACCCGTTCACTGTACATCCCAAGAAAACGTAAGGAGTACCGCTAGTTTATGAGATATTTAATACACCTAATGATTGTGTCTTTACTGGTAGCATCATGCCAGATTGAAGATGAAAATGCACCAAAACCTGATGAAGCATTCATAAAATATTATGGAGAGCTTACCAGCTATGAAGCCAGTGACATTGAGATTGTGTACGATGCTGCGGGCGAAGTACCAGAAGGGTTGGTTGTATTTGGTACGAAGACCACTCAGGTAGGAGACAAAGATTATTTTGTTCTTCGAACGGATCTGGAGGGTAACCTGGTTGACTCTACCTCTTTTGGATATGTTAATGCTACAGGCAGGGATTTAACAGGGGATGGCGAGGCAGATGACTTTAGAGGCGATGAAACTGCCGGCCAGATAGAGCCAATTCCAGGAGGAGGGTTTATCGTCATCGGAACCTCTTCTATTACTGCGCAAACTACTTTCAATTTTGAGATTTCCGATTGGAGAATTTTAACGCTGGGGATACTCGATGCAGACTTGAATCTGGCAAGTGACACACTACTGGCATTGGTAGCTCAGGAGGATAATCTTGATCTCGGTCTGGAAGGAAATGACGTGATACTTTTATCTGACGGTTCTTTGCTTCTGGTGGGAGCAAAAGAATTCGATCGTGGCGGTGGCGTCACCGATTTTGACAATTATTTCTTCAAATTCAATTTTACTGATGGAGTTGTATTTGAGCAAACGCAGGGAGTGGCCGGAGAGGATGAAGATGATAAGGTAGTAAGAGTATTTGAAAAGGCTAACGGTAACCTCGTGATGCTTGGATATAGCAATACACCAAGTCAACTCGGTGAAAACAATGGAGACAATGGCACCAACGGCTATTTTCTTGAAGTAGACCCCAACGGAACACCTGTTAATTTTGCCGCATATGGCCTGGATGACCCTGCAGATGGTAGGGTTTATGATGATCAGGTGAATAATGCCATCAAAACATCTTTCGGCTACTCACTGGCGGGTACTTCCAACACCTCAAATAATGAACAATTTGGGTTTATCATAAACTTGAGTAATAATGGCGTTTTCCTAAGTGCCAATAGTCACGACAGCTCTGCCTATAATACTGAAAATAGTATTTTGCAAAACATAGGAAATGGGGTTGTGCAGGCTTCAGATAATGGCCTAGTCCTTCTGGGCCAATACCTGAATTTCTCTACTAATAACCTATCAAGGGGCGGAGAAGGAATGTATGTTAAGTTTGATCAGGCTGCCAATCCTGTAGCTGGAGAAGAGACATTTTTTGGACTATCAGACGGAAATGACGAGGTGGTGGATGCGGTGGTGCTTCCGGATGGAAAGATCGTGGCTGTGGCCAATGTTGATTTTGGGGGTGGGGTTAAACTGATCTCAATCGTTAAACTTAATGACGATGGGTCATTGAATTAATATTCTTTGAAAAATTCAATTTTAACACTGTTTTATCTCATCTCTGAATATTGAGGCTATATCGAAAAAATGATGTAGTGCTTTGAAATAATATAACCATTAATAAACTTCACTGATAGTTAGTTTAGGAGTAATTTATACCTACACTACTGTCACCTTGTTTTTTGCGTCTAAATAACCGATCATGAGAAAGCTACTCATTTGCCTGCTTCCCTTACTAATTTCCTTTGTATCCATTGCTCAGCCAACAGCTGCAGCTATTAGTGTTACAGGAGGTTCTGGCACGGGAGGTGCATTTATTATTGGAGATATTGTTACCGCTCAATGGGATAATGGAGTTGATGGTGCCACAGGTATCACTTCTGTTACTTTTGATTTCACAGAGTTTGGAGGTGGAGCTGCAGTTGTAGCAAGTGATATTGGAGGTGGAGTATATGAGGCTACATATACAATAGCAGGTCCTGGAAGTACAGAGAGTACAACTGCAGATGTTACTGTAACGGTGACAGCTTCAACAGGAGGCGGAACTACTCAAGATAACGAAGATTTGACAGTTGATGATGTATTACCCACGGCCACAGTGACTACAGACAGTGATCCGATCTCACAGGGAGACCTTACACAGGTAGTTACGGTAACATACAGTGAGGCAATGAATCCGGTAACCAACCCAACGAT
>NZ_JBSWYW010000013.1:0-23298 GCF_056161305.1 Ekhidna sp. ABH4_415
CCGAAGATTACTTGTATTCAAGTGCCAGAGATTATGCAGGTGTCAAGGGGTTAATAGATGTTGAGTTCTTGGATTGAATGGCCACAAGTTGCAAACTTGCGGCAGCATGGGATACTTATTATGATGAATCTCTTCCAACTAATGTTATTAAAATAAATTAAGTGTGAGAAAATCATTTGTTCTTTTACTAATTATTATTAGTTGTTCAAGCAACGTAGAAGAAGTTTATTATCCTGATGGCTCCTTGAAGGAGATAAGGTCTTACAAGGGTAATAGTAGACATGGTAAATGGATTCTTTTTCATGAAAATGGTGATACATCTCGAGTGTATCTCTACAAAGAGGATTCTTTAAAATCAATGAGAGTTTTGGTGAACAATAATACTGTTCTGTACCGAGATTACTTGGATACAACTATACAGCATGGAAAGGAGATTTTTTTCCATCCAAACGGGCAAGCTGAAACAATAAGTGAGTTTAGAAATGGTTTACCACATGGGCCGACACTAGGTTATTATCAAGATGGTAAACCACAAATAATTATGATGTATGAAAATGGTAAAGGTGTTGGTGAATTCAAACAATTCTATCCTAACGGCCACTTGTTTATGTCATCAGAGGATTATAGCTCAGGAATTTTTACATATTACGATAGCGCTGGAATCAAGAAACTTGATTTTTTAATGAGGAATGGTAAATCGGTAGATACCTTGAAGGTTTATTAAATAGATAATCTATCCACAACTATTCCAAGCATATAAAGACAAAACTAGCGCAAGCATCCGCTTGGACCTTTTGTAGTAAAGAATCATATGGATGAGATTGCTTCAGTCATTCCCTGCCTTTATCGGCAGGCAGGTTCCTTCGCAATGACGGAAATATCTTTCGTCATCGCGAGTGAAACGAAGCGATCTCATAGCACTTGTATACCATTCAAAATTGTAAGATTACTTCGTCGCTCATTCTTCGCTTCTCGCAAAGACGGATGATTGTTTATTTTCGTTATGTAAATTCTATAATCGGAGCAGCGACCCGCACCAGGGATGGAGTGGCCTGTTAGAGTCTGCCTGACGGTAGGCAGGCAAATTAAGTTATCGTAATTGTCCTACACTTCGATAAACTCAGTGTGACAAATAGAAACTATCCTTCGATAGACTCAAAGTGACATATACAATTGATTGTCATCCTGAGTGCGACTGAAAGGAGTGTATCGAAGGATCGACAATCATTGTAGTAACCAAAAGGACCCGACACGCTAGTGCCGGTCTGGGCCCAAGGCCTTGTGGGATAGAGCGGCCCATTTCTTACTATCTGAAAATGAAAAAGCCCACTCCAAAGGAGCAGGCTTTCTATATCTATAAACGTGGATGTTTCTTACATCATGCCACCCATGCCACCGCCCATGCCAGCCGGCATAGCTGGGGCAGCACCTTCTTTTTCCGGTTCCTCAGCTACTACACACTCGGTAGTCAATAGGAGCGCAGCGATAGAAGCAGCGTTCTCAAGCGCTAGTCTGGTCACTTTTGTAGGATCAATGATACCAGCTTTGAACATGTTAACATATTCACCGGTAGCAGCATTGAATCCGTAATCCGCCTTTCCAGCCAATACATCATTTACTACAACAGAAGCTTCACCACCTGCGTTTTCAACGATGGTTCTCAAAGGAGACTGGATCGCGTTTCTTACGATGGTTACACCGGTATTCTGATCTTCGTTTTCAAGTGTAAGACCGTCTAGCGCTTTCATCGCTCTGATCAATGCCACACCACCACCAGCTACGATACCTTCTTGTACGGCGGCTCTAGTCGCGTGCAATGCGTCATCCACTCGATCTTTCTTTTCTTTCATTTCTACTTCAGTAGCTGCACCGATGTATAGGATAGCAACTCCACCAGAAAGCTTAGCAAGTCGCTCTTGTAGCTTCTCTTTGTCGTAATCTGAGGTAGTGTTCTCGATTTGCTGCTTGATTTGGTTTACGCGAGCTTCAATATCTTCTTTTTTGCCAGCACCATTTACGATAGTAGTGTTGTCTTTGTCGATATTGATTTTCTCAGCAGTACCTAAGTAATCAAGGGTAGCGTTTTCAAGCTTGTATCCTCTTTCTTCAGAGATTACTGTACCACCAGTTAGGATAGCGATATCCTCTAGCATTGCTTTTCTTCTGTCACCGAAACCTGGAGCTTTTACAGCAGCAATTTTTAGTGACCCTCTGATTTTGTTTACTACTAGCGTAGCAAGTGCTTCACCTTCTACATCCTCAGCAATGATCAACAATGGCTTGCCAGTTTGAGCTGTTGCTTCAAGGATAGGAAGAAGTTCCTTCATGTTAGAAACTTTCTTGTCGTAGATCAAGATGTAAGGGTTTTCCAACTCAGTTTCCATCTTGTCCGTGTTGGTCACGAAGTAAGGAGAAAGATATCCTCTGTCAAACTGCATACCTTCTACCGTCTTAACTTCAGTCTCAGTACCTTTAGCTTCTTCTACAGTGATCACACCGTCTTTACCTACTTTGTCCATTGCATCAGCAATCATCTTACCGATTTCCGGATCGTTGTTGGCAGATACTGAAGCTACCTGAGCGATCTCCTCAGAAGTTTTGATGTCTTTCGACTGCTTTCTAAGGTTCTCAACAACAGCTGCAACAGCTTTGTCGATCCCTCTTTTCAGGTCCATTGGGTTTGCACCAGCAGCTACGTTTTTGATACCGTGACCGAAGATTGACTGAGTCAATACAGTTGCAGTAGTAGTACCATCACCGGCATCATCTGCGGTTTTAGATGCTACTTCTTTTACCAGCTGAGCGCCCATGTTTTCGATTGGCTCCTTCAGTTCGATTTCTTTTGCTACAGAAACACCATCCTTAGTGACAGTTGGTGCACCAAATTTCTTATCTAGGATTACATTTCGACCTTTTGGTCCTAATGTCACTTTAACTGCGTCAGCAAGGATGTCAACACCAGTCTTGATGCTGTCTCTTGCGTCGGTATTAAAGAATATATCTTTTGCCATGATTGTTATTGATTTTCAGTTTTAAGATTTAATTATACGATTCCGTAAATGTCTGCTTCTTTCATGATCAGGAATTCTCTACCATCGATGGTGATCTCTGTTCCTGAGTACTTTCCATAAAGCACCTGGTCTCCGACTTTTACGTTGATAGGCTCGTCTTTCTTACCAGTACCGATAGCGACAATTTGTCCTCTTTGAGGTTTTTCTTTTGCAGTGTCGGGAATAATGATTCCGGACGCTGTTTTTTCTTCAGCCGCAGCAGGTTCTACCAGAACTCTGTCAGCAAGTGGTTTGAAATTTACTTTAGACATGTTTGTAAACGTTTATGTTTAGTTGAATTCAGATTTCTGTTTTGCCTATCATCATTTTATGTGCCAAGACATGAATGTCAGTATGCTTAGTGTGTTAATATGACATTTTTACAGGATATCATGTCACTTTCCTCTAAAACCACGTTTAAGCTCTTGACAAACTGACATTTGAGGTTTAATTTTTAAGATTAATTAGATTAAAAATTCACATGTATGGATAGTTTAAGACATGACTGGCTGACAGAAGGCCTTATTGATTACGAGTACAAAAAGTACATTTTGCTTGCTTATTTGAAGGACGTGGGGAGAAGGTTTAATCAATCCGAGCTGTATCCTTTTATGTCTGATTTGATATTCCATTATCGAAATCTGATTAAGGTGAAGGAGAGTAAGAAGCTGATGTATGACAGCTTTCCGGAAACACTGAGCAAGGCAGATTTCAATAAGCTTCGCCTGACTTATGATAAGATCGTGAATGATGATGAAGTGATGCGGCAGATAGAAGAGATCATTTCATTTGCCATCCCTAAAATGAAGGGCATGCTGGAGGAAGGAAAGGAATTGTATGAATTTGTTGAGGAGCAGATCAACCTGGAGCCGGTCGGGGTATCACCAATCTATTCCGATGAAGGTTACCTGTTCATCAATCAGGAATCGTCAAGAGATGTTTCTATTTATCGCTATCAGATCACCTTTTTTGAGCATGCGGAAGAGAAGTACCGAAGCATGACCACCGAATTTCTAATGAACGAAATTCGGAACATCAGTAAAACCTACGAAAACATAAAAGTGGGCCTAACAAAGAAGTTTACAGAGCTACCTAATCCAGCTACCTATTTAGCAGTGAGTAAATTGAAATTTCCGCTTAATGAAACTGTGCTGCCTGTAGCTAAGCGAATGCTGGTGAGGAAAATTTCAGTTTCATAACTTATTAAAGACATGTAGATAGGCATTTAGCATCTTTGATAGCCGCAAAAATATTAGTAGCTTCATACGCTCTACCTTAAATTAACAAGTTGGTTCGAAGCTTACTCCTTATCTGTCTGCTGTTTTCATTTAAAACGTTCATACCTGTGTTCTGTCAAAGTACGAACGCAGAGAATCTGCTTCAGCAAGGTGAACAGCTAATCTATGACGGATATTATGATAGTACAATACGCGTATTAAAAAAAGCGATGCTCTCCTATCAGAGGTCCGAAACTGATAAGATCGTGAAGACTTATTATGCATTAGGGGAGGGCTATCTCAATATTGGTAAATGTGACAGTGCATCCCTGGTAATCAATCAGGGACTCGACCAAGCTACTGATGAATTTCTGTTGGCTGAAGGTTATTATGTATTAGCCAAGGCAATGGGAGGGTGTTCTAACAGATGGAAGGAAGCCAAGCAAACCCTGAATAAATCAACAGCCATCAAGAAAAAAATATACGGTACAGACAGCCCCGAAATTTCTTTCAACTATAACCTGATGGGTTATTTTCATATTTATTCTGCAGCCTATGACTCTGCCTTAATTTTTCTTGATAAGGCGTTAATCATCCGAACTGCCCACCCGGAAATGGATCCGTTTGAGTTATCAGCTACTTATTTATACCTGGGCAAGGTGTATGTACAAAAAGGTGATTTGAAAGAGGCCTTGAAATATGCTTTACAAGCACTTGATATAAGGAGGAAACTCCTCCGAAAGAATCACCCCAGCACGTCGAATGCGTTAAGTGATGTGGGAAATACTTATAAAGGTTTTGGAAATTACGAAAGAGCGTTAAGCTATTTTAAGCAGGCACTTGATATACGAAAGAAGACCTTGGGTGATAAACATATAAATGTAGCTGCTAGCTACTACAACATGGGATCATTATATGGAAATATGTTTGATTACAGAAGGGCAATTCCGTTTATCGAACAAGGCAACCTGATCTTAGAAGATAAGTTCGGAGATCAAACGCCCGTCTTGCATACCTACTACGCATACCTTGGGCTATTGTATCACAAAGCAGGTGAAGCGATCAAGGGACAGAAAACAATAGAAAGAGCTTTATTTCTCTCTGAAAAGTATCTCCCTCAGGATCATCCATACCGAGCCACTATTTATAACATAGCCGGACAATACTATGCAGGCATAAGTGAATTTGACCGACAACAGTCGCTCTATTCTGAAGCATTGAAAATCTATAAGAAGCTCGGACAGAGAACAGGAAGTGAGGCTGACATTCTTTTTGGGTTGGGAAAAAGCAGCCTGGAATTTAAGGATTTCAAGCAGGCAAGAATGTATTTTAATGAGAGTTTAAATATTTATATCAGCCGACTAGGTAAGAAGAATGATAAGGTGTCTACCGTTTACCAAAAATTGGGAGACCTTGAGAAAAATCAGGGAGATATAACCAACGCACTTGATAATTATTGGCTCTCTCTGCATTCACTAGCTTTAGATGAATTTGAAAGAAATGTCACATTTGACCTTCATACTCTCACTCATAAACAAAAGGCACTTACGAGCCTTCATAGAATTGCAAACATCCACCGATTGCGATTTGAGCAAACATCTGATATTAATGAATTAAGCACATCACTTCAGCTATTCAATAAAGGAATTGAACTACTGGATTTGATAGGATCCGAATTCCAGCTTGAAGACTCCCGCGCACAGTTAGCAAAGGACACAAGAAGTTTCTTTAATGACGCAGTGAAGACCGCTCACCTGCTCTATGAAGAAACTGGCGAAGAGCCATATAAAAAGGCACTTTATTACATTATTGAAAAAAGTAAATCACCTATTCTATCAGCTAGAATTCAGGAGAATGAGGCCAGACGATTTTCAGGGGTCCCTGATAGTGTAATCAACAGAGAGAGGGATATTAGGGTAGAACTATCTTATTTTAAAGAGAAATTGAGAGATGCTAAGGCGGCAAGTAATGAAGAAAAAATAGCATTTTATCAAACCGAGGTATTTCAAACACAGAATGCTTATGAGCAATTTAAAGAGAGGTTAAAGGATGAATATTCGGATTATTATGCCTATCGCTATGAAAATCACATCATAGAGCCCGCAGGGGTACATGCACTACTTCCACCGGGAACACTTTTATTGGAATATTATGAAGGAACCGAAGATATCTATACACTAGCAATCAGTGATAAAGCATTTGACGTATACCGGTATTCTGCCAATGATAATATCAAAAAGGCTATCAAGGGATACCGGAGAAGTTTGACAGACAATGCCCTAATTGTTGACAACCCTTCTCGGGCAGATAGCTTATTCGTTTCTTCTTCTCATTTTCTATTTAAAGAATTAATTGAGCCCGCAATTGAAGAAAAAATGGACGTAGAAAAGCTTCTACTTATTCCTGATGGAAGCCTGAGTAAGCTAAGCTTTGGAACTTTTCTGACTCAGCCTGCTCCTAAAGATCGAATCGAATATGACCGACTCAATTATTTGCTGAATGATTATGATATCAGTTACGCGTATTCTGTTTCACTGAATTTTAGTGAAAAAGATGAAGTTTCTAATTTCCGGTTTGCTGGTTTCGCCCCATCATATAAAGCAGCGCAATATGCTGATCTTGATTCGAGTAAACATCCAATGGCCTATGAGCTGGTGCGAGACGGAAAACTTCCTTTACCAGGGGCCATTGCGGAAGTTCAGGAAATCAGCGATTTAGTAGGAGGGCGAATATGGATCAACCAGGAAGCTTCGGAGAGTAATTTCAAAGCCCATGCAGGGGAATATAAAATCATCCATCTTGCGATGCATAGTTTACTAAACAGTGAAGATCCGGAATATTCCGAATTGCTATTTAATCATGAGCAAGACAGCCTCAATGATGGCTACCTCACTATTGATGAAATATACAACCTGGATCTCAATGCCTCATTGGTGGTTTTGAGCGCCTGCAGCAGTGGAGGAGGAACTTTTCAGGAAGGAGAGGGGCCAATAAGCTTTACGAGAGCTTTTAGCTATGTGGGATGCCCCAGTGTAGTCATGAGTATGTGGAAGCTACCTGATGAATCTACTCATCAGATTATGGTTGAGTTTTACAAGAACCTGAAGGCAGGAGATGCAAAAGACGAAGCATTAAGAAAGGCCCAGCTGCATTACCTGAAGAATACGAATGATCCATTGTATCAGCATCCATTCTTTTGGGGTAGCTTTGTTGCACTGGGAGATATGAGTCCAATCTCTGATACGAACACTACCAGCAAGGTGCTTATTTATATCTTGGTGTTTTTACTTGCCGTGATTCTCTTTTTCAGGGGGAAAATCTTTCCCGCTAAGCATTGATAAAATCAAGGAGTTTTTCAGCTTCTTCTTGTTTATAGTGACGGGTCGAATTCACGATAATGTTCAGAACATCTTTGGCTTTCTCCCATTTTCTCATTTTTACATAAGCAACAGACAGGTACCATCTTGCTTGCTCTTCGAAGCGGCTGTTCTTCAGCATTTTTTTGGAGAACTCTTTTACCGCGGCTTGGTAATCTCCAGAGTAAAGAAAGCTTAATCCTCTAAGAAAGATGGTTTGCGCAGTACTTGTATCAGCCAGGTGAACGATAACTTTTTCGTAATTGCCACTGCTATAGGCAGAAAAGGCATCACTCAATTCAGTAGACCCCTGACCATTTCGAAGCGGAGTAGAAATCACATAAGGATTTTCAAGCTCGTGAGCCAGAAGATCTTCCATCGTAGGTCTGGTGAGGTAGTAAACTGCGAAAGCAGATACCAGGATCACCGCTACAGATGCCGCTATTTTCAGATAGCTGAATGACATAGTTCTGCTCAGTTGATTCTGGATCAACACCTGTCTGTTTTTCAATATTCGATCCAGGTAAAGATCCACTTCAAGATCATTTTTAAATTGCTCTTCCAGGATTAAAATACCCCTTGCAATCTCCCTTGCTGTCTCATCTTTGATGAGCAGCTCTCGCATCTGATTCATGGTTGAAGAATCCAGAACTCCGTTGAGGAAATCTTTGATCAATTCATAGTTATATTGGGGTTTCACGTTGCTATTGATTTATTTTTTTGAATACTTCTTTCAGTTTAGCTCTGGCCGCTGACTTTCTGTTGGCTACCGTTTTTTCTGTGGCTTTGACCATTTCAGCAATCTCTTGGTTATCATAGCCCTGTTGGTGCAATTGCCATATTTGATAGCTTTTTTCATCAAGGGTCGATCTGATCATTTCATCAATGTTTTCCATAGAAAACCTCATTTCAATATCCGGGAGCTTCTCGTGTTCTAGTTGATAGTTATCATTCAGTAGCTTTCTCCTTCGTTCAACCTTACTTAAATACGTGAGACATTCATTTTTTGCTACATGAAAAAGCCATCCCTCAAAATTTTCGATATCATGCACTTTGTCATATTGCAATAACTTGATGAGCACCTCTGAGGCCACATTCTCTGCTGGCTCCACACTGCCGATTTTGCCAATACAAAAGGCTGTCAAACTGCGATGATAATAGGAGTAGAGTTCACCAAAGACCGTCTTATCTCCTGCAGCAAATTTTTGCCACAAAGACTCTTCATTCCCGTGCTTATTGGCTGATACGTGCATCATGCTATTTAGAAGACTCGCAAAGTAGCCTTATTTCCCGATTTTCGATACTTTCTATAAAAATCACAAATGAATCCGGGAAAAATATAAAAGTTATCAGTCTACTAGGTAGATGAAACTAATTGATCACTATAAACAATACAGTCTGATGAAAAAACTAATAATGATTTGTGCAGCTATAGCTTGCACATTTACCTCTGTCGCTCAAACTGTCCGGATAGCAAACAATAATCCGGGGGCAGTGGGAGGCACCAACGTATATACGGGGACCAATGCGTTGCAAAATGCGATAGATGCTGCAGTTTCCGGCGACATCATCCATGTAGTACCAAGTCCGAACGATTACAATGATGGATTAATTAATGATAAGTCTCTCACCATTATCGGTATAGGACTAAATCCTACCAGTGATATGGGGCTTAGATCTATGGTAGATGAACTGCGGTTTGATAATACGGGCGCCTCCGGCTCTCGCATCTCAGGGCTTCATGTGGATGATATCAGTCTTGCGATCAGTACGACGACTCCTCACACGGTATCTAATGTGCTAGTTGAAAATTGCGAATTTCATAGAATTCGTGGAGCAGGTTATGGACCTGGATCACCTAATAGCATTTCAGGCTTGGTGGTACGAAATTGTGTGGTTAATTCTTCTAACTCTACGAGTGATGCGCAAGGTTTTGAACTAAATAACTCTTCCGGAGTAATCATAGAAAATAACATAATAAAGAGCAGGTGCTGCGCCGCTGGGACTGTCCAGGGGAACGCAATGACAGTGCAGAATAATCTATTTTTTAATGGCTCTACCGGAATAGCCTTGCATGACATAGACAATTCGGTCATTCGAAACAACATCTTCCTGAACTCAACCCCGAGCTCATGGGGAGGACTTGGTGCTGACAATACGTATCAAAATAATATAAGCTTCAGTTCTTCATCCGATGCTTTCCCATTAGGTACAAATGGAAATACAGGATCAGGAAATTTGGAAGGAGTAGACCCAATGCTTACCAATGTGACGGAAACAACTGGCGATTGGAGCTATGACTTTGACATCACACCCATGGTTGGTTCTCCTGTGCTTAATGCTGGTACGGACGGGACAGATATTGGTCCAACGGGAGGATCTATTCCCTTCAACACGGAAGGAACTTTCCTGCCCGTTATTCAGTCTTTGACTTTACCTTCTGTCATTTCTCAAGGTGTGGATCTCCAGGTTACTATCAAGGCTAAAGGAAATATCACTAATGACTAGTCGGTTTAAAATGGCATCATGGCAATTCAGGCTTTATCTAATCCTGTTTTTACTATTGATGGCAATAAGTGTATTCTCGCAATCGTCCATTTTCGGCATGGAATACTACCTGGATTCAGATCCTGGAGTTGGAAATGGTACGGCTATTTCCATTACTCCCGGAGTTAATCAGGATGTTGATATTTCAATTAATACCTCCGGACTTTCGGTCGGATTTCACGAGTTGGTAGTGCGAGCCAGGTATTCTGACGGTACCTGGGGGATTCATGAATCTCAGGTATTTTACGTTAGTCAATCAAGTGCTTCTACAATCATTACTGAGATGGAGTACTTTTTTGACACAGATCCGGGCTTTGGTAATGGTACTTCTTTTACTGTCAGTCCGGGTGAGACAATAGATATGCAAGCGCTGTTCACTACCACCTCATTATCTACCGGATTTCACATACTACATGTAAGAGCAAAAGATAACGATGGCGTATGGGGTATGCATCAATCGCAGGTTTTTTACATTGATAATCTTGTGGCTACTGGATCAAATGGTAACCTTTCCGGGATTGAATATTTCATTGATTCCGATCCGGGTATTGGTTCAGGTTCTGAAATAGCTATAGATCCAGCGGTATCCAGCATAGACGATGACTATACCTTGGAAACAAGCGATCTCCCCCATGGAAATTATACTTTGGGAGTGCGAGTATTTAATGGTAATGGCAGCTACAGTATTACAGAAATGGCCAATTTTGATATATGCACTGGAGCTACTGTTGATTTTTCTGCCAATACCGTGTGTGTAGGCACAGCTACCGATTTTACAGATCTATCAACGGACACTGAAGCAGGAGATATCTATAGCTGGGATTTTGATAATGATGGATCTGAAGACGATAATACAGCAGGGAATACATCATTTACATATCTCTCAGCTGGTAGTTATACGGCTGTTTTGACAATCGATAAGGCGGGATGTGCGGTTAGTAAAGAAATCTCAGTTACGGTAGAAAGTAACCCTAGTGCTAATGCTGGTGCGGATCAGAATGTTACATCAGATAATACCACATTGGCAGCAACTGCTCCGGCAAGTGGAGAAACCGGAACCTGGTCAATTATTTCCGGTACCGGATCATTCGCTAATGCAAATGATCCCAATACAACATTGAGTGGAATTTCGGAAGGTCAGACAGAAGTCCGATGGACGGTTGTAAATGACTTAGCAGGATGCACTTCATTTGATGACTTGATAATTACCCGGTCTGCACCTGCATTATCGGATGAGACGGACATTTTGACTTTTAGTTTGCAAGAGCAGTTTAGCCCGGCAACCATAGATGATGTAAATCATACCATATCCATGCTTGTTGAGTTAGGTACTGATCTTTCCATACTAAATCCCTCGATAACCATTTCATCAGGAGCAAGCATTTCACCTTCCGGACCTCAGGATTTTACCAATACAGTGATATATACTGTCACTGCTGAAGATGGTATTACCACACAGGAGTGGACCACAAATATTGAGGAGAGGCCTCTGGGGTTAACAGGGGCTGATATTCAAGTGTATCCCAATCCGACAAATGACAAGGTGTTTATTCAAAATATAAGTCAGCCGTATGAGGTCAAATTATTAGATACGGTAGGTAAAGAGTATTATTCAGGGAAGAATAGCCAAGAAGTTTCACTAGGTAAACTATCAGAGGGAGTTTACTTAATGACTATCAAGCCTGATGAAAGTAATGCAATTACGCTAAGAATTGTAAAGAATAACTAAGGCAGCATAAGCTTAGGCTATGCAAACGGGCGGCTCAAGGAGCCGCCTTTTTTATTGGTCAGGATTTCGAAAAATTAATTTCCAGTACTATCAGTTGCTGTACCTTCTGTCAGGTCTTCTAACCCAGAGGCATCAGATTCTGCAGGCTGAATACCTTGCGGAATAGCAGGCTGTGTGGTCTGTGCGTTATCAATGTTAGGGCTAGTTAGAACATCCTGCTCAACATCCGGTTGAATGAAATTGGTAGATACAGAAAGGATCAATAGTGCAATAGCGAACCCCCAGGTTAGCTTTTCAAGAAGGTCACCTGTTTTCTTCACACCCATCAGCTGGGTTGTACCAGATCCTCCAAACTGACTGGAAAGTCCTCCACCTTTTGGATTTTGTGCTAGCACAACAAGGATCAACAACACAGCGACAATGACAATCAGGGTTACTATTATTCCGTACATCTATTCAATCTTTGAAATTAAGTCCGCAAAGTAAGATTTTTTTTCCGGATATTTCAAGCTTAAAGCCTCATAGATTTCGATTGCACGTTTTTTATTTCCCTGATGCAGGTATATCTCAGCAAGGTATTCAGATGCTAAGTTGGGATCCCATGCGGCACTTTGCTCCGCAAGGTCTTCTGTTTTGACTTCTTCTTTCCGTTGATATTTTATGGTAGGGGACTCCTTAATGAACTTATCAATGATGTCCTGCTGAGATTTTTGATCAGACTTGTCGTCATCTTTCTTTTCCTCTTTCTTGGTCGACTTAGACTTAGCGGTTGTCTTTTCTTTACCGGCCTTCTTTTTCGATTCTTTCTTTGTAGTACTTTTTTTCCCTGAAGTGGTGGTTTTCTTTTCTTCCTTCTTAGCAGAAGCCTTGGGCTTAGCGTCCTTTTTTACCTCTTTCTTCTTTTCTGCTTCTTTTGATTCTACTTTTTTCTCAGTGTCCTTGTCCTCTTCTTTTTTATTCTCCACTGAGACCTCATCCCGGACGGATTTAGAACGCCTTGGACTCTTTCTTTGAACAGGTTTCGCCTTGGAGAGATCAGGAAGTCTGAATTTGCCATCTACATCATCCTCCTTGCTCTGATCGTCTTTTTTCTTGGCGGCAGGCTCTTTTGATAGTTCCTCGTTGGTCTCTACCTTCTTTTCTTTATTTTCTTCGGCTGCCTTCTGTGGTGCTTGATCTTCAGAGGTGTCTTCCTTTTTGGATTTTGGCTTATCCTCTGTCTTACTTTGCTCTTTTACTGACTCAGCTTTTTTTGCGTCAGGCTTGTTGCCAGTTTCAGGCTCGTCAATATCCAGAAAGCTTGTATCAAAGTCCTCTGGTGGTTTAAGCGTACTTCGTGTTTGGAAGCGTGAGAAGCGCGGTTCCCGGATGACACGCTCTGCTCTTTCTTCCCCTTTCGAATCCTTATCGTCTTCTTTCGCCTCTTTTTCTTTTTTCGCTTCGACCTTTTCTTCCGTTTTCTTGGTTTCTTCCTTAGCCTCAATCGGCTTTTCCTTCTTCTCGGCAGGCTGCTCTTTAGATTCTTTTTTGTCTGTTTTTGGCTCTTCTACCTTTTCTGCTGACTCAGCTTTTAACTCTTCCTTCTTTTCTGCTGGTTTTGCAGTAGACTTTGCTTCTTCCTCTTGAGTTACTTCTGCTTTCGCCTTTTGTGCTGCTTCTAAAGCTTGTCTTGTTATGTCCGAAGCAGTCTTTTTAGTTTCTTCAGCTAGCTTGTTTGCCTCAGCGATAAGTTTGGCTGTGTCCAAATCAGAGATGTCTTCACTATCTGATTTCTCATCTTTAAGCTCCTCATCTTTAATCTCTTTTGCTTTAGGCTCCTCTTCTTTAGGCTCTTCTGCTTTAGGCTCTTCTGCTTTAGGCTCTTCTGCTTTAGGCTTCTCTTCAGTAGTTTCAGGTGATACGTCAGCCTTTGGTGCCTGTGCTACACCCAAAGGTTTTTCTTTCTTATCAGTATCTTCAGGTTGGTCAGACTTAGCATGAGACTGTGTTAGATCGGTAGCTTTTTTCAAAGCGGCTGAGACAGCATCGTCTTCCTCAATCTTTTCCTGAACCTGAGCAAATTTGGCTCGGGAAGATTTCAGGTTCTCCATGTCACGTTGAAGATCTTCAAGAATGGAGTCCAAATGACCTGAGGGTAGCTCTGGTATTTTTGGTTGTGGTTTTTTAGGCTCTTGCTCCTTTACAGCGCTTGGGCGCTTATCTGTTCTTTCCTTAGACGGCTCAGCGACTATATCCTGCTCCTTAGACTTGACTACAGGTTTAGGTTCTTTGGTTTCCTTAGCTTGAGGGGCCTCTGGTTTTTTCTCTGCTACTTTCTCTTTTGGCTCTGGTGGAGAAGATTGGGGTGCTTGTGTTGCTTCAACAGGTTTCTGATCTGCTTGTTTAGCTTTTTCAGTAGGTTTTTTTTCTTCAACTTCAGGCTCTTCCACCTCAGCAGGTTGATGAAGGAAGAAAAGGTTGCCACTGAGGTATTTCTTAAGCAACACACGGTCGGTAGAGTAGATGGCAGCAGAAGCGACTCTTTTTTTTGTCTCAGGGTGGTTATTCTCCTTGCTTGCTTTTGCTAAAAGTAGGCGGGCGCTGAGAAAATAGGGATGCTCGTTCACTATTGACTCCAGCTCATCTAGCTGCTCCGGAGAAAGCTTATTAGGTTCTCTTAGATAGGTGATTAACTCTGTTTTGTTCACAGGATTAGCTAACGGTGTTCAAGCTAAAATTAAGCAAAATCACCAATTTGCCACGGAAGCATTGAAGATATCTAAAACTATTTGGTCAAATATCTCTTCTACGAAGGCTTCTTCATTTGCTGCCAAATCGGTAGTGTTATTGTCAAAATCTTTGAAAAAAGAGAATGTTTTGTCAAAATCGAAGGTAGGATCATTGACGTTAGTGTATGTAGCTGAGACAGTTATGGTGATTCTGGATAGCGCTGAAAAATCCGCTTGTCCCTGGTTTCCCGATGTAGCAGCTACCGGCGTAATGGTGTAATTGGAGATATAACCGTCAATTTGTAAATCGCCATTATTATCTACTAATTCCAGGCTGGTATTCTGTTGAAAGTAGTCTTTGATGTTCTCTGTAAACAATACACTCATGTTGGAGGGCCCCAGTGGTGCATTGTTGTAAAAGGTGGAAATGGTAATGGTCTTTGTATCCGGTGAAATTGACGCACCGGTGAATGAATACACGCCACATCCGCTGCTGAGGCCTACTGACAGAATGAAAAGAATAAGACTAAAGGTTCTCAAGTTCATATTGCTTTATCTTCCTGTACAAAGTTCGTTCCGAAATACCGAGATCCTCGGCAGCATATTTTCGTTTATTGTTATTTTTTCTTAAGGCCTTGATTATCAATTCCTTCTCTTTCTTCTCAAGGGAAAGGGAGTCTTCCAGTTCCATTTCATGTGTAATATCCTCTACTTCAGAATCATAATCGTCCTGGCTGGATGATATCACCAATGTTGGCTCATCTTCAGATTTAGGTTTTTCCTCTTTGTACTCCTCCAGGCGAGCATGGGAAGAATCAATGTTTTGGAAGAGGGTTTTATGATCTTCCAGAATTTCTTTGTCACTATCATCTCCATCCAACATTTTAAACACTAGCTTTTTCAGCTCAGCCATGTCAGATTTCATGTCGAAGAGCACTTTATATAAGATGTCGCGTTCAGTAAAGTTGTCTTTTGATTCTTCTTTATTGATCAGGGCAGGGAGGTTGCTTCCCGTACGTGGCAGGTATGTTTGAAGCTGTTCCAATGAAATCTCTCGCTCCACGCTTAGCACACTGATCTGCTCGACTAGGTTTTTAAGTTGCCGTATGTTGCCCGGAAACCTGTGTGACTTGAGGTATTCTTTGGCATCATCAGAAAGCTTGATAGGCTCTGTCTTGTAGTTTTCAGAAAAGTCGTAAGCAAACTTCCTGAATAATAGTACCACATCATCTCCACGCTCTCTTAATGCAGGAACATAAATAGGGACGGTACTCAATCGATAATATAAATCTTCACGAAACTTCCCTTTATTGACTGCATCCAAAAGATCTACATTGGTAGCAGCAATTACGCGAACGTCAGATTTTTGGACTTTGGATGAGCCCACCTTGATGAACTCACCATTTTCCAATACACGAAGCAATCTTGCCTGTGTACTTTGTGGCATTTCACCAATTTCATCCAGGAAGATGGTGCCACCGTCGGTTACCTCAAAGTAACCTTTTCGGTCTCCTGTTGCCCCGGTAAACGCACCCTTTTCATGACCAAATAGTTCAGAATCAATGGTTCCTTCGGGAATTGCACCACAGTTGATAGCTATAAACTGTCCATGCTTACGGTGCGAGAGGCTATGAATGATTTTTGAGAAGGATTCTTTTCCTGCACCACTTTCCCCGGTAATGAGCACGCTCATATCCGTAGGAGCAACCTGCATGGCTACTCTTATGGCATTGTTGAGTTTGCTGGAATTGCCAACAATCTCAAATCGCTGCTTTATTGCCTGAACTTCTGAATCAATTTTTAAACTCATACTATTTCACCGAATAAGGTAGCAGGTGTGCAGTCATTCACACGGACATTTACATATGTGCCTTTTGGAACGTCTGCTTCAAAAATGATCACTTTGTTGGCTGAATTCCTTCCTTGCATTTGCTCCTCAGAACGCTTGCTTTTACCTTCTACCAATACATTGAATTCCTTACCAATGTCCAGTCTATTTCTTTCCAGAGATATTTCCCGTTGTTTATCTATGATTTCCTGAAGCCTTCTTTTCTTTACTTCAAGCGGAATATCATCTTCATATTTTTTAGCAGCAAGTGTGCCAGGTCTCTCGGAATAAAAGAACATGTAGGAGAAATCATACTTCACATAGTCCATCAGTGTGAGGGTGTCTCTATGTTCTTCTTCTGTCTCAGAGCAGAAACCTGCAATCATATCAGAACTGATGCCACATTCTTCACCTAAAATATCTCGTATCGCATCCACACGATTAATATACCATTCCCGATCGTAGGTTCGATTCATCAATTCAAGTACTCGTGAGTTTCCACTTTGAGCAGGCAGGTGGATATAGTTGCAGATGTTTTCATACTTTTTCATGGTATGAAGCACCTCATCAGTAATGTCTTTTGGGTGGGAGGTAGAAAATCTCACTCTGAGGTCTGGGTGTACTTTGGCTACCATTTCGATGAGATTTGCAAAGTTCACAATCTCATCAACGTCATCTTTCTTATTTAGACGAGCTTTATTGTTTTCTACCGGAGACCATTTGTATGAATCTACATTTTGTCCAAGAAGCGTCACCTCTCTGTACCCTTTATCAAATAGCTCCTGTGCTTCTTTTACAATCGAGTGCGGATCGCGACTTCTTTCTCTGCCTCGTGTAAATGGTACCACACAGAATGAGCACATGTTATCACATCCACGCATGATAGAGATGAAGGCGGTCACCCCGTTTGAGTTTAATCTAACTGGGGATATGTCTGCATATGTTTCTTCCCTTGACAGGAAAGTGTTGATTCCTTTTTCACCTTCCTCGGCCTGCTTTACCAGTTTAGGTAGGTCTCTGTATGCATCAGGACCCAGTACCAGGTCAACAATTTTCTCCTCCTCCAGCAACTTGGACTTGAGGCGCTCTGCCATGCAACCCAGTACACCGACGGTAACATCTTTGTTTTTCTTTTTTACTCCATTAAAAAAATTAAGGCGGTTTCGTACCGTTTGTTCCGCTTTTTCACGAATGGAGCATGTATTGATCAAAATTACATCGGCATGCTCAGGGGAAGAGGTAGTCCCATACCCTTCTTTTTTGAGAATAGAGGTGACAATCTCACTATCCGAAAAATTCATTTGACAACCGTAGCTCTCTATATACAGCTTTCTTCGTGCAGTCGTGCCGTCATCTTCGGTGGTCTTAAAATCACACGATTCAGGTTGATTTTTCTCTTCCTCAAGTAAATCTATGTCTGCTATCAATCCTTGCATGTCGCAAAGATAGAAAGTGTAATGACATTTTGTCAGCACTTAGGGAATTGATTTTATATAGATTTAAAAGAAAAAATGGCTCACATTCAGGAGGTGAGGGGTTTTGCCCCAAAACATGGAAAGGATTGTTGGTTTGCACCGAATAGCACGATAGTAGGGGAGGTGGAAATGGGTGACAATTGCACAGTGTGGTTTAATGCAGTGGTTCGAGGAGATGTTAACTTTATTCGAATTGGGAATAATTCCAATATTCAGGATAATGTAACCATCCATGGGACTTATAAAAAAGCAGGAACGACAATCGGTAATAACGTATCCATCGGTCATAATGCTGTTGTGCATGGCTGTACGATAGAAGACAATGTTTTGATAGGAATAGGGGCTATAGTATTAGACAATGCGGTCATTAAATCCGGATCCATTATCGGGGCAGGGACGGTAGTGTTGGAAGGAACTGTTGTAGAGCCTAATTCTGTTTATGGAGGTGTTCCTGGTAAGAAACTTAAAAGTATGGATGCGGAGAATAAGGAAATGCTTGGTAGAATTGCAGGGAATTACACCATGTACGCAGGTTGGTTTAAAGAAAATGAAAAATGAATATCCTAGTTAAAATACTTCTTTCATCGATTGCGGTAATTATTGCTTCATACTTATTACCGGGAGTTTATGTAGATGATTTTATCACTGCGGTGATAGTAGCTGTGCTATTAGCCTTGTTGAATGCTTCGGTTAAGCCATTGCTAATATTATTCACCATTCCCTTAACAGTTTTTACACTCGGGCTTTTTCTGTTGGTGATCAATGCAATTATTATTCTTATGGCAGATGCTATCGTGCCGGGTTTTGACGTCCATGGTTTTTGGTGGGCATTGATATTTAGCTTGTTGCTATCACTGATAAACGCCTTGCTATCAGATATTAGCAAAGAGGGTCAGAAATAAACCGGACATTGAGGATCTTTTTTGTAGTTCCTTAATTTCACACGATAGTTGAGCATGATCTCATGTGTTCCCCTGGAGTTATTCGCCAAAGCATTTACTGTTGCGTCATAGGCGTATCCAATTCTAAAGTTCTCGTTGAGAATCAGCTGAGTAAGAAAAACTATAGCATCCCCACTTCGATAGGAAACACCCGCGTAGGCTATTCCATCAAAAATAATGGTTGCATTCAAATCCCAGCCTACACGGCTCTGTTCCTGATATCTAAAGAGTGCCGAAGGACTAAATTTCACATTTTGATTAATGTCGAAAATTACCCCACCTGTGGCGTAGTAGTATCTGCTTTCTCTACCTTCTGTTGTAGTGCCATCTTCTGCCTGAACTTCGTACAAGGTGTTCTCCAAAATAAACGGAACGGATATTCCGGCATACATTCTTGGATTGGCAAAATAAATTCCGGTACCAAAGTTGGGTGTGAATCGGGTAGGGGTACCCGACAGTAATTCATCATCCTCTCTCAAAAGATTCAAATCCTCAAAGTTCGACCTTCGATTATCAAATCCACCAGAAAGACCCATAGCGAGAATTCCTGCACTGGTTTTGATCTTATAAGCGCCACTGACATAAAGAGAGGATTCCTTATGTATCCCAATCACATCTTCGGCAGCTTGCAAACCAAGTCCTATCTGGTTTCCATAGAATGAACTATGAACGGAAAGAATATTTGATCTGGGTGCTCCATCCACATTTATCCATTGCTTCCTGTGAATAAAGCTGGCACTCAAGATATTCAAGCTTCCTGCATATGCGGGGTTCAAAGACAGCCCGTTAAACATATATGTGGACATGACAGGGCGTTGCTGTGCAAATGCACAGCAAACCATCATCATGAAAGAAAATACAATCGTTAATTTTTTCATTCCAGCTAAAATTACCGAACTAATTCTAAAAATCCTTGTACAGGGTCTTCACCATTGCCTAAGTCAATGATATAGAAGTATGTACCGGCTGGCAACTGAAGGCCTCCACCACCAACGTTACTAAATCCTTCAAATCGAACATCGGTATTGTTGTACCCATCAACTTCGAAAAGTCGTTGACCTGCACGGTTGTAGATCTTAACGTTGTTGTTAGGGAAATAATCTATACAGTCGATTAAGAAGAAGTCATTCTTACCATCCGCATTCGCAGATACTCCATTGTAAATCGTCAACGATGTTTCAATGGTGAATGAAGCTTCGTAAGAACACCCATTCTCGGCTGTAAATGTTACAGTGTAATCGCCTGGATACGCATCTATCAATCGAGACTCTGTACCTACAAGTGTTCCGTTGGAATCTCTCCATTCGTAATCTGTTGCAAGATTGAATTCATCAAACTGGATGACTGCAGTACCTGTAAACTGATTGGTAGAACCATCTTCTGTTCTCAAGCATACAGAGTTATTAAATACCACCTCGTATTCAGGATCAACTACCTCATATCCAATATCTACTGAAGTCATTGGAGATTCACACCCTGTAGCCAGGTTTGTAGCTCTAACCAGGTATGTGGTTGTGTCCAGGTTAAATACCTCAGATCCAGTTGCATACGGTGTATTCATATCGTTTGGATCAAACCATTCAAACAGGTAGTTATTCGTGATACCATCCACATTTGCAATTGCGCTACCGTTGGCAAACGAGCAGTTAGTTCTGCCATTGTTTACAATCACTGTTGGTGCATTTGGTGTCTCGGCATTATTCAATATTTCAAAGACCTCTGTTGCAATACATCCGGTAATTACGTGAGTCAATTCAATTGAATACATTCCTGCGTCTAATGAATCAATGTAGAATGTAGAACCGATCTGATTGCTTGCATCATCATACCAGGCAATATCTACCGTTGATAAATCTGGTACGCTTACCGATGCATATCCGTCTTTATCGTCAAAACAAACGGTAACGTCACTTGTCTCAAGCGTATAGCTCGGTGGAGTGGTTGCATCCTCTACGGTTACTTCTGTGGCATTTGATACGCAGAAATTATCTATATCGTCTATTACTAAGACAACATAATCTCCACCTGGAATATCTTCTACAAGCGTGCCTGTATAATCCGCTCCCAGAGGATCAGGATTTGTGCCAACTGTAGAAAGATTACCAATGAACCAGTAGAAGCTATAGTCCGAGATCGATCTACCTGGTGCCAGTGTGATCACTGAAGCAGCCATTTTACCATTAGGACTTGTACAGTTGGTATTAGCCGATGTTGACGTTGAAATAGCAATTGGGTTAGGAATGTTATCCACCATTTCATATGTCTCCATTGATGTACACCCGGTGATATTGTTCGTTACCACAACGGTATAGAAGCCAGCTTCAATTCCTGACACCTCATTAGTAGAAGCACCTGCAAGATTCACCCCACTTGTGAGATCATCAGAGGTAAGAGGGTTGGAATCATCTGTACCATAGTACCACTCAAAGTCATACGTCGCATTTTCAGGGTTACCATCAGCCAAGACTAACAATCGTCCATTTGGATTACCCGGATCACAATTCGCCTGGAAATCGAATTCATCCAAAGTGATGGATGGTGGCATGGAATTGTCATTCACAGTAACCTGGTAAGGAGGAGTGACACAGTTAAGATCATTGTGAGTTCCAACCACAAAGTAGGTTCCCGGAGCGGCTGCATTCCACGTAGCGCCGGTAAATACGATGGCTGCACCACCAGCCGGGTCTCCATCGTAGATGTCGAATGTGTAATCAGCGATTACACCTTCTCTTACGCCCGTTACAGTAATGGATCCGTTACCAGGAGCACAATTGGTAGCACCTGTAGTTGAAACGGCTGTGATAGCCAGATCAGACGGTTCGCTTGGCACTTCAAATTCAAGTGCATTTGTACACTGGCTCGAACGGTTCAGTGTCCATGCCACATAGGTTCCCGCTGACAACCCTGTGATTGTTGAAGTAGTCGCAATCGGCGCACCCGCTGTATCTACCGCCAGGTTTCCGGTCGAGTTATACCATTCAAATTTGAAGTTGCTATTCGAATCATCCTGACCGTCTACTTCTGCAGATAAAGAACCTGTTGGAGTACCACCCACACAGGAAGTGTCAGCAGCTGCTAACGTCACTTGTAGGTCAGGAAGTGTTATCAGGTCAGTAATATCAAAGTAGATTCGATCAGACTCACAATTAGAGTCTGTCTTTCTAATGATCGCATAGTAATCCGTACCAACTCCCAATCCTTCTACAAACAGGTCGTTTGGATCTGTTCCAGCAGTTCCAGTCAACACATTGCTAGAGTTATAAACTTCGATTGCATATACTCCATCAATAACCATCTGTGCTGAGTCTCTCAACACTCCATTAAAGGAAATCTCTGTTACAGCGAAGCTTCCGTTATCGAAACACGCACTCACATTATCAATGGAATAATCAGTGATAAATAATGATTCATCTTGCGTAGGAATAATAAAGTCTCTTGACCGTACACAATTGGTATTGGTATTCTCAACTTCTACAGAATATGTTCCTCCCGTAACATTAGATAGAACAACACTATTCGCTCCTCCGATTTCATTTCCAGGAACTGCTCCAGCACCAGTAAACCACTGGACGGTGAAATGATCTGTTTCATCAAACTGACTATCAATGATTACCTCTAGTCCGCCAATTGCAATACCTCCACCACAATCTTCATTAGGTGTCACGCTCACGAGCGAAATCTGAGGATTCCTCACAGAGTCTTTCACATTTACAATTGCCGTTGCTGCGAAACAACCTGTTGTGGTATTCTCAGCAAATATGTAGTAATCATCAGCTACCAGATTATTCAAGGTGATAGTAGGGGAACCATTATTGGTGAATGTTCCGGCAATTGGTCCTGCTGCCGAACCCTCTCTTATGGTTACTTCATAGTCATCAAGGACCCCATCAATATCCGCATCATTAATAATTAACGTTCCACTGTTTCCTACACAAAGCGTATCTGGCTCAGTGTTCGCCTGGATAGCCGAGACATTGAGCGTCGGAATATTGTCATTAGATCCAATATTAAATACGGCAGATGCTGTACATCCTTCATTACCAGTTCCAGGAGTATCACCCAGGTCTTTGGTAATTACTACTGTGTAGTTTCCTGTTGCCAACCCGGACAAGCTGGTTAGGTTACCACTTGCACTAGCAGTAGCACCTCTTGACCCACCATCTGCAGGGAAGATCTCATTAGCAGGAGCTATAGTACCTCTATACCATGTTATTGTAAAGTCATCTGGATCGCCTGCTACACCTTCATCATTAATACTAATGCTTAATGTTCCATCTCCTACATTGCCAGTATTGTCACAGTAGGTATCTTCTGTCTTGGCTGCCAAAGAAATTACAGGGTTCACTGCTTCTTCGTCGATGATAAACTCGATGAGGTCAGCGGCAGGGGTTACACAGCCTGTGGTATTGTTTTCCAGTCTGAGGTAATAAGTACCTGCAGGCAGTCC
>NZ_JBSWYW010000014.1:0-12383 GCF_056161305.1 Ekhidna sp. ABH4_415
CCGAAGATTACTTGTATTCAAGTGCCAGAGATTATGCAGGTGTCAAGGGGTTAATAGATGTTGAGTTCTTGGATTGAATGGCCACAAGTTGCAAACTTGCGGCAGCATGGGGTATGGTGAGGGTCAGACATCTAAACTGACAATAAAATGAAAATAAAAAAACTAATTAGAATAGGAGGAATCATAACCATAATAATGGTGATTGTAGGTTCTATCTATTTAAGTAATCGAAGAAAAGCTTATCGAAGTGAAGATTTACAGCTTGAAAAATATGGGGTTATTGAAAATATTAAAATCAGTGATGTTAGAGATACTCCATATTTTTCAATAAATGGAGAATGGGTCTATCTTGGTTATTATGGCTATTCATTAATAAATGAGGCGATGGTAAATAATTCAATCTCCAAACCTAATGGAGATGATACATTGTTGATGTTTAGAAAAAACGAATCGAAAGAGTATACCTTAATTAGAAAGATCAGGCTTAGGTAATGTAATTAAAAGGAAGAAATTCCCCAACTAGCGCAAGCGGACGCTTGTGCTTTATTAGCTAACGTACATTCCAATCGATGCAGCACCCCGCACCAGGGATGGAAGCGGCACCCCGCATGGGAGGATAAGCGGGTAGGCCGGAGTATAGCGGACAGCCCGGCTGGTGCCAAAAAAATACAACCACCTCCAGCTGGTAGCGTCCATGCTATCTCTCCAGGATTCTCTGTAATTGGTCCTGAATATCGTGCGTCACTGCAGAAAGCTTAATACGTTAGCCAAAAAACAAGGCAACTACTTGGGAGATTTAGTAGTTTGTGATACTTTGCAAGTACCTTTTCACTATGTCTCAAACTTAGCCTAAAGTAATGAAGAGCATTTTATTTTTAGCTGTGTTTTCAGCAGCTATCTCACAAGCGCTGTGTCAAATACTTCCCTCAGCCGCATCTCAATCCACCATAAAAGAGATAAACTTACCGGTCAATGCATTCAATGGCACAGCATCCGTATCTGTGCCTTTGTATCATGCACCTCTTTTAAAAGGTGGAGGCATTCCTGTTGGTATTAGCTACACTACAAGTGGGATTAAAGTAAATGAAAAATCCGGTCCGGTTGGGCTGGGGTGGAACTTGGTTGCCGGCGGTAAAATTACACGGATCGTACTGGGTCACCCGGATGAAGAGTCACCTGTCAATACCAACAAAACATTTTCGAATCTATCAGATGCATTATTTAATCATCAGGATACAGAAAAAGATATTTTCTACTTTGAATATCCTGGTGGCGGTGGTCGTTTTATTTTGGGTCATGGTTTTAACACTCAAAACCTTCCAAAGGATTATGATAACATTTTTTCATTGCCTGATTCGGAACTTAAGATTGAGTTCCATATCGAAAATCCTTTAGATTCATATTTCACGATCACTGACCCGTATGGCAATCGATATATTTTCGGTGATACCCCTGATGCACGAGAAGTAACAAAAGTGGAAAGGAGCCAGGTGAATGAAACAGCATATGACCCTTCATTGACAGAGGAATATATATCTACATGGCACCTAACCACAATTGACCATGCAGGGATCACTGATTCTGAAAATACCACTTTTAACTATGGGACTGAGGGTCAATCTACAGTGGTAGAGGAGGGTTCTGAGACACAGTTTATTGCATTGGGAAATTACATGGAAGGGATTAGCCCGCTCTATGATCAATGGGAAAGATTGCCGGGTGGAAACCTCTGGGAGGGTGAATGGGTGACAGAAATAAGATACGATGCAACCGCAACGCGCACAGAGACAGCAGTAAAGAGACTAACAGAAATTGTTACCACCAAGGCTAATATTCAATTTAATTATGAGGACAGAAATGATATGCCGGGAGCTATGAAATTAACCTCGTTGCAGCTTAAAGATTCTTCCGGAGGGATTGTTTCTAATACCACGTTTGACTATCAGACCAATTATGCAACTTCCTCTTACCATTTTGATCTCAATTACCCTCAGATCCCACCTGCGAAAGATATGCAGCGTTTGATGTTGAAGTCAGTGAAAAAGGATGGATTAACTATCCGAAAATTCAACTACAAGCACGAAGAATCAGAAGCTGACAATAATTGGTTTCAACTACCACCAAGAGGATCATACTACACGGATCATTGGGGTTATAATAACTCCGGCCCACACCATCGTGCATATGTTCCATTTCCATCAGCAATTGAGGAAGATATAAATGAGCAAGGGCAGACAGCTACGTTTGCATTGGCTGGTATGGATAAATCCAGTTGGGCTTCAGCCAAGGCAAATATCCTTACGGAGGTACACTTTCCCTCCGGAGGATATACCAGATTCAGGTATCAAAATCACCCCAATGGAGGAGGTGTTCGGGTGTACAGGATTGAAAGCTTCAACGAATATGATGTGCGGATCAGTGGCACTGAGTACGAGTACTACGATGGAGATCTGACCAACTTTGTTGCGGGACCACCACCTGCCTACGTTCGGTATGTGGAGAGAATCTCTGATTCTGAAGATCGTTTTGTGGTTTTTCCTCAAGCAGAATCATTGGTTTATGATCTCAATGGGTCTCCTCACGGATATAGAAAGGTGAAGCAAACGAATTTATTAAACGGATCATCAGTCGTTCATCACTACAAAGCTGATTATGGAGAAACCGATATTAATCCGTTAAAAAATAGATTTAAGCTAGAAACACTTACGGAGAATCTAGTAGATGAGGCAATATCCTCTACACCATATCAATCTCCGTATAGCTCCTACGACCTGAAGGTCTATGACAGAGGTTCAGAAGTCAAGACGGAGGTTTTTGATGAAAGTGGAATGTTGATTAGCGAAACAGTCTATGACTATGAGCATGCACCGACGACAGCCCTTTTCTCTGGTTTGGCGGTTGATAAGTTAAGGACTGATCGTGATGAGCTTTTTAGTTTTCTTACCCAGGATGTACATATTGTCTTTACGTCAGAATATGAAATTGAGGTGAAAGCCCCGCGGTTGAAAACAAGAACTACAACTACCTATGATGCAGGTGGCGAGGTGACCAACATTGCGTCTTTTGATTACGACAGTTTTCACAAAACCTTGCCTATTCAGGTTACAACAGAATCGTCCACCGGTCATTTTAGTCAAAAAAATATTGATTATCCCTTCAGTAATCTGAGTGAAGTAGCAGACCGATTTGAAGATCCGGGTGTGTTAACAAACATGAAAAATAACAACCAGGTAGCCATACCTATTCAGGAGAAAAGCCTCATCAAGTATCCGCATTACACTGGATACAAAGTTTCCGGAGCACGATTGACAACTTTTAAATCGTTTGGTGATCAAATACTGCCTCATCGTTCATATTCATTAATGATGAATGAACCGGGAACATTTGATCCTTCAAACTACCTGCTTGTTAGCACGAACGATTACAACGCCAATGGACAACTTATTAGCCAGATCGGACGAAGTGGCATTGAACAGCGGTACAGCTATCATGCGGATGGCACTGTTGCAACCAGTACGTTAGCCAATGGCAATGGGGAATCTCTGTCAACCAGTTATAGTTATGAGTCATTGGTAGGGGTGAGATCAGTAACTGGTCCGGATGACAGGTCAGTAAGTTACGAGTACGATGACCTGAATCGATTACAAACGGTTAAGGATAATGATGGGAGCATAGTCAAAAGGTACCGGTATAATTATGGTAGTGATGCAGATGATTTTCAGTCAGAAATGAGTGCCAATCTAAGTATTAGTCATCCGAGACTTATCGACACTTCCATCGCATTTAGCGCTACAGATGTTCAAATGTATGGGGAGGGAACTTACAGCTGGCGGGTAGATGGCGTATCAAAAGGAGAAGGGAAAACCGCATTCCATTCATTTAATACGGAAGGCTCGTATTCATATACATTTACTATGGAAAATCCGGAATACGCAAACAACAAAGTATACGATGGCTCAGTAATGATCTATGAAGATTATTGGTCTTTGAATCCAATCAATGGACCATCATCAGCTTGCGCTTATCCTAACAATGCGATTGACTATTCTCATGAAATGGATATAGACGATCTAGTCTATAGTATAACTCACAAGACAGGGGCATTCAATTGCGAGGATGCTTTGCCGCTAGAATATACCTGGACGTATGATGTGGGCAATGGACCGGTTTCTATGGGCACAGGTTCACAAGCCATACTGGCAAAAGATAACAATGAAATAAGAGGCTCTACCGGAACGGTAATCATAGAAGTAACGGCAACTGATAATTGTGGGATGACAAAAACGATCACAAAAAGTGTTCAAATCCAAACTTGGGACAGTAGCTGCGGAGGTGAAGACACTGGAGGTGGTGGAGATGGTGGTGATAATGGTGATGGAAGTCCAACCAACCCATGGTCGGTTCAAATAACCGGTGGAAATGCTCAACAATCGATATGTCCGACTGGTGAACCTTCTTCGTTTACTTTCGGGTCGCAAATCAATGAAGGGGATCACTCATGCACCAATTCTAGCTATAGCTATACATGGGAATATGTGGTAAATAGTCAGACGTATCCTTTAGGAAGCGGAACCAGTAAGACGGTAACAAGGAGTGCGTTATTACAAAATGGATCCACATCTGATTCTTACACAATAAAATTGACCGTAACAGATGAATGTGGGGAGTCAATGACCCACAATGTTCCTCTTACGTTCAAGTTGAATTGTTAAATGGTTTTCCGAGTTGTTGGGTTGGTATTTATTCTCGCATGCTTAGGGGCAAACGCTCAAATTAAATTCGATGTAAACGTCTCTGACAAACACCTGAAGAAAGTAGAAAAGTCCAAGGATGCCCGGTCTAAACTGAAGGCATATAAGCAAGCGTATTCCAAGGACAGTATCAAAGCAGCTAAGAAGGCCTGGAAGACATACAAACGTGAGAATAAAGACAGCCTGAAATCCATCGGTAAATGGAAGGGAATAAAATTAAATAAGAAAGCATTTATTTTAGGTAAATACAAACCCAAAAATCCTAAGGAGTATGCCATTGATTACACCCGGTTTGATCCTCCGGAAGATTCGGTTGACTGGGCGCTTCAGGAGCTTTCCAAACGAGGAGATTTTGAGCAGGTACAAAAAATCTATGAGGCGTATGGTCAGTATGATTCAGCTTACCTGGACCAGTTCAAACCAGACTCCATGCAGCTGGATAGTGCCGTGCTGGCGGACCGCTTTCAGATGAAGGAACGACTGGAATCCTACCTACCGGAAGAACTCAGGCAGGAAAGTGAATTCAAGGTATCGGAGCAAATGAAGGATGGGATAGTAGATGAGTATGGCAACATTCAGCAAATCGACCGCTCCGGAGTTACCGACTTCTTCCAAAACATTTCCCCGGAAGAGTTTACTAAGTCTCAGCTTTCGCTAAAAGCTGCTAAAGAGAAATATATAGTGGTGCCTGATCTCAGTAAAGAAGAGGAGGGGATCAAACGCAATTCCCTTGAAGGAACTCCCTGGAAGGAACGTATATTTCTAAACGGCAATATCACGATCCAATCCACAGATCCGGTTATTCTGGATTCAAATATTCAGTTGGGTTATCGTTGGAGTCAATCCTTTTCATTAGGTCTGGGACTAATGTTGCGTGAGCAATTGAATAATCGTGACTCCACCTCACTGACGGGTGATGCACACGGCTTTAGTTTGTTTACAAACTATGACATATTCAAAGGGTTCTTTCTATACACAGAATATCAATTGGTAAAGAACAAGTCATTGTTCCAGGAATCTACCTCTTCTACTTCCTGGCAATATGCTGCATTAGCCGGTGTAGGTCGTCGCTTTAATATCTCCAGAAAGGTCAGTTTAAGTGTCTCCCTTCTGTATGACTTCAATTATAAAAATAACACCCTCAATCAGCGACCGCTTACTCCGAGAATTGGATATCAGGTGAGCTTTTGAGGTGAATTGTTAAGGTTGATCAGTGCTATCAACGACTTAATTCTATTACTTATTTATGTGACTGATAGGACTTCCTGAATCTATTTTAGAAATGAGATCATGAAGTGCTACAATCAAGATGAACAGACCTTTTCTAATTTATTTGTTATTTGGCCTATCAGTGAAGCCATTACGAATGATACAAAAATTAATCTCAAAACAGATAGAGATGTTTTACACTTTTTCTTTAAGTAATTGATAATCAATGTTTAATAAATCCTCTTACGGACTGCAAAAAGGCTCGTGTACACTTTCTCTGTGACTTCACACAGGGCCTATTAACGCTACGTGATTCCCTGATTTTAGCCATTTAAGGGAATTACGCTAATAATTCAATTCAATCATGCTCACTTTTGAATATGCTTCGATACATGAAGGTCGAAGTTGAAGTATTAACCGTCAAAAAATATTTACTGCCATGAAAAAGTATCTGGTGATCAATTACTCTGATCAAGACAAGCTTTACAGGTTGTTGATTGTCACTCATAGTGAGTACACCCAATATTATCAAGATTGTGAGATGACTTTTCCAATAGAAAAGCATTCAATAGCCAAGAAAGTATTGAATAATCTTAATAGAGCTTCTCTTTTCAATCGTACGGTTAGTCAATCCTGTTAGAAAAAGCGGAAAAATGACCGTGTGATTACAATTTATGTTAACTAAAACTCAGAAGATATGGACTTACAAAAATTAGAAAGCCTCATAAATATGATAATCTTCATCAATCATTATAAGCAGAAGAGCAATGTAGAGCACTTGCTGGAGGACAACCTTTCGGACTCAATCCAGGAAGTGAAACAACAATTTGGTGGATATCTGGAAGATCACCTTTTCGACGTATATGATGATTATTTTGAAGATGATGAGATCAAACCGCTTGATCAGTATTTTTCCAGAAATGGAGTAACAGTAGACGGAGAAGAGCTGGGTCTCAAGGAAGTGAACGTGTACATAAAACCCTATCCCTTACGAATTGAAGTTGCGAATCCTGAACGTAATTTCAGAAGTGTGGTTTGGCAGGAAGCTGCATAGTATTTATTTGGTCTGTTTTTCTATACAATTTGAACACCCTTGCTATTCGCACTAAATAAGAGAGCGATTTTTCCTAACCTCTGGATATTACGTAAATATGATCCATATATCTCAATGATTCATCATTTATATAAATCCTGATTTTATCGGTGTTTATAATTTCTAGATTATCATTCATCGAATGATGTCCTAATTGAACCGGAAAATTCCCCCAGCCATCGAACAACATGGAAATCCTCCGTGAATTTCCTGATCTTTAAAGGTTAATTTAAGTGTCAACCGACATCTGTTGGAGAGCATTATTTATGTTGAATAAAACGGCCTTATTTGTTCTTATTTTTTGTGCAGCGTTATTCGCTCATGCTACTACTCTGCCCAATTGCGCAGGTGATGCCACCTTAGATACCAACATTGAAGATGGAATTTCTGTTCCAAGCGGACAATGTGCATTGCTTGATCAAAATATTGGAACGATATCTGGCAATATATTTTTAAACGATAATGCCACTTTAATCATTTATGGCGACATCTCTCTCATAACGGGAAATGTCTACCTGAACCCTGGCGCTACCATCCAAATATATGGGAATGTTGATCAGGTTAATGGGTCTATCACTTTAGATGAGGCGGACCTGATAATGTATGGGAGCCTTACTTTAAATGGGTCAGTCACAATCATTGACCCTGCAAACTTTACCATGAACAGTGCCTCTCTAACCTTATCTGGAGGTGACTTTAACATTGATGATAATGGAGCAAATCTATTCATGAATCATGGCAGTGTGATAGATATTCAATCCGGTCAGTTTGATAATCAAGGAGGGGCTGGTGATATCAATTCAGACGGTTCGGCAAATCAAATCATCACTTCTACTTTCATTGGTTCAGATGGCCCTTTTACATGCTCAGGAGCTTCATGTACAGATACTCCAGGTGTCACCAAAGGAGTAACTATTTTGGAGACAAATGGTCGAACAGTCACCTTTGAAAGTGGAGTTCTGGATAAAATCGGATTTGTATTAAATGAAGAACCTTCTGATGATGTGATCATAAGTTTTAGCTCCAGCAATATAGGAGAGGCCACTGTTAGCCCATCTTCCATCACATTTACAGATTCGAACTGGGATACTTATCAATACATCGATGTAACGGGAGTTGACGATGCGATTGAAGACGGAACGCAACAACTCTATATTGAGACAAGTATTTCTTCCTCTGATGCTACCTACAATTTACTTACCGTTCCTGATGTGGTTGTGCTTAACAGGGATAACGGAGTAAATGGCTCGAGTTCATATAATTTACCACCTGCTGCCGGTTCCGCAACCCTCAACACCAATGAAGAAGAAGCAAAATTCATCGCCTTTTCAGATTTGGGGTATAGTGACCCGGATGGAGACCCAATGGCGAAGCTTAGAATTGATTCATTGCCTCAAAATGGTTTAGTCTTCATAGACGATATCAACGTAAACGGGGTGTACGACGCAGGAGAAGAACTGACCTTAAATGATGAAGTAACGAAAGTACAAATTGATGCAAATACCTTTGGTTATCTACCTAATCAAGATGAGTTTGGCGTGTCCTTTGACTATTTTAAATTCTCTGTTTCTGATGGAACCAATTACAGCGAAGACACAGGCACCATCACCTTTGATGTAACTGCCGTGAACGATGCACCGTCAATCACCGTACCTGCTGATCAGATTGTTAACGAAGATGATGCAATCACCGGCATTGCCTTTTTTGTAGATGAAGGAGGAGGAGCGGATGAAGACGTACAAACCCTCACGGTTACTGTGACCAGTAGCGATCAATCGATTGTAAAGGATGTAAATATCATCCATGATTACGGAGATAATGGGGTAAATTCAGCCAGTCTGGAGAGTCCAGAGATTGACATTACACCCGAGCCGGAAGCATTCGGAGAAGTCACCATAACGATTTCAGTTCAAGATGATGGTACAGGCACACCTACAACAGTAGAGACTTTTACGCTGAACGTTCGACCGGTCAATGATCAACCTACGTTCGTGCCGGGCACAGATATCACCATCAATGAGGATTTCGGTTCTTACACAGCAGGTTGGGCTACCGCGATTAGTAAAGGACCTGCCAACGAAGACGATCAAACGCTGACTTTTAATGTTGTCAATGACAACAATGCCTTGTTTGAAGTGCAGCCAGCTATTAATGCTTCGGGAGTTTTAACATTTACCCCAAAAGAAAATGCTTTTGGCCAGGCCAATGTAGATGCCTACTTATACGATGACGGAGGGGTGCTCTACGGTGGTGTGGACACCAGTCCTACCGAGGGTTTCAAAATCACGATCAATGAAATTAATGATGTGCCAACCGGCGCAGATCAGGGCATAACTATGGCTACCTCATCTACACATGCTTTTGCATCTGCTGAATTCAGCGATCAGTATAATGATGTAGAAGGGGATCCTTTTGATGGCATTCGTATCGTGGAGCGTAGCGGAATAACGCTGGGTTCACTAACATATAATTTCATCCCAATTGTCACTAATAATTTCGATGTTTCTGTAAATGATATCTCTAAGTTGCGGTACAACTCTCCTGGGTCAACAGGGGTGTTCAATTTCACATTCAAGGTCCAGGATGACAATGGTGCGTTTAGTGATGAAACCTACACCATGTACATCACTGTTGGCCCACCTAACCTTCCTACAGGTAATGATATTACAAATACCATTGATGAAGATTCCATTCATGTCTTCTCTATAGCAGAATTTGAAGCTGGATATGGCCATGCTGATGGTCTTCCTTTTGATGGAATTAAGGTTACTACTTTAGAGACCGTTGGTGCGCTGAAATTGGATGGAAGCGATGTTACGCTCAATCAGATCATTGATAGAACCAGCCTCTCAAACCTCACATTCTCACCTAATGCCGACGAAAATGGCGTGGGATATGATAGTTTCGGCTTTACCGTTTTAGATGCTGCGGATAATGAAAGTGCTTCCGCTTACACCTATACCTTTGATGTGACCGCCTTAAATGATGCACCTGTTTTTACCCTGGCCGGAAACGAATTTGCCTACGATGAAGAAGGTGCGCAGAATATTGCCGGATTTTTGACCGGACAGGATGATGGAGATCCGGACTTAACCCAGGTCTTAAGCATAAATGTTACAAATTCGGACAACTCATTGTTTGACGTTCAGCCTGCTATCAACCTGTCGACGGGTGAGCTTACCTACACCCCAGCTGATAAAGCACAAGGGCTTGCGATTGTAACAGTAACGGTCTCTGATGATGGAGGCACGCCGAATGGTGGAGAGGACTCAACAGTAAAAACCTTTAAGATCACCATCATGGATGGAGTGTCTACCACCCCAACAACTATTCCAGCAGGATCTTATATCATAGACATGGGTAATCCTACGGGACTTGAGGATGGATTATTGCCTTATGGGTTGGTTTTCGACCTAACCTCCAACTACGATGTGCCTGTCTCCATTGCTTTTGATGTGAATAAAGCTAAAGATGGGATTGATTTTTCACATGAAGGATTTGATTACAAAGGTGCTCCTTTTATCATCTCCGAAGAATACATCACTCCAGAGATAGCTGCCGTGATAGCTTCCTGGGAGGATAATGGATCGAAGGTAGGTGGAGCTGGTAAAGAGGGGGTAGAAGGAAATTACACAACCGTCGATGCTACCAATGTGCCTGTTTACGTCACATTTTCTTCCTATCCAACCTGGACCATAGATACACAAAGCGCTGGGATCGCCATTAATTATTTTGACCTGGCAGGTATTCCATCGGCTGCCTACAAGACGGCTTACCCTTACGAGCTGGATGCCTCAGATGATATCTTCGTATTACCTCATGCAAACCCAACCTGGGCGGACCATAGTAACCTCTACTATTGGAATCAGTCCTTGGATAATGGTGGACAGGCTGGCTGGATTTGGGCGGGATGTCATGCAGTCAGTGTCATCGAGAATTTGAGCAATCCAAATGATAGCACAGAAAAAATGAATTTTCTTAGTGACCCTGAGCTCCTTCATTATTCTGATGATGGTCATGCATCTGGTACCGGTCCTTACACCTATCGATATCCGGGTCATCAGTTTATGCAGTTTATGGGCACCTATGATGGAGCCACAAACAATGGCTCAGAACAAATCTATTTACCTGATTTGAATGCGAAATGGAGGGAAAGTTCTCAGGTAGCAGTTTTTGATCCTGATCATCCGGATATCCCAACAAATAGTCCCGGAGAAGCCGCTAAGATGGTGTTTGGACCAGCTTTTGGGGATCCGGCAAATGGAATGGTCCTTTATCAGGGAGGACATACATTAGACGCAGGGACTGATTTAGAGAAAGTAGCGGCTATTCGAGCATTTTTGAATTTCTCATTTTTAGCCCCTGTAGCTAAGGTTCCTGTTACCACTACCTTTTTCGTGCCGGATGAAATGGGACAAGGAATCTCATATAGCTTACTAATTGATGCAAGAGGCCGAGATGGCTTAACACCTACCTATGAATGGACAGCTTCATGTGGCGGAACCTTTGATGATAATACCTCAGCAACGCCTAATTATACTCCGCCTGTTGTTGGAGTTTCAACTGCCTGTCTCATATCTGTTAAGATCACCGATAGTTTTGGAAGGCAATCCTTTGAAACACAAAATGTGACCATTTTACCTACTGACGCACCCACATTCACTTCATTGACCAATCCGGTCAAAACCACCAATGAGGATGTGGAAGTAGAAATCACTTTTGCTGAATTGCTAGCCGCTTCTGATGCCAATGATACCGATGGTACAGTGGATGCTTTCCTCGTTCAGTCTGTGCTAAGCGGTTCATTGAAAATTGGTACCGATGCTGCTTCTGCTACTCCATATGCAGAAAATACAAATGAGCGAATCGACGCATCTAATAATGCCTATTGGACACCCCCTTTGAATGACTTTGGGACGATAGACTTTGTAGAAGTCATTGCTCAGGATAATGACAATGCCAATTCCACCGATCTCGTTACAGGTAAAATATTGGTGAATTCAGTGAATGATGCTCCGAGCTTCATGAAGGGAAATAATCAGGTTGTCAACGAAGATACGGGTGCCCAAAGTGTGAGCGGATGGGCGACAGGGATGAGTCCGGGCCCTGCGAATGAGAGTGGCCAGACATTAACCTTCACGGTAACGAACGACAACAACGGGCTGTTCAGCAGCCAGCCTGCGATCGATGCAAGTGGGAACTTAAGTTACACGCCAGCAGCGGATGCCAATGGATTAGCGAATGTCGATGTGGTGTTGAGTGACGATGGAGGCACGGCGAATGGTGGAGATGACACCTATGCAACGCAGACCTTCACGATTACGGTAACG
>NZ_JBSWYW010000015.1:0-3580 GCF_056161305.1 Ekhidna sp. ABH4_415
AGCAGGCAGGCTGTTGATTCTGTTCACACCCGCTTGTCCGTTGGCGGTATTGCCAGAAGCTCCTGTACCATCGAAGGAGAGGTTCACAAGCCCCGGATCATCACCAGCATCAAGTGTGTTGGTTGCCGCAGCATCGAAGTACCAGGTGAAGATGTAATCATCCACATCCATGGATCCGTTGACCACCGAGGCAGTAGCCTGTCCGCTAGGCGGGTTGGTGGCATCATCATCACATGAGATATCCTGTGCGGTCTGTACCACATTCATGGACGGTAGAACGGTATTGTCTTCAATTGTGATCTCAAAGAAATTGAGCACCGAAGGACAACCCGATCCAGCGAGATCGTCAATCGTTACGTAATACGTTCCTCCCTCAAGTCCATTTACAATGTTATCTGCACTGGCTCCAGTCGAAGTTACATTGTTATTATGTGTGAAATCTACCGTGGCAGAATTACCCCCGAAGGAAACAGTGCTTCCTTCATTGATCGTTCCAGTAGGTCCACTAACTATCATGGAATTGCCATCATCGGAAATAACAGTTGCTGTTGCACCAGTGCCAGAGAAAGTTACACCATCTCCAATATTGAATGCACCAACTAAACCAGTATATGGAACATAAACGATTTGAGTAGCCTGATCATCAAGGTACCACTTGAATTCATAATCACTAAAAGTAACACTTGGAGTTCCATTATCATTGATCTCTGTTACTTCCGCAACGCCAGTAAATGGATTACAATTTAGATTTTCAGCAGGAGTAGCAACCGCAGAGATTTCATGAACTTCCGGATCATGAGAAACGGTGAAAGTTTGACTGGTGACTGTACAACCTATTCCAGGTGTCACACCTCCCGGTGCTCTTTCAATTTCTACCGTATATGTACCTGCACCAAGTGTAGCAGGAGTTGTTGACGTAGCTGTAGCAGCTGCAATTCCCTCCTGGAAGATAATAGCAGGTGTGTTATCATACCATGTGAAATAGAACCCATCAGCCAATGCGGTATCATCAGTGTCTTTTGCGACGGATACGGATATAGAACCATTGTCTGAATCACAGAAAGTATCATCAGTTATACTAAAGCTGGTAATGATTGGCTCATATGCTTCCTGTATCAAATTGTCAGTAGCCGATGATGACCAACACTGATCACCACTTCCGAAAGCTGCTGTTGCTTTTTCTCTTGCTATTGCAGTGTAAGGCCCGGCAGGAAGAGAGGTGAATGTAATGGATCCGCCTTCCGAAATAGTACCCGGATTATCAATTTGAACACCATCACCATCAAATACTCGACCGTCATCCGGATCATAGGTGTAAGGGAATCTTAAAGGTGATCCTACTGAATTAACAATGGTGTAAGGGGTAAACCGATCTGCCGGCACACCTGCACCTGCATATAGGTAGATGATGTATTCGTCTATATCATCCGCTTCATTATTCGTAAATCCAACACTGCTTACTGCATCAATGGTTGCTCGATTGCCTGTATTGGTACCCACGATTTCATCCCCGGCTCCTGCCGTAAAAGAACCTGAGGTTACTGAAAGCTGTACCGTACCAGAAGCATCATCAAAACTGATCAAACCAATTGCGTTACTTCCACCACCATTATCTACAGAAGTATATGGTTCAAGTGTCTCAAAATCGCCGGTATTTCCTCCATCATAAGTGACAGTCAACACCTGGAAATCTGCCAATGAAACATCAGCAGTACCATTGTCAGGACATTCATCCACATTGGTTACAGTCAGTGCAGTAGTCGTTTGGATACCATTAAATGGAAGATCAAAAGTTTGTTGATATCTACATCCGTTGTTGTCTTCAACCACGAACGTGTAAAGTCCTGGAACAATATTATCCAATTGAGAACTTGTCGGAATTGAGTGGTTCACATCGATATTGGCTGTTGGATCAGCTTGCAATTGATTAATTCCATCAGCAAGAGCGTTGGCACCAGTTGGATCATCATTTGCGAAATCATCAGAACCTTCATACCAGAAGAAGTTGGCAATTCCACCACCATTATCCGTAACTGCAGCACTCAGCTCACCACCCTGGCTATTACAAGCGCCTGGTGTTGCATCTGCTGTAATTACAATAGTCGGAGCAGCAGGAAGTGCATCCGCTACAACAATGTCGAACTTAGATGAAGTACATCCTGATTGTGTATCAGTCACAAATACCGAATAGGTTCCAGCTGTCAGGTAATTCAGTGTCGATACACCAACTGTACCAGTAGTTGTGATATCCTCACTGCTGTTAACGTCTGCAGTGGCTCCTGAAGAACCTCCTGAAATAGCATCATTATCAACTATATCTCCACTTGGATCCGATGCAAGAATCGTCCCTGCCGGATCAAAGGCAATGATTGTAGCTGTTTCCCCACCAACAGTGATGTTTTCTCCTTCTTCGAACGTGCCTGATAAGTTATCGAATGGAATCTCAATGAACTGAGTTGGCCCAAGGTACCAATCATACTTGTATACAGGAGTATGTCCGGTAGGTCCACCAGCCACAATAACATTATCGACAGTAGCCGCACCATCCTCCAAATTACAATTTTGTTGAGGTGTTGAACTCAGATTAGGCGTTAATGTCAGGGTCTGAGAAGTTACTGTTATTTGCTCGGTCTCCGTACATAATGTGACGTTATCTGTAACTTCAACTACGTATAATCCAGATGATAATCCTGAAATTGTATTAGAAGTATTGACAGTCGTATTAATTGGCGCACCTGAAGGGGATGCTCCGCTATACCACGAGAGGGTGTAATCGGTTGTGCCTGAGTTAATAGAAGCTGTTAACTGACCTGTGTTATTTCCAGGGCATCCAAAGTCGCTTTGATCCATTGTAGTCTCAATATCAATAACCGCGAGTGATTGCCCAATGGTAATGTTGGCTGTTGCTGAAGTACATCCTGTAATGAGGTCAGTAACGATGAGGATATAATCACCATCTTCTACTCCGGAGTTACCAGAGATGTCGTCATCGAGAACGTTATCATCATCAATTTGAGTAGCCGGGTCAGCGGCAGTCGCCCAGAAGAAGCTGTAATCGGATAGCGCAGCACCAGCACCGGTGATGTCAGCAAGGTTTACTGTAGCTGTACCGGTATAATTGGCAGGGTTACACGATGTGTTATCTGTCGTATTGGCCTGAATGGTAGGTTCATCCAAAGTAGGATCAGTTGTAGCATCTCCGATGGCAAACGGATGATCGATTGAACAGCCTGAGTTTTCATCGGTGATGGTCATCACATAGTTACCGATAGGTAATCCATTGACGGTGGTATTGGTGACCCCATTGAGGTCATAGCTTACGTCAGCGTATATTCCACCAGTAGATCCATCAAAAGCGATAGGTGTACCACCTGCAGTTTCAAGTGCGAACGCAAATGTGCCAGCTCCTGTACCACCGGTAGGGGTAAGGGTAACCGCACCGTTGGCATCCGGGTTGCTTGGGTCGTTGGCACCTGGGTCGCAGACAGAGTTTCCGGTCAGTCCGGACTCACCTGCACCAAGGGTAGGTTGACCGGAGTTGATGGTAATGTTTGCTGTAGCAGACACACATCCGGTGATG
>NZ_JBSWYW010000016.1:0-2044 GCF_056161305.1 Ekhidna sp. ABH4_415
GCCAACAGGATCCGTTACGTTGCTGATCAAACTCGTGTTTACATCTACCACGCCCGTACCATTCGGATCGATCACCACATTGCCGTTTACATCCGTGCTGCTGATCGTATTGCCGTCCAGACTTAAATTATCAGTGGTCACCACACCCGTGCCATTAGGGGTCAACACTATGTTGCCATTCACATCCGTGCTGCTGATCGTATTTCCATCTACCTGGATGTTGTCCGTGTTCGTAACCGTAAAACTTCCTGCCGCCGGAGTGGTCGCTCCGATCGCTGTGCCGTCAATGTTGCCGCCGTTAATATCAGCTGTCGTGATGGTGCCCGTCGTGATATTCGCCGTGCCCAGCGTCGTGGTGCCCGTCACACCCAAAGTACCTGCCACACTCGCATTGCCCGTACTTGGGTCGATCGTCGTAGCGCCTACCGTCAGGTTCGCTCCCGTCACATCTAAGCCATTCTGTGCGTCCACATTGCCAGTAAAAGTTGCCTGCTCAGCTACACCCAAAGTCCCACGAACATTCGTCGCTACTCCCGTCGCAGCTAAGTCGGTCTGACCCGCTACATCAAGGGTCCCGTTCAAGTCAGCGTTGGTAGCCACAGTCAAGTCAGCGCCCGTTACATCAACGCCATTGTTCGCATCAAGATTACCCGCTAGCGTAACCTGGCCTCCTGTGGTTTGGGTGATCGCCTGGTTGTCAATAGTCAGCGCTCCACCTGTAATGTCTACGCCACTGGTCGCATCCACATTGCCATTGAGCGTTACCTGACCCGTGCCCGTTGTAACCGTGCCATCGCCTACGGTGATGTTGCCTCCGTCGGCTACCTCAAAATATGATGTGCCTGCTCCGGTATCATCGCTTTCTACCGAGAAGTTACCAAGCCCGGCTGTCCCGATGATCGCATCCCCCTGAAGATCACCTCCTAAATCAATTTCATTGTTAGCTCCATCGTATGTCAGACCTGATCCCGCCTGGTTTCCAATAGCACCAGCTAAAGCTCCCTCTGTGACAAGGGCATTGTCCGATGGAGTGGCTAAGTCTACCGTGCCTGAGGTCACAATCTCTTCTACCGTGTTGGCCCCATCAAAGGAAAGGTTGGTGGTGATGTCGATGGATCCCGCGGTGGCAACATCACCCGTCACATCATCTACAGTGAAGTTCGTGCCCCCTACCGTCAGGTCCGCATTCGCCACATCCAGACCATTGTTCGCATCTACATTCGTAGCTGCGGTGATCTGTCCACCATTCAAATTGATCACACCCGTTACATCGACCGCATCCGTGGCGAGGTTACCGATGTTTACAGCATCAGAGTTGATGTTGGTCGTGGTTCCATCGGCTACATTCAAAGTCGTAGAAGTCACATCCGTTTGTGGAGAAGCAATCGTCAAATTACCTCCATTGATGTTGGTAGCTGCGGTGATGTCTAACGCATCCGTAGCAAGGTTACCGAGGTTGATCGTGTTGTTGTCGATATTGGTGGTAGTAGCCCCATCAGCCACCGTGAAGTTGCCGCCATCCACATCTAACCCATTGTTTGCATCTACATTGCCCCCAAAATCAGCTTGTCCTGTACCCGTCGTGATTGTACCATTGCCCGAAGTGATGTTGCCATCTCCAATCGTAATGTTTCCTCCATCAGCTACCGTCAGGTAGTTGGTAGTACCAGCCGCATCGTCAGCGACCTGGAAGTTACCAAGACCCGCCGTGCCTATGATCGCATCCCCCTGAAGATCACCTCCTAAATCAATTTCATTGTTAGCTCCATCGTATGTCAGACCTGATCCCGCCTGGTTGCCGATCGCGCCAGCTAAAGCTCCCTCTGTGACAAGGGCATTGTCCGATGGGGTCGCCAAGTCTACCGTGCCTGAGGTCACAATCTCTTCTGCCGTGTTGGCGCCATCGAATGAGAGGTTGGTGGTGATGTCGATCGATCCCGCGGTGGCAACATCACCCGTCACATCATCTACAGTGAAGTTCGTGCCCCCTACCGTCAGGTCCGCATTCGTCACATCTAATCCATTCTGCGCATCCACATTCGTA
>NZ_JBSWYW010000017.1:0-917 GCF_056161305.1 Ekhidna sp. ABH4_415
AAGGAATTGCGTTTGCGTCTCCCACAGTTCCAGCTATAAAAAGTAGCAGTCCAGTCCAGATTAATGCCTTGTAGGTAGTTTTTAAGTTCATGGAGGTATGGCTCACAACGCACAGCTATCGGGCGTATGTCCGCAGCTAGTGAATAGCACTAAAGTAGTGAAATCTGCCGAAGCTCACAACGGTTCAGAGTGGCACTGCGTTCTGCAAGTCCAAAACCCTGCGAGCGAAAGTCAGTAGAAAGTACTGCCATATCCCAGCGGCTGATATCACGGTCGAGTTGCACTGAAACAAGCCAGAAAGCACTGAGACATATGCCCGATCAGCGTCTGTTAGATGCTGTTTTTATTAATGCCTCCGAAATTGATTCGTAGTTAGTATTTAGTTTCGACCCAATTCGAAAAGTTCCACCGTTCGTTGTTTCAATGTTCATCGTGAAGCACGTAGTTGGAATAAGGCCATAAATCCCTTCTTTCACCTCAATGTTACTAATGTCGTTCAGGTTTAATGTTCGAGCAGTTCGAAATAGAAAATTTCTGAGGACTAGCTGTTTGTTGTTAAGAAGTTCATAGGTATGCATGAAGGCAAATGGTATCAAGGGAAGTATAAAAAACAATGTAATCAACAAGGTTCCTGCTAGGACTACACCTGCTGGATCGTTGTTGAATCGTTCAAGTTGATTGTTAACGGACAGTCTTGAGATTATGAATATCCCTATTGCAATTGGCCAAAGAAGAGATGGGAAAACCCACCATTTAATTTTGGATTTTATGCTCATGTGTTCGGTTCTCCCTATAGCATCTAACGACTAGATAAAGCATGTGGCTTTACCTGTAATTTAAAAAGCTGAAATTAGTGAAATCTGCCGAATGATTTTATCTCCTTCTTTTCCTTGGATGAAAAGAAGCAAAAATCAAGA
>NZ_JBSWYW010000018.1:0-821 GCF_056161305.1 Ekhidna sp. ABH4_415
CTGAAAGTGGAATATAACGCTCAGCTAGCGGGCGGATGTCCCGAACTGAGCAATTTCTGATAAAACTAGCGAACCTGAACCACACGCACAAAACGGTCTATAAAAAGCTGCGTTAATCCAGATATCCGCCAGAACTGCAGGCAGTTCTTCAACGCACTGAAAGTAATAGAAGGGAAGGAGAGCGGTAAGTTCCTGCGATACTTGCTAGAAGCAGTTTGACATCTGCATCGCTAGCGCTTGTTGTGAGCTGTATTAGTTGAATTTCAGTGAGTTGACTTTCCAGTCTCCAGACTCTTTCTCTAGTTCGATGTTCACCCGAGTTCCTCCATTCGTTCCGTATGCGCTGAAGTCGAGGTTTGCTTGAGTTGAGCTGGTTGAACCTGCTACCAAAGTCCCTGCTCCACGAAATTCGCCGATTTGCTTCGTTAGTCGTTCATCTTCTTGAATCTTTGCAACAGCAACTTTAAATCCAGCAGAACTCTTCATTGCAGTTCCCCCGCCAATCACAATCAACATTCCAAAAGCACAACAGAAAGCCCAAAACTCCAATACGAAGTTGTTAAACATGAAGGCAAACAGTGCGTCAAAAGTTGATTTGTATTCGTGGGAGTTAAACGGATGAAGGATTGGTTTCCTTATTCTTAAAGGAATCCAAATTACTGTTCCAATGGCAAAAAGAACTGGGCCAAAAGTTGCACCGCGTCTGAGATAAGGAATTGCGTTTGCGTCTCCCACAGTTCCAGCTATAAAAAGTAGCAGTCCAGTCCAGATTAATGCCTTGTAGGTAGTTTTTAAGTTCATGGAGGTATGGCTCACAACGC
>NZ_JBSWYW010000019.1:0-642 GCF_056161305.1 Ekhidna sp. ABH4_415
AACTTGCGGAAAAAGAAAGAAGAAGATAGCTTTTCTTACAAGTTTGTAACTTGTATTGCATGAGCCGGAATTATAAGATTCAAAACAATACAGGAATCTATTTCATCACTTTTGCAACCGTGGAATGGGTGGATGTTTTCACGCGCCAGTCTTATCGTGATATTTTCTTAGAAAGCATCAGGCATTGTCAGAAAGAAAAGGGTCTGATAGTCTATAGCTGGTGTTTGATGAGCAACCACGTCCATATGATTGTCCGTTCTGAATGCGGGGATTTGTCAGGAACCATCAGAGATTTGAAAAAATTTACATCCAAAAAGATCTTGAAGGAAATTCAGCATAGTAACCAGGAAAGTAGAAAAGACTGGATGTTGGAAATTTTCATGAAAGCTGGAGAGAGAAATAGTAATAATCAAAGCTATCAGTTTTGGAGGCAGGATAATCGGCCAATTGAGATTTTCAGTAATGAGGTGATTGATCAGAAGATGGAATATGTTCATAACAATCCGGTTGTTGCCGGGCTTGTAGAAAATGCCGAAGATTACTTGTATTCAAGTGCCAGAGATTATGCAGGTGTCAAGGGGTTAATAGATGTTGAGTTCTTGGATTGAATGGCCACAAGTTGCAAACTTGCGGCAGCATGGG
>NZ_JBSWYW010000020.1:0-603 GCF_056161305.1 Ekhidna sp. ABH4_415
AGGGTTCACTGCTTCTTCGTCGATGATAAACTCGATGAGGTCAGCGGCAGGGGTTACACAGCCTGTGGTATTGTTTTCCAGTCTGAGGTAATAAGTACCTGCAGGCAGTCCGGCGATGACGCTGGCATCTGCGCTACCATTAGCAGCAGCGGTTGAGCTGTCGCTTTCGAAGAACACGACATCAGGGAATCCAGCCACTGCAATAGGAGTTGTCCCATCGTCTTCCAGCCAGGTGAAGTCATAATCTGTGATGTTCACTCCAGCACCGGAAACAGAGACCGTACCTGTCGGTCTGGTTTCAGTGATGTCATTGATCTGTATAGCGCCATTGTTTGGCGTACAGTTGTCATTGTCATCCAGCTCATAAGCTGTACCGAGTGTAGCAGGCACAGAGATGGTTGTGTTGAACTGCTGGATGGTCACGGCCATGATCGGGCTCAGGCATCCGTCACCCGGGCTGGTAAGGTCTTCGGCACGCACATAGTAGGTACCAGCAGGCAGGCTGTTGATTCTGTTCACACCCGCTTGTCCGTTGGCGGTATTGCCAGAAGCTCCTGTACCATCGAAGGAGAGGTTCACAAGCCCCGGATCATCACCAGCATC
>NZ_JBSWYW010000021.1:0-590 GCF_056161305.1 Ekhidna sp. ABH4_415
GCTGGCACATTTGCGTTCGCACTCGAAACTGCAGGTGGTACACCTATCGCTTTTGATGGATCTACTGGTGGAATATATGCTGACGTAAGCTATAACCTCAATGGAGTCACTAACACTACAGTCAATGGATTACCTATCGGTAACTATGTGATGACCATCACCGATGAAAACTCAGGCTGTTCAATCGATCATCCGTTTGCCATCGGAGATGCTACCGTAGACCCTACACTGGATGTCGCAACCATCCAGGCCAACACAACCGATAATACTTCGTGTACGCCTGGAAGCTACACTGGTACAGCTACTGTAAACCTCGCCGATATTACCGGTGCAGGTGCTGCCCTGTCTGATTACAGCTTCTTCTGGGCGACTGCCGCTGATCCGGCCACTCAAATCGATGATGACAACATCCTCGATGACGACATCTCCGGAAACTCCGGCGTAGAAGATGGAGACTATGTATTGACTGTTACCGACCTCATCACCGGATGTGTGTCTGCTACAGCAAACATTACCATCAACTCCGGTCAACCTACCCTTGGTGCAGGTGAGTCCGGACTGACCGGAAACTCTGTCTGCGACCCAGGTGC
>NZ_JBSWYW010000022.1:0-520 GCF_056161305.1 Ekhidna sp. ABH4_415
AGTGACTCCATTGAGGTTATAGCTTACGTCAGCATATATTCCACCAGTAGATCCATCAAAAGCGATAGGTGTACCACCTGCAGTTTCGAGTGCGAACGCAAATGTGCCAGCGCCAGATCCTCCAGTAGGAGTGAGTGTAACCGCACCATTGGCATCCGGGTTGCTTGGGTCATTGGCACCTGGGTCGCAGACAGAGTTGCCTGTCAGTCCGGACTCACCCGCACCCAGCGTAGGCTGAGACGAGTTGATGGTAATGTTGGCTGTTGCTGAAGTACATCCTGTAATGAGGTCAGTAACGATGAGGATATAATCACCATCTTCTACTCCGGAGTTACCAGAGATGTCGTCATCAAGAACGTTATCATCATCGATTTGAGTGGCCGGGTCAGCGGCAGTCGCCCAGAAGAAACTGTAATCAGACAGGGCAGCACCTGCACCGGTAATATCGGCGAGGTTTACAGTAGCTGTACCAGTGTAGCTTCCAGGCGTACACGAAGTATTATCGGTTGTGTTGGCCTGG
>NZ_JBSWYW010000023.1:0-506 GCF_056161305.1 Ekhidna sp. ABH4_415
ACCCACGGCCACAGTGACTACAGACAGTGATCCGATCTCACAGGGAGACCTTACACAGGTAGTTACGGTAACATACAGTGAGGCAATGAATCCGGTAACCAACCCAACGATCACCTTTAGTACAAGTACTAATTTTACAACAGCCGGTGATGGTGCCTGGTCGGGTGGAAACACCATATGGACGGAGACTTTCAACCATAATAGTGGAGCGGAAGAAATTGGTGCAGAGACCGCAGTAGTAGCATCTTCCAGTGGTGCAACGGATGCAGCTGGAAATGACGATGTTGGAGACACCTCTCCATCCTTTGCCATAGACACCCAATCCCCAACAGCAACGGTAACGGTAGATAGTGATCCCATCTTTCCAGGTGATTTGGTCCAGGTGGTGACAGTCACCTATGATGAGCCGATGAACCCTGGGACCAATCCTACGATTACCTTTGGCAATAGCGGAAACTTCACCACAGCAGGTGATGGTGCCTGGTCAGGAGGAAATACGATCTGGA
>NZ_JBSWYW010000024.1:0-488 GCF_056161305.1 Ekhidna sp. ABH4_415
TCGGTTCTCTCCTCTCCTATTTCCATAAGATCCTTTGCCAAGAACATCTGATTTCACCTCGTCATTATCCCTCTTACTGTAGCAGCCCGTCAGACGGAGCGCCCGCGTGAGTACTGCTTTCCATCAGAAAAAGGTAAGTTATCTACCAAGTGTCTGCGATCGCGGACTTAGGGTGCCAAGGATTTTTCTGCCCGAACGGAAATTGCAAGATGTAAAACAATGCAGAATATAACAGGCGATAAAGCACATGGCTTTACATAGTTCTTCGCATATGGCATCAAAAGACGCCCGTTCATCTGCCGGCTAAAAGCTCACTTCGCAGAAGTGAAAGTGCGTTGGCCAGGACAGCCTGCCGAGCCGGCGAGGGCCTGTGGGAGGAAGGTTTCAGGCTGTCTTGATTTTTGCTTCTTTTCATCCAAGGAAAAGAAGGAGATAAAATCATTCGGCAGATTTCACTAATTTCAGCTTTTTAAATTACAGGTAAAGCC
>NZ_JBSWYW010000025.1:0-487 GCF_056161305.1 Ekhidna sp. ABH4_415
TCGATGTAAGAAAGTCAATTTTGTTTCAAAAATGACTCTAAAGTCTCCTCTTGGGAGCGGTCAGACGTTTCTGAGGAAGAGGTGGGTAATTCATAAAGCTGTCATTTTTGAGTCAAAATTGGCTTAAAAAGAAAAACATTTGTGTAAAAACCCATCCCACCCCTCCAAGGAGGGGATTTATGGTGTTTTTTATATTTCTCACATCGAACTCAGGTTACTTATGAACAGGTAAAAAAAGCTGCAAAAAGAAAACATCCTGCGCATGAAAAGGCGAGAGGAAGATTAAAGGAAATGTAATTAGAGAACCCCTACCAATTTGGTCATCTCGACTGGCAGGAGAGGTATTTACTTTGAATAGCACTTACTCCATCAAGTGATTGAGGTCAAAAGGTAACGAAAATCTGGCGGAGATTTACGTAACGTCATCTCGATGTAAGAAAGTCAATTTTGTTTCAAAAATGACTCTAAAGTCTCCTCTTGGGAGCGG
>NZ_JBSWYW010000026.1:0-465 GCF_056161305.1 Ekhidna sp. ABH4_415
ATATGCATATGATTGGACATTAAACACCAACCATAGATTTCTAATCCTTTATGCTCCTGACAATATTTGAGGTTTTTAATTAGTATTTCCTTGTATACCGGACGGGTAAACACATCAATCCACTGAACGACACTAAAGGTGACGAAGTAGGTTTTGTCTTGATCTCTGATTTTGTATTTTTCGCTCACATACCAAAAATAGGGATCTCAATGTTTAATTGTCACGGAAGGTTAACTACTAGTATGTCACGGAAGTAACTTCCGCGCCAGAGGGGTTTTTAATTAGTATTTCCTTATAAACCGGACGAGTAAAAACATCGATCCACTGAACGACACTAAAAGTCACGAAGTAGATTTTGTCTTGATCTTTGATTTTGTATTTTTCGCTCACATACCAAAAATAGGGACTCAATGTTTAATTGTCACGGAAGGTTAACTACTAGTATGTCACGGAAGTAACTTCCGC
>NZ_JBSWYW010000027.1:0-450 GCF_056161305.1 Ekhidna sp. ABH4_415
ATTGACTGCATTCACCGTGATCGTGAAGGTTTGATCAGCACTCGTGTCTATCCCACCATTCGCAGTGCCACCATCGTCGCTGATGCTTACCGTAACTGTGGCACTTCCAAACGCATCGGCTGCCGGCGTGTAGCTCAAATCTCCACTTGCATTGATCGTCGGCTGTACTGAGAACAGGGCGTTGTTATCATTACTCACATTGAAGCTCAGGTTCTGGCCGCTCTCATCCGCAGGGCCCGGACTCATCCCTGTCGCCCAGCCGGTCACACTCTGGGCACCTGCATCTTCATTGATACTCTCATCCGCTCCCTTTGTGAAGCTTGGTGCATCATTGACAGCCGTTACCGTAATCGTGAAGGTCTGCGTTGCATAGGTGTCATCTCCACCATTCGCCGTGCCTCCATCGTCACTCAACACCACATCGACATTCGCTAATCCATTGGCATCCGC
>NZ_JBSWYW010000028.1:0-426 GCF_056161305.1 Ekhidna sp. ABH4_415
TGCCAAGAACATCTGATTTCACCTCGTCATTATCCCTCTTACTGTAGCAGCCCGTCAGACGGAGCGCCCGCGTGAGAGCGGCTTTCCATCAGAAAAAGGTTAGTTATCTACAAAGTAACTGCTATCGCGGACTTAGAGTGCAACTGGTGCTTTAGCTCGAACGGAAATTGCAAGATGTAAAACAATGCAGAATATAACAGGCGATAAAGCACATGGCTTTACATAGCTCTTCGCAAATGGAATCAGGAGACGCCCGTTCATCTGCCGGCTAAAAGCTCACTTCGGAGAAGTGAAAGTGCGGTGGCCAGGACAGCCTGCCGAGCCGGCGAGTGCCTGTGGGCGGAAGGTTTCAGGCTGTCTTGATTTTTGCTTCTTTTCATCTAAGGAAAAGAAGAGGAAAAGACTGTCGGCAGATTTCACTAATTT
>NZ_JBSWYW010000029.1:0-402 GCF_056161305.1 Ekhidna sp. ABH4_415
GATGGAGACTATGTATTGACTGTTACCGACCTCATCACCGGATGTGTGTCTGCTACAGCAAACATTACCATCAACTCCGGTCAACCTACCCTTGGTGCAGGTGAGTCCGGATTGACCGGAAACTCTGTCTGCGACCCAGGTGCCAACGACCCAGGTAACCCGGATGCTAACGGTGCGGTTACCCTTACCCCTACTGGTGGTACAGGAGCTGGCACGTTTGCGTTCGCACTTGAAACTGCAGGTGGTACCCCGATCGCTTTTGATGGATCTACTGGTGGAATATACGCTGATGTAAGCTATAACCTCAATGGAGTCACTAACACTACAGTCAATGGATTACCTATCGGTAACTATGTGATGACCATCACCGATGAAAACTCAGGCTGTTCAATCGATCATCCG
>NZ_JBSWYW010000030.1:0-349 GCF_056161305.1 Ekhidna sp. ABH4_415
GCAGCTTTTTATAGACCGTTTTGTGCGTGTGGTTCAGGTTCGCTAGTTTTATCAGAAATTGCTCAGTTCGGGACATCCGCCCGCTAGCTGAGCGTTATATTCCACTTTCAGTAGGATTTGGAGAAGATTTTCAGGACTGGGATCGTTCATCTTCCATAGCTTTCTTGCATCGCACGGTCAATTATCTCATCAAACTACTTCTGGAGCACTACGTACCTGACAGCACCTAACCGCTTGGGTTTTCGTGCATCGGTTCTCTCCTCTCCTATTTCCATAAGATCCTTTGCCAAGAACATCTGATTTCACCTCGTCATTATCCCTCTTACTGTAGCAGCCCGTCAGACGGAGC
>NZ_JBSWYW010000031.1:0-285 GCF_056161305.1 Ekhidna sp. ABH4_415
ACATCCGTGCTGCTGATCGTATTTCCATCTACCTGGATATTGTCAATGTTTGCCTGCGTCACCGCAGCGTTCGTTCCTAAGGTGATGCCGTCGATCGCACCACTGTTGATGTCTACATTCGTGATCGCCTGGTTGTTCGCATCCATCGCACCACCTAGCGTCGTGATCGTTCCGGTCGTCAGCGTGCCCGTCGTGATATTCGCCGTGCCCAGCGTCGTGGTGCCCGTCACACCCAAAGTACCTGCCACACTCGCATTGCCCGTACTTGGGTCGATCGTCGTAGCG
>NZ_JBSWYW010000032.1:0-283 GCF_056161305.1 Ekhidna sp. ABH4_415
GGTGCCCGTCACACCCAAAGTACCTGCCACACTCGCATTGCCCGTACTTGGGTCGATCGTCGTAGCGCCTACCGTCAGGTTCGCTCCCGTCACATCTAAGCCATTCTGTGCATCCACATTGCCCACACTCGTTACCTGACCATTGTCCGCTACGGTGAACGTCGCTACCCCAGCATCCTGGATCACAAAGTCGGTCGTCTCACTCAAGTTCACCGTCACATCGCCTTCTAAATCTGTCGCGGTGATCGTGTTGCCATCGATGTACGCCTCATTTAACGTCTGG
>NZ_JBSWYW010000033.1:0-271 GCF_056161305.1 Ekhidna sp. ABH4_415
ACCCAAAGTACCTGCCACACTCGCATTGCCCGTACTTGGGTCGATCGTCGTAGCGCCTACCGTCAGGTTCGCTCCCGTCACATCTAAGCCATTCTGTGCGTCCACATTGCCCACACTCGTTACCTGACCATTGTCCGCTACGGTGAACGTCGCTACCCCCGCATCCTGGATCACAAAGTCGGTCGTCTCACTCAAGTTCACCGTCACATCGCCTTCTAAATCTGTCGCGGTGATCGTGTTGCCATCGATGTACGCCTCATTTAACGTCTGG
>NZ_JBSWYW010000034.1:0-264 GCF_056161305.1 Ekhidna sp. ABH4_415
ACTGAGGATGCTACCATTGCAGATATTGCTGTTGCAACCAACAGTGGTCAGATTAAGACAGGATCAATGAGTCGATCAGACAGGATGGCGAAATACAACCAGCTCCTTCGTCCCTACCCCCCCCCCCCCTCCCCCCCCCCCCCCCCCCCCCCTCCCCCCCCCCCCCCCCCCCCCCCCCCCCCCCCCCCCCCCCCCCCCCCCCCCCCCCCCCCCCCCCCCCCCCCCCCCCCCCCCCCCCCCCCCCCCCCCCCCCCCCCCCCCCCC
>NZ_JBSWYW010000035.1:0-253 GCF_056161305.1 Ekhidna sp. ABH4_415
GATTGGTGCTGGTGAAGTAGCTGGAGATATTGATGGAGACGGAACAATCGGAGCAGGCGAAGTAGCTGGAGATACTGATGGAGACGGAACAATCGGAGCTGGTGAAATAGCTGGTGATGTTAATGGAGACGGAGTAATTGGTGCTGGTGAAATAGCCGGAGATGCTGATGGAAACGGAACGATTGGTGCTGGTGAAGTAGCTGGAGATATTGATGGAGACGGAACAATCGGAGCAGGCGAAGTAGCTGGAGAT
>NZ_JBSWYW010000036.1:0-241 GCF_056161305.1 Ekhidna sp. ABH4_415
TGTGGATGGTGATGGAGTTTCTTTTCCAGCTGACTGTGATGACACCAATCCTACTATTCGACCAGGAGCTCCTGAAATTCCTTACGATGGAATCGATCAAAACTGTGATGGTATGGACCTAACAGATGTAGATGGTGATGGAGTTTCTTTTCCAGCTGACTGTGATGACACCAATCCTACTATTCGACCAGGAGCTCCTGAAATTCCTTACGATGGAATCGATCAAAACTGTGATGGCATG
>NZ_JBSWYW010000037.1:0-238 GCF_056161305.1 Ekhidna sp. ABH4_415
TGCGAATGGTGGGATAGACACGAGTGCTGATCAAACCTTCACGATCACGGTGAATGCAGTCAATGACGAGCCAAGCTTCACGAAGGGAGCGAATGAAAGCATACTGGAAGATGCCGGAGCACAGAGTGTGACGGGCTGGGCGACAAGCCTGGACAAGGGTGCAGCGAATGAGAGTGGCCAGACGCTGACCTTTACGGTGACGAACGACAACAACGGGTTATTCAGCAGCCAGCCGGCG
>NZ_JBSWYW010000038.1:0-226 GCF_056161305.1 Ekhidna sp. ABH4_415
GGACTGCCTGCAGGTACTTATTACCTCAGACTGGAAAACAATACCACAGGCTGTGTAACCCCTGCCGCTGACCTCATCGAGTTTATCATCGACGAAGAAGCAGTGAACCCTAGCCTGAATGTGGTACAGACCGCACAGGATATCTCATGTGATGATGATGCCACCAACCCGCCTAGCGGACAGGCTACTGCCTCGGTGGTCAACGGATCCATGGATGTGGATGATT
>NZ_JBSWYW010000039.1:0-224 GCF_056161305.1 Ekhidna sp. ABH4_415
GAAGAAATTGGCGCAGAGACGGCCGTAGTGTCTTCTTCGAGCGGAGCTACCGACGTGGTGGGCAATGCAGATATTGGAGACACTTCACCTTCATTTGTGATTGACACTCAAGCACCCACGGCCACAGTGACTACAGACAGTGATCCGATCTCACAGGGAGACCTTACACAGGTAGTTACGGTAACATACAGTGAGGCAATGAATCCGGTAACCAACCCAACGAT
>NZ_JBSWYW010000040.1:0-223 GCF_056161305.1 Ekhidna sp. ABH4_415
GGATGGCATTATGAGCTTTATTCCCAAAGCTGAATACAGTGAAACTAAGGCTGCTTATATCATTTTGGAATCTATTCTGGAGCAATCGATCCTGCACTTAAGCAACTCTATGCCAGTTCGTTATGCTGATTTATTTGGAGTAAAAAATAATATTAAGATTTATGCAAACCGAGGCACAAGTGGAATCGACGGTTGTACTTCTACCACGGTGGGAACAAGCCTG
>NZ_JBSWYW010000041.1:0-223 GCF_056161305.1 Ekhidna sp. ABH4_415
TGCCACCAACCCGCCTAGCGGACAGGCTACTGCCTCGGTGGTCAACGGATCCATGGATGTGGATGATTACATCTTCACCTGGTACTTCGATGCTGCGGCAACCAACACACTCGATGCTGGTGATGATCCGGGGCTTGTGAACCTCTCCTTCGATGGTACAGGAGCTTCTGGCAATACCGCCAACGGACAAGCGGGTGTGAACAGAATCAACAGCCTGCCTGCT
>NZ_JBSWYW010000042.1:0-223 GCF_056161305.1 Ekhidna sp. ABH4_415
TTACCTCACAGTTTGCCATCTCTATCATGCTAATTATCGGTACGCTGATTGTCCTAAGTCAACTGAACTTCCTGCAGAACAAGGATGCCGGTTTTGATGATGAAAATATTGCAATGGTACCAGTGATCCAGTCACCCATGGGAAATCATTATGAAAATTTCAAAACTGCTGCCTTACAGAGCCCTCATATTAAATCCATGACCGCAGTGGAAGAAATAGTAGG
>NZ_JBSWYW010000043.1:0-223 GCF_056161305.1 Ekhidna sp. ABH4_415
CCACCTCCAATATCGGCGTTTCCTACTACGTCCGTTGCACCACTGGAAGAAGTGACTACTGCAGTCTCTGTAAAGAATTGTTCTGAGGCTCCACTATGATTGAAGGTTTCTATCCAGATCGTATTTCCTCCTGACCAGGCACCATCACCTGCTGTGGTGAAGTTTCCGCTATTGCCAAAGGTAATCGTAGGATTGGTCCCAGGGTTCATCGGCTCATCATAGG
>NZ_JBSWYW010000044.1:0-223 GCF_056161305.1 Ekhidna sp. ABH4_415
GGATGGCATTATGAGCTTTATTCCCAAAGCTGAATACAGTGAAACTAAGGCTGCTTATATCATTTTGGAATCTATTCTGGAGCAATCGATCCTGCACTTAAGCAACTCTATTCCAGTTCGTTATGCTGATTTATTTGGAGTAAAAAATAATATTAAGATTTATGCAAACCGAGGCACAAGTGGAATCGACGGTTGTACTTCTACCACGGTGGGAACAAGCCTG
>NZ_JBSWYW010000045.1:0-223 GCF_056161305.1 Ekhidna sp. ABH4_415
TTACCTCACAGTTTGCCATCTCTATCATGCTAATTATCGGTACGCTGATTGTCCTAAGTCAACTGAACTTCCTGCAGAACAAGGATGCCGGTTTTGATGATGAAAATATTGTAATGGTACCAGTGATCCAGTCACCCATGGGAAATCATTATGAAAATTTCAAAACTGCTGCCTTACAGAGCCCTCATATTAAATCCATGACCGCAGTGGAAGAAATAGTAGG
>NZ_JBSWYW010000046.1:0-223 GCF_056161305.1 Ekhidna sp. ABH4_415
CATATATCAGGAGTCTTGAATGTATAAATTCGTGAAAGCGGTCCGGGACCTGCTGTCATTAAAACAACTTTATCAGAATCGAAACCATGAACATCGCGAAACTGAAATGAACCACCTGTAGGGTGGGTAAAGGACTGCCAGCTCGATCCACCATCAGTAGTCAATAAGAAGGTGGCATCATGCCCACTTATCCAGGAGGTGTTATCATCTACAATACTTATTG
>NZ_JBSWYW010000047.1:0-223 GCF_056161305.1 Ekhidna sp. ABH4_415
AGCGAATGAGAGTGGCCAGACGCTGACCTTTACGGTGACGAACGACAACAACGGGTTATTCAGCAGCCAGCCGGCGATCGATGCAAGTGGGAACTTAAGTTACACGCCAGCGGCGGATGCCAATGGATTAGCGAATGTCGATGTGGTGTTGAGTGACGATGGAGGCACGGCGAATGGTGGAGATGACACCTATGCAACGCAGACCTTCACGATTACGGTAACG
>NZ_JBSWYW010000048.1:0-221 GCF_056161305.1 Ekhidna sp. ABH4_415
TTTGTCTTGATCTTTGATTTTGTATTTTTCGCTCACATACCAAAAATAGGGACTCAATGTTTAATTGTCACGGAAGGTTAACTACTAGTATGTCACGGAAGTAACTTCCGCTCTTACTAGCGCGGAAGTTACTTCCGTGCTTATTCTATGAACTTAATTTCAATCAATCCCTTACCCCCAGAATAATCAATTGCGCTACTGTATCGATAGTCTTCTGGATT
>NZ_JBSWYW010000049.1:0-217 GCF_056161305.1 Ekhidna sp. ABH4_415
GATTTTTGCTTCTTTTCATCTAAGGAAAAGAAGAGGAAAAGACTGTCGGCAGATTTCACTAATTTCATCACTTTAAATAAAAGGTAAAGCCCCATGCTTTATCTAGGCGTTGTGAGCCATACCTCCATGAACTTAAAAACTACCTACAAGGCATTAATCTGGACTGGACTGCTACTTTTTATAGCTGGAACTGTGGGAGACGCAAACGCAATTCCTT
>NZ_JBSWYW010000050.1:0-217 GCF_056161305.1 Ekhidna sp. ABH4_415
GTCCAGACTTAAATTATCAGTGGTCACCACACCCGTGCCATTAGGGGTCAACACTATGTTGCCATTCACATCCGTGCTGCTGATCGTATTTCCATCTACCTGGATATTGTCCGTGTTCGTAACCGTAAAACTTCCTGCCGCCGGAGTGGTCGCTCCGATCGCTGTGCCGTCAATGTTGCCGCCGTTAATATCAGCTGTCGTCAGCGTGCCCGTCGTG
>NZ_JBSWYW010000051.1:0-203 GCF_056161305.1 Ekhidna sp. ABH4_415
GCAGCTTTTTATAGACCGTTTTGTGCGTGTGGTTCAGGTTCGCTAGTTTTATCAGAAATTGCTCAGTTCGGGACATCCGCCCGCTAGCTGAGCGTTATATTCCACTTTCAGAAGGATCTAGCAAAGATTTTAGGAACTGGGATCGTTCATCTTCTATAGCTTTCTTGCATCGCACGGTCAATTAGCTCATCAAACTACTTCTG
>NZ_JBSWYW010000052.1:0-201 GCF_056161305.1 Ekhidna sp. ABH4_415
CGCTACGACGATCGACCCAAGTACGGGCAATGCGAGTGTGGCAGGTACTTTGGGTGTGACGGGCACCACGACGCTGGGCACGGCGAATATCACGACGGGCACGCTGACGACAGCTGATATTAACGGCGGCAACATTGACGGCACAGCGATCGGAGCGACCACTCCGGCGGCAGGAAGTTTTACGGTTACGAACACGGACAA
>NZ_JBSWYW010000053.1:0-201 GCF_056161305.1 Ekhidna sp. ABH4_415
GGTGATCGTGTTGCCATCGATGTACGCCTCATTTAACGTCTGGTTCCCTACCTGCGTGTCTACATATGCCTTCGTCGCTGCATCCTGGTTGCCAACAGGATCCGTTACGTTGCTGATCAAACTCGTGTTTACATCTACCACGCCCGTACCATTCGGATCGATCACCACATTGCCGTTTACATCCGTGCTGCTGATCGTATT